>NZ_JBITLU010000003.1:0-739044 GCF_044465525.1 Nonomuraea sp. NPDC049646 | reverse complement strand
ACGACGCCGCAACGACGCACGCCAGACTGGCCGACAACAGCACCTGTCACCCATGTCTTGGGATCGACGTGTCAAGCATGTCCCGGGACAGGACAGGGCCGACGACAATTTGCTGGCTCAGAGTTTCTTTACTGGTTTCTAGCCTGGTCTCCGCTTGCAGGTTCGCGGCCAGTTCATCCAACGTCGCCCCGCAACGGACGTTGGACTGGCCCCTTGTACAGGGAACAGACTGTTTCCGAATGGCCGCCCACCCTGCGGCCATGTCGTGAACCTGCCACTCCGGGTACTCGGCAATCAACTTCGCCAAGGTCATGGGCATGGTTGCACTCCGACGACCGGTGTACAGGGCGGCTGCGACTCCCGTAGGCGGGCGTAGCGGAGAGCGGTTCGGTGCGCGGCCCGAGTGGGCTCGGTGGAGGGGTGCCAAGCGTGGATGACTCGCTGTCGTCTCGCGTCCCAGGCTGACCGCCACCGGTACCGCCCGCCGTGACACCAGACGACCGGTCCGACCCACACGGACACCAGCGCAAGCATGCCACTGCGCAGGATCTTCACTGAGTGCCCGCTTCCGTGGATTCCGGTCGCAGACTGCGGATCGTCTCCGAGAGAGGGTGGCGTCGTTGAAGGTCCGCGTAGCGGAAGGCAACCCGGCGCGCGGCTCTCGACGGTTCGATGGCCGGATGGCGGGCGTACAGCACTCGTTTGCGGCGGTCGTCCCAGCCTGCCCGCCACCAGTACCAATCGCCGTCGCACCAGACGACGAGCCCGACCCACACGGACACCAGGCTCAGGCCATAGCCGTCATGGACGTCTGCGGATACGCCGTGAGCGGCGAGGGCGTCGGCCAGGGCATCGGCGGCGTGCTTCTCTGGCGTGGGGTGTCGGTTCGGCGGTTGCATGAGTGACCTCCCATCACGTACGGCAGTGACGTAGCGTGACGGTATGTGTCGGCCGAGCTGTGAGGCCGGAAAGAAATTCAGGGGTCCGTCGTAGGCATCCGATGAGGATGAGGTGCATGCGAGGAATGACCAGCAATCTGTCCATCGGCCAGCGCGTGGCCTGGTACCGGCGACGGCGTGGGATGTCTCAGGACGTATTGGCCGGGCTGGTGGGACGGACCACCGACTGGCTGAGCAAGGTGGAGAACGACCGCATCACCTTGGATCGTCTGTCCGTCATCAAATCCCTGGCGAGCGTATTGGACGTGTCCCTCGGTGATCTACTGGCCGAGCCGCACCTGTTCGAGTGGACGGACGGAAGCGGCGATCAGACCATCCCAGCACTGCGCGCCGCGATCACGGACTATCGGCAGCTCTCGCCGATGGCCGGGCTCGTGGAGAACGCGGAACCCTCCGGGCAGGCCGACCTGCGACGTGCCCTTGCCGAAGTGTGGCGGGCGTACCAGGGAGCCCGGTACAGCTCCGTGATCCGGACTCTGCCCGGACTCCTGGGAGAGGCGCATCATGCTGCGCGCGTAGCGAACGGTGACGCGCGCATGGCCGCATCGGGAGTGCTCGGGCAGGTCTACCACGCCGCTGCCAGCATCCTGGCCAAGGTGGGTGAGGCTGATCTCGCATGGATCCCCGCTGAGCGGGGACTCTCCTTCGCACGGCAATCCGGTGATCAGCTCGTGACGGCCTCATTGCTTCGCTCCGTGACCCACGCCCTTCTGTCCAACGGTCGCTACGAGGCAGCCAAGCAGCTCACGATGGACGCCGCCGACCTGCTGTCTCCCGGCCTCCCGCACGCCACGGCTGAGCTGCTTTCGGTGTACGGCACGCTGTACCTCGCCGGGTCGATGGCGGCGGCGCGAGACGACGACCGCAGCACGACACGCGCGTTCCTCGCCGAGGCACAGGCAGCGGCGGTGCGGCTCGGCGGTGACGCCAACCATGTCTGGACCGCGTTCGGGCCGACGAACGTCCGTATCCATCAGGTGGCCACGGCAATCGAGCTGGGAGACATCCAGGTGGCTGTGGAACTCGGGCCGAAGCTGGATACCAGCAGGCTTCCGATCGAACGTCGCGCTCGTCATGGCCTGGCCGTGGCGCATGCCCTGAGCCTGTGGAACCGTACCGACGACGCGATGGCCGCGCTCTTGGAGGCCGAGACCATCGCTCCCGAGCAGGTGCGCCATCACTACCTCAGCCGTCAGCTCACGATGTCGTGGATCAGAAGGCAGAAGGGCAAACCCAGTTACCAACTCGCGGCTCTCGCCCGGCGACTGCACATCGTGTGAAGGCAGTCCCTGTGGCGTAAGGTCGGGGCTGTGAACGATCAGGAGGCTCCGCCGTTCGCCCAGGCCCGTGCCGCTGCCGGTGCGCTGTTCTTCGATGACAGCGGTCGTGTGCTTCTCGTCCGCCCTACGTACAAGCCCTCCATGGACATTCCGGGCGGGTACGTCGAGCCGGGGGAGACCCCGTACGAGGCGTGCGTTCGAGAGGTGCAAGAGGAACTGGGCATTCAGCCGGCCATCGGTCGCCTCCTCGTGGTCGATTGGGCGCCTCTCCCTAAGGAGGGCGACAAGGTCCTGTTCGTGTTCGACGGAGGCACCTTGGACGGCGAGTTGCTCAAGCAGATCAGGTTCGTGGACAACGAGCTGAGCGCCTACGAGTTCCATCCCGTCGAGGAACTGGACGGGCTGTTGATCGAGCGGCTTGCCCGTCGGGTCAAGGCCGCCGCTACTGCACGCGAGCTTGGCAGAACCGTCTATCTGGAGCACGGCCAGGCCGCTCCCACTGAGTGACTATCTGAGTGACAACGGCCCAGGACGAGCGTGGACGGTCGAGGACCAGGGCGGAACGTTCGCCGAGGTAGGACCCCGAATCACCCGAGGTCCCACCTTGTCGCGGCGAGCCTTACAAGCGAGGGGGCACTGGTTCGAACCCAGTACCGCCCACCAGCCTGAAGAGCCCCGTTTCCGATCACGGAAACGGGGCTTCGTGCCGTTGACGTGTCAGTAGCAGGCGCGGAGGCTCTTTCGATCTTCGCGTTCATGATGTCGGCGATCTTGCGATCTGCTTCCGCCGTGCTGTGCTGGTAGATCAGTGCGGCGCGGACGGAGTTGCGTCGCATGCGCTGCAAGAGATCTTTGAGGCTCGCACCGGAGCCGGCGGCGATCGTGTTCCCGGTGCCCAAGATCGTGGAAGTGCAGGTCGGGAAAGCCGATCTTTCCTTGTGTTTCGCGGCCATGGCCCCTACGCCGACCGCGCGGCCTTGGGGCGCCAGCGTGGCCACTCGGCGGAGATGCGCTGGACGCGACGTCGAAGTCCTTGACGGGCTCGGCCTCGCCGTGACACCAAGCGCCTGAGAGAAGCTTCGGTGTGGAATCGTGAACGCGCTGTGCTGCTTCCCGGACAAGCCAGAACGAATACTCTCGATCATGGAGTCGGAAAGCAGTGGATCGCGAGGGAGCACGGCCCTGCTGGTCTTAGGGGTCGTATGGGTGCTGGGCACCCTGGTACTCGGATGGCTGGGTTTCGCGTACAGCTTCGCGCTGATGGGAGGCGAACCGGCGAATGCGGACCTAGGCCAGGTGCTCGTCTACCTGGCGCTCGGACTCGGAGGCGGAGGACCCGTCGTAGGCCTGATCGTCGCCAGGGCGCTGAACAGCAAGGGTGGCACCTGGTTCTATGGGCTCGTCGTGCTCGGCATGGTGCTCTTCGTCCTCTTCGCGATGTATCAGCACAAGAGCCGCAGCAACCATGTGTGGCAGGAAGATCCGCCGGTGTGCACGGCGCCCCCAGAACGGGCGCACGGAGTACCCGGATGCTAGAAAACGGGGTAGGCGTCCACTAACTCATGCCTGTCGGCCGAGAGCAAGACTCCACGACGGTCAGAGGCCGGCCGGAGACGTCGCGCACAGCGCCGAACCCACCTTGACCACCTCGCCCGTGGAGGCGGCCTTCGGCTTGGTCAAGTCCGCCTGCCCCCCGGCCGCTTCTGCTCGACAGAGGCCATTGCCGGTCGGCTGCGGATCAAGCGACCCCTGCGCTGCTGGGACTCGATCCATCCATGCTCGCGCATCCGCGGAGGGCAACGACCACGGTAGGACGGGAGATGCTGAACTCCTTAATGAGCTGGTTCTCGCTCGGCAGCAGCGTGCCAGGTGGGTAGTCTCCCGGCTCGATGCGGTTCTGGAGAGGCTCCACAAGCTGCGCATCCGGCTTGCCACCGGCTGTCCACGTGGTTCGCGGAAGCGGAAGCCGTGCAAGGAGAACCGGCAGGCAGGGCAGCGACCGGGCCGGTACCTCGGCCCTCCGCCCGCCCGCCGTCCAGAGGTGCGGTCTGGGAGCCGGTCCACCGGACGGCGGCGGAACATCGGGCCGGGCACCGCACGCCAGCATCGCCGTACCGATCGAACACACCGATCCCGCGTGCCGCGCCGCCTTACAGATGCAGCCCTATGATCGCCCTGCATGGCTGGCCGCCGTAGGTGCTTGGGGTGGTCGACGATCCAGGGCTCCTCACCCTGATTCACCGATTAACGACGTGATCGCCTTCGCGGGGGTGCTCGCGACTGGCCCTGAGCAAGGCCCATCGAACCAGTCCGGACATCAGGATGGGTATTCCGACGGCCCAGCAGCGCATGCCGGCCCAAGGTCCCTCGTTGGCGTGCTGGCCGTTGCCCTGGATCTCAGGTGCAAGAGTGGAGGCGATCACTGGAAGCAGGAGCAGCGTGACGCCGGCGAGGAAGAGCGCCGCGCTGAAGGCGATCGACTGTCGCGACCGATAGGGACGACCCGCAAGCGTAGTAAGGATTACGGCGCACACGACGGCAGGCAGCGCCACTTTGCCCGCCCAGTGCAGCAGCATGGTCGTCCCGTACCACTGCTCATCTGAAAGGGCGTCCATAAAATAGACGGCAGGGGCCGGCGCGCCGAGGAGATCCTGCACCGTGCCCAACAGGCTTCCGCCGATGAAGGCGGCGACGAAGACAGTCCATCGCCACCCGTTTCGGAATCCCTTGGCTGAGGGGATGAGAGAGATGAGGGCGGCGAGCAGGCCGAGGAATGCGCCCTTGCTGGCCCCGTTGGCGAAGGGGATCCATTTGTTCCACGGGTAGTTGCCGACCGTGATGGCGGTCCATGCGCCGATGGCGCCCCAGGCCACTACCCCGACGGCAATCCCGACGCACAACACATCCCAGACGCGCCCATCTTGGTTACGCGCGATATCCTCCGGGAGATCCTTTCGGCGCATCCGGTCATCATGATGGGGTGCGAAGCAAACGTGCAGTTGCGGCCCTGTGGTGAGCGCGACAGGCACCATAGGCCGGCGTTCAGTTGCGTGCGCGTGCGTACGGATCTGTGCCAGTCAGTGACCCTGAGGGTGATGGGGAAGTGCTAGGTGCTGTTTGGAGTTCGGATCATTATGTGGTTGAGGTGAGGAGTCTTAACCACATGATCGAGCCCCGCAGGCAGAGCCCGGCCTCATAGTTCTCCGGGGCTTTGTCGTAGCGGGTCGCCAGGCCACGCCAGCTCTTGATCTTCTGGAAGCAGCGTTCAACGGTGTTGCGCTGCCGGTAGCGCCCCGGATCGAAGGCGACGGGCCGCCCACCCGCCGCCCCCTTCTTCTTCCGGTTGGCCTGCTGGTCACTCTTCTCCGGGATGACCGCGCCGATGCCACGGCGACGCAGATAGGCCCGATTGGCCTTGGAAGAGTAGGCCTTGTCCGCGGCCACCGCGGCAGGGCGGGTCCGGGGCCGGCCCACCGGCCCGGCCACGCGGATCTTGTCCAGGACGGTGCTGAACTGCGGGCAGTCGGCGGCCTGCCCAGGCGTGAGCACGAAAACCAGCGGCAACCCCGCGCCATCGACCGCAGCATGAATCTTGCTGCTCAGCCCGCCCCGGGATCGACCGAGCGCGGCCGCCTCCGCCCGAGCCTCACGGCGTCGCCGGACGGCGGCGCGATCGTCCGCCGGCGGCGCATCGGCATCGGGTGGGGCCTGCGGCGCATCACCCTCAGCACCGGCGGCTGCTCCGGCAGCGGAGCCCCCTTTTCCTCGGTCAGCGCCTGCTCCAGCGCATCCAGCGTTTCTCCGGCGACCGCCAGCCCGGCCGAGTCCTGATGCGCCCGCACAATCGTGGAGTCCACGCTGACCAGTTCCAGGCCGACCTGTCCTCGCGATGCCGCCTCGGCGATCAGCGCGTCCATCAGCCCCTGAAACACGCCGGCTTTGGCCCAGCCGTTGAACCGGGAGTAGATGGTGGACCAAGGCCCGTAGCGTTCCGGGACGTCACGCCAGCCAGACCCGGTACGAAACCGCCACAAGATCCCGTTGAATTGATCACGCACCCTCCGTGGCAGCGGCCCGGTCGCCGCCACCGGCAGCTGCGGCTCGATCAAAGCCCACTCGGCATCGGTCACATCAAAGCGCGCCACATCCGAGTTCTACCAGCCACGGCAGCCAACCACCGACCCTCATCTAGATCCGAACTTCAAACAGCTCCTAGTGGGTCGGTGTGGACGTAGGGCAGGTAAACGTGATCGCTGTGCTGTCAGCGTGTCATTTGTTGTTCCCTGGGCTGAGGCAGAGGTCTTCCCGGCTCAAGCTTCGCCATGAAATGATCCACTGCCGTTGGAACCACGGAAGGACTGGCATGTCTCCCAAAGCGATGGCGTTTGTTGCCTTCCTGCTGATCGGCTCGGGCCTTCTCGCTGGTCTGATGTCTGTTACGTCGGGTGGTGTATCTTGCGGCTCGGCATTTTTCGAAGTCACCCGGCAGGAACTCGATCTGTCCCCCGTCTGGGCCGACATTGCGCAACATTTGGACAGCTGCAGAGACCTGCGGAACCTCGTTAAGATTCCCGCTACCGTACTGATCGCTGCAGGCGGGGTCACGTTGTTCGCTGCCTTTCTTTCGTGGCGACGCATATCCGTTTCACGCGGATAGAGCAGCAACCGCCTGGCAGCGGGGTTTCGTGTCGTCGACGTGGCATCGGCTGCTCTTCCGATCTCCGGTGCCTGGCATGCTCTGTGGCGTGACTATTCGTACTGCGACGCGCCGGGATCTGCCGGCGATCATCGCGCTCCTGGCTGACGAGGACACCGTGGTCGATCCCCGGACCGTTGAGGTCGACGAGGCGTACGAGCGAGCCTTCAAGGCCGTCGACGCCGACGAGCGCAACGAGATGATCGTTCTGGACGAGGAAGACGGTACGGTCGTCGGCTGCCTCCAGCTGACGTACATCCCCGGCCTGGGACGACACGGTCAGGAGCGGGCGCTGATCGAGGCGGTCCGGGTGCGTGCCGATCGACGTGGGGCGGGGCTCGGGCGCGAACTGCTCACCTGGGCGATCGAGCGGGCACGCGCCCGTGGCTGCACCCTGGTCCAGCTCACCAGTAACAAACGACGCACGGAGGCCCATCGTTTCTACGACTCTCTCGGCTTCGTACGCAGTCACGACGGGTTCAAGCTGTCGTTCTGAGGCGGGGTGAACGGTCGCGCACGTGCAATGACCGTCGGTGGTTCGACGCCGAGTGGGGTGGTCACGACGCCATGGGCGATGATGCGGTGATTCTGATCGTGCGTACTCCGGGTTTTTCGATCAATTCGGCGAGTGCTGGCTTCGGGTGGCTGTAGGTGACGAATCCATAGACCCTGCCTTCATGCGTCGCCTGACGTAAGCGGCCGGGATCGATCCCGAAGGGCTTCAGGTTCAGCGAGTCGGTCCACTGCAACTTGGCCACCCAACGTCTGTAGAGCTCGATCGGGGAAGTATTCGCGCATTCGGTTTCATAGACGGCGCACGAGCGCCAGTAGACAGGCTTGCCGACGTCCCCGTGCGATCCGGAGAGGAACAGATGAACGACGCCGCCGTGGAACGAGCGCAGCAACGGGCTCATCGTCGTCTCCGGCATGGCGGGAGCGGAGACGATGCCCAGCACGTCGGTCACTATTTGTCCGCCTGATTGGCGACGTCGCAGACCCGGGTGCATTTCGAAACCAGCGGCCGTCAGGCGCATCGACAAGGGGCCCACACTCACCTCGTGGTTCACGACGAGCTGGTACTCAGGATGCGCTGTCTGAAAGGCGCCGCCATAGACCTCGCGCATGCGTTCTGCGCGCCCGCCGAACAAGTGCACGCCTTCGGTCAGACAGGCGAGCAGAACGAGGATGACGACGATGACGGACCCGGTTCTGCGGGAATTCCTGGTGCGGCTGTCTGCAGTCAAGGCGTCTCCGTGCGCGCCGATCCGGTCGAACGGGGATGATCAAACCAGATCGCCGGTGAATGGCGGGCCTGGACGACACCGGTACGGCATCGTCTGTTCCGCTGGGCCTGTCGGTGTGGTGGCGCCGCACTAAGATCGCGTCCCGTGTCTTCGGAACATTTATGGCGGTTTATCAGGATCGGATTAGTAAGTCTGATTCTTCTGGCGGCGGTCGCGGGGCTGGTGCTCGGCGACACCTGGCTCTGGGTGGCCGCCGAGTGGTCGCCGCCGACCTTCGGCGAACTCTACACGGACGACGGAAGGGGCGATGGGTCCGACGCCTCGGCCGGTCTGGCGCTGTTCGGGGCCGCCCTGCTCGGAGGGGGCTTCGGCGGCGGTCTGGCGATGGTGATCCTGGTGGACGCGGTGAGGCTCGTCAGCACCGTGTGGATCGCGGCCACCGCCCGTGAGCTGGCCGCCGGTGGTCGCCCGGCGGATCTCCCGCCCGTCCGGCGGCGTGGGGCCCGCGTCGCGGTGGCGGCCGTGGTGTCGCTCGTCGTACTGATCAACCCGGAGCAGAACGCGCGCCTGACCTACACCGCCGGGTCGGCGGGCTGCTACGACCGGCCCAGCTTCGGCGACGTGAAGCCCGCGGAACGCGACACATGGAGGGGAGGTCGCCGGTGAGGCCGACTGCCTGATCGCCAGGTCGATGTGCATCGACTGCGACTTCTCCGTAACGGCGGCGAAGTATTGTGGTGGAGGTCCCCGGGGTAAGGGCTCATAAGCCGAAGGGGCTGCGCAGTCCGCGAACGGAGGGCCACCTGCCATGCGAAATCGCACGTTGCGGATCCCGGCCACCGCTGCCGCCGTCCAGGAAGCCATCGACCAGGCGACGGCGGGAGAGGTCGTCCTGCTGGAGCAGGACGGCCGCCTCGTGGCCGCGGTGGTGCCCTACGAGGTGGCCGCCGCCGGCGTCGACCTGCTCAACGAGGCTCAGGATGCCGCTGACCGGAGGTCGGGGTTGAGGCTGATCGCGGAGCTCGAAGCCGGCATGGAGACGATGCGGCTCGGCGACCTGCGCCGTGAGCTGGCCTCGTGAAGGGCTACTACGAGATCCAGCTCTCGTCATCGGCGGTGCGGCAGATCCGTGCCGTGCACGCCGCGGAGCCGATGGCCGCCACGTTCGTCCTCAACTGCCTGGAGTATCTCTCCACCGACCTCGACTCGGGCCTGCTGCGCACGATCGACAAGGAAGCAGGGCTGCTGAAGGCGGAGATAGGCGACTTCGAGGCCTTGTGCTGGGTGCGGCACGAGGAGATGAGCCTGGTGATCCTGACCGTCTCACGGAGTCGTCACCCAGCGTGACGCCGCGCCCTCGTTCGCCCGGACGGCGAAGTCGAGGACGTCCCGCATCCGCCGCGTGCTGACCGGCTCGGCGTAGATGTAGGGGCACATGTCCGACCGCGTCATCTTCGAACGCTGATAGAGCGAGAAGTCGCACCAGGCGTAGTCGTGCCGCGTGAGCTGCTCGATCACCTCCTCCCTGATGCGTTCGCCGTACATGGAGTCGTGCATCTCGATCAGGAGCGCCGGCTGGTGGTGGGCGATCGTCTCCGCCGCGCCCGCCAGCGCCTTCGCCTCATGGCCCTCGATGTCCACCTTGACGAGCCGGATCCTCTCCCGGGACCGGGAGGTCATCAGGTCGATCGGCAGGGCGTCGGCCTCGCCGAGGAACGCGCCGTACCCCTCCTCGCCGTGGTGGAGGGCGGACGTGATGCAGTCGGCGGGGATGGTCGCCGGCTCGCCGGCGGCGAGCGTACGCGTGCAGGGGCCGGCGGTGACGTCGTAGGGATCCCAGAGCCGTAATCGTGCCCCGGAGTCGTGTGCGGCCACCGGCTGGACGTCGACGTTGCCGATCTCGTTGAGCTGCAGATTGAGGTGCAGCGCGCCCAGCGCGACCGGGTTCGGCTCGACGGCGACGACCTTCGTGAAGGCCCTGGCCATCCGTAAGGCGAAGTGGCCGACGTGGGCGCCGACGTCGAGGAAGGCCGAGCCGGGCTCGGCGAAGGACTGCAGGAGGCGCCAGATGTCCTGCTCGTGCGGCCCGGGACCGACGCGGTCACCGCTGGCGGGCCGCACGGCCCAGGTGAGTCCGTCGCGCTGCGAGAGGGAAGGTGTCGTCGACATCAGGACTCCCGGGAAGGTGTTCCGCGCTCACCCACGTGTGATCATTCTCGCGTCGGAGGAGATCCAGCTCCGGTGCGGGTAGAAGCTCCTGAGTTCCCGCATGCGCGAGGAGTCCGTGAAGAAGACGAACTCCAGGTTGGCGCGCCGCAGCATGCTGCGTTTCGACTCCTCGCCCAGCATGCCCCCGACCACCGGGACCATGTTGACCGCCACTTCGGTGAGCGTCGACAGGCCCGTCATCGCGAACCGTTCGGCGACCTTCGCCAGTCCGGGCATCTTCCTGCGCAGGAAGATGCCGAGCCTGGTGGATTTGACCGCCAGATGGGGACGTGTCGCCCGGATGTGGTCGCAGATACGCTGCCAGTAGTCGGCGGCGCAGTCGGCCAGGGCCGTGGCCAGGGCGTCGTCCACGTCCCGGGCGTTGGAGACTTCGAGGTAGGACTGGATCTCGAACAGCTCCCTGGCCTGTTCGCGCAGTTCGACGATCTCCTCGAAGCGGAGCATGGCCAGCAGGTCGGGCGGCGGGCCCTCGACCATCCGATAGGCCGTCTCGACGAGCTCCCGCATGTCGAGCTGGGGATCCGGCCGGCTGTGCGCACGCCGCGCGTCGGTGAGGACGGCCTCGGGAAGGCCGGTGCCGTCCCCTGAGGTCCAGTCAGAGCCCATGATTCTCGCGTTGAACGCGCGTGCGTGCGCGGTCTCGTCGAACAGGCCGTGGATCTGGATCAGCTCGCTGCTCACCGGCAGTCCGGAGTCGTGGAGCAGCGCGAAGATGGGGGTGTGGGAGAACCGCGGCCGCGACAGGATCTCGTCGTACCGTCTTCTCAGTTCGGTCGGCTGCGCCGACAGCAGGCCGGTCAGGACGGAGTCGGGTGAGTTGGCGGCCTCGCGGACCTGCCGCATGAAGTCGTCCTTGGCGGTGACATAGTCGTAGCGGACGACGACGGAACCGTCCCCGGCGAGTACGCCGTCCAGTTCCTTGATCATGCGGTCGCGGGCGACCGAGACCGGCGAGACGACCCATCCCTTCCCGTCGGGGCTGTTCCGCTTCCAGCTGTCCAGGACCTCCGCCAGGGAGTCGCAGGGATCGAGCCGGTCCTCCCGGTAGAGGTAGTTGTGGGCGCGGAGCCCGACCGCGACGACGCCCGCCGCGACGAGATCTCTGAGCAGGCGGTAGAAGTTGTTCTCCCGCAGGTCCGACCTGCTGAAGTCGCCCACGACCCGGGGGTTGTCCACGAGCTGCGTGTCATGTACGTAGACCCGCTCGTTGAAGAGCGCCCCGAACACCAGCAGGGCCCGCAGCTGCATGGTGGAGCTGATGCCGGCCCAGATCGGCTCCAAGGCCGCGAATTGGGACGTGGCGCGCAAGGCGTTGATGGAGCGGGAGTCATCGCGCTTCATCTCTTCGAGATACCACCCTTCGGTCGCCACTCCCAAGGGAAGCACAGCCGGGTACCCCAGGAAAGGTCGTCATGGATAGTGGCTCGGCCGGTGGGCTCGCGTCGTACCATCCGGTCGTGGTGTCTCCTTCGGAAAGGGGCCGGTTGTGTCGGCGTTCGAAGAGGCCGTGGAGTCCAGGGATCATCTCGTCGCCGTCTGGAGCGAGCTGGTACGGGACCGAGGCGGCCGGATCGGCACGGACGACGGCGTCGTGCACATGTGGGCCGACAGCCCCTTCGGCTTCTGGAACACCGTGACGCTGGCCGGTACGGGCATCCCCGCGGACGCGCTCGGCGAGCGGCTGGCGCGGGCGGCGTCCTTCATGAGGGGCAGGTCGGAGAGCGGATATCTGTGGATCTTCGAGGAGCTGCTGAGCCCCCAGGCGCGCGAGAGCCTGTTCCGGCGTGCGGCCGAGGCCGGGCTGGAGCCGGCGTTCTCGGGACGGGGCATGGCGGGCGACCTGTCCGTGCCTGAGCCGGATCATCCGGACCTGGAGTTCCGTCGGGTGGAGACCGAGGAGCACCTCGCCGCGTACGGCGACATCAACGCCCGCGCCTACGGCATGACGCCCGAGGCGGGCAGGCTCGCCCTGGCCGGCTCCGAACTGTGGCGCGGCGACGTGCACGCCTACCTCGGATACCGCGACGGACGGCCGGTGACCTGCGCCGCCACCGTCGCCGGGCCGCGTTCGATCTTCCTGGCGCTGGTCGCCACCCTGCCGGAGGAGATGCGCAGGGGGTACGGCGAGGCCGTCACCCGCAAGGCGATCCACGAAGGCGGCAGGCGGAGCGGGCACCGGAGGCTGGTCCTGCACGCCACGCCGGCCGGGCAGCCGGTCTACGAACGCATCGGCTGCCGGGCCAACACGGCGATCCACTTCCTCCGGCTCGCGCCGGCCTGACGAACCCCGGTTCGCGCACGGCAAAGGACCAGGCGCCGGCGGGCCGGAGGTCTCCCGAGGACGATCCGGGTCATGAGATCGGGCCCCCGCCGATCGGCGCGCCCGCGCCGGGGCTGGTCCTCGCGCTCGTCTCCGGGCGGCGCGCCGTCGCGATCGTGTTCGGGACGGCCCTTCTCGCCGTGGCCGTCCTGCCGGCGTGCCTGCGCAGGTAGCCGGACGTACGGGCGGTCGAGGGCGGACTTTCCGCGGTCATGCCTACATCGCATGATCACGGGTAGCGCTGTGCAACCACCCCAGCTACAGAAGTGGAACACGGCATGATCACTCTCATTCTGCTCATCCTCGCCCTGGCCTGCTTCGTCCTGTCCGCCTTCAACATCGGCGGCGCGCGCGTCAACCTGCTCGCACTCGGGCTGGCGCTCTGGGTGCTCAGCGAGATCATCCCGAAGCTCGGCCAGCTCTGACCCCCGGCGGCTGAGACCACCCCCTACGGGCAGGAACACGCACATGGACGCCCTCACCATCGTCGCTCTGCTGGCACTCCTCGCCGGAATCCTGGTCGCCCTCACCCAGCGGGTGTGGCCCGTCGCGTTGCTGTGCGGAGGGCTGTTCATGTCCGTGCTGGCGGACGCCGGTCTCATCGTCACGTAGGCGAAGGAGACCGGCTGCCCGGCGCTTCCGGCTTCAGCAGTAGGTGATGCCGGTGACGGTGAACGGGATGCTGTGGTACGGCGTGTACTCCGACCGCTGGCCGGGGGAGACGCACGGGCCGACCTCCGGCCACGACCCCACCGTGGGGTCCGGATGGGTGACGCGGATGACCACGGCGTAGTTGCCGGAACCGCCGCTGCAGTACGCCCAGGCGGTCTTGCCGTCCCGGCCGGTGGTGCAGCCGGTGGGGGAGGCGTGCGCGGGGGAGGCGGCGCCGAGGAGGGCGACGGTGGCGAGGACGGTGGTGAGTACGGTCGCTAGGGGCAGGGCCAAGTGCTTTCTCGCGCGCATGTGCTGACCTCCAGGGGGTCGACAGGCAGTGCACTGTTAGGAAAGCTTCTTAAGAGAAAGTAGTCGCCCTGCCCCCGCCGTCAACCCTCAGCGAGGACGGGGGCCCTTCTTCTTGCGGGTCGCCGGCGCGGCACGTCGCCCCGCACGGTTCTGGGCCGGTTTGGGCGGCTGGCGTCGTGCCTGCTTCTCCTGGGGGGCGGCGGGCGCGCGCCCGCGCGAGCTGTTGACCGTGCGGCCGCGCACGATGCCGATGAAGTCCTCCACCAGGTCGGTGGTCGCGTCGGTGGGCCAGGCCAGGGCGACCTGGGACTGCGGCGCGTCGGTCACCGGACGGTAGGTGAGGTCTTTGCGGTGGTGGAGGCGGGCCAGCGACTGGGGGACCAGGAGCAGGCCGGTGCCGGCGGCCACCATCTCGACCGCCTCGGCCGTGGTGGCGGGACGGGTGAAGGCCGGCTGCCCGGGCCGCGACGCCCACTCGATGGCGTCGTCGAGGGGGTGGAAGATCTCCTCGTCGGCCAGGTCGGCGAGGGTCACCTCGTCGGCGGCGGCCACGGCGTGGTCCTTCGGCACCACGACCACCGTGGTCTCGACGTAGAGGGGGATCGCGCTCAGGCCCTCGCGGTCGATCGGGAGCCGGACGAACGCGGCGTCGGCCCCGCCGCCGCGCAGGAGGGCCAGCGCCTCGGGGGTGGGGGCCGTGACCAGCGTGAGCGGCACGTCGGGCAGCCGCTCGGCCCAGACGCCGGCCCACTTGGCGGGGGTCACGCCGGGCGCGTACGCCAGCCGGAAGTCTTCGCCGCTCTCGTCAGTCACGTCCTCAGGGTATCGATGTCGGGGACGCTGTCCCGACTGGCTAGGCTTGGGGGCATGACCTCGTCCAAACCGAAGAGCATCCAGACGATGAAGCCCGAGACGGCGGCCAAGAAGCTGGGTGTCCTTCTCTCGGCCACGCCCGCGGAGTTCCAGGCGGGCGTCGTCTCCAGGGACGAGCTGAACGAGCTGCAGGCCAAGCCGCCCGCGTGGCTCGCCGACCTGCGCCGTAACGGGCCGCACCCCAAGCAGGTGGTCGCCGCCAAGCTCGGGGTCTCCATCTCGGGGCTGCTCAGGGCCGGCATCACCGAGCCGCTCACGACCGCCGAGATCGACGCGCTGAAGGCGGAGAACCCCGACTGGCTGGAGCGGGAGCGCACCGTCCAGGCGGAGGCCCGCAAGGAAGCCCAGCGGCTCAAGCAGCGCTAGTCGCCGCGTTCCAGACATGACGGCGCGGCCCGCCGGCAGGCAGGCCGCGCGTCAGCGCCCGGTCAGGCGCGGGCCAGGTCGGGGATGCTGGACAGGCCGTGGGCGAGGTCCTCGTCCGTCGGCTCGTCGTCGGGCAGCAGCCCGGCCTGGAACTTCTCGTAGGCGGCCAGGTCGAAGTGGCCGTGTCCGGACAGCGCGATGAGGATCGCCTTCGACTGGCCCTGCTCGCGGCAGCGCAGCGCCTCGTCGATGGCGGCCCGCACCGCGTGCGCCGACTCGGGGGCGGGCACGATGCCCTCCTCGCGGGCGAACAGCACGCCGGCCTCGAAGCAGGCGGTCTGCCGTACCGCGACCGCCTCCATCAGCCCGTTCTCGACGGCCCGGCTGATCAGCGGCGAGATGTCGTGGGCGCGCAGCCCGCCGGCGTGCACGGGCGGCGGCACGAACTTGTGGCCCAGCGTGTGCATCCGCGACAGCGGGGTGAGCCGGGCCGCGTCGGAGTGGTCGTAGGCGATGCGGCCGCGGGTCAGGGTGGGGCAGGCGACCGGTTCGGCGGCGACGAGCCGGATCTCGCGCCCGCGGCGCAGCTTGTCGCGCAGGAACGGGAAGCACATCCCGGCCAGGGTGCTGCCGCCGCCGCAGGGGCCGACCACGATGTCCGGGTAGTCCTCGGCGAGCTCCATCTGGAGCATCGCCTCCTGGCCGATGACGGTCTGGTGGGCGCACACGTGGTTGAGCGAGCTGCCGCGGGTGTAGCCCAGGTCGGGGTTGGCGAAGGCGACCTCCAGGGCCTCGGACTTGGCGATGCCGAGGCTGCCGGGGTGGTCGGGGTCCTCGGCCAGCACGGCCCGTCCGGCCGCGGTCAGCGGGCTGGGGCTGGAGTTGCAGACCGCGCCGTACGCCTCCATGAGGGCCCGGCGGTACGGCTTCTGCCGGTAGCTGACGCCCACCATGAACACCTGCGCGCTCAGCCCGAACATGGCCGCGGCCGAGGCGATCGAGCTGCCCCACTGGCCCGCGCCGGTCTCGGTGACCAGCCCCGTCTTGCCGATCTGCTTGTTGTAGTACGCCTGCGGCACCGCCGAGTTGGGCTTGAGACTGCCGACCGGCGAGACGCCCTCGTACTTGTAGTAGATGCGGGCGGGGGTGTCGAGGGCGCGTTCGAGGCGGCGCGCCCGGTAGAGCGGGGTGGGCCGCCACTGGCGGTAGATGTCGCGCACCGGGCCGGGGATCTCGAACTCCGGCTCGGTGCTGAGCTCCTGGTCCACCAGGGGCTCGGCGATCGTCCTGCACAGCTCGGCCCGGGTGATGGCCGCGCCGGTGGCCGGGTCGAGGATGGGGGCCGGCTCGCCGAAGTCCGCGGCGATGTTCAGCCACGTGTACGGGATGTCGTCCTCGTTCAGGGTGTACTTGACGCGCTCGTTCAACGGATACCTCTCATAAGGACTTCGTCGATGGATGTCAGACGCCCGCTTCCGCGGTCAGCGAGCCCTTCACGGTCTGGTCCCGGCCGCCCAGCAGCGCGGGGTGGGCCGTCCTGAAGCCCTCCAGGACCAGCTCGTAGGGGAAGTCGTCGAACTCGCCGTGCCAGTGCAGGAACTCCATGTGCCGCCGGCCTGACTCGTCGTGCGGGTGGTAGACGCTGTCGGCGGTGCCGTCGAACTCCAGGGGCTTCAGGCGGTACAGCCGGCACAACATCTTGTTGAACACGGGGGTGGCCTTCACCCAGCGGCCGTCGAGCTGGACGGAGACCAGGCCGTGGAAGCGGAACACGTCGCCGCCGACGAGTTCCTTGAGCCGTCCGGAGGCCAGGTGGTTGCGCACGTCGGCGAACACCAGCCGGGACGGGATGCCGAGCGCGCGGGCGGCGGCGGCGTACACCACCGACTTGTGCAGGCAGAAGCCGCTGCCCCGGGCGATGATCGTGCTGGCCCGCAGGCCGTCGCGGGACATGTCGATGTCGTAGACGTCGTACAGGATGGTGTCGCGCACCTTGTAGTAGAGGCGTACGGCCTGCTCGGTGGGCGTGCCGGCGCCCTCGACGGCCCGTTCGGCGAACTCGCGCACCACGGGGTGGCCGGCGTCCAGGAACTTCGTGGCGGCCAGGTCAGCGGTCATGTGTGTGACTCCTTGAGGCCGAGCATCCGGGCGATGCGGATCCGTTGCATCTCCGAGGTGCCGGAGTAGATGGTGCCGCCGACCGCGTCCCGGAGCTCCTTCTCCAGCCCGGTCCCGGTCAGGTAGCCGCTGCCGCCGAAGATCTGGATCGCGGCCAGCGCCGACCTGACGTTCGCCTCGCTGGTGACCACCTTGGCGATCGCGATGTCGGTGGCGACGTCCCGGCCGGCGGCGAAGCCGCGCGCGGCGTCGTACAGCCAGCGCCGGGCGGTCTCCACGCCGATCTTCATGTCCACGATCTGGCCGGCGACATGCTGGAACGAGCCGATCGGCCGGCCGAACTGGCGGCGCCGGGAGGCGTGCTCGACGCAGCGGTCCAGCCGGTGCCGCATCGCGCCGGCCTGGACGATGAAGGAGCACAGGATCTCCCACCGCATCACGTGCTCCAGCACGGTGAAGCCCATGCCGGGCCGGCCGACCACGTTGGCGGCCGGGACCCGGCAGTCGCGCAGCGTCAGCTCGCCGAGCGGGGACGTGCGCAACCCCATCTTGGGCACGTCCGGGCCGGTCAGCAGGCCGGGGGTGTCCCGTTCGACCAGGAAGGCGGTCAGGCCGAACGGGCCCAGGTCGCGGTCGGTCACCGCGTAGACCACGATCAGGTCGGCTACCGGGCCGTTGGTCACGAACACCTTGTCGCCGTCGAGGACCCAGTCGTCGCCGTCCGGTTTGGCGGTCATGCCCATGCCCAGCACGTCGGAGCCGCCCCCGGGGTCGGTGATCGCGTGCGCGGTGATCGTCGTGCCGTCGCAGATGCCGGGCAGGTGGCGGGCCTTCAGCTCGGGGCTGCCGAAGCGTTGCAGCGGGATCCCGGCGCTCACGATCTGCGTGCAGAGCGAGAAGCACAGCCCGCCGTCCCGGCAGCCCTCGCCGAGGCCCTCCAGGACGTACATGGTGCTGAGCAGGTCCAGGCCGCGGCCGCCCCATTCGGGGGAGAACGGCAGGCGCAGCAGCCCGGAGGCGCGCACCTGCTCCCACTTGTGCGCCGGCAGCCCGGCGGTCCGGTCGGCGTCCCGGTCGGCGTCCAGGTGGCCTTCGCCCAGCACCTCGTACCAGTCCGCGAACTCGGCCCTGAGCTCGCGGTGTGTGTCGCTCCACTCGTCCATGGGTGACCAGATCCGTCAGTAGTGGGAGAACTGCGCCTCAGCGAGCTGGTGGCGCTCGTCGCCCTGCAACGCGGGGGAGAAGACGCAGATCAGCCGCAGGTCCTCGCCGGGGTCGGCGATCAGGTGGTGCGGATCGTTCTGGTCGAGCGCGTACATGGTGCCCGGCTCCAGGACGTGCTGGCGGCCGTCGGCGTCGATCACGGCGCCCCGGCCGCTGATGCAGTAGCACGCCTCCAGGTGCTTGCGGTACTGGAGGGGGGAGCTGGTGCCGGCCCAGACGATCGTGTCGGTGAGCGAGTAGCCCATGCCGTCGCGCTCGACCAGGAAGCGGTGGCTCAGGCCGTTCCCCCACTCGACCGGCGTCACGTCAGAGATCTTGCGGATGATCATTGCAGTGTCCGTTCTGCTGGTGCTGATAATGCTTTTCCGACGAATTCACGAATGGCGGCCACGGTCCTGAAGTTCTCCGGGGCGATGTCCAGCTCGTCGACCGGGACGTCGAACCGGTCCTTGATCCAGCCGATGAGCTTCAACAGGCCCAGACTGCTGATGACCCCGTTGCGGAAAAGGTCGTAGTCGGCCTCGAGTTCGTCGGGCGGAGTATCGGGGAGATACTCGGTCACCACGAATTCTTTAATCTGGTGTGTGATGTCCACGAAAGGCAGCATCACACGCGCGCGCACGCGTACGCATCTCCGAGAATGCGCGTGCCCGCAATAGGCTTTTGCGTGTCAGCCGATGCGCTTTCGGTCCACCTTTCCGGTCGAGGTGCGCGGGAACGGCTGCTCGACCAGCTTGATGGCGGACGGGATCGCGGCCCGCGGCAGCCGCATCGCGCAGTGCGTACGCAGGCGCAGCCCCGAAAGCCGCCCCGGCCCGGTCCCGCGGACGAACGCGGTGAGCCGGGTCTCGGCGCCGTCCACGGCCGGGACGACCGCGGCCTCCAGGACGTCGTCGTGCTCCAGCAGCACCCGCTCGATCTGCTCCAGGTTGACCCGGACGCCGCGCACCTTGAGCTGGAAGTCGTCCCGGCCGACGAGGAACAGCCGGCCGGCGGCGTCCCGGCGGACCAGGTCGCCGGTGCGGAAGAAGCGGCGGCCGTCCGGCCCGGTCACGAACCTGCCGGTCGCCGCGGCCGGGTCGGGGGTCACGTACCCGTCGGTCTGGAAGGGTGTCCAGACCAGGAGCTCGGTGCCGCCGTCGTCCGGCGGGACGGGGTCCAGGCCGGGGCCGAAGGCCACGACGACGCCGGGCAGCGGGCGGCCGATCGGCAGGGGGGCGGGCCCGGCCGCCTCGGCGGCGTCGAACTCGTGCCAGAAGCTGTCGTTGGTCTCGGTGCAGCCGTAGACGTTGTGCAGCCGGGCGCGCGGGAACCTGCGCGGCAGGCCGGCGCGCAGCGGGACCGGCGCGTGGTCGCCGGTGACGATGACGTGCCGCACGCCGGGGAAGACCCCCTCCTCCAGCAGCTGGTACAGCATGGGCACGCCCTGGACGACGGTGACCTCGCAGGCGGCGAAGAAGTCGCAGACGTAGCGCGGGTTGGCGGCCAGCGCGGGGTCGACCAGGGCGACGCATCCGCCGTGCCGCAGCGTGGCCCACACGTCCAGCAGGCACAGGTCGAAGTTGAGCGGCGCGTAGTTGAACACCACCTCGCCGGGGCCGAGGCCGAACGCCTCGCCGGCCCAGCCGGTGAACCGCGCCACCGCGCCCGCCGACAGCGGGACGATCTTCGGGGTGCCGGTCGAGCCGGACGTGGTCAGCATGAACGCGGTGTCCTGATCGGCGACCGCCACCGGCTCGGGAACCGCGGGCCCGCCGCTGTGTTCACCGTCGGGCCCGCCTATCACGGCGGTGACCACGTCGGGGTGTTCGGCGGCGTCCTCGGGGGTGGCGGCCAGCACCTCGACGCAGCCCGCCCGCGCGCACAACTCGCCGAGCGCGACCGCGCCGAGGTCGATCGGCGGCAGCAGCAGCGGACGCCCGGCCGCCAGGCAGCCGAGCACGAGCGCGACCGCCTGCGGCGACTTGCGGGCGAGCACCGCGACCGGGCCCGGCGGAAATGCGTCCAGTTCTTTCTGGGCCCGTCCGGCCATGGCGGCCAGTTCGGCGTAGCCGACTTTTTCCGTCCTGGTGCGCAGCGCCGTCGCGGACGGTTCTCTCTCGGCGTGCGCGATGAAATCGCGGAGCAGTTCTGTGGTCATCGGAAGGTCACCCATCGATTTCTTGGTCGTCGGATACCAATGATTTTGTTCGATGTGCGACCGCATTATCGGGAATGCGGGCCTCAGCTAATTGCCCGCGTCCGGCAGCTTCCTGCAACGCCTCGACCACGAGAACGGGTCAGGACCGTACTTCCAGTTCCTCGGCCCGCTCCGGCGGGCCGGCCGCCGGGGCGGGCGGCTCCTCCTCGGCGCGGGTGGCCAGCACGCAGCCGCCCAGGATCAGCGCGAACGAGACGACGATCAGGGCGGTCAGCGGCTCGTCCAGGATCAGCACCCCGGCGACGATCGCCACCGCCGGGTTCATGTACGTCGACACCAGCGCCCGCGACGGCCCGGCCTCCTTGATGAGCTCCACGAACACCACGAACGCCAGCCCGGTGCAGACCACGCCGAGGCCGCCCAGCGCCGCCAGCACCTGCCAGCTCGGCAGGGCCGACGGCCAGGTCCAGATCGCGGCGGGCGTGTAGACCAGCGCGGCCAGGGTGAGGCAGGCGGCCGTCAGCGGGATGGTGGGCAGGTCCCGCAGGTGCCGGTCGGCGACGAGCGGGGCGATCGAGTAGCACAGCGCGGTCAGCAGCACCTCGCCCATCGCCCAGGCGTCGCCGCCGCCCAGGTGCGGCCCGGCCAGTACGGCGACGCCGGCCAGGCCGATCACCAGCCCGGTCCAGCGGGCCCTGCCGAGCCGTTCGCCGCCGCCGCTCAGGCGGGCCAGCGCCACGCCGAGGATGGGCGCCGCGGCGATCAGCAGGCCGCTGGTCGAGCTGGTCAGCCGCCGTTCTGCGTCCGACAGCAGCCACCAGGGCGCCAGGATCTCCAGGCAGGCGAACGCGGTGACCGGCCGCCAGTACCGCCGGACCATCGCGAGCTGCCCGCCGCGGATCGCCAGCGGCAGCAGCAGCGCGGCGCCGATCGCGGTGCGCGCGAAGACCAGCACGGGCACCGGCACGCCGCCGACCGCGACCTTGATGAGGAGGTAGGGGATGCCCCAGATCACGGACATCAGGGCGAACAGCACCCAGCCACGGCGGCTCACAGGCGTCTCCTTGGGGTCGAGATGGACGGTCTGCTCAGGCAAAGGGCGGGGGAGCGGCCGGCGGTGCAGCGGGAGGGGAGGGCGGAGAGGGAAGGGCGGGAGCGGCGCCGGGGATGCGGGCCGGCGGCCTGCGGAAGACCGACGGCGAATCCATGAAAATCCTCCAGCCTATTCGCTGCCGCGCGACAATTCCCGCACGAAAGCATTTCTTCCCGAGAATCGCACGGCGCCCGTGTCGCGGCTTCTTTCAACGTGCTCTTTCAGTGGACAATCGGCTCGGCACCAAGGGATGCTGGACGCGCGACCGGAGTGCCGCCGATCGGTGTCCTCGCAGGTCAGTCGCGAATCACCGGCCCTCGCCGGACGGCATCGGGCCGCTGGTCCCGCCGCGCCAAGCCGTGCACTGTCACCCTGAAACGGAGGGAAACCACCATGACCGATAAAACCCCCAATCCCGCGCTCCGGCAGCTCGACGTCCTCATCGGCACCTGGCGGGTCAGCAACGTCGAGGACGGCAAGGCGACCGACGCCGGCACCGTGCGCTTCGAATGGCTGGAGGGCGGCAACTTCCTGGTCCAGCACGTCGACCTGGCCGACACCAAGGCCGTGGAGTACATCGGCTACGACGAGGAGAGCAAGACCCTCAAGTCGCACCTGTTCGGCCAGTCCGCCGAGATCCTCAAGTACACCTGGGAGGTCAGCGGCGACACGCTGACCATCTGGTACGGCGACCAGGGCTCGCCCGCCCGCTTCGTCGGCAAGTTCAGCGAGGACGGCGCCACCAACGCCGGCGCCTGGGAGTGGCCCGGCGGCGGCTACCAGTCCACGATGACCCGGGTCTAGGCTCGTTCGGCGCTCCGGCCCGGCGGCGAGGTCGCCGGGCTGCGGCCGGGCGCGATCTGGCAGATCCTTGTCAAGGATGACTGAAAAGTCCGTAAGATACGGGCCCTAATGGTACGGATGTGACTTGGGGGCCCTGACGTGACGCTGCTGTCCCGGCGAAATCTTCTCAGAACCGGCGCGATCGCGGTTCCGGCCGCGATCCTCGCACCCGCAACGGCGGCCCAGGCGGCCCGGGCGGCGCGGCCCGAACTGCCCGGGGTCGAGATGTCGGGCGTCGCGCCCGCCTCGCTGGCCGGGTTCGACAACCTGCTGAAGACGTTCGTGCTGGACCGGAAGATCACCGCCGCGCAGCTCGCCATCATGAAGAGCGGCAAGATCGTGCTGGCCCGGGGCTACCGCTACAACGACTTCTCCAGGGCGCTGCCCGCGGTCACGCCGACGTCCTTGTTCCGGATCGCCAGCCTGAGCAAGAACATCACCTCCGCCGCGATCATGCGGCTGGTGCAGGACGGCAAGCTGAGCCTGTCGGCCAAGGTCACCCAGCTTCTCGGGCTCACCCCGCTCGACGAGCGCATGGGCCAGGTCACCGTGCTGCGCCTCATGCAGCACCTCGGCGGCTGGGACCGCGGCGTCTCCAAGGACCAGCTCTGGCTGGACCACACCATCGCCGCCGCGCTCGACGTGCCGCTGCCGATCAGCCACGCCGACATCGTCAAGTACGCCACCGCCCGGAAGCTCGACTTCGACCCCGGCACCAAGATGGTCTACAGCAACTACGGCTACCTGCTGCTGGGCCGCGTGATCGAGAAGGTCTCCGGCATGTCGTACGAGTCGTACGTCAAGAGCAAGCTGCTCCAGCCGCTCGGCATCACCCGCATGCGGCTCGGCCGCAGCCTGCGGAGCGAGGCCGCGCCCGGCGAGGTCGCCTACGAGTCGCAGTACACGAACAAGTCGGTGGTGGACGCCTCCGGCACCGTCGTCCCCTACCAGTACGGCGGCTTCAACATGCCCAACCAGGACGCCAACGGCGGCTGGCTGGCCTCCGCCGTCGACCTGGTGCGCTGGACGCTCGCCTTCGACAAGCCCGGCACGGTGCTGAGCTCGGCCTCGATCGCCAAGCTGGTCGCCAAGCCGGAGATCGGCGTCAACCAGTACGGATCCTGGTACGGCGGCGGCTGGTGGGTGCGCCAGGTCACCGGCCACCTCAACACCTGGCACGACGGCTCGATGCCCGGCACGTACTCCTACCTGGCCCGGCTGCAGAACGGCTTCAGCTACGCGGTCGTGTTCAACCGCAGGGAGGAGACCGGCTCGCTCGACTTCGACACGCTCGACGACGACATGAACAAGGTCACCGTCTCCTCCTGGCCCACGACGGACCTGACGTCCCGCTACTTCTGACGGGTGGGCCCGCCGTGGGCCCAGGACGGCGGTTACATGCGGGTGCGGGCGTACGCCTGCAACGCGTCGCGGACGAACCTCGCCCCGGCGGCGTCGTCGTACATGTCGGCGAAGCGGGGGTCGTCGACGTACATGTCGCCGAGGCAGCTCACCATCTCGATCGAGCGCTCCCGGTCGCCCTCGGCCGTGGGCGTGCCCGGGATCTGGCTCAGCCACCGCACGTGCCGGGCGGCCAGCGACTGGGCGCGCTCGGAGGTCGGCGAGACCCCGGCCCGCGCCGCGGCGACCCACGCGGCGACCAGGTCCTCGGCCGCCCGCTTCCAGGCCCGCTGCTGGTCGAGCGTCTTGCCGTGCCACCAGTCGTTGCTCACCTGGAACGCGCGCTCGCCCCAGCGCGCGATCACGTCGTCCTTGTAGTGGTCGTTGAAGCCGGCCAGCATGACGTCCATCCGCGGTTCGGCCCCCGCCAGCAGGGCGTCCAGGGCGTGACGCACGGAGCTGATCTGCCGGTCGATGCGGTCGCGCTCCTCCTCCAGGGCGGCGATGTGGGCACGCAGGCCGTCGCCCGCGTCCACCTCCTCGGCCAGGACCTCGGCGATGGCCGGCAGGCCCATGCCGAGCCGGCGCAGGAGCAGGATCCGCTGGAGCCGCAGGACCGCGGCGGAGTCGTAGTGGCGGTGGCCGTTCGCGCCCACCCGGGACGGAGTCAGGAGCCCGACGCTGTCGTAGTGCCGCAGGGTACGGCTGCTGACGCCGGCCCTGGCCGCCAGCTCCTGGATCGTCCACTCCATCGTTCCAGTGTCACCCGCGGCGGAGCGTGGTCGCGATGATCTCCGCGCTGTCGGCGTGCAGGGCCTGCGCCGCCGTCTGACCCGTCGCGGCCAGGTAGGCGTCGACCAGCCGGTTGCCCGCGGCGTACCCGGCGCCCATCGGCAGGCCCACCGGGGTGACGCCGAGGTGCTCGGCGCCGGGGTCGCCGTGGACCCAGGCGGTGAAGTTCTGCATGCCCGTCACGTCGAGGCCGGTGAGCACCTTGTCGAAGACCGCGTCGTCGTGCAGGTGCGGCACGCCGATGCGGGCGTAGCCGAGCTCGTCGCCGTAGAGCTGGCGGGCGAAGGCGTCGGCCAGGCCCTCGCCGACGATGTGCTCGCCGACCGTGACGGTCATCGGGTCCCACACCACCCCGCCCGGGCTCCACCGCAGGTTGTGGTGGAGCTCGTGGACGGCGGTGGCCTCCAGCCGCTCCACGTTCTCGGGGAAGGGCCACAACGTGATGGCGATGTTGCCCGAGATGCCGCCGAACCCGGTCAGCCCCTTGCAGGGGCCCATGAAATGCTCGTCGGCCGGGTCGCCCAGCACGAACAGCACGGTGATGTCCGGGACCTGCAACCCCGGCGTCGCCTCCACCAGCACGGCCAGAGCGTCGTCGAGCGCGCGCCGCATCCGCTCCCAGGCTCCGGCCGCCTCCAGGGCGTCCAGCGCGTCGAGGCAGCGCTCCTCGTCCCGGTCGATGGGGAACCCGGAGGTCTGGCGATGCACGGACACGAGATCGACCTCGCCCGGGTAGTGGCGGTACATGCCGGCGTTGGGCTCCAGCATCGAACGCAGCAGGCCGGCGCGGTCGGCCATCGGGGCCAGCAGGATCCGCCGCATGGCGGAGCAGGTGTCAAGAACGGTGATCGACATGGCCCCGATGCTAGAAGTTGACGCAACGTCAACGTCAAACCGGGTTTTGTCCCGGGGCGGAACCCCGCCAGACTGGGCCGGACAGTTCGAAGGAGAACCCGATGGCCAAATACCTGCTGCTCAAGCACTACCGGGGCGCGCCGGCGGCGGTCAACGACGTGCCGATGGGCCAGTGGACGCCGGAGGAGGTCGCGGCGCACGTCCAGTACATGCGGGACTTCGCCGCCCGGCTGCAGGAGAGCGGCGAGTTCGTCGACAGTCAGGGGCTCTCGCCCGAGGGCACGTTCGTCCGCTACGACGGCGAGGGGCGGCCGCCGGTCACCGACGGCCCGTTCGCCGAGACCAAGGACCTGATCGCCGGCTGGATGGTGATCGACGTCGCGAGCTACGAACGGGCGCTGCACCTGGCCGGCGAGCTGTCCGCGGCTCCGGGCGCGGGCGGCGAGCCGATCCACGAATGGCTGGAGGTGCGGCCGTTCCTGACCGGGCCGCACCTGGTGGCCGAGTGAACGAGTCGTTGCCTGACCGGGAAGCGCCTGGTGGACGGGTGGACGAGTCGCTGCTGCGGGAGCTGGTGCCCGAGGTGATCGGCGTCGTCGTCCGCCGCGGCGCGGACTTCGCGGCGGCCGAGGACGCCGTCCAGGACGCCCTGGCCGAGGCCGTGCGCGTGTGGCCGGACGACCCGCCCCGCGACCCCAAGGGCTGGCTGGTCACCGTCGCCTGGCGCAAGTTCCTCGACGCCGCCCGCGCCGACGCCTCCCGGCGGCACCGCGAGACCCGCGTCGACAGCGAGCCCGCGCCGGGCCCCGGGGAGGCGGTGGACGACACGCTCCAGCTGTACTTCCTGTGCGCGCACCCGTCCCTGACGCCGGCCTCGGCGGTCGCGCTCACGCTGCGCGCGGTCGGCGGCCTGACCACGCGCCAGATCGCGCAGGCGTACCTGGTGCCGGAGGCGACCATGGCCCAGCGGATCAGCCGGGCCAAGCGCACCGTCTCCGGCGTGCGGTTCAACCAGCCCGGCGACGTCGCCACCGTGCTGCGCGTGCTCTACCTGGTCTTCAACGAGGGCTACTCCGGCGACGTCGACCTCGCCGCCGAGGCGATCCGGCTCACCCGGCTGCTCGCGGCGAAGGTCAAGCACGAGGAGGTCGCGGGCCTGCTCGCGCTCATGCTGCTGCACCACGCCCGGCGTCCGGCGCGCACCGCTCCCGACGGGAGCCTCGTGCCTCTCGCCGAGCAGGACCGCGGCCTGTGGGACACCCGCCTGATCGCCGAGGGCGTCGACGTGCTCCAGGCGGCCCTCGCCCGCGACCGGCTGGGCGAGTTCCAGGCCCAGGCCGCCATCGCCGCGCTGCACGCCGACGCCCCGACGGCCGGGGAGACCGACTGGGTGCAGATCGTCGAGTGGTACGACGAGCTGGTGCGCCTGACCGGCAGCCCGGTGGCCCGCCTCAACCGGGCCGTCGCCGTCGGCGAGGCCGACGGGCCGCGGGCCGGCCTGGCCGCCCTGGCCGAGCTCGACCCGGCATTGCCCCGCCACGCCGCCGTCGCGGCCTACCTGCACGAACGTGCCGGCGACCGGGCCACCGCGGCACGGCTCTACACCGAGGCCGCCCGATCGGCGCCCACCGTCCCCGAACGCGACCACCTCACGCGCCAGGCCGCCCGGCTGCGCGGGGCGTGAAGGATCGGGCCTGACGTCGCCCGGCTGCGCGGGGCGTGAAGGATCGGGCCTGACGTCGCCCGGCTGCGCGGGGCGTGAAGGTCCGGGGCTGACGTCGTCCAGGCGGCCGGATCCTCAGCCTCCGGTGACGACGAGCACCAGCCCGGACGCGACCAGCCCCACCTCGACCACCGCCACGAACGCGCCGGCGGGCAGCCGGTCGACGATCTTCTTGCCCGTCCAGGCCCCGGCCGCGCTCGCCGGCGCCAGGGCCAGCCCGGTGGCGACGCCGGACGTGGTGAGCACGGCGGCCGCGCCGAAGACGACCAGCTTGGTCAGGTGCATCGCCACCGCCGCCGCGGCCTCCGTGCCGATGTAGGCCCCCCGCAGCAGGCCACGGGCCAGGAAGAACGGCGCGACCAACGGCCCCATCGAGCCGACCAGCGCCGAACCGAACCCGGACACGGCTCCGACGGCCGCGAACGCCGCGTCGTCCAGCCGGACGCCATGCGGCCGCCTGCGTCGCCAGACCACCATGACCAGCAGGAACACCCCGATGACCCGGGTCAGCGCGGCTAGCGGGGCGGCGGCGAACACCAGCGCGCCGGCCGCGGCGGCGGGCACCGCCCCCGCCGCGAAGACGCCCACCAGCCGGCGGTCGACCTCGTCCCGGTTGAACCACACCCGGCTGCCGTTGCCGGCGAGCTGCGCGACGGTCAGCACCGCGACGGCGTCCCGGGCGCCCAGGACCGCGACGAACACCGGCAGCAGCAGCACCCCGCCGCCGAACCCGGCCACCGCCGACAGCGTCGCGGTGGCGAACGTCGCCGCCACCATCACGACCACGACCAGGACGGTGTTCACGCCGGGCAGCAGGAGCAGCCCGGGGCGCAGCCGGCGCATCCGTCCGCCTGCTCCTCAGGACCGGCCGGGACGGCGCAGCAGGCGTCACCGCGCCAGGCTTCGCGGCCCTCCTTGACCGCGACGGCCGCGATCACCAGCGCGGCGACCGGGTCGGCCCAGGACCAGCCGAACAGGCTGTTGAGCGCCAGGCCCACCAGCAGCACGCCGGACAGGTAGGTGCACAGCAGGGTCTGCCTGGAGTCGGCCACCGCGGAGGCGGAGCCGAGCTCGCGCCCGGCGCGGCGCTGCGCGCGGGACAGGAACGGCATGATCACCAGCGACAACGCGGCCAGGATCAGGCCGGGCGTCGAATGCTCGGCCTCGCCCGCCCCCAGCAGCGTGCGGACGGCGTCGAAGGTGACGTAGGCGGCCAGCGCGAAGAAGGAGATCGCGATCACGCGCAGGGCCGTCCTCTCCCGCCTTTCGTGGTCGGCCGCGGAGAACTGCCAGGCCACCGCGGCCGCCGAGGCGACCTCCACCATCGAGTCCAGGCCGAACCCGACCAGCGCGGCGGAGGAGGCCAGGGCGCCGGCGGTGACGGCCACCACCGCCTCGATCACGTTGTAGGTGATGGTGGCCGCGACCAGCAGGCGGATGCGGCGCCGCAGGGCCGCCCGGCGCGCCGGGGCGGTGAGGTGCGCGGCGGTCACGACCTCGGCTCCTCTGCGGCCCCGGCGGGGGCGGGACGCAGCGTCACTGCGTGGCCGGCGGCGGCCAGCAGCTGCTCGGCGGAGGCGAGCAGGTCCATCAGCTCCGGCCGGGTCAGGGAATAGAACGACTGGCGGCCCTCGGCGCGGTAGTCGATCAGGCCGCAGTCGCGCAGGCAGGCCAGATGCTTGGACACCGTGGACTGGGCCAGGCCGAGCTGGGTGGTCAGGTCGACCACGCGGGCCTCGCCGCGGGCCAGCCGCTGGACGATGCGCAGCCGGGTCTCGTCGGCCAGGGAGTGGAACAGCGCGGCCGCGGGGGAGATGCCGGCGGCGATGTCCGCACTGACACAACGGCCACCTTCGAGATCAATCGCCATATGGCGATGTTAGCCCGAAATCGGCATCTATGGCGAGCGTGGTGGTCTCGCCTGGAGGTTGATCTCTCGTCGTCCGGTGTCTGTCCCTGCTCGTGGAGCTTCTGTCAGGTCTTTCGGGACGGTTCGGGGTCTGGGAGGCTCGCCTTCGTGAGTGCATCAGGGCAGGGGGGCCGCCTCGCCCCCGATGAGCGCGAGACCGTCGTGATCCTTCGGGTGCTCGGGACGGCCGGCATCGCGGCGGGGCTGGCCTCGGCCGCGTTCATGCTGCTGCGGTGGTCGAGCCCGCCGCTGCCCTGGCTGGCGTTCCTGCTGGTCGTCGCGCTGGTCGGGGTCGGGCTGCGCGTCGAGGCGGCGATCCTGGCGCGTTCCGCTCGCTGACTCCCCGCCGATCGGCCTGTGTCCCGGCCGGTCGGCCGGGACGTTCGGGCGGGTGGTGCGGGTCAGCGTTCGCAGACGACTCCGTCGCCGTCGCGGTCCTGGTACCAGGCGTACTCGGGGTCGATGCCGCGGCGGTACGGGCCGTAGCCGGCGGCGTTCGCCTCGGCGCAGGTACGGAAGCGCGGGTCGTTGCCGGTAGGCGGGGTCGGAGTGGGGGACGGGGACGGGGTCGGTGTGGAGGTGGACGTGTCACACCTGCCGGACCAGATCCGCAGCTTCTCCGCCTTGGCCTTCGCCTGTTCCGTGCGGAAGAGGCTCGTGTATCCGTCGTTCGGCTTGGAGGGGACGGCCTTGCCGTAGCCGTAGCGGATCAGGTTGCGGTTGACGTGCACGCCCTTGGCGTTCCACACGTGCGAGGGCGGGCGGCCGGGCGTCTTGGCGGTGAGCAGGTGGGCCGTCGTCCCGGGCGGCAGGAGCGCCGCCGTACGGGCGGTGGCCGCCCTGGACCAGCACCGCCCGCGCTCGGGCGCGTCCACGCCGAGCAGCTGCACGCGGAGCTTCGTGGTGCCGCGCACGACGTCGATGGTGTCGCCATCCACGATCTTGACGACCCGGGCCGCGACCGTGCCTGCGGGGACGGCGGCCGCGTCGGCCGGCGTGCTCAGGGCGAGGGTGAGGGGCAGCAGGGCGGCCGTGGCGGTGACGATCCTGACCGTGCTCGCGTTCATAGGCATGGCGTGACTCCAGGGACGGATGGTCCGGACGGGAGGAGACGCGCCGACGGAGACAGGGGTGTACCGCCGGAAGGGCACGGTTATGTCACTCCTGGTCGAGGTGCGGCGACGCTGCGCTTAGGGTTTGACTGGTCGCCGGCCCCCGCGGGGTGGCCGACCTCCAAGGTCAGAGGCTTGGGCGGCCCTTCTCGGCCCGTCTCGCGCGGCCGGTCGCGCGTGCGGGGGCGGGTGGGTCGCCGGGAACGATCCCGTGCTGGAGCCGCGATATGCTCGTACTGGTGTTCGATAAGCTGCCTGCCTCTGGGGGAGTGTCGTGGTTGTCGCCAAGGAAGCCGGTTGGGTGGGCTTGAGCTGGGATGACTGGTCCGATGTGAGCGAGATCCGCGCCCGCCTCGACTCCGGCGCCGATCCGCATGCCGACCTGTGGCACGAGGGGCCGCCCCTCCACCTCGCGGCCGAGTACGGCTCGCCCGAGGTGGTCGCCGAGCTGGCCCGCCGGGTCCGCGACGTCGACGCCGCGTACGAGGGGCACAGCGCGCTCTGGCGGGCCGTGTTCGCCCAGCAGCGGGACAACGCGCTCGTCCTGGTCGCCGCCGGGGCCGATCCGTGGCGGCCGATGACCGGCGGCTGGTCGCCCGGGCGGCTCAGCCTGGCCGGTCCCCATCCGGGCCTGTTCTTCCCCTTCCCGCGCGACAAGCCCACGCTGTCTGAGGCGGAGAACGCCGCCGTCGTGGAGGCCGAGCGGCTGATCGAGGCCCTGGGCGACTTCGAGTACGACGGCCTGGGGCTGGTGTGCGTCGCGGGCGTCACCGCGGCGGAGGCCGCGCGGCGGCTGGGGGCGACGGTGGCCGAGGGCGCGGGGATCGACGGGGTCCTCGACGAGCCGTACCCGGGCGAGGGGAACGGCCTGGTGGGGGCCACCGACGTGCCGGGCGGATGCGTGGTCAGCCGGCGCCGGGGTTCCGAGGTGACCAGTCCCGACGTGATCAACCGCCTCTCGGCCGGGACGGTCTGCTACGCGATGTACGCCGATCCCAAGGGCGGCAACCAGGGCTACAGCTCGCGCGACGGGATCGTCGAGGAGTGGGACGCCCATCCGGGCGGCGGCTGGGTGTCGCCGGACAGCTCGGCGGACGAGGTGCTGAACGCCTTCCTCTACCAGGGGGAGGGGGTGGCGTACTGCTGCGCGTACACGGGGTTGCGGCTCACCGACGCCCGGCCCGTCCTGGGGCCGCCCGACATCTGGCTGCACCTTCCGCCGCGCGGCTGACGCCGGTCGGCCGGTACGTTGCCCCGGGGTCAGGCCATGGCAGCCGAGGCCGCGCCCAGCACGGCTCCGTGTGAGCCCAGGGCCGAGAGCCGGACGGGGACGGAGCCGAGGCCGCGGGGCGCGTACCGGCGGATCGTCTCGATCAGGGGGACGGTCAGGAGCTCGCCGAGGCCGGTGACGCCGCCGCCCAGGACGATCACGTCCGGGTCCAGGAGGGTAGCGGCGGAGGCGATCGATCGGCCGAGGATGACGGCGGCCTCGTGGATCACCTCTCGCGCCAGGAGGTCGGCGTTCTCCGTCCCATCCCGCCGACCGGCGGTCCCGAAGGGGTTTCGCGGATCGGTGCTTCCGGCCGGGTCCCGCAGGCCGGGGGGCTCGGTGCCGCGCAGGGATACGAGGGCCGGGGGCTCGGCATTGTGCAGGGCTGTGGGCCGGGGTTCGAGGGTCGGGGGCTCGGTGTTGTGCAGGGGTGTGGCGAGGGATCCGAGGTCGGGGGCGGTGCCGCCGCGGGCGTGGTAGGCCGACAGGATCGCGGGGCCTGACGCGTACGCCTCCAGGTGGCCCGTCGCGCCGCAGGGGCACGGGCGGTCGGCGTCGGCGTTCGGGGGCAGGACGGCCGGGGTGTGGCCGAGGGAGCCCGCCATGCCGTTGCGCCCGCGCAGGAGTTCGCCGTCGCGTACGAGGGCGCCGCCGACGCCGGTGCCGATCGTGAGGACCAGGGCCAGGCGGCTGCCTCGGGCCGCTCCGTGGCGGGCCTCGCCGAGCGCCCAGGCGTGGACGTCGTTGAGCACGGTGACGGGCAGGCCGAGCCGTTCGGTGAAGGCGGAGGCCAGATCGGTGCCCCGCCAGCCGGGCAGGGCGTCGGTGGCGTGCGTGACCACGCCGTTGTCGTCGACCGTCCCGGCGCTGCCGACTCCGCAGGCGATGACGTCCATGCCGGCGGCCCGTGCCTGGGCGAGGCGGTCTTCGGCCAGCTCCAGCGCGGCGGCCAGCACCGCCGCGGCGCCGCCTCCGGCGGGTGTGGGGACGCGGGCGGGAAGGTGGATCTCCGTCGTCTCGCGGGCGGCCGAGGCCGGGATCAGAGCGGCGGCGGTCTTGGTGCCGCCGATGTCGATACCGAGCACGGCGGGGACGGCGTCCGCCCGGCGTCGCACAGTGGGGGTGCTGGTGGTGGGGCGCCGCACGGCAGGGCCGCTGTTCAGGTGGGTGTGTTCCGACGGGGCGCTGTCTGGGAGGTGGCTCGCGGTGCGGTTCGGGCGGGGGTGCGCGGCTGGGGTGCCGTGTGCGGAGAGTGGCGCGGTGCGGTTCGGGTGCGAGGGCATGTCCGGGAGGGGTGGCGGGGTGCAGTTTGGGTGGTGGTGTGCGGCTGGGGTGCCGTCTGCGGAGGGTGGCGGGGTGCGGTTCGGGTGCGAGGGCATGTCCGGGACGGGTGGCGCGGTGCGGTTCGGGTGCGGGTGTACGGCTGAGGGGACTTGTGCGGTGCTGCTTGGTGAGGCGGTGTGGGCGGCGGCCGGGTGGGGTTCTGAGGTGGGTATGAGGTCGCCGGTGCGGTGGGGGTGGGCGCGGGGTGAGGTGGGGGTCACCGGCTTGCCCTCGGGGTGGCCGCGGCGAGGTGGCGGGTGAGGGCGAGGGGGTCGGTGATGGCGGCGCCGATCACGACCGACCAGGCGCCCCGGGCGAACGCCTCCGCCACGTGGGCGTCGGTGCGGAGCCGCCCCTCGGCGACCGTACGGACCCCGAGGGCGGCGAGCTCCCCGACCAGGGCGAGGTCGGGCTCATGGGGAAGCCTCGGCCCAGGGCGGCCGGACCCGGTCGAGGGACGGGCGGCGGACTCGGCGCACCCGGTCCCGGGATGGGCGGTGGGTTTGGCGGAGCTGGTCCCGGGATGGGTGGTGGGGTCAGCGGCAGCGGGCGTCGAGGCGGCGGCGAGGTCGGTGGCGGGGGTGAAGGGCTGCAGAGTGATGGCGGGGTCGGTGGGGGTGGTGTAGGGGGTGTAGCCGGCGAGGGTGGTGGAGATCAGGGCTGCGCCTCGGTTCCAGGCGAGCAGTCCCTCCTCCGCTGTCGAGACGTCGGCCATGACGGGCACGCCCAGGTCCCTCCATACCCGTTCGACCAGGGACGGCAGGTCGCCCGCCGCCGGTTCGGCCTCCGCCGTCACCTCCAGGGCCACCATGTCGGCGCCGGCTCGTACCAGGGCTTCGCACAGGGCGAAGGTGGGGGTGATCAGCGGGCGGGCGTGGGGGCGGGGGACCTTGGCCAGGCCGATCACGGGGAGGGCCGTGGCGGCCTTGACCGCGCGGACGTCCTCGGGGCCGTTGACGCGCAGGCCGGCCGCGCCGCCGAGTTCGGCGCAGCGGGCGAGGAGCGCGATGGTGTGCGGGTCGCGGAGGGGGTGGCCCTCGGGGGCCTGGCAGCTCACGACCAGGCCGCCTTCGATCGCGGTCACCACATCCATTTGGTACAGCCCAATCACCTGGCATTGAGGAACAAATCCACCTCACTTGCTGGATTGGTATAGCCCAATTACGATCGGAGCGTCAAGAGGCCCCCTGACCGAGGACGACCACCCGTGACGAAGATCGGCCGGCTCACAGACCATCTGCTCACGCTCATCGAGACCGAGCTGGAACCGGGCGAACGGCTGCCCGCCGAGCGCGATCTCGCCGACGAGTTCGGGGTCAGCAGGCTGACCGTGCGGCGGGCGGTCGACCGGCTGGAGACCGGGCGGCGGGTCTACCGCGTCCAGGGGGCGGGGACGTTCGTCGCGCACCGGAGCATCGCCAAGACGATCGAGCTGACGTCGTTCAGCGAGGACATGCGGGGGCGGGGGCTGGAGCCGGGGTCGCGGCTGCTGGAGGCGGCCGAGGTGCCCGCGGGGGCGCGGGTGGGGCAGGCGCTCGGCATCAGCCCGGCGGACGCGGTCGTGCGATTGTGCCGGGTGCGTACGGCCAACGGTTCGCCTATGTGCCTGGAGCGTGCCCATGTGCCGGTCGCGTTCGTGCCCGGACTGCTCGACCGGCCGCTCGGCGGGTCGCTGTACGAGGTGCTGGCGGGGGCGTACCGGATCAGGCTGGAGCGGGCCGAGCAGTCGATCAGGGCCACGGTGCTGGAGCCGGAGGAGGCGGAGCTGCTGGAGGCGGCGCCGCTGGCGCCGGCGCTGCTGGTCGAACGGGTGGCCTACGACCAGCGGGGGAGGGCGGTCGAGGCGGCCAAGTCGATCTACCGGGGCGACCGCTACTCCTACGAGATCGCGATCCGGCGGTGAGGGCCCGCCCCGGGCGAAGGGGCTTGCCGGGAGGCAATTGGTGGGGTAGACGACGGAAGGACAGGATTGTCCTCAAAGAGCGACCGAAGTGCCCGGCCATGCGATAAAGAGGCCGATCGACGTGTTCGGGCATGCGACAACGAGGCCGATCGAAGTGTCCAGCCATGCGATGGAGAGGTCGATCGGGGTGTTCGGGTATGCGATGGAGTGACATGTCGGGTCGGCGGCGGGCGGTGCTGCTCGGGCTCGGTTCGGCGGAACTGGTGCTCACCGGGGCCGCCGCCGTCGATCTGTGGCGCCGGCCGCAGCGGGAGATCCACGGCTGGAAGGGCGTCTGGTGGCTGGGCATCTTCGTGCAGCCGTTCGGGCCGATCGCCTACCTCGCGTACGGCAGGCGAAGGGGGAGAGGCCGCGGGCGGTGAGGCCGCCGTGTCGGAGGGCGCCCGAAGCCCCATGTCAGCGGGCGGTGAAGCCGCCGGGTCAGCGGGCGGTGAAGCCGCCGTAACCGTTGGCGTTCATGGTCGGGTGCGCGCAGAAACCGCCGTATCCGTTGGTGTTCATCCGCGGGTGTCCACCCAGACGCTCACCGTGGTGTGCGGCGTGATCCCGGTGTAGGAGGTCTGCCCGGCCGGCACCCACGGGCCCTCGATCGGGATCAGGCCGACCTCGGGCAGGAAGTGGCGCTGGATCACGTGGATGCGGTGCTCGCCGGTGCCGCTCGGGCAGTAGCTGGTGGCCCAGCGTTCGGCCTGGTTGAGCTGGTACGTGCAGCCGGTGGGCGCGGCGGAGGCGGCCGGGGCGCCCGCCAGGACCAGGGCCGTGGCGAGGGCGGCGCAGCCGGCGGTCCGTCTTCTCGCGTTCATGCGGGGCTCCTCGGAGGTGTGCGCGCGGCGAGAATTGCTTAGGAAAGTTTCCTAAACATTAGAGCGCGCACAGCCGTACCGTCAACGGTTCACCACCGGTCGTGAACCTGCGGCCGGATCAGCTCGTCGTAGACCGCCCGCACGGCCTCCAGCGTCTTGCCCGGCAGCGGCTCCAGGCCGGCCGCGGCCGCGTTGGAGCGTGCCTGGCCCGGGTTGCGCGCGCCGGGGATGACGACCGAGACGCCGGGCTGGTCGAGGATCCAGCGCAGCGCGAACTGGGCCATGGACGCCCCCTCGGGCACCAGCCCGGCCAGCCGCCGCACCGCCTCCAGGCCGGTGCCGAACTCCACGCCGGAGAAGGTCTCGCCGACGTCGAACGACTCGCCGTGCCGGTTGTAGGTGCGGTGGTCGTCGGGGGCGAACACGGTGTGCTCGTCGTAGCGGCCCGACAGCAGGCCGCTGGCCAGCGGGACGCGGGCGATCACGCCCACCCCGGCCGCGCGGGCGGCGGGCAGGACCCGCTCCAGCGGCTTGAGCCGGAACGCGTTGAGGATGATCTGCACGGTCGCCACGCCTGGCCTGGCGATGGCGGTCAGCGCCTCCTCGCAGGTCTCCACGCTGACGCCGTACGCCGCGATCTTCTGCTCGGCGACCAGCGTGTCCAGGGCGTCGAAGACCGCGTCGGAGGAGTACACCGGGGTGGGCGGGCAGTGGAGCTGGACCAGGTCGAGGGTGTCCACGCCGAGGTTGCGCCGGGAGCGCTCGTTCCAGGCGCGGAAGTTGTCCATCACGTAGTTGGCCGGCACCTGCGCCATCCGGCGGCCCATCTTCGTGGCCACGGTGAGCCCGGGATGCGCCTTGGCGAAGCGGCCGACGATCTGCTCGCTGCGGCCGTCGCCGTAGACGTCCGCGGTGTCGACGAACGTGACGCCCGCCGCCACGGCCGCCTCCAGGGTGGCGAACGCCTCGTCCTCGCTCACCTCGCCCCAGTCGGCGCCGAGCTGCCAGGCGCCGAGGCCCACGACGCCGACCTGGCGTCCCGTACGTCCGAGTGTGCGGTGTTCCATGCTGTTTGTCCGTTCGTCTGGTTCCTGCGACCAGTGTCCCGGACGAAAGGTACGGGCGCGCCGCTGGGGCGCGCCCGTACGGCCGTCATCGGGGCCGGAAGCTGCACCGGACGCCGGTGTGCACGGTGGCCCGCAACTCGTCCCCCAGTGCCTGGTCGGCCGACGAGACGCGGGAGATCGCCCGCCGGATCGCCTTGCCCACCGCGATCCGCGCGCGCTCCTCCGTGCCGGTGAACGGCCGCGCCCGCCCGCCGATCCCGGTCGCCGCCGACAGCTCGGCCACCAGCCACTCGCGCTCCAGCCGCAGCGCGGCGGCCCGTTCGAGGTCGTTCATCGCCTCCAGCTCGTCGATGTCGTCCTGCAACTGGGTCAGCCGCTGCCGGTAGGTCTCCCTGGCCAGGTCGTCCAGCACCGGCTGGGCCGAGGCGGGCTCGCTGTCCTGCGCGGGCGCGCCCGCGGCCAGGTCGGCGGCCAGGATCTCGCGCCCCGGGTTGGCGATCAGGGTCGCCAGGTGCTGCATGCCGACGCTGTGCTCGACCACCACCAGGCGCCCGCCGTGCTCGACCTGCCAGTGCCGTCCGTGCCTGCGCAGCCGGAACGCCCCGTGCGCCGCGCCCGCCCTGCCGACCACGGCGGGCAGCACCATGCCGAGCTCCCTGGCCTCCTGCGCGGCGGCGTTCTGGGCGGCCCGCGCCGCCTTGTCGTGCGGCCCGTCGCGCAGCGCGAGCGCCTGGCCGAGCCGCCAGCGCGACAGCGTCGCGGCGGGCCAGTGGCCGAGCGCCAGGCTGGCCCGGACGGCCTCCGCCAGGTGCCCGGCGGCGCGGTCCACGTCGCCGGTCGTGAGCGCGGCCATGCCCAGGCTGTGCTGCACCGACCCGAGGCAGAGCACGCCCAGGCTGGCCACCACTGGCAGAGCGGCGAACGGCAGCAGCAGCGCGTACGCCTCGGCGGCAGCGGCGGCGTCCTGGAGCAGGTGGGCGGTCTCGACGACGCAGTACATCGAGAACAGCCACGTGCTCGACCTCGGCAGGTCGGCCAGGTCCCGGCCGCGCAGCCGGGCCAGGTGGCCGGCCGCCGCCCTGCGGTCGCCCGAGGTGGCCGCGGCCAGCGCGAGGCCGGCCAGGTAGGAGTTGTCGACCGGGCTGAGCGTGGGCGAGCTGACCAGGTCGGCCAGCACCGGCAGCAGCTCGGCCGTGCGGCCCTGGTACCAGCGGATGGCCGCGATCTGGCCGCCGTACCAGCCGGTGGCGTCCATGTCGCCGGCCTGGACGCCGCGCTCGAAGCAGTCGCCGGCCATCTTCTCCGCCTGCTCGAACCGGCCCGCCCGGATGGCCAGCATCACGCTGATCACGTCGGTCACGAACCCGACGGCCAGGTGGTCGTGCTCGGCCAGCAGGCCCCGCAGCTCCTCCATGCAGCGTCCGGCGTGCGGGTCGGCCGCCAGGTAGAGGTCGACCGTCCGCCACAGCAGGCCCATCAGCAGGTCGCCCCTGCGCCGGGTGACCGCCGCCTGGCCGATCAGCTCCCTGGCCAGCTCCAGCCGGGCCGGCCCGTGCTCCGGGCCGAGCAGGCAGTGGTGGGCCAGGCTCAGCGCCTCGGCCAGCGCCGCTGGTTCGCCCGCGCTCCTGGCCCGCTCGACGAGCCGGAGGATCTCCTCGTGCCCGCCCGCCGCGTAGTCCTCCTCCCCGGTCATCCTGATCCGCAGCCGCAGCGCCAGCGACGAGTACGGATCGATCAGCGACGACGCGTGCCGCTGACGCGCCCGCACCATCTCCGACTCCGCGCACGTGCGGTGCTCCTGCACCCACACCCCGCCCAGGCCGAGCGCCGCCCTGGCCAGGGCGGGCACGTCGCCGCACGATTCGGCCTGCCGGTAGGCCGAGTCGAACCAGCGCCTGGCGGTCTGCAGATCCCCGTTCACGTACAAAGCGCGCTCACCGAGCACGAGCGCGAGCCTGATGTCCGGATACGGGGGCAGGCGAACCCCCAGCTCCTCTAAAACGCCCACGGTTTCCGTCCCCATTCGGTCATCCGGGCTGAGCTTCCAGACGGTCCCCCGAATACCGTTCTGCCGTAATGACGTACGGGGGCGGTGGACGGTTCAACCGAATGCGCTGGCTACCCTGTGCGCATGATTCGCCCCGCCACCCCAGCAGACGTCCCCGCCATCGTGCGCATGATCCTTGAGCTGGCCACGTACGAGAACGCCGCGCACGAGGTGCGCGTGACCGAGGAGATGCTGCGGACGTCGCTCTTCGGCGAGCGCCCCGCCGTGTTCGCGCACGTGGCCGAGCAGGACGGCGAGCCCGTCGGCTTCACGATCTGGTTCCTGACCTACTCCACCTGGCGCGGCGTGCACGGCATCTACATGGAGGACCTGTACGTGCGCCCCGAGCACCGGGGCGGCGGCCACGGCCGCGCGCTGATGGCGGAACTGGCGACAATCTGCGCCGAACGCGGCTACCAGCGCCTGGAGTGGTCGGTGCTCGACTGGAACGAGCCCTCCATCGCCTTCTACGACAAGCTCGGCGCCGAGCGGCAGGACGAGTGGCTGAAGTACCGGCTGACCGACGAGCCGCTGGAGCGGCTGTCCCGCTGAGACTGAGGCCCTCGGTCGAGCTGAGGCCGCCGGTGACGCTGGGACGGCCGGTGAACAGGTGTGCCGCGCAGGCCGGCCCCCCGGCGTGACCTGCGCGGCCTCCTGGTCAGACGCCGGCTCAGACGCCGACGTGCGAGCGGGACCGCTGGCCCTGCGTGCTGTCGAACATCTCGGTGCCGCGCTCTTCGAGGTCCTTGTGCGTCTCCTCGATCCGCAGCGCGACGCCCATCGCGAAGAACGTGGGCGCCCACTCGCCGATGAAGATCCCCCACCGGTCGGCCCGGTCGAGGCCCGCGCCCTCCTGGTTCTTGGAGATCATCCAAGAAGCGAAGGACAGGCCGATGGACGCCAGCCCCGCGGCGTACATGTGGCCTGACTTGATGCCCATCTGGTGCAGCTTTTTGATCATTATTCCCCCCTTGCCATGAGTGCTGTTACCCCGGGAAAGACCACGTAACCAGCCAGAACTCCGATCATTACCGGCGTGTTTCGCCGGTGACGCTTGTGCGCGCCTTGTTACCGCGGTGAATCACACGTAACCGGCGCACCCCCGCCGGCTGCCGGAACGCGTAACGCGGCCTTCCTACCGTGGTGCTCCCGACGCCGAGCGGAGGAGAGATCGATGGCGCGCTGGATCACCGAGTGGCACCCCGACGACCCGGCCTTCTGGCAGCGGACCGGCAGGCACGTCGCCCGGCGCAACCTGGTCTTCTCCATCGTGGCCGAGCATCTCGGGTTCACCGTCTGGACCCTGTGGAGCGTCGTGGCCACCCGGATGGGGGCCTACGACTTCTCCACCGACCAGCTCTTCTGGCTCGTCGCGCTGCCGAACCTGGTCGGGGCCGTGCTGCGGGTGCCCTACACGTTCGGGCCCGGCCGGTTCGGCGGGCGCGACTTCACCGTCGCCAGCGCGGCGCTGCTGCTGGTCCCGGCCGTGCTGCTCGGGGTGGCGGTGAACGATCCGGGCACGCCGTACTGGCTGTTCCTGGTGATCGCGGCGCTGGCCGGGGTGGGCGGCGGGAACTTCGCCTCCAGCATGGCCAACATCACCTACTTCTACCCGCGCGGCAGGCAGGGGCTGGCGCTCGGGCTGAACGCGGCGGGCGGCAACGTCGGGGTCAGCTCGGTGCAGCTCGTCGTGCCGCTGGTGATCGCCTCGCTCGGGACGGCCGCCGCGGGCTGGTTCTGGATCCCGTTCATCGTGGTGGCCGCGGCCTGCGCGTGGTTCTTCATGGACAACCTGGCCGGCGCCAGGGCCGAGCCGCGCGAGCAGCTCGCGGTGGCCGGACGGGCGCAGACGTGGATCATGGCGGTCCTGTACGTCGGCACGTTCGGCTCGTTCATCGGCTACTCGACGGCGTTCCCGCTGCTGAGCAAGAGCCTGTTCCCCGACGCGCCGTACGCGGCCGTCGCCTTCGCCGGGCCGCTGCTCGGCTCGCTGATCAGGCCGGTGGGCGGCTGGCTGGCCGACCGGCTGGGCGGCGCGCGCGTGACGCAGTGGAACTTCGCGGCCATGGGCGCCGGGGTGCTGCTGGCCTGGGCGGCCGCCGCCGCGGGCGGCTTCTGGCTGTTCTTCCTGGCCTTCCAGCTGCTGTTCCTCACCGCGGGCATCGGCAACGGCTCGACGTACCGGATGATCCCGGCGATCTTCCACGCCAAGGCGGTCGCCGAGCGCGGCGCGGGCCCTGAGGCGCTGCTGCACGGCAGGCGTCAGGCCGCGGCGGCGATCGGCGTCATCTCGGCGGTCGGCGCGCTCGGCGGGTTCCTCGTCAACCGGGCCTTCGGCATGGCGTTCGCCGCGGCCGGCACCCCGGCGCCGGCGTTCGCGGCCTTCGCCGCCTTCTACGCCGCCTGCCTGGCGCTGACCTGGTGGTGCTACACCCGCACCGTCGGCGTCACGGTCGTCGCCAGCCTCGCCCACGCCCGGGTCTGACATGACGAAGACACACTGCCCCTACTGCGCCCTCCAGTGCGGCATGGAGATCGGCCCCGCACTGGAGATCAGCCCCAGGACCGACGTCCCGGCCAACGCCCCCGGCGCGCTGTGCCAGAAGGGATGGACGGCGGCCGAGCTGCTCACCAACGGCGAACGCCTGACCACGCCGCTGCTGCACGGCGAGCCGGTGGAGTGGGAGACCGCCCTCGACCACGTCGCCGGCCGGCTGCGCGCGATCCGCGCCGAGCACGGCCCCGACGCCGTGGCCGTGTTCGGCGGCGGCGGGCTGACCAACGAGAAGGCCTACCAGCTCGGCAAGTTCGCCAGGGTCGCGCTCGGCACCAGCCAGATCGACTACAACGGCCGCTTCTGCATGTCCTCGGCCGCCGCCGCCTCCCTGCGGGCCTTCGGCATGGACCGGGGCCTGCCGTTCCCGGTCACCGACCTGGCCGACGCCGACGTCGTGCTGCTGGCCGGCGCGAACGTGGCCGAGACCATGCCGCCGTTCGTCCGGCACCTGTCGGGGCCGCGGCTGATCGTCGTCGATCCGCGCCGCACCCCGACGGCCCGGCTCGCCTGGCTGCACCTGCAGCCCACGCCCGGCACCGACCTGGCGCTCGCCCTCGGGCTGCTGCACCTGGCGATCGCCGACGGCCTCGTGGACGCGGACTACGTGGCGGCCAGGACCACCGGCTTCGACGACGTGCGCACCTCGCTGGCCGCCTGGTGGCCGGAACGCGTCGAGCGCGTCACCGGGGTGCCGGTGCACCGGATGCGGCAGGCCGTCCGCGCGCTGGCCGCCGCCCGGAACGCGTACGTGCTGACCGGGCGCGGCGCCGAGCAGCACGCCAAGGGCACCGACACCGTCACCGCGTTCATCAACCTGGCCCTGGCGCTCGGCCTGCCCGGCCGGCACGGCTCCGGCTACGGCTGCCTGACCGGCCAGGGCAACGGCCAGGGCGGCAGGGAGCACGGCCAGAAGGCCGACCAGCTCCCCGGCTACCGCAGGATCGACGACCCGGCCGCGCGCGCGCACGTCGCGCAGGTGTGGGGGGTGCGGGCCGAGGACCTGCCGGGGCCGGGGCGGTCGGCGTACGAGCTGCTGGACGCGCTCGGCACCCCGCGCGGGCCGCGGGCGCTGCTGCTGTTCGGGTCCAACCCGGTGGTGTCGGCGCCCGCGTCCGGGCACGTCGGAGGCCGGATCGCCGGGCTGGACCTGCTGGTCGTGGCCGACGTGGTGCGCTCGGAGACCGCGGCCATGGCCGACGTGGTGCTCCCGGTCACCCAGTGGGCCGAGGAGAACGGCACGATGACCAACCTGGAGGGCCGCGTCCTGCTCCGCCGCCGGGCCGTCGCGCCGCCGGAGGGCGTCCGGAGCGACCTGGACGTCATCGCCGGGCTGGCCGCCCGGCTGGGCCACCGCTTCGACACCGAGCCGGCCGCCGTCTTCGACGAGCTGCGCCGGGCCGCCGCGGGCGGCGTCGCGGACTACTCCGGCATCACCTACGAGCGCATCGCCGCCGGGACGGGCCTCTTCTGGCCCTGCCCGTCGGAGGACCACCCCGGCACGCCCCGGCCGTTCCTGGACCGCTTCGCCCACCCGGACGGCCGCGCCCGGTTCGTCCCGGTCGAGCACCGGCCCGCGGCCGAGGAGCCCGACCGGGACTACCCGGTGTACCTGAGCACCGGCCGCGTCCTGTCGCACTACCAGAGCGGCGCCCAGACCCGCCGGATCGCGTCGCTGGTGCGGGCCGCCCCGGAGCCGTTCGTGGAGCTGCATCCCGACCTGGCCGCGCAGCTCGGCGTCGCCGCGGGCGACCTGGTGCGGGTCAGCAGCCGCCGGGGCCAGAGCAGGGCGGTGGCCAGGATCAGCGACGCCATCAGGCGCGACACCGTGTTCATGCCCTTCCACTGGGAGGGCGCCAACCGGCTCACCAACCCGGCGCTCGACCCGGTGTCCGGCATGCCGGAGTTCAAGGTCTGCGCGGTCAGGGTGGAGAGGGACTCATGAGGCTCGTCGTCGTGGGGAACGGGATGGCCGGCGCACGCCTGGTCAGCGAGGTGCGGGCGCGCGACCCGCGGATGCGGGTGACCGTGTTCGGGGCCGAGGCGGGCCCGCCGTACAACAGGGTCCTGCTGTCGGACGTGCTGGCCGGGAGCTCGCGTCCCGACCAGGTTCGGCTGCTGGACCCCTCGTGGTACGCCGCGCACGGCGTCGAGGCCGTGCCCGGCGCCGAGGTCGCCCGCATCGACCGCGACACCAAGGACGTGGTGACCGCGGACGGGCGGCGCGAGCCGTACGACCTGCTGGTCCTGGCCACCGGCAGCCAGGCGGTCGTGCCGCCGCTGCCCGGCGTCGGGCGGGCCGTGCCGTTCCGCACGCTGGAGGACTGCGAGCGGATCGTGCGGGCGGCCGGGCGGGCGCGCCGCGCGGCCGTCGTCGGCGGCGGGCTGCTCGGCATCGAGGCCGCCCGCGGCCTGGCCGGGCGCGGCCTGCCGGTCACGCTGCTGCACCTGGCCGGGCACCTGATGGAACGCCAGCTCGACGCCGAGGCGGGCGAGGTGCTCGGCGAGACCCTGGCCGGGCTCGGCGTGGCGGCGCGCACCGGCGTCAGCGCGACGGCGGTCGAGCCGGACGGCGTCCGCCTGGCCGGCGGCGAGCTGGTCGAGGCCGACCTAATCGTCCTGGCCTGCGGCGTGCGCCCGGTCACCGGGCTCGCCGCCGCGGCGGGGCTGGAGGTGCGGCGCGGCGTCGTCGTGGACGACGAGCTGCGCACCGGCGACCCGTCGATCTTCGCCGTCGGCGAGTGCGCCGAGCACGACGGCACGGTGTACGGCCTGGTCGCCCCCGCCTGGGAGCAGGCCGCCGTGGCCGCCGAGGTGATCACCGGCGGCAAGGCCCGCTACCGCGGCTCCCGGCTGGTCACCAGGCTCAAGGCCAGGAGCGTCGAGCTGGCCGCCATGGGCGAGACGCAGCTCGGCGACGAGCACGCCGAGGTGGTGCGCTTCAGCCACCGCGCCCGCGGCACCTACCGCAAGCTCGTCATCCGCGACGGGCGGCTGGTGGGCGCGATCCTGCTGGGCGAGAGCGACGCCGTCGGCACCCTCACCCAGCTCTTCGACCGCGGCGGCCCGGTGCCGGGCGACCGCGCGGGCCTGCTGTTCCCGGGCCTGTCGGCGGCGCCGGTCGCGGACAGCCCGGTGCTGATGCCGGACGCGGCCGAGGTCTGCCGGTGCAACAGCGTGACCAAGGGACAGATCCGGGCGTGCTGGGAGGCCGGCGCCCGCGACGTGGCCGGGGTGGCCGCCGCCACCAGGGCCACCACCGGCTGCGGCACCTGCCGCGACGCCGTGGAGGGCATCGTCGGCTGGTTGTGCGATCAGGAAGGAGTGCCGGTATGAGGAGGATCGTCGTCGTCGGGTACGGCCCGGCCGCGCACCGCTTCGTGGAGACCCTGGCGAGCCGGGGCTTCGACGGGCGGATCACCGTCATCGGGGAGGAGCCGCGCCCGGCCTACGACCGGGTGGCGCTGACGTCGTACCTGTCGGGGGCCACCGTGGCCGACCTCACCTACCCGGTGCCCGCCGGGACCGTGACGCGGCTGGGCAGCCGGGCCGTCGCCGTCGACCGGGCGGCGCGGACGGTGACCGTCGAGGGCGGGGCCGCCGAGCCGTACGACGTGCTCGTGCTGGCCACCGGGTCGGCGCCGTTCGTGCCGCCGGTGCCAGGACGCGAGCACGCCCACGTCTACCGCACCATCGACGACCTGGACGCCATCCGGGCGGCCGCCGCGGACGCGGCCGAAGGCGTCGTGGTCGGCGGCGGCCTGCTCGGCCTGGAGGCGGCCGACGCGCTGCGGGCGCTCGGCCTGAAGGCGCACATCGTCGAGATGAGCCCCTGGCTGATGCCCCGCCAGGTGGACGAGGGCGGCGGCGCGGTGCTCAAGAGCCACATCGAGGCACTCGGGCTCGGCGTGCACGCCGGGTCGGGCGTCCAGGAGGTCGTCACCGGGCCGGACGGCCGGGTCGCCGGGGTGCGCACGCCGTCCGGCACGCTGATCGAGGGCCAGGTCGTGGTGTTCTCGGCGGGCGTCAGGCCGCGCGACGAGCTGGCCAGGGCGTGCGGGCTGGAGGTGGGGGAGCGGGGCGGCGTCGTGGTCGACGACGGGATGCGCACCTCCGACCCGTCGGTCTACGCGATCGGCGAGTGCGCGCTGGCCGGCGGCACGGTCCACGGCCTGGTCGGGCCGTGCAACACGATGGCCGAGGTGGCCGCCGACCGGATCACGGGCGGGACGTCGTCGTTCGCGGGCGGGGACACCTCCACGAAGCTGAAGCTGCTCGGCGTCGAGGTCGCCCAGTTCGGCGCGATGGACGGCGCCCTCGACGTCACCTACATGGACCCGGTCGCCGGGGTCTACAAGAAGCTGTTCATCAGCGACGACGCCCGCACGCTGCTCGGCGGCATCTGCGTGGGGGACGCCGGGCCGTACGCGGCGCTGCGGCCGTTCGTCGGCAAGCCGTTGCCCGCGCCGCCCTCCGACCTGCTGTTCAGCGGCTCGGGGGCGCCGCTCGACCTGCCCGGCGACGCGCAGGTCTGCTCCTGCAACAACGTGTGCGCGGGGGACGTCCGGCACGCCGTCGCCGAGCTGGGCGTGACCGACGTGCCCGGACTCAAGGCGTGCACGCGGGCCGGCACCACGTGCGGGAGCTGCGTGCCGATGCTCCGGCAGCTCCTGGAGGAGTCGGGGGTCGAGGTCGGCAGGTCGCTGTGCGAGCACTTCGCGTACTCGCGGGCCGAGCTGTTCGACATCGTCCGGGTGCGGAAGATCACGACGTTCTCCCGGCTCATCGCCGAGCACGGGCAGGGGCGCGGCTGCGACGTCTGCAAGCCCGCCGTGGCCTCGATCCTGGCCTCGCTGCACAACGGGCACGTGCTCGACGGCGAGCGGGCCGCGTTGCAGGACACCAACGACGCCTTCCTCGCCAACATCCAGAAGAACGGCACGTACTCGGTCGTCCCGCGCATCCCGGGCGGCGAGATCACGCCGGACAAGCTCATCGTGATCGGCGAGGTCGCCCGCGACTTCGGGCTCTACACCAAGATCACCGGCGGGCAGCGCATCGACCTGTTCGGCGCCCGGGTCGAGCAGCTCCCGGAGATCTGGCGACGCCTGGTGGAGGCCGGTTTCGAGTCCGGCCACGCCTACGGCAAGGCGCTGCGCACGGTGAAGTCGTGCGTGGGCTCCACCTGGTGCCGCTACGGCGTCCAGGACTCCGTCGGCCTGGCCATCGCCCTGGAGCTGCGCTACCGCGGCCTGCGCTCGCCGCACAAGCTCAAGTCGGCCGTGTCCGGCTGCGCCCGCGAGTGCGCCGAGGCCAGGTCGAAGGACTTCGGCGTCATCGCCACCGAGCAGGGCTGGAACCTGTACGTCGGCGGCAACGGCGGCTTCCGGCCCCGCCACGCCGACCTGCTGGCCACCGACCTGAGCACCGGCGACCTGATCAGGACCGTCGACCGGTTCCTGATGTTCTACGTCCGCACCGCCGACCGGCTGCAGCGCACCGCCGCCTGGCTGGAGTCGCTGGACGGCGGCCTCGACCATCTCCGGAAGGTGATCATGGAAGACTCGCTCGGCATCTGCGCCGACCTCGACGCCCAGATGGAACAGCACGTCGCCACCTACGCCGACGAGTGGGCGGCGACCCTGGACGACCCGGAGAAGCTGGGCAGGTTCGTCAGCTTCGTCAACGCCCCCGGCGTGCCCGACCCGTCGATCGTGTTCGCCTCCGAGCGCGGCCAGATCAGGCCGGTGATGGCCCGATGAGCTGGACCCCGGTCTGCGAGTACGCGGCCCTGCCGCCGGAGCGCGGTGTCTGCGCGCTGGTCGGCGACCGGCAGGTGGCGCTGTTCCGCACCTACGAGGGGCACGTGCACGCCCTGGACAACCTCGACCCGTTCAGCGGCGCGTACGTGCTCTCGCGCGGCATCGTCGGCACCAGGCGGGGCGAGCCCACCGTGGCCTCGCCGCTGCACAAGCAGGTCTTCTCGCTGGTGTCGGGGGCGTGCCTGGACGAGGAGGCCGTCCAGGTGCCCGTCTATGCCGTGCGGGTGGCGGCCGGGCGGGTGGAGGTCAGCGTTTAGCCGATCAGGCCAGGGGCATTGACCTGCTGAAACACGGGGGACAGGAGGTGCGCGTGGCCTACGACGCCTCCGCCTACGGGCGCGGGATCGCCGACATCTACGACGCCACGGTGACGGAGCTGCCGACCGGCGCGGCCGTCGAGCGGCTGGCGACGCTGGCCGAGGGCGGCCCCGTGCTGGAGTTCGGCATCGGCACCGGGCGGCTGGCGCTCCCGCTCGCCGCCCGCGGACTGTCCGTCGCCGGGATCGACGCCTCGCCGGAGATGACCCGCGAGCTGCGCGCCAAACCCGGCGGCGCGGCCGTCCCCGTGACGGTGGGCGACTTCTCCACCATGCGGGTCGAGGGCTCGTACGCGCTGGTGGTGCTCGCGATCAACACGATCTTCGCCCTGCCCACCCAGGAGGCGCAGGTCAACTGCTTCGCCAACGCGGCCCGGCACCTGCGCGGCGGCGGGCGGTTCGTGGTCGAGGCATGGGTGCCCGACCCGGCCGCCTTCCGCGACGGCTCGGCGCTGCGGCTGCTGTCGCTGGCCGAGGACGTCGTCCTCATCGAGGCGGCCAGGCTCGCCCCGGCCACCCAGCACATGCGCACCACCCGCGTACGGCTGACCGGCGAGGGCGTGCGGCTGCTGCCCGCCAACCACCGCTACGCCTGGCCCGGCGAGCTCGACCTGATGGCCAGGCTGGCCGGGATGGCCCTGGAACACCGCTGGGCCGACTGGATCGGCACCCCGTTCACCGACGAGAGCCGCGCGCACGTCTCCGTCTACCGCAAGGCCGCCTGATGCGCCTGCCGCCCGCGCGTGGCCCGCTCACCGACCTGCTCTTCGACCGGCTCGCCCGGCCGCCCGCGACGCTGCCCGACGCCCCCGCGCCGGACGGCGAGGAGGATCTCCAGCTCGCCCTGTTCGCCTGCTACGAGCTGCACTACCAGGGCTTCGACGAGGTGGACGACCGCTGGGAGTGGGAGCCGTCGCTGCTGCGCCTGCGCGGCCTGCTGGAGGACCGGTTCGAGCGGGAGCTGGCCGGGGCGGTGCCGCGTCCCGGGCCGGTGCCGCCCGGCGAGGTGCGGCGCGCGCTCACCGCGCTGACCGCCGAGGACGGCGACGGCCCGTCGGTCTCGCTCCACCTCCAGCGCGAGGCCGGGATCGACGCCTTCCGCGAGTTCGTGATCCACCGCTCGATCTACCACCTGAAGGAGGCCGACCCGCACACCTGGGCGATCCCGCGCCTGCGCGGCCGGCCCAAGGCGGCCCTGGTGGAGATCCAGGCCGACGAGTACGGCGGCGGCCGGCCCGAGCGCATGCACTGCGAGCTGTTCGGCCACACCATGCGCGGCCTCGGCCTCGACGACTCCTACGGCGCGTACCTGCCCCGGGTCCCCGCGGTCACCCTGGCCGTCACCAACACCATGTCGCTGTTCGGGCTGCACCGGCGGCTGCGCGGCGCGCTGGTCGGCCACCTGGCCGCGATCGAGATGACCTCCTCGCTGCCCAACCGCCGCTACGCCGCGGGCCTGCGCCGGCTCGGCGGCGACGCGGCGGCGGCCCGGTTCTACGAGGAGCACGTGCAGGCCGACGCCGTGCACGAGCAGATCGCCGCGGCCGACCTGTGCGGCGGCTTCGCGGCCGCCTTCCCCCACCTGACCGGCGACGTCCTGTACGGCGCCGCCTGCGCCCTGGCCCTCGAACGCCGCTGGGCCGAGCACGTCATGGGCCGCTGGGAACGCGGCGCGTCCTCCCTGCTCGACCAGGAGGCGCCCGCGTGATCGACCTGGACTACGTGATCCCGCTGCGCTGGCAGGACGACTCCGGCCTCGACGAGCTGACGGAGTACCTGCGCGCCCTCGCGCCGCACGTACGCGTGACCGTGGTCGACGGCAGCCGGCCCGAGCTGTACGCCCGCCACGCCCGCCGCTGGCGCTGCCTGGTCCGGCACGTCGGCCCGGCGGCCGGCCTGTCCTTCGCCAACGGCAAGGTCAACGGCGTGACGACCGGGCTGCGGCTGGCCGCGGGCGACCGGGTCGTGATCGCCGACGACGACGTGCGCTACGACCTGCCCGCGCTGGCCGAGATGCACGCCCTGCTGGCCCGCGCCGAGCTGGTCAGGCCGCAGAACTACTTCGACCCCGCCCCCTGGCACGCCCGCTGGGACACCGCCCGCACGCTGCTCAACCGCGCGTTCGGCGCCGACTACCCGGGCACGTTCGGCGTCCGGCGCTCGTTCTTCCTGGCCATGGGCGGCTACGACGGCGACGTGCTGTTCGAGAACCTGGAGCTGGTCCGCACCGTACGCGCCCACGGCGGACGCGAGCTGCGCCCGCCCGGCCTGTACGTCCGCAGGCTGCCGTGCGACGCGCGGCGGTTCTGGTCGCAGCGGGTCCGGCAGGCCTACGACGACCTCGCCCAGCCGGTGCGGCTGACGTCGTTCCTGGCGGTGCTGCCCGCGCTCGCGCTGGTGCGCCGTCCGCTGCCGCTGCTGGCCGCCGCCGGGGCGGCCGTCGCGCTGGCCGAGGCCGGGCGGCGGCGGGCCGGCGGGCGGCGGGTCTTCCCCGCCGGCGCCTCGCTGTTCGCGCCGGTGTGGGTGCTGGAGCGGGCGGTGTGCTCCTGGCTGGCGGTGGGGGCGGCCTGCGCGGGCGGCGTGCCGTACGCGGGGGGACGGCTCGCGCGGGCCGCCCACTCGGCGCGGTGGCTGCGCGCGCGGGCTCAGGAGTCGGCGGGCGGGTCGGGCTCGCTCGACGCCTTGAAGCCGACGGACTTGTGCGAGCCGTCGCAGAACGGCTTGGTCGACGACCGGCCGCACCGGCACAGCGCGACCGTGGCCCTTCCGGGGTCGATCGGCTCGCCGTCCTGAGTCAGCAGCTCGAAGGGGCCTCTGATCAGCAGCGGGCCGTCCTCACAGGGCGTGACGGTGGTCGTCGGTTCGTCCATCGTCGTCACCTGCCCCGCCGCCCGACCGTCTCACCTGCGAGGACGTCGCTAGAGGGCCTCCATGGGCGGGTAGACGTGCGGGGTGGGGTGAGCCGCGGGAAGCACGCACCGCCGCCCGGACCGGACGCTGGCACAGCGCTCGGCGTCCTCACGCTGGGGCAGTGGTTCCGGGTTCGCCTGTGTTGGCCGCACTGGAGGGACGCTATAGGCGGCCCTTCCCCACCCGGTCTCGGGTCGGCAACGATCACAGCTCTGAACGGTCTCACCAATGACAGTGAAGCGTTACCGTGAGTAATACCGACATGAGGTAAAGGGGTTGTGCGGAGTGCCTAAACCGGGCATTCGTGCACGACCGGCGAGGGCATCAACCCGGCCATGAGCAAGATTTCTGAGCGCAGGGCACTCCTGCTGGCCGCGATCGTTCCCGTCGTCCTGGTCGCGGGCTGCTCCGCGGGGAGCAACACGCAGGCGATGAAGGGGGAGGCCAGCCCGGCCACGCCGACCGAGACCATGATGACGCCCACCGAGACCGGCATGGAGTCGCCGACCGCCACTGAGACCATGACCGAGACCGCTACGCCGACCGGCACCATGACGGCCGCCACCCAGCCGCGCGCCGCCGTGCAGAACTACTTCGACGCCCTGAAGTCCGGCAACGTGGACGCGGTCGTGAAGACGTTCACCAGCGACGCCGTGGTGGCCTTTGACGGGCAGGCCACGGCCACGGGCTCGCAGGCCGTCCGCAGCCTCTACGAGAAGCTGCTCAAGGACGGCGCCGACCTGAAGTCGGCCACGCACACCATCGACGAGACGCGGAACGCCGGCAGCCAGGACGCCTTCGCGCGCTCGACCAGCAAGCAGGGCGACACCACCTACCGCGAGCTGTTCATGCTCTCGCACCAGGGCGGCCAGTGGCTGATCTCGCGCTTCATGAACAACCAGGGCGCCTGACGGCCCCGCTCCGGAATACGGTAGGGGGGTACCGTGTTGCGGTCGGTGTAGCGAGCGAGAGGACCGGGAGATGGCCGGGTACACCGACGGCAAGCAGGACCACCTCCGGCGGCTGCGCCGGATCGAGGGCCAGGCGCGGGGCATCCAGCGCATGGTCGAGGACGACAAGTACTGCATCGACATCCTGACGCAGGTCTCGGCGACGACGAGCGCGTTGCAGTCGTTCGCGTTGTCGCTGCTGGAGGAGCACATGGCGCACTGTGTGGTCGAGGCGGCGCAGAAGGGCGGGGGCGAGGCGGAGGCCAAGGTCAAGGAGGCCGCCGACGCCATCGCCCGCCTCGTCCGGTCGTGACGGAGCCGCGCGCCGCGCGGGCGGGCGGGTTAGCGTGGGGGACGTGCAGGACCTGACGCGGTTCCAGAACCCCCGCTTCGCCCGGGCGTACGAGCGGATGAGCGCCGAGTCGGAGCGGCGGGGCACGGCCGAGCACCGGCGGCGCCTGCTGGCCGGGCTGGCCGGACGGGTGCTGGAGGTCGGCGCGGGCAACGGGCTGAACTTCGCGCACTACCCGGCGGCGGTGCGCGAGGTGGTCGCCGTCGAGCCGGAGGACCGGCTGCGGCGGCTGGCCGGTCAGGCCGCGGCCGGCGCGCCGGTGCCCGTGAGCGTGGTCGCCGGGCACGCCGCGGACCTGCGCTTCGCCGACGACTCCTTCGACGCCGTGGTGCTCTCGCTGGTGTTGTGCTCGGTGCCCGACCAGCGGGCGACGCTCGGCGAGGTGTTCCGGGTGCTCAGGCCCGGCGGCGAGGTGCGGTTCTACGAGCACGTGCGCTCCTCGCGGGCCGCCGGCGCGCTGCTGCAGGACCTCGTGACGCCGCTGTGGCGGCGGATGGCCGGCGCGTGCCGCCTCAACCGCGACACCGAGCGCGCCCTGACCGACAGCGGGCTGGTGATCGAGGAGCGCGAACGGTTCGCGTTCCGGCCGCTGCCGTTGTCGCCGAGGCTGCCGCACATTCTCGGACGCGCCAGAAAACCGGCCTGACCGGTTCTCCGCGGCCGCTGTGACGACAAATCTGGAAAAATGGGTTTTTGTTCTGACGCGTGTTATTGCGCTGTGGTGTCACCGGGGATGCGCGGAGTGATACGGCGCTGGTCCACCAACGCCAGATAAACCGCGAACGCCCCCTGCGCCCACATCCCCGCCTGCTGCGCGGTCAGCCGGAGCTCCTCGCCCTCGTGCGTGACGATCAGATAACCGCCCGTCGCGCGGCGCCAGGCGACCAATACGTTCTCGTAAACCAGAACGTCGAGCATCGCGGTCAGATATTCGCCTCCGGTGGCGGACACGGCGTAAGCCTCCTTGCTCCTCGCCGAATTCTCGCCCTGATTTTCTTCGTGCTGACTCCATTGTGCGCGCCGCGCCGGGAATTGTCGCACCCGTCCGGCGGGCGGAACCTCCCGGGGCCGGGCGGTGTAGGGAGGTCGGAGGTGCATGATGCAGACGAACGTGGCCGTACCGGCCGGCAGGCCGATCGCGCTGACGGCTGTCGTGCTGGTCGTCCTGGTGGTGTCCGGGTGGTGGGCGGGGGCGGCGTCCGCCTCCGCGCGCGGGGGATGGGCGGTGACCTACCTCGATCCGCCGCCGGCGGCGTTCGCGGGCGGGAAGACGTACACACTGGGGTTCTGGGTGCTGCAGCACGGCACGCATCCCTACGCGGGCGAGCTGGACCCGGTCGGCCTGCGCCTCACCCGGGCCGACGGCAGGACCGTCACCTTCGCCGGCACCCCGCTGCCCGAGGCCGGGCACTACGCCACGTCGGTGGCCGTGCCGGACGGGGTGTGGCGGGTGGAGGGCCTCCAGGGCTGGTTCGAGCCGTACGCCGTGGGGACGCTCACGGTTCCCGGGCGGCTGCTGGCCGACCCGGTGCCGCCGGACAAGGTGGCGACGTTCGGCGGGGACGGGAAGGACCCGTGGGGCGCGGTCCGGCCGCCGGGGTTCCCGCCGGGCAAGAGCACGCCGGCGCCGGCCGGTGAGCCGACCGCGACGCGCGCTGGGGTGCGGGCCGGGGGGAGCGTGGCTGCGCGGGGTCCGTCCGGAGAGGTGCCCGGTGGCGGGGTTCCGGCGTACCTGCTGGTGGCGGCGGCGGGGGCAGGCGCGCTGGTGACGCTCGTGGCCTCGCGCCTGCCCCGCCTGCGCGGCACGCCGGGACGGCCGGACGCCGCGCGCCGGAAGGCCGCGGGCGACCCTCCCGACGCGGACGGCTCCGCGGAGACCCTCGTCATCGGCGGTTAGCGCCGTCGCAGGACGTCAGGCCGAGGGCCGCCGGAACTGCTCGATCATCGCCGCGTAACCGTCGCCGGCGTGGCCGCCGTCCGCCGCGCGCCGGGCCAGGGCCAGGAAGAGGTCCGGCAGCTCGGTGCTGACGCCGAGCGTCCGGCTCTCCTGCGCCAGGTGCTCCATCCCGCCCAGGCGCACCCTCGTCCACGACCCGGCCGCGATCTACGACGACGAGATGCGCGACCTCGTCGCCTCTCTCGGGCTCGGGCGCTGACCCTCCGGCCGGCGACGTGCCCGGGGCCCGTCGCGTTCGTGCTGGTAAGGGGCTGGTTCGCAGGGGATGTCGGTCGCGGGGAAGGCGGATCCCGGTTGCTACCGTGAGGGGCAGGTGATCTGATCTTCGGGCTCTGCGGCAGGTGAGAGCGGTGGGCGCTGTGCTGGGGCTCGTGGCGCTGCTCGCCGCCGGGGTCGCCGCGGTGTACCTGGCCTCGCTGGCCCTGGCGCCCGGCGGGGTCGTGCGCGTGGGGCCGTTCCTGTCCGGGGCGCGGCCTCGGGAGCACGCGGTGTCGCGCTTCCACGTCCGGTGGTACGCCGTGACGCTGGTCTTCCTCGCCTTCGACATGGAGATGGTCTTCATGTACCCGTGGGCCCTGGTGGTGGCCGAGGTGGGGCTCCCGGCGGTGGTGGAGATGTTCGCGTTCCTGGGGCTGCTGCTGGTCGGCGTCCTGTACGCGTGGCGGGAAGGGGCGTTCCGGTGGGCCTGAGGGGGTGGCTGCTGCGGCAGGCGGCGCTGCGTCCCCGGGTGCTCCTCGTCGCCTGCCCGTACGGGACGGGCGCGCGGCTGCTGGCGGAGGCGGAGGCGGACCGTCGTGGCTGGCCGGTGGCGGCGTCGGCGGCGGAGGCGAGCGTGCTGGTGGTGTGCGGGCGTCCGGGGGCGGAGCTGGCGGCGGCCGTACGGGAGGTCCGGAGGGCGGTTCCGGTGCCGAGGGCGCTGGTGGAACTGCCGCCGGACGTCCCGGCCGACCGGGTCGTGGCCGCGCTGGACGACGCCGTCCGCACGCTGGGGGACGAAACCGGCCAGTGGCGGCAGGCCGGCGTCCTGGGGGCATCCGGGAACGACCCGGACGACACGCCCATGGCCGACCGGGGGCCCGACCGGGACGGGCTGAAGCTGGACCGGCTGCACGTGCCGCTGGGCCCCGTGCTCGCGGACTGGCCCGCGGGGCTGGTGGTGGAGACCGTCCTGCAAGGGGACGTCATCCAGGAGGCGCAGGTCAGAACCCTGCCGGCCGACGGCGCGGGGACCCCGTTCTGGACGCGGGGAGCGAGCCGGGCGGAGGCGCGGCGGCGTACGGCGGCGGCCCGGCTGGACAGTCTCGGCAGGCTGCTCGGCGTGGCCGGCTGGCCCGCCGCCGCGGCGGACGCCCGGCGCCTGCGCGACCGCCTGCTCGCGGGCCCCGTGGACGAGCGGGCACGACGCCAGTGCCTCCGGTTCGCGCGGCGGGTGCGCCGGTCACGGGTGCTGCGCTGGATGTTGCGCGGCGCGGGTGAGCTCGGCCCCGGCGCCCCGCGCCCGCTGCGCGGCGACACCCTGGACCGGATGCGCCGATGGCTCGACGACGTGGCAACCCTGACCGACGAACGCCCCGGGCCTGGTGGCGGCGGTGACGTTCCGGTGGGTGGGGTGCTGGCGTTGTTGCCCGGTCTGCTGGCCGGGGCCGAGGTCGCCGTGGCGCGGCTGATCGTGGCCGGTCTCGATCCGGACCTCGACCGGCTGCCGTCGGCCGCCAGGGACGGGTGAGCCGATGGCTGCGGGGACGGCCGTGGGGACGGCCCTCGGGATGACGGTGCTGACGTGGGGGTCGGCGGCGTTCGACGCGGCGCTCGGCGCGGGCCGCGGCTCATGGCGGGCGGCGGCGGTGGCGCCGCTCAGGGAGGCGGCGCGGCTGCTGGTGCAGCAGCGGCGGCGGACGGACCGGGCCGACGTCCTGCTCACCCGGGCCGGGGTCGTGGCGTTGCCGTCGGCCGCGCTGCTGGCCGCCGTCGTCCTGCCGGTCGGGGGCGCGCCGGTGCTGGACCTGGGGGCGGGGGTGGTGTGGTTCAACGCCATGGAGGTGTGCGTCTGGGGGGCCCTGTGGCTGGTCGGGTGGGGGGTCAACGCCGTGTGGCCGCTGGTCGGCGGCTACCGGTTCCTGGCCCAGGGCCTGGCGTACGAGCTGCCGCACATGTTCGTGCTGATCACCGCGGGCGTGGGGGCGGGGTCGCTGCGGTTCGCCGACCTCGTGGCGGCGCAGCGCGGGTTGTGGTTCGGGGTGTGGATGCCGGTCGCGTTCGCGGTCTATCTCGTCTCGGCGGTGGCGATGGCGTTCTGGGGGCCGATGGGGCAGCCGGTCGGACGGGACGTGTGCGGCGGCGTGCCGGGCGAGCTGGGCGGCCCCGACCGGCTGGTCTTCCAGGCCGGACGCCACGCGCTGCTGGTCGTGGCGGCGGCCGGGGCGGTGCCGCTGTTCCTCGGCGGCGCGGCGGGGCCCGTGCTGCCCGGCTGGGCGTGGGGGCCGGTCAAGACGGCGGCGGTGCTGGCCGTGCTGGTGCTGGCCGGGCATCGCGTGCCGGTCGTGCGGATGGACCGGTTCGTGCAGTTCGCGTGGGTGGTGCTGATCCCGGTCTCGCTCGTGCAACTGCTGGTCGTCGCGGTGGCGGTGCTGCCGTGAACGTGGCGTTCTGGGCGCTGGCGGTCGTCGCGGTGGCGGGCGGGGTGGCGGTGTTCGCGGTGGACTCGATGGCGCGGGCGACGTTCGCGCTGCTGGTCTCGCTGCTGGCCGTGGGCGGGACGCTGCTGCTGATCGACCTGGAGTACCTGGGGGTGCTGGTCGTCCTCATGATGGTCATGGAGATGCTGGTCATGGCCGTCTTCATGATCATGTACATGATGAACCCGGCCGGGCTCGTGCCGATGAAGATGGCGCACAACCAGCGGGGCGCGGCGGCCATCGCCGGAACGGTGTTCGTCCTGCTGGCCGCCGGGGCGCTGCTCGTCCGCCCGCCGAGCCGGCGCGGACGGCCGCCGGCGGACCCCACGCACGCGCTCGGACTGTCCCTGATGGGGCCGAAGATGCTGGTCATGATGGTCGTCGGGGTGGCGATCCTGGCGACGATGATCTCGGCCGTGCTGCTGGCCACCCACCGGGGACGGTACGACCGGTGACGCTCCAGGCCTTCCTGCTGCTGGCCGCCGCCCTGTTCGCCGTCGGCCTGTACGGCGTGCTGTCCCAGCAGTCGATCGTCATGCTCATGATGGGCCTCGAACTCATGATCAACGGCGTGATCGCGGCCGGCGGCGCCTTCTGGTACCACGTCGCCCCGGCCGCCGCGGACGGCCAGGTCCTCGTCCTGGTCGCGGTCACCGTGATGGCGCTGGAGATGGCGATGGGCTTCGCCGTCACCACGGCCGTCTTCCGTGCCCGCGACGTGGACACGACCGACGCCGCCGGAGACCTCAGGGGATGAGCCCGTCCCTGTGGCTGCTGCCCGCGCTGCCCGCCGCCGCCGGCGCGCTGCTGATCCCGGTGCGCCGCGCCGCCCCCGCCCTGTCCGTCGGCCTGTCCGTCGGCACGGCCGCGCTCACCCTCGGGCTGGCCGGGCACGCGGCGGCGACCAGGCCCTCGGTCACCGCCCGGCTGATCCTCGGCGAAGGGCTGGCCGTGGACGGGCTCTCGGCGGTCATGGTGGTCACCGTGGCGGCGGTCGGGCTGGCCGTGCTGGTGTTCGCGGCGGCGGAGCAGCGGTCGGGGCGCTTCCACGGGCTGATGCTGATCTTCCTGGGCGCGATGCTGGCCACGGTGACCGCGACGGACCTCGTCCTGCTGCTGATGGGCTGGGAGGTCATGGGCGCGATGTCGTACGCGCTGATCGGCTACCGGTGGCGCGACCGCGAGCGCGTACGGTCCGCGGCCGTCGCCTTCGTCACCACCCGGGCCGGCGACCTGGGCCTGTACGTCGCCTGCGGCGCCGCCCTGGCCGCGGGCGGCGGCCTGGCGCTCGCCGGGCTGCCGGGGCTGCCGCCGCCGTGGCGGGACGTGGTCGCGGGCGGGATCGTGCTGGCCGCGCTGGGCAAGTCGGCGCAGGGGCCGTTCGCGTTCTGGCTGTCGCGGGCGATGGCGGGCCCGAGCCCGGTGTCGGCGTTCCTGCACGCGGCGACCATGGTGGTCGCGGGGGCGTACCTGCTGCTGCGGCTGCACGCCCTGCTCGCGGCCACCGGCTGGGCGGCGGCGGTGACGGCCTGGACGGGCGCGGTGACCGCGCTGCTGCTCGGCCTGGTCGCGCTGGCGCAGCGGGACCTCAAGCAGCTCCTGGCCGCCTCGACCTGCGCGCAGGTCGGCTTCATGGTGCTGGCGGCGGGGGCGTCGGCGGTCTCCGGCGGGGCCGCCCACCTGGTCGCGCACGCCGCGGTCAAGAGCCTGCTGTTCCTGGCGGCGGGGGCCTGGCTGGCGGCGCTCGGCACCAAGGACCTGGCCGGGCTGCACGGCGCGGCCCGGCGGTTCCCGCTGGTGGGGGTGGCGTTCGGGGTGGGGGCCGCGGCCCTGGCCGGGTCGCCGCCGCTGTCGTTGTGGGTGACGAAGGACGCCGTCCTGGGCGGGGTCGCGCAGCCCGGACCGCGGGTGGTGGCCTTCGCCGCGGGGCTGGTGGCCGCCCTGTACGCGGGGAAGGCGCTGGCCGCGGTCTGGCGGCCCGCCGACGCGGCGACCGGCGCGGGAGGCGAGCGGCGGGCCACGGGCCGGGTGCCGGTGCCCGAGCTGCTGCCGCTGCCGGTGCTCGCCCTGGTGGCGGCCGGGTTCGGGATCGTCGGGCTGCCCTCGGTGCACGGCTGGTGGTCCCGGCTGGTGGGCGACCCGGGCGCGCCCGGCCCCACGGCGGGCGAGCTGGCCCTGTCCGGCGTCCCGGCGCTCGCCCTGGTGACCGCTGTGATCGCGGCGCGGCCGGGGACGGCCGTGATCGCCGTGCGGCCCGGGACGGACGTGCTTCCGCGCGTGGGCGGGGCGTTCGGGCGCTGGCTGGGGCTGGAGCGGGCGGCGCGGGCCGTGGTGTGGCGGCCGCTGCTGGGGGCGGCGCGGTGGGCGGCCTGGTTCGACGAGCGGGTCGTGCAGGGCACGGTCGAGGCCGTCGCGCGGGCGGGGCTGCGGGCCGCGCGGCTGGCCGCGAGCCCGCTGGAGTCGGGGCTCGACGGGCTCGTACGGCGGACCGGCGGCGCGGTCCGACGCCTCGGCGGGCCGGCCAGACGCCCTCAGACCGGACAGGTCCACACCTACTTCGCCCAGGCCGCCGTCGCCCTGGTCGTGCTGGCCGTCGTGTTCGCGATCGTGAGGTGAGGCGTGCTCGACGTCGTCGTGTTCCTGCCGCTGGCCGCCGCGGCCCTGGTCGTCCTGCCGGGCGTCACGGCGCGCGCGGCGGGGCTGATCCGGCTGGCCGCGTCCGCCGCCGACCTCGCCCTGGTCGTCGCCCTGTGGGCCGGGTACGGGGGCGGCCTGGCGTACGAGACCAGGCTGCGCTGGATCCCGACGGCGGGGGCCGGCTACCACGTCGGCGTGGACGGCCTGTCGCTCCCGCTGATCGCCATGACCGCGGTGCTGTTCCTGCTCTGCGCCGTCCACTCGCTGGGCGAGCCCACCAGGCCGAAGGCGCACGCGGCGCTGTTCCTGTTCCTGCAGACCGTTTCCACCGGGCTGTTCGCGGCGCTCGACCTGCTGCTGTTCTTCGTCTTCTTCGACCTGTCCATCGTCGGCATGTACTTCGTGATCGTCGGCTGGGGGCACGGCGACCGGGCCAGGTCCGCGCTGATCTTCTTCCTCTACACCTTCCTGGGCTCGCTGGCCCTGCTGCTCGGCTTCGTCGGCCTCTACCTGGCCGCCGACCCGCACACGTTCGACCTGGCCGACCTCACCCGCCGCCCGCCCGACGCGGGCGCGGCCGTGCTGCTCGCGATCGGGATCGGCCTGGGGGTCAAGACGCCGGTCTTCCCCGTGCACACCTGGCTGCCGCCCGCGCACACCGACGCCCCGGCCGCCGGGTCGGCCATCCTCGCCGGGGTGCTGCTCAAGATGGGCGCGTACGGGCTGGCCCGCATCGCCGTGCCGCTGCTGCCCGGCCCGTGGCGCGCGTACGCCTGGCTGGTCATCGTGATCGGCCTGGTCAGCGTCCTGTACGGCGCCTTGGTGGCGCTGGCCCAGGAGAACCTCAAGCGGCTCGTCGCCTACACCTCGGTCAACCACATGGGCTACGTCGTGCTCGCCCTGGGCGCCGCCGGGCTGGCCGGCGGGCCGGCGCGGGCCAAGGAGCTGGCGGTCAGCGGCGCGGTCACCCAGATGGTCAGCCACGGCCTGGTCACCGGCGCGCTGTTCCTGATCACCGGCGTGCTGTGGGACCGCGCGGGCGGCTACGCCCTCGGCCGCTACGGCGGCATCGCCGGACGGGCGCCCGTGCTGGCCTGGCTCACGGCGGTGGCGGCGTTCGCCTCCCTCGGGCTGCCCGGACTGTCCGGGTTCATCGCCGAGTTCCAGATCTTCACCGGCGTGATCGGCTCGGGGGCCGTGGTCGCGGGCGCGCTCTCCGTGACCGGCATCCTGGTCACCGCGGCGCTGTTCCTGCGGGCGCTGCAACGCGCGTTCCTCGGCGGGCCGGGCGAGCTGACGCCCCGGGTCACCGACGTGCGGCCGCGCGAGCTGGGCGCGATCGCCCCGCTGCTCGTGCTGTCCCTGCTCATCGGCCTGGCGCCGCGCCCGCTGCTCGACCTGATCGAGCCGGCCGCCCGCGCCGTCGTCGCCCTGGCGGGCCGATGAGCGCACCCCACGGCGGCGCGGCGGTGACCGCGATGCTGCCCGAGGTGCTGATGCTGCTGGGCGCGGTGACGGCGCTGCTCGCGGGGCTGTTCGTGGGGCGCGGGCGGCAGCGCGTCGCCGCCTGGGCGTGCACGGCGGCGCTCGCCGGGGCCGCCGCGGCGGGCGCCGCCGCCCTGCCGCGCCCCGCCGTCCTGGCCTTCGACGCCTACGCCGTCGATCCGCCGACCGGAGCCGCCCGGCTGACCGTCTGCCTGGCCACCCTGCTCGCCGTGTGGCTGGCGGCCGGCAAGGTCAGGGGGAACAGCAGGGAGACCGAGCTGTACACCCTGATGGTGCTGGCCGCGCTGGGGTCCGTGCTCATGGCGGGGGCGGACGACCTGCTCGTGCTGGTGGCGGCGTACCTGCTGGCGAGCGTCCCGGCGTACGCGCTGGCGGGGTTCGCCAAGGACGCGTCCGGCACCGAGGCGGCGCTCAAGTACTACCTGATGGGCGCCTTCCTCGGCGTGCTCATGCTGGCCGGGGCCACCGTCGTGTACGGCTGGTCCGGCGCCACCGCCTACCCCGCCGCGCGCGCCCCGGCAGTGGGCGCGGTGCTGCTGCTGGCCGGGCCGCTGTTCAAGGCCGGGGGAGCGCCCGCGCACTTCTGGGTCCCCGACGTCACCGAGGGCACGTCGGCGCCGGTGGCCGCGTTCGTGACCACGGTGCCCAAGATCGGGGCGCTGGTGGCGCTGTACCGGCTGGCGACGACGGTGCTGGACGAGCCCGCGCTGCTCGCGGTGCTGGCCGCCGGCACGATGACGCTGGGCAACCTGGCCGCCTTCCAGCAGGAGAGCGTACGGCGGCTGCTGGCGTACTCGACGGTCAGCCAGGCCGGTTACCTGCTGGTCCCGGTCGCGGTGGCCGGGCGCACCGATCTGGCCGCGCCCGCCCTGCTGGTCTACCTGGCCGCCTACGCGGTCACGAACCTGGGCGCGTTCGCCGTCGTGGTCGCCACCGGGGCCGAGCGGCTGGCCGACTACGCGGGGCTCGGCCGCCGGTCGCCCCGGACGGCCTTCGCGCTGGTGGTGTGCCTGCTCGGCCTGGTCGGGACGCCGCCGACCGCCGTCTTCGCCGGGAAGCTGCTGATGTTCGCCGCCGCCTGGGACGGCGGGTACGCCTGGCTCGCGGTGGTCGCCGCCGCCAACACCGTCGCGAGCCTGTTCTACTACCTGCGCTGGATCCGCCCGGTCTTCGCCGCCGAAGGCCCGGCGGGGCCCGCCGCGTCAAGCCCGGTCGCGCAGGTGTGCGCCGCCGCCTCGATCCTGCTCGGCCCGGCCGCCGGGCTCGCCGCGCTGGTCGCCCGCTGACCCGGCGCGCGGGTCACAGGTCGCGTTCCTGGACGTCGAGGATGGCGACCGAGACCGCGACCGCCCTGGCCGCGTCGCCCGCCTCGATCGCCGCCAGCAGGTCGTCGTGCGAAGGGTCGGGCGCCAGCGCCGCCTGCTCCTGGTCCCGGACGCTGTCGCGCAGCGCGTCGCGCATGCTGCGGTAGAGGTCGGCCAGCAGCGGGTTGTGCGCGGCGTCGGCCACCAGCAGGTGGAAGTCGGCGTCGGCGTCGGCGAACCCGTCGAGGTCGCCCGCGCTCGCGGCCGACCCGCGGCGGCCCAGCGCCTCGCGCATCGCGGCCACGTCGTCGCCGGTGCGCTTGACCGCCGCCAGCCGGGCGGCCACCAGGTCGAGCCCGCGGCGCACGTCGATGATGTCCATCGCGGCCGCCCGGTCGAGCCGGCGGCGCAGCGCCACCTGCGACTCGTCGGTGGCGGTGACGTACGTGCCGTCGCCCTGCCTGGTCTGCAGCAGCCCGGCGTGCGCAAGCACCCGCACCGCCTCGCGCACCGACAACCGGCTCATGCCGAGGCTCTCGGCCAGCCGGCTCTCGGACGGGATCTTCGTCCCGACCGGCCACACCCCACTGGTGATCTCCCTGCGGAGCTCCTCGATGGCGGCATCGACCAGCGAGGTCCGCGCGACGTTTCGCATGCGATCTCTTCCGTCCCGGTGAGCCTCCAGCCTAGAGGAGCGCGGCGGCCAGGCGCTCGATCGTCTCGCGGCCCTCCAGCGGTGTCACCCAGGCGGCCGGCAGGGCGTCCGCGCCGCGCAGCGCGCCCACCAGGTTGCCGCAGACCGATCCGGTCGAGTCGCTGTCGCCCGAGTGGTTGACCGACAGCAGCAGCGCCCGCTCGGGCGAGGGCTCGGCCAGGGCGCAGTAGACGCCGATGGCCAGCGCCTCCTCGGCCACCCACGCGCCGCCCAGCGTCTCGACCCGCTCGGGGGAGTGCGGGCCGGACGCGGCCAGGTCGAGCGCCGCGCGCAGGGCGCCGGACGTCTCCTCGTGCCCCGGACGGCCGGCGAGCAGGCCGAGGGCGTGGCCGACGGCGGCCGCCAGCGGCTCGCCGGCCATCACGCGGGCGACGATCGCGGCGAACGCGCCCGCGGCCAGGTAGCCGGTCGGGTGGCCGTGGGTGATCTGCGCGCAGGCCGCCGCCAGCTCGAACGCGGCGCCCGCGTCGTACGGCGCGAGGAGCCCGAACGGCGCCGAGCGCATGACGGTGCCGCAGCCCTTGGAACCGGGGTTCACCGGGCCGGGCACGCCGGACGGCGACGGGCCCGGGAAGGGCTGCCGCAGCCCGGACAGGCAGGCGTTGCCCGGGGCCCGCCGGGAGTACAGCCAGCCCTCCTCGCGCAGCGCGCCGGTCCGGTGCGGACGGTCGGCGGGCGGCGGAGCCTGGTGCTCCTGGGTGTCGAGCCAGCGCAGGTACGCCTGCCGCACCTCGCCGGGCGTGCGGTCGCGGGTCAGCGCCTCGACGGTGAACAGGGTCATCTGGGTGTCGTCGGTGACCAGCGCGCTCCTGCCCCGCCAGGTGGTGACATAGCCGGTGACGCCGTCCTGGCCGTGCTGCCGGCGGATCTCCCGCAACGACTCGAACTCGATGGGCGCCCCGAGGGCGTCGCCGATCGCGCCGCCGAGCAGGCAGCCCCGGATCCGGTCCTGTACCTCCATAGGTGGGATCTTGTCAGCTTTCTGGACGGATGAGAGATTGCGGGAGAAATTACGACACTTGTCACGGAGGTCACGCGTGCCACAATTACGCCCGGCCCTCTTCGCGGTCGCCCTCACCCTGGCGGTCGCGACCCCGGCACAAGCCGCTGCCGGACCCACGATCACCGTCAAGGACGGCCGGACGCAGCCGGTCTTCTCCTACGCCGACGCCGTCCGCGAGCACGTGTACGTCGAGTCCACCGTGGACAGCGACCTCGACGGCGCGCTCGACCGGGTCAGGGTGGACATCATCCGGCCCAAGGAGTCCGGTCCGGGCCTGAAGGTGCCCGTGATCATCGACGAGAGTCCGTACTACGACAACTCCGGGCGCGGGAACGAGGGGGAGCGCAAGGCGTACGACGCCTCCGGAAATGTCACCAAATTCCCCCTGTTCTACGACAACTACTTCGTCCCGCGCGGCTACGCCGTGCTCAACGTGGACATGCTCGGCACCACCAGGTCCGACGGCTGCCCCGACATGGGCGGCAAGGCCGACGTGCTGGGCGGCAAGGCGGTCATCGACTGGCTGAACGGCCGCGCCAAGGCGGTCAGGGCCGACGGCACCCCCGCCGTGGCCGACTGGACCACCGGCAACGCCGCCATGATCGGCAAGTCCTACGACGGGACGCTGGCCAACGCCGTGGCCGCCACCGGCGTCGAGGGGCTGAAGACGATCGTCCCCATCTCGGCCATCAGCTCCTGGTACAAGTACCAGCGCTCGAACGGCGTGGTCTACAACTACGACTACGCCTCCTGGCTGACCAACTACGTCGACACCGACCCCGAGGCCAAGTGCCAGGCCGTCCGCGACCGCATGGACGCCGAGGACGGCGACGACACCGGCGACTACAACGCCTTCTGGAACGAACGCGACTACATCAAGGGCCTGCTCGGCGACGCCTCCAAGGTCAAGGCCAGCGTCTTCGTCGTGCACACGGTCAACGACCTCAACGTCCGGCCGGACAACTTCTCCGCCTGGTGGCAGGCCCTGGCCCAGCGCAACGTGCCGCGCAAGATCTGGGTCGGCCAGTACCAGCACGTGGACCCGTTCGACTTCGAGGGCCGCAGGGACCTGTGGGTGGACACCCTGCACCGCTGGTTCGACCACTGGCTGCACGGCGTCCGCAACGGGATCACCACCGAGCCCCGCGCCGACGTGCAGCTCGGCCCGGCGCAGTGGACCACCCAGCGCGACTGGCCGGCCCCGTACGCGCTCAAGGCCGTGCTGCGGCCCGCCGCCGACGGCTCGCTCGGCCTGCTCAAGGCCCGCGGCGGCAGCACCGCCGCCTTCACCGACCTCGCGCTGAGCGAGACCGAGATGGTGGCCGACGTCGGCACGGCCAACCCGGGCCGGGCCGCCTTCACCACCGGCGCGCTCCCGCTCGACCTGCGCCTGTCCGGCACCCCCACCGCCGACCTGCGGGTCAAGCTCGACAAGCCCACCGCCAACCTGACCGCCCTGCTCGTCGACTTCGGCGAGGACACCCGCGTCGACTGGCGGCGCGGCCAGGGCGTCACCACGCTCACCGAGGAGGACTGCCACGGCGAGAGCACCGCGGCCGACGACGCCTGCTACAAGAAGGTGACCACGAACGTGGCCACCCGGCCGCTGGAGATCGTCGCCCGCGGCTGGATCGACGTCCAGAACCGCGACTCGCTCAGCCAGCCCCAGCCGCTGCCCGTCGGCACGTACGGGACGGTCAGGTGGCAGACGCTGCCGCAGGACTACACGTTCAGGAAGGGGCACCGGATCGGCCTGGTGCTGGCCGGGACCGACACCACCTACACCAGTGAGGAGGGCACCGGCGCGACCGTCACCGTCGACCTGACCAGGAGCAGCGTGTCCGTGCCCTTCGTGCTCGGGACGCCGCTGGCCGACGTGCCCAAGGACAGCGCCACGTTCAGGGGGCCGCGACAGCTCGACCTGCCCGAGCCCGAGCCCGGGTTCCGGTTCTTCTAGCCGCTCGTGAGGCCCCGGCCGGTCCGGGGCCTCATCGGCAGTTGCTCCAGCGGACGCCGCCGGCGTCGAGCCGCCGCACGCCCTTGTCCCTGGCGACCGTCCAGCCCACCTTCAGGGTGAGCGTGCCGCCGGCGGTGGCCGTGCCGCCGGTGCGCAGGCCGTCGCCGGTGGCGCGGCCCGTCCAGACGATGGTGATCCGGCCGCGCCGCACGTCGGGCTCGCCCGGGCAGCCGGGCCGCGAACGCGGGTCCAGGACGCGGAACGTCGTGCCGTCGACGACGATGCCGCGCGTGCCGGTGGCCGAGACGACCCGGCACGTCCCGGTGCACGCCAGCGAGAACGCCCCGGCGCGCCCGGACCCCAGCCACGCCGACCGGGGCGACACCCGGGCCGTGGGCGCCGCCGGTCTCGGCAGCTCGGCCTTGCGGTCCTGGGACGACAGGCCGGATCCGGCGGCCGGGCCGATCGCGGCCGTCCAGCGTATGGGCGTCTCGGCCGGGACGACCGGCTGCGCCGCCGCCCTGGTGACCACCGCGGGATGCGCGCGGGCGTTGAGCACGGCCCACACCAGGCCCACCACCAGCAGCCCGACGCCCAGCAGCAGGCCCAGCCTGGCCACCGTGCGGATCGGGGCCTCGGTCTCCTCCTCGGGCTCCGCCGGCTCCTCCCGCCAGAACTCCTGCCAGGGGGCCTCGCCGTCGAGCCGGTCCAGGCCGCCCGGCTCGCCGTTCCAGCCGATGCCGCCGTACCGGATGATCATCGCGCCGGGCGGGGCGGCGGCGCCGTCACCGCCACCGGCCTCGCCGCCGATCGGCGCGCTCAGCGGACCGGTCACCGGGCTGTTCACCGGGCCGCCGGCCGGCCCGTTCACCGGGCCGTTGAGCACGGTGCCGCTGAGGCCGCCCTCGGCGCGGCTGTCGTAGACGAGCTTGTCGCCCGGGGAGCCGCTGCGGAAGGGCCGGGCCCGGCTCGTCGGCGTGAACGGGTGCCGCCCGCGGGCCGCCCGCCCCGGGGGCTCCTGGTCGGCGGCGGCCGCGCCCGCCGCCGACCAGGGGTTTCCCGGTGTCGCCGTCGTGGGGTCGGCGACCGGGGGCATCGGCCTCGCCTCCACGCCCGGCGCAGCCGCGAAGGGCTCCACCAGGGTGCGTGCCAGCACGGGGAAGCCGTCCGCCCGCCAGAGGGGTCCCTCTCCGGGCAGCGGCTGCGCCGAGGCGAGCCGGTTGGTCAGTGTGCCGGGCAGCTCCGCGATCGGCAGCCGGCGCAGCAGCGTGGCGGCCGACATGGTGCGGGGCGCGGCCCGGCAGGCGGCGCAGCCCTGGATGTGCCGGCTGATCCGGGCGCGGGCCCGGCGTCCCGGCGAGGTGACCCAGGCCGCCACCCGCGTGGTCAGATCAGGACATCCCGTACGGCCGCGCGCGGCGATGATCGCGGCGAACCAGCCCTCCAGCGCGTCGGCCGCCCGCGCCACCACGGCGCTGACCTCGTCCTGGCCCAGGCTGAAGACGGTGGCCAGCTCGGCGTCGGACAGGCCGTGGCGCAGCGACAGGTCGAGCAGCTCGCGCAGCGGGCGGTCGAGGGAGAGCAGCGCCTCGGGCAGCAGCTCCGACATCCGCCCAGGACGCGACCAGGAGCCGATGCTGGCCGGCTTGGCCACGATCGCGCGGTGGGCGCGGGCCAGGGCGTAGAGCCAGGGCCGGTGCAGGGCGGGGTCGGGCAGCCGGTCCGCGTAGAGGTGGGCGGACACCAGCGCGCCGGCGGTCGCCTGCTCGGCGTCGCCCGCGGCCAGCTCGGTGCGGCAGTAGTCGTAGAGGCGGGAGCCGTGCGTGTCGCACAGCTCGCGGATGGCCTGGCGCGCTTCGTCCGAGAGCGTTCGCCACATGCGGTGTCGCACCTCCTCAGCGGTGTCTCAGACGGGCCGGGCCCCACCGGCGGAGCCGGGAACGGTGTCGAGCAGCGAGGCCTGCGCGAGATAGGCCCGAGTGGCCTCCGGATCGCCGGCGATGGCCCGCAGCCCGGCCATCGCCGCGGCCAGCCGGGCGCTGTCGCGCTCGCGCACGCCGGCCGGCCGCGTCTCGCCGCGCGGGATCACCCGTTGCAGCAGCACGGCCCGCCGCCGCCACGCCCACGCCTCCAACGCGGTGGGCGGCGCGAAACCGCCGAGCACGGCCGCGATCACCTGGCCGACCTCGACGGCGTCGTGGATGCCGGCGTTCATGTTCAGGCCGCCGACCGTGGAGGTCAGGTGCGCGGCGTCGCCGACGAACAGCACCCGCCCGCAGCGGTAGGACGTCAGCACGCCCCTGGACAGCCCGAACCGGTCGGCCCCGGTCACGTGGATGGGCCCGCTGGCCCCCGGTAGGGCGCGGCGGACCAGCATCGAGACGTTGGGCGCCGACAGCGGCTCGGTGGCGTCGCAGGGGATCTTGAAGATGATCCGCCAGTGGTCGGGCAGCGCGAGCAGCGTGCACGACTGCTGCACGTCGCGGACGTAGGTGAGCGGCGCCAGGCTCGGCAGCAGCCGGTCGAGCGGCGAGTCGGTGAACACCCGCAGCGCCTGCGTCGGGTAGGCCGACCTGGGGAAGGGCAACCCCAGCGAGCCGCGCACCGTGCTGTGACCGCCGTCGGCGGCGATCATGTACCGGGCCCGCGTCCAGGTCTGGCCGACGCGGACCCGGATACCGGTGCCGCCCTCGGAGACCCCGTCGACGCGGGTGCCGAAGCGCACGTCGACGTCGGGGTAGGCGTTCAGGGCCGCGAGCAGCAGCGGGGTGAGCGCGGCCTGGTCGGCGTGGATCCTGAACGGGTGCTTGGTCAGGCCGTTGAGCCGGTTCATGCCCATCTCGGCCAGCACGATGCCCGACCGGTCGCGCCACTGCACCCGGTCGACCACCCGGCCCTTGGCGACGAGTTGCGAGGCCACGCCCAGCTCGTCGAGCAGGTCGAGCGTGGCCGGATGGAAGGTGCAGGCCCGCGCCTGCCCGGCGAGCTCGTTCTCCCGCTCCAGGACGGTGACCGGGATCCCGGCCCTGGCCAGCGAGAGCGCCGCGGTCAGCCCCGCCGGGCCGGCCCCGACGACGATGACGCCGTTCATGCGGGGCGCCTCCCCTGCTCCGCCATGTGGCGGCGGTAGGGCACGCGGCTGAGCGTGACGTGCTCGCCGATGGCCCGCGACAGGGCCCACCAGGCGGTGCAGAGGTTGGACGTGAGCAGCGTGCGGTCGTTGCCGGCGCTGAGCGGCCCGAGGACGGGCAGCGTGGCCATGCCGGTGCCGGTGAACAGCAGCACCGCGTCGCCGGGCACCTCGGCCCGCTCGACCTGGGTGATCAGCTCGGCCGGGGTGACCGCGTAGGAGGAGTACCCGCCCTTGGCGGCCCGCACCTGCACGACCTGCGTGACGTTGAGCCCCGCCGTCTTCCAGAAGCGCTCGGCCAGCTCGGTCAGCCACGGCTGGTACGGCGAGACCAGCACGATGTCGCTCACGCCGACGTGCTCCACCGCCTCCCTGGTGGCCTGCGTGGAGGAGGCGAACGGCACGCCGGTCGAGGCCGACAGCCGCGCGCACTGGTCGGCGTCGTCGTCGGGGCCGAGCAGGTAGCGGGACTCGCTGCAGGCCATGACCAGCGCGTCGAGCGGCAGGCCGTCGAACGCGCAGACCATGCCGGGCAGGGCCTCGTTGTAGCTCTCCAGCCGCTCGGCGAGCGACACGCCCCGGTGCACGGGGAAACGGGTGACGTGCATGTCGGCGCGCGAGCCGAGCAGGCGGGTCAGCTCGGGCTCCGCCGAGGGGTTGGCGGGGGCGACGATCACGCCCACCCTGCCGCGGCTCATCTCGTACCTTCCGGGTCGGGGACCGTCCGCATGACGGTCAGGCCAGTGCCTGGTCGATCTCGCCGATCGCCTGCACGGACACCTGCCGGATCCGGCGCAGCCGGTGGACGGTGCGCGCCGGGGCCTGCGCCCGCGACGGCTCGTCCCGGCTCTCGTCCCTCGGCTCGGCGGGCTGGGGCCGTGCGCCCCGGGCGTGCACCTCGTGCGGCTGCCGCCTGGACACCTCGTCGGTGAGCATGATCACTCCTGTCGGTCGCGGATCCGGGTGACGCGGGCCGGGCGCGGCCCGCTGACATCATGGCCACCGGCACGGGGGCCCGCGCGGGCGCCGGCCCCCTGAGGGGGCGGTCGATCAGAGTCGTGGCGCCCGTCACGCCGATCGTCCCGCCCGGCGGCGCCGCCGTGCCGGTGGCGCCGGCCGGGGAGCCGGGCGGGCCCGCCTCCCCGGCCGGGGAGGCCGCCGCCCGATCACGGGCGGACGGCCGCGAGGAAAGCCGGCCCCAGGCACTACCCCTTGGTTTGGCCGGCACGCCAGCCGCTACCGCGCCGGCCGACAGCACCGTGCCGACTTTGTCGGGCACGTGACGCACGGTGCCGGAGGGATGGGGTAGCGCCGGAGCCGGCCGCATGAGGGCCGCCGGCACGGCCGCGCGCGGCGCGGGCGGTGCGGGCGGGCCGGTGGGCGGCCAGGCCCGGCGGGGGAGGGGGAGCGGCGTCATCGCGCCGTCCCCGGGTCGAGGGCGGCGGCGGCCCTGTTGGGCACGCTGACGCAGACCATGCGCTCGGTCAGCCCCGCGCGCGGCCCGCAGGCGCGCGAGCGGGCGGGCGGCGCGGTGCCGGCCACCGTGCGCGCGACCCTGGCGGCCAGCGCCAGGTGCTCGGCGCAGCGCCGGCTCACCGTCGACTCCAGCCCGGCCACCTGGGCCAGCCTGAGCCTGATGGGCTCCAGCGACGACCGGCGTTCGAGCCCGTCGAGGTCGGCCAGCCGGGCGGGCCAGCGCAGCGCGTCGCGGCAGCGCTCGACCACCGCGGCGGGCAGCTCGGCGGCGGACAGCCCTTCGTGCCGCAGCCGGGTGGCGATCATGACGGCCGCGAACGACGTGCGGTCGAAGTGGGCCAGCCGCCCGGACAGGGCCGCGCCCAGCATCCTGGCACGGTGGCCCAGGCAGACCGCGCTCCAGCCGAGCAGCAGCAGCCGGTCGGGACCGGGCTCGGTGTGCCAGCCGGCCAGCCGCAGCTCGCGGGCCATGCGGTGGTGCAGGCGCCAGCGGTGACGCGGGCTGTCCAGCCAGATCTCGACCCCGCCCAGCGGCAGCTCGGCGACCTGGACGTCGCGGCTCGTCAGCGGGCCGGCGACCCGCGCGCAGATGCGCCGGACCGCCTGCTGCTGCCCCCGGGAGACCGGATCCTCCAGGAAGCGTGAGCCGTCGAGGGAGTCCATGGTCACGTCCGGCCACCTCCTTGCCGGAGACTCTCGCGAATCGTCCGGGCTGTTAAGCCACAGTTACCACGCGCTCCGATACTGTGCTGGAAAGAGGGGCTATGTCAACTCACACTTTGCGAATAAGTTGATACCTACCCGCCGGGCAGAGCTGGCCCGCGTGGCAGGGGACACCGGGGGTCTCGTACCTTAGGCTGGGAAAAGTTCACGGGCGGTAGGAGGTGCGCCGTGGCGAACTTCGCCGAACGGCTCGATCTCGCGCTGACCAAGCGCGGCTTCACGGGCGCCCAGGTCGCCGCCGCCCTCACCGAGGCGGGCATACCCATCACGCGCGCCTACGTCAGCCAGTTGCGCACCGGCAAGCAGACCAACCCCACGCTCCAGGTGCTGCGGGCGCTGGCCGCCTGCCTCCAGGTGAGCGTGGGCTGGCTGGTGGGCGACGAGCACTACGAGTCCGGCGCGGTGGAGGACCTGCAACTGCGGGCCGCCGCGATCGGCCTGTCGGCCTCCGGGCTGTCGGAGGGGTCGCTGGCCGTGCTGCGCGGCGTGGTCGAGCTGGCGCGCCGGGCCGAGGGGCTGCCGGGCGAGCCGGAGCCGGTCGCCGAGATCCCCGACGCCGCCCCGCCGCTCAACGACTCCCAGCGCCGCGCGCTCGGCAAGCGGCTCCACGGCCTGCGCATGGGCGTGCGGCTCTCGGTCGAGCAGGTCGAGGGCGCGCTCGGCAAGGGCGCCGCCGCGATCCCCGCGATCGAGGAGGGCCGCCTCGCGCCCACGCCGATCACGGTCGAGCGCCTGCTCGGCCTCTACGGCGTCACCGCCCCGCCCGTCCGCGAGTACGTGCTCTCGCTGGCCAGGGGCGAGCGCGAGGCCGCCTGGTACGACGCCCAGTCGGTGCCCGTCTGGCTGGCCACGGCCTACGCGCTGGAGCAGCGGGCCACGGTGATCCGCACCTACCATCCCCAGTTCGTCCCGCCGATGTTGCAGACCGAGGACTACGCGCGGGCCGCGATCACCGTGGCCGGGCCGGCCACGCTCGGGCAGTCGTCGGTGGAGGAGGCCCTGGCGCTGGTCATGGCCCGCCAGGAGGCGCTGGCCGGTGACACGGTGTTGTGGGCGGTGATCGACGAGGCCGTGCTGCTGCGCTCGATCGTCGGCCCGCACGCCCAGCTCCGCCAGCTCGACCTGCTGCTCGACCACGCCAAGCGGCCCAACGTCTCGCTGCACGTCGTGCCGATCGACGACCCGGCGTACGTGCCCCGCACCGGCCCGTTCACGCTGTGGCGCTTCGCCGAGGCGTTCGAGCCCGACGTCGCCTGCGCCCACGGCGTCGAGGCCGACGAGCTGATCACCGACGTCGCCGCCGTCGAGACCTACCACCAGGCGTTCACGAAGCTGTCGGTGACGACCACCACCCGCGAGGAGACGTACGAGGTGCTGGAGGCCCACCGCGAACGCCTCTCGCGCTCGACCGGGAAATGATCTCCGGCCGGCGGCCATTCAGGTAAGGCATATTTCCGCAGAATTCATGCTTTTCCTGTTGTCTTCCGGCCGGTAACGAGGATCATATGGTCTGGGTCATCGAGTGGGGTCCGAAAGGACCGGCTTTTCCCGAGATAGTGGGCGAGGGGAAAGGGGCAACACTCAATGCGTCAGCGTGCCATCCGAAACTTGGCGAAGCTGGAGATGACCCGAGCCATGACCACCCGGGTGCTCGACGCGGCCGCGGGCGGGAAGAACAACTTCTCGGCCGACCGCGATCTGGTACGCCGATATGACCAGGCCGCGTCCGTGACGACCACCGCCGCGCGGGCCGTGCTGCAGTTCCTGGTGCGCGTGGTCCGGCATCTGGCGGCCGAGGGCGTGGACCAGTTCGTCATCGTGGGCAGCGGCGTGCCCAGCGGCCTGCCCCCGGGCGGGCGCCTGCACGACGTGGCCGCGGGCGGCCCCGGCGGCGTGCCCGCGCGGGTGGTGTACGTCGAGAACGACCCGATGGTGCTGGCCGGCGCGCGGGCCACCATCGAGCCGGGCACCGATCTGGTCCGCGTGGTCGAGGGCGACGTGCGCGAGATCGACGCGATCCTCGGCGACCGGGTGGTGCGCGCCTTCCTCGACTGGGACCGGCCCGTGGCCGTGCTGCTGCTGTCCACCCACAGCCTGGCCGACGACGAGTACGTCCACTACGTGATCAGGCGGGTCCGCCAGGCGGCGTCCGACGGCAGCTACCTGTCGCTGCTTCAGACGACCTTCGACGGCGTGCCGGGCGAGCTGCTGCCGGCGGTCCGGGACCTGCTGGCGATGACGCTGCCCGGCCACGCGATCCGCGGCAGGCGGGAGGTGGCGGCGCTGCTCGACGGGCTGGTGCTGGTCGATCCGGGGCTGGTGTGGGTCCCGGAGTGGCGGCCCGACGACCACGGCGCCGCCTGCTCCGCCCGGCCGAGCTCGTCGGGCACGTACGGCGCCGTCGCGCGCGTCCCGTGAGCGACCGGAGGCCCTGGGCGTCAGGCCCCTGTGAACGCCGAAGCGCCCTCAGGCCCTGGTCGAGGCGGCGGCGGGCGTGGCCGGGCCGCCGGCCGCGCCCTTGTGCGGCTCGACCCCGAAGACCAGCACCGCCACCACCGCCAGGACGAGCGGGACCGCCCCGAGCAGCGCGGTCGTGCCGATCGACGGCGCCGCCGCCCCCGCCACCAGCACGGCGGTCACGGCCACGCCGCCGGCCTTGCCCATCCCCGCCGACAGCCCGGAGCCGCGCGAGCGCACCCGGGTCGGGTAGATCTCCGAGCTGTAGGCGGCCAGCACCGCGGCGATCGTCGCCGTCCCCACGATCGGCCCGGCCAGCAGCAGGTACAGCCAGGTACGGTCGTGCGCCAGCGTCTCGCCGGAGAAGGCCAGCACCGCCAGCGCCACGCCGACCAGCGCCGACAGCGTGACGATCGTCTTCTTCGCGCTCCACAGGCCGTACATGGCGGCCGAGACGAAGATCAGCGGCAGGCCCAGCAGCGTCGAGTCGCGCAGCGCCCGGTCGGCCGTCTGCTGGTCGAGGCCCAGCTTCTGCAGGTTGGACGGGATCCACAACTGGAAGCCGTAGGTGACCAGGCCGATGCTCAGCCCGAGGATCACGACGGCCACCGTCAGCCCGGTGAACGGACGGCGGAACAGCCGCGAGTAGCCGCCCGCGTGCTCGTCCTCCACCCGCTCGACGCCCGCGGTGGCCTCCTCGGTGGTGGCGGCCGCGCCGTACCTGGCCAGGACCGCGCGGGCCTCGGCGTCGCGGCCGTGCGCGAGCAGGAAGCGCGGCGACTCGGGGATGAACCGGTTGAGCAGGATGAGGAACACGCCGGTCGGCAGCCCGACCAGCCACAGCACCCGCCAGGAGAACGTCGGCGCCAGCGACGCCGACAACCAGCTCGCCGCCAGGTAGGCGACCGCCAGGTTGCCGCCGATGAGCACCATCACCCAGCCCTTGTGCCGCGGCGGGATCGTCTCGGCCAGCAGCGAGAACGTGATCGGCAACATGCCGCCCGCGCCCAGCCCCATGGCCACGCACATGGCCAGGTTCCACTCGAAGTCCGGCATGACGCCGCAGATCGCGGTGCCGATGAACAGCACCCCGGCGAACAGGATCGACGGCTTGCGCCCGATCTTGTCGCCCATCCAGCCCCACAGCAGCGAGCCGAGCACCGTCCCGGTGAGCCCGGCCAGGGGCAGCAGCGCCACGGGCAGCTCGCCGGCCGGGTTGAGCGCCGACTTCAGGCCGTACTCCTTGGCCATGCCGGGCGCGACGAAGCCGAGCGTGATCGGCTTCATGGCGTCGATGATCACCGCGACCGACATGACCACGATCAGCCCGATGTGCGCCGGTCGCATGCGCGCGTCGTCCAGGGCGCGGACGCGTACCTCGGCGGCCGGCCTGGCCGTCAGCGCGCCGGGCGGGATCAGCCCGTACGCGGTGACCGCCAGCCCCACGACGATCAGCCCCATGCCGATCGTCATCGGCAGGTCCATCGGCATGCCCGCCAGGCGGTAGTGCATGTCGGCGCCGTGCAGGTACATCGGCAGATGCAGCACGACCCCGGCCACCGTGGCCAGGAAACCGAGCCAGAAGTACAGCGGTCGAGCCAGCTCGACGCCCCCCATTGCCCCCCCGTAAGCAGAACCGTGAGCAGATACCTGATCAGAGCAGGCGGCCGCCGCGCAGCCGCCATTCGACGAACAACACCCGCATCGGCCCGTTCACGAACAACCACTGGCCGAGCCAGACGAAGGCGAACATCACCGCGAACGCCCACGCCCTGACCGGGCCGGCGACGCCGGGGACGAGCCCGCCGTCCAGCAGCACCCACATCAGCAGCCCCTCGGGCACGGCCGTGACCAGCCCGAACAGCGTCGGCCAGTCCTTGTCCCAGCGGAACTGCATGAGCAGGTGGTACAGCAGCTCCCACCCGGCGCCCACGACGGCGACGGCCAGCAGCACGAGGAAGGCGTCCCGGAAGGACATCGGCAGCACCAGCGTGATCAGCGCGGTGAGCGCCGCGCCGACGGTGGCCAGCGTGAACAGCCGGGTCTGCAGCCGCCCGGCCAGCGTCGGGATCAAGCGAGCCTCCTGTTCCCCGCCCACCGCAGCCACTGGGCCGTGGACCGCACCGGCCCGAGCCCCTTGCAGAACCCGCGCCTGGTCAGGTCGGCGGCAATGTCGAGCGCGGCGGTCTGCATGCCGAGGAAGCTGTCCACGGCCAGGAAGTGGTTGCCGGCCGTGGCGGCGCCGGAGGCGTACAGGACGCCGCCCTCGCTCTCGGCGCCGAGCACCTCGAAGTTCTGGCCGACGCTCAGCCGGCCGGCCTTGTTGGGCCGGGCGCCGCCGTGCCGCAGCAGGTCGTCGAGGACGCGGTGCTCCGGCATGTCGGCCTCCAGGCCGGTGCAGTCGATGATGAAGTCGGAGACGTACTGCATGGCGGCGGCGTTCACGCTGCGGGTGTGGGTGACCAGGCGGCCGTCGGGGGCCCGTTCGATGCGGTCGACGACGGCCTGCGTGGGGTGGTACCAGTTGCCCTGCCGGCCCCTGCGCATCTGCTCCTGCCAGCGGGCCAGCTTCGGGGTGGTGGTGCCGGCCACCGTCTTGGAGATCACGGCGCGCTGCTCGGGCGTGGCCTTCCTGAACCGGGCCTTGAGCTGGCCGCCGAAGGCCGACTTGGGCATCGTGAACGCCTGGTAGGCCCAGCCGTCGCCGCCCTTGCGCCGCATGAACACGCTCGGGCCGTGCGGGCCGGCCACGTACGTGCGGAACAGGTGGACGATCTGGGTGTGCAGGCCGTACCGCTCGCGGTCGTCCATCAGGCGCTGGAGCACCCGCGAGGCCACGATCCCGGCGCCGCGCACGACCACCACGCCGGGCCGCTTGCGCAGCTGGTCGTAGACGTGCTCGTGCGGCTCGTAGGCGTTGACCACCCGGTACCGCTCGCCCTGCGCCTGCCGGAACTCCTGGAGGTCGTCGAGGAACTTCAGCCCCGGGTAGCCGACGGCCAGGTGCACGTACTGGGAGCGCAGCACCACCCGCTTGGTCGGCGAGGTGCCCGGCGGCGGCGTCAGCACGGTGAAGTAGCCGCCGCCCAGCCGCTTCCTGACCATGCGCACCTGGCCCTTGGCCAGCATGTGCCAGTAGCCGATGCGGTCGGCCTCGCGCCGTACGGTCTGCGTGACCAGCCCGGCGCGCGGGCTGTAGAAGTCGGTGAACAGCGGCTCGGCGAGCACCTGGAGGATCGGCTTGAGCGAGCCGTCCTGCCAGGCCTCCTGCACCGCGTAGGAGGGGAAGCCCCAGATGTTGTCCGGACGCGCCCCCGCGTCGGACCGGATGCGCTCGTGCGCGGGCAGCTGGGAGACGCGGGTCAGGTACTCCCACGTCTGCCAGGGGGTGTCGCTGGTCGAGAGCACCCGCATGGCCGGGATCGGCACGCCTCTGATGCGCAGCACGTCGACCAGCGTGAACGAGCCGAGCCCGCCGCCCACCGACACCAGCGGCACGTCGTGGACGGGGATGCCGGCCGACTGCACCAGCCAGTCCGTCCAGGACGAGGAATGCAGTAGCTCCGGAGTCAGGTCTCCCCGTGACATGCTGTGACCAAGCCCTCCCTGTCGCGGTTAAAAGTAGCGTAAAAGCCGGGGATTCAATCCCACCAGAACGACCAGGCGTGTCGCCCGATGATCTGGTCGGCGTACCCCTGGAGGTCGCCCGGCCCCTGCACGACGTTGTCGGGGCAGAACGCCCAGTGCTCGGCCGCGACGTGGAGGGCGTGCTCGGGGTCGGCCGGCGGCGCGGCCACGCTCAGGTCGAGCGTGTTGAACCCGACGCTCACCACGCGGGCCCCGAACCGGTCCTCCCAGCTGCGCACCACGGCGGCCATCGGCACCATCCACTCGTTGTGGTGCAGCGCGCCCTGCCAGCCCATGACGGCCAGCGCGTCGGCCCCCCGGCCGGCCGCGACCAGCCCGAGCGGCATGCCTCTGGGGGCCAGCTCGCGGGCCAGCCAGTCGGCCACGTCGCCGGGGTCGGCGCGGGGCACCCCCGGCGGCGCCAGCCCCGGGCAGAGCGCCCCGTACGGCTCTAACTCCGCCAGCGCGTCGCGCGGCATCTGCGAGACCCACTCCTGCCACACCTCGGTCATGAACCCCTCGGCGGTGAAGTGGCCGATCAGCATCGGGTCGTCGGGCACGATCTGCCCGATCGCCCACGGCTGGGCCGACTCGTCGAGCAGCACCGGCCACAGGCCGCTGTGCGCGTGCCAGACCCGCATGAACGACCAGTCCTCGCCGGCGGCGTGCTCGTCGCTCATCCAGAACGCCGGCCGGGCCGCCACGACCTGCCGGGTGTAGGCGGGGTCGGGCCAGACCACGTCGCCCGCGGGCAGGCCCGGGGGCAGTCTGCGCCCCCTGCCGCCGTCGGCGAACAGCTGGCACAGCTCAGGTGGCAGCTGGTGATCGTCCATGCCCTACCGTTCCGATACCGAATCCTGTCTCGGAGATGGTAGTGCCGCCGGTCGCCCCGGGGCTTTGGTGGCACGCGAAACCTTCTCGGACCAGCGGATGCGGTACTTCACGGCACAATGATGGCTGTGTTCCCCTTTGATGCGGTTCTCACCGATCTTGATGGCGTGCTCCGCCTCTTCGACCACACCGTCCAGGCCGAGATCGAGGCCCGGTACGCCCTGCCGCTCATGGCCACGGCCTTCGCCCCCGAGCTGATCGAGCCGGCCATCCTGGGCCGGATGACCGAGCGCGAATGGCTGGACGCGGTCGCGGTCGCCCTCGGCGGCGACGAGCGGGCCCGCCGGGCGGTGGCCGAGTTCGGGGCGGTGCCGTTCCGGGTGGACGAGGAGGTCAGGGAGCTGCTGGCCAAGGCGCAGCAGCACGTGCCGGTGGTCATCGTGACCAACGCCATGGACACCGTGGAGGAGCACCTCGACCGGCTGGGGCTCACCTACTTCGCCGACGACCTGGTCAGCAGCGCCAGGGTCGGCGTGATCAAACCCGACCCGCGCATCTACGAGATCGCCGCCGAGCGCGCCGGGGCCGACCCCGCGCGCTGCCTGTTCGTCGACGACCGGCTGCCGAACGTGGAGGCCGCCAGGGCGCTCGGCATGACGGGCGTCCACTACCGCGGCGTCGCCGACCTGGCCTCCGTGCTCGGCGGGCTCTGAGGACGGGGCTCTGAGGACGGGGCTCTGAGGACGGGGCTCTGAGGGGCGGGCATGCGCCGGCCCCGCCCGCGGGAGCGCGGGCGGGGCCGGCGGGTGAGTCAGTCGGCGCAGATGGCGAACACGCTGATGCCGACGTCGTTGTAACCGATCTGGCGGCCGAGGGCGATCCAGCCGCGGGCGTCGTCGGTGGGGAACGACCCCACCAGGATCGCGCCGTTGCCCCGGGCCTCGCCGCCGCCGCCGAGCACGTGCTTGGAGCCCGGGCAGTAGACCGTGCGGCGCTGGAAGTTGGGGACGTTGGAGTTGGGGAGGGTGACGAGCTGGTAGCCGGGCGGCAGCGCGGCGCGGGTGGCCGCCGAGACGGGACTGGACGCCTGGAGGGCCACGACGGTGGCCGTCACGCAGGCCGCGGTGGCGAGGGCGATGACGGAAAGGAACAGAGACTTCTTGGCTGGCATGGTCTCTCCTTGTCCTGTTCCCTGACAGGCACGGGTTCCGGGCAGCACGCGACACGCCGGCTCATGCGGTGCTTAAGGGGGCGACGTGAGAGCAGGGATGAGGGTGTTGACACGTTGAGTATCTGCTCCGTCGCATTCCGTGTCCATATGTGGTTCGCAGGTTTTCCGGAAATCCGGGTTTCCGGCGCGGCCCGCGCCGGCCGCGCCGGAAACGTCGAGGGGCCCCTGTCAGTAGCCGCCGCCGTAGGGCGACTTCGTCTTGGGGGCGGCCGAGCGGGTGGGCGCCGGCGTGCTCGCGGGGGCGGCGGCCGTGGAGGTCGGCTTCGTGCCGGCGGGGGCGATCACGCCGATCAGGCCGTGCTTGGCGCCCTCGATGCCGGCCGAGAACCACAGCGTGTTCACGCCGCCGGTGGCCGCGGTGCCGGGTTCGAGGTCCCACAGGCCGGGCAGCTTGACGGGCCGGCCACCGGACGTGGTGATCGCGCCCAGGTGGCGGTTGTTCTTGTAGGCGTGCACGGTGCCGTCGCCGAAGTTGCCGACCAGCAGGGCGCCCGCGTACTGGCCCCAGCCGCGCGGCGCGGCGGTCATGGCCCAGGGGGCGTCGAGCCCGACCCTGGAGATGCGGCCGGTCAGGCGGCCGTCGGCGTTGAAGCGGCTCACGAAGCCCTTGCCGGCGCCGAAGACGGGCTTGCCGGTGGTCCGGTCGCGCAGCGCGTACGCCACCCACACGCTGCCGTTGACCACGGCCACGTTGTAGGCGTTGTAGCCGCGCGGCACCCGCGAGTCCTGGAACTGCCAGCCGGCCAGCCGGATGCGCCGGAAGTTCTCGTCGAAGGCGTGCACCCGGCCGTGGGCGAAGTCGGCGGCCAGCAGGAACTCGCCCTCGCCGGTCCGTACGAGCTCCAGGCCCTTGTAGTCGGCGCCGCGGGTGAACGCGGCGATCACGGCGTTGGCCGGGTCGGCCTCGGCGTTCCAGCCGGTGATCGCGCCGCTCGGGCTGCAGAAGATGAACGTGGCCGGCCTGCCCTTCACGGTGAAGCCGTCACCCGGGTTGAACACCTGGCCGGTCGGGGAGCCGCCGGGGATCCACACCTCCGTCTTCTCCTTACGGCCCGTGCCGGAGTAGACGGTGGCGGTGCCGGTGCCGGTGTTGGAGACCCACAAGGTCTTGCCCATGGCCAGGCCCCACGGGTTGACGACCTTGGGATCGGTGACCGGGGCCTTGCCCTTGACGTCCGACACAAGGTTGATGACGTCGAAACGGGTCCTGGTGGTCGCCTGCGCGGGGGCGGTGAGGGTCGTCCCCGCCACGACGGCGACAGCGCAGAGCGTGATGATGCGGAGCCGCATCCGTGCCTCCTAGTGAGCGCTTGTGACGCGAGATACGCGGTGGGCGCGGAGCGGGTTCAGCCGGGCCGGAAATATGGGCGCGCGAGTTTTCCCGTCCAGGGCGGGGGAGAAGGAGAGTCATGAACGTGTTGGGCATCGACATCGGCGGTTCGGGAATCAAGGGCGCCCCGGTCGACACCGAGGCCGGAGAGCTCGTCCAGGAGCGGTTGCGCATCGCCACGCCCCAGCCGGCCAAGCCCGAGGGGGTGGCCGAGGTGGTGGGCGAGATCGTCAAGCATTTCGACTGGGACGGCCCGGTCGGCGTCACCTTCCCCGGCGTCGTCGTCGACGGGGTCGTGCAGACGGCGGCCAACGTCCACCACTCGTGGATCGGCGTCGACGCCGCCGCGCTCTTCGGCGGCGCGACGGTGCTGAACGACGCCGACGCCGCCGGCATCGCCGAGATGACCTTCGGCAGGGGCCGCGACCAGAAGGGGACGGTGCTGATCCTGACCTTCGGCACGGGCATCGGCAGCGCCCTGTTCGCCGACGGCACACTCGTCTGCAACACCGAGCTCGGCCACCTGGAGCTGCGCGGCAAGGACGCCGAGGAGCGCGCGTCGGCGCGGGCCCGCGAGGAGCACGACCTGAGCTGGGAGAAGTGGGCCGAGCGGGTCGAGGAGTACCTCAGGCACGTGGAGATGCTGTTCTCGCCTGGCCTGATCGTGATCGGCGGGGGCGTGAGCAAGAAGGCCGACAAGTTCCTGCCGCACGTCACCCTCGACACCCCCGTCGTCCCCGCCGCCCTGCAGAACGAGGCCGGCATCATCGGCGCCGCCCGCCACGCCGCCACCACCAGGCCGGCGCGGTAGGAGGCTCCGGCGCCGCGGGCCCGCCGATATTGGGATGCGGAAGGCGGGCCGCGTCGGGCACCATGGGCCGTTGGCTCCGGGGCCACGGGGCTCAAATATCCTGAAAGCAGTATGGGAACGCCTTCGTTGTCCTCTCCGCTCGCCGACCTCCAGTCCCGCCTGCCCGAGCTCATGCCGCGCGACCAGCGGCGGCTGCGGCGCAGGCTCGACGGCATGCGCCGGGTCCGCTCCCGCGACGCCCGGGACAAGATCGTCACCGAGATCCTCGCCGACGTCGAGCGCGCCGAGCAGCGGCTGGCGCGCCGCCGTGAGGCCGTGCCGCAGGTCCGCTACCCGGAGAACCTGCCGGTCTCCCAGCGCAAGGACGACATCCTGGCCGCCATCCGCGACCACCAGGTCGTGATCATCGCGGGCGAGACGGGCTCCGGCAAGACCACCCAGATCCCCAAGATCTGCCTGGAGCTCGGGCGCGGCGTGCGCGGGCTGATCGGCCACACCCAGCCGCGCCGCATCGCCGCCCGCACCGTCGCCGAGCGCGTCGCCGAGGAGCTCGGCACCGAGCTCGGCGAGGTCGTCGGCTACAAGGTGCGCTTCACCGACCAGGCGAGCGACCGCACCCTGGTCAAGCTGATGACCGACGGCATCCTGCTGGCCGAGCTGCAGAACGACCGCATGCTCGACCAGTACGACACCCTGATCATCGACGAGGCCCACGAGCGCAGCCTCAACATCGACTTCATCCTCGGCTACCTCAAACAGCTCCTCCCGCAGCGCCCCGACCTCAAGGTCGTCATCACCAGCGCCACCATCGACCCCGAGCGCTTCTCCCGCCACTTCGGCGACGCGCCGATCATCGAGGTCTCCGGCCGCACCTACCCGGTCGAGGTCCGCTACCGCCCGCTGGCCGAGGACGACGACCAGACCGGCGGCATCGTCGACGCCTGCCGCGAGCTGGTCACCGAGGGGCCGGGCGACATCCTGGTCTTCCTGTCCGGCGAGCGGGAGATCCGCGACGCCGCCGACGCGCTGACCAAGGCCGACTTCCGCAACACCGAGATCCTGCCGCTCTACGCCCGGCTGAGCGCCGCCGAGCAGCACCGCGTCTTCCAGCGCCACACCGGCCGCCGGATCGTGCTGGCCACCAACGTGGCCGAGACCTCGCTGACCGTGCCCGGCATCAAATACGTGGTCGATCCGGGTTTCGCCCGCATCTCCCGCTACAGCCACCGCACCAAGGTGCAGCGCCTGCCCATCGAGCCCATCTCGCAGGCCAGCGCCAACCAGCGCAAGGGCCGCTCGGGCCGCACCTCCGACGGCATCTGCATCCGGCTCTACGAGGAGGAGGACTTCCTCTCCCGGCCGGAGTTCACCGACCCGGAGATCCTGCGCACCAACCTGGCCTCGGTCATCCTGCAGATGACCTCGATCGGGCTGGGCGACATCGAGGCGTTCCCGTTCGTCGAGCCGCCCGACCGCCGCCAGGTCAAGGACGGCGTCAACCTGCTCCACGAGCTCGGCGCGTTCGACGCCCAGGGCAAGCTCACCGGCGTCGGCCGCAAGCTGGCGAGCCTGCCGGTCGACCCGCGCCTGGGCCGCATGGTGCTGGAGGCCGAGAAGAACGGCTGCCTGCGCGAGGTCATGGTGATCGCCGCCGCCCTGTCCATCCAGGACCCGCGCGAGCGGCCGTCCGACAAGCAGCAGCAGGCCGACGAGAAGCACCGGCGCTTCGCCGACCCCGAGTCCGACTTCCTGACCTACCTCAACCTGTGGAACTACCTGCGCGACAAGCAGAAGGAGCTGTCCTCCAGCGCCTTCCGGCGGCTGTGCAAGGCCGAGTTCCTCAACTACCTGCGGGTCCGCGAGTGGCAGGACATCTACAGCCAGGTCCGCCAGGCGCTCGGCGCCCAGCCCGGCAGCGCGCCCGCCGACCCCTACCAGGTGCACGTGTCGCTGCTGGTGGGGCTGCTGTCGCACATCGGCGTCAAGGACGTCATGGACAAGCAGCGCGCGGCCGACGGGCGGCGGCCGATGCAGGAGTACCTCGGCGCGCGCAACGCCCGCTTCGCGATCTTCCCCGGCTCGGCCCTGGCCAAGAAGCAGCCGCAGTGGGTGATGTCGGCCGAGCTGGTCGAGACCTCGCGGCTGTGGGCCCGGGTCAACGCCAAGATCGAGCCCGACTGGGTCGAGCCGCTCGCCCAGCACCTGGTCAAGCGCACCTACTCCGAGCCCCACTGGGAGAAGAACCAGGGCGCGGTGATCGCCCTGGAGAAGGTCACCCTGTACGGCGTGCCGCTCGTGGTCGGCCGCAAGGTCAACTACGGCCGCATCGACCCCGACCTGTCGCGCGAGCTGTTCATCCGGCACGCCCTGGTCGAGGGCGACTGGGACACCCACCACCGCTTCCTCAAGGACAACCGCCGGCTGCTCGAAGAGGTCGAGGAGCTGGAGAACCGGGCCCGCCGCCGCGACATCATGGTCGACGACGAGGCCCTGTACGACTTCTACGACCAGCGCGTCCCGGCCGACGTCGTCTCGGCCAGGCACTTCGACTCCTGGTGGAAGAAGGCCGGGCAGGAGCAGCCGGAGCTGCTCACGTTCTCGCCGGAGATGCTGGTCAACGAGGGCGCCGACATCAGCGCCCGGGACTATCCCGACACCTGGAAGCAGCTCGGTCAGCGGATGAAGCTGACCTACCAGTTCGAGCCGGGCGCCAACGCCGACGGCGTCACCGTCCACGTGCCGTTGCAGGTGCTCAACCAGGTCAACTCCGACGGCTTCGACTGGCAGATCCCGGGCCTGCGCGAAGACCTGATCACCGCGCTGATCCGGTCGCTGCCCAAACACCTGCGACGCAACTTCGTGCCCGCCCCCAACTACGCCAGGCAGGTGCTGGCCGGGGTCAGGCAGGGCGGCGAGCCGCTGCTGGAGGCCGTGGAGCGCGAGCTGCTGCGGCTCACCGGCGTACGGGTGCCGCGCGAGGCGTGGCAGCTCGACCAGGTGCCCGACCACCTGCGCATCACCTACCGGGTGATCGACGAGCGCAAGCGCACGGTGGCCGAGGACAAAGACCTCGACGCGCTCAAGCGCCGGCTCGCGCCGCGCCTGCGCAAGACCCTGTCGGAGGCCGGCGACGACCTGGAGCGCACGGGCCTGCGCACCTGGAGCTTCGGCGCCCTGCCCAAGGTGTTCGAGCAGGGCCGGATGAAGGGCTACCCGGCGCTCGTCGACGCGGGCGAGTCGGTCTCCGTCAAGATCTTCGAGACGGCCGCCGAGCAGCGTCGCGCCCACTGGCCCGGCACCCGCCGGCTGCTCCTGCTCAACGTCACCAACCCGGCCAGGTCGCTGCTCGGCGGCCTGTCCAACCAGGCCAAGCTGGCGCTGTCGCGCAGCCCCCACGGCGGCGCCGTGGCGCTGTTCGACGACGTCGTCAACGCGGCCGTCGACAAGCTCATGCTCGACCTGGGCGGCCCGGCCTGGGACCCGGCCGGCTTCGACCGCCTCCACCAGCACGTCCGGGCCGAGCTGCACGACACGGCGGCCGACGTGCTGGCCAAGGTCGAGCAGATCCTGAGCGTCTGGCACGCCGTGGGCACCCGCCTCGACGGCCTGCGTGCGAGCGCCTCGACCGACGACGTGCGCGACCAGCTCGGCAAGCTCGTCTTCAAGGGCTTCGTCACCGCCACCGGCACCCGCCGCCTGCCCGACGTCCTGCGTTACCTGCGGGCCATCGAGCGCCGTCTCACCAAGCTCCCGGAGGAGCCCTGGCGGGACGAGGAGTGGATGGACCGCGTGCACAAGATCGAGGACGACTACCACGACCTGCTGGCGAGCCTCCACCCGGCCCGCCGGGGCGACCCCGACGTGACGGAGATCCGCTGGATGATCGAGGAGCTGCGGGTCAGCTTCTTCGCCCAGACCCTCGGCACCCCCACGCCGGTGTCGGAGAAGCGCATCGCCAAGGCGATGGAGAAGCTGCGGCCCTGAGCTCGGGGCGGCACACGGACGTACAGGGGGAGTGATGGTCAAGGCCGTCAAAGCCGTCGTGCTCGACGTCGGCGAGACGCTGATCGACGAGACGCGCATCTGGTCGCGCTGGGCCGACCGGCTGGGGGTGAGCAGGTTCGTGCTCATGGGCGCGCTCGGCGGCATGGCGGCGCTCGACCGTTCCCACCGCGAGGCGTTCGAGCTCGTCCGGCCCGGTCTCGACGTGGAGGCGGAGATCGCCGCCTGGGAGCGCGACGACCCGGCCGGGCTGCGCAACCACTTCGACGCCGACGACCTCTACCCCGACGTGCGGGAGGCTCTGGCGGCGCTGCGCGCGGCCGGGTTCCAGGTGATCATCGCCGGCAACCAGCCGCGCCGGGCCTTCGACGCCCTGGTGGCGATGGATCTGCCGGTCGATTCCGTGCACACCTCCGAGGGCTGGGGGTTGTCCAAGCCCGCCCCCGAGTTCTTCGCCAAGGTGGCCTCGGTGGCCGGTCGCGAGCCCGGCGAGATCCTCTACGTCGGCGACCGGCTCGACAACGACGTGCTGCCCGCCGCCCGTGCGGGCATGCGCACGGCGTTGCTGCGCCGCGGCCCGTGGGGGTTCCTGCACGCCGAGCGCCCGCAGGCGAAGGCCGCCGACCTGATCGCCGACGACCTGCACGCCCTGCTGCCCGCCCTCCGCCGGCTCGCCTGAGGCCCGCGAGCAGGCCCGTGAGCCAGGCCCGTGAGTGAGGCCCGCGAGCCAGGCCCGTGAGGGCGCTGTGCGGGTCAGGTGAGCCGCGCGAGGGCTCCGCGGGTCAGGTGAGGTCCTCGTCGGGGTCGATGCGCAGGGCGCGCTCCTCGGCCGACAGGTCCTCCCGGTCGGCGTCCCAGTCCACGCCGATGGCCTCGTCCTCGGTGTCGGGGTGGGCGCCCTCGTCGGGCTCGGTCAGGCGGTGCTCCTCGCGCGGGGCGCGGCGCGGGCGGTCGGGCAACTCCTGGCGCAGCCGTTCGTCGAGCGTGGCCTCGTGCTGGGGGTCGTCCTCTTTGACCTCGTGGTTCAGGCCGAGGTCGTCGGTCCACTCCCTGACCTCGATGTCCTGCTCGTCGGCCATGCCGAATCGGTCCGGAGGTAGTTCGCTCATACTGCGCCCTCTACCCACCGTACGGACCGGAATCCTACGACTTGGCCCGGCTTAGGGCCTCCGGTAGCCCATCCTTGTCCATCTAGCGGCCGATCGCGGCGCCGACCAGGGAGCGGGGGTCGGATGCCCCGGCCAGCATGCCGTCGGGGCGCACGTCGATGAGGTGGGCGTGGCCGAAGGAGCCGCCGTACGGCAGCGTGCGCACCGGGTGGCCGAGCGCGGTCAGGCCGTCGGCCCAGGTCGTGCCCTCCTCCAGGTCGAGCACGGCGTCGTCGGGGGCGTCCCAGGTGTCGAAGCCGGTGCCGCCGCCGCCCAGCCGCCAGCGCGACGCGGCGAGCGCCTGGCCGGGCTCCTCGCCGTGGCGCAGCAGGCGGGTGATGACCTGGGCCAGGATCTGCGGCTGGGCGTCGCCGCCCATCGTGCCCACGACCGTGCGCAGCCCGCCGCCGGGACGGGTGATGAGCGCGGGGGCCAGGGTGTGCGGCGGACGGCGGCCGGGGCCGTACTCGGCCGGGTGGCCGGGACGCAGCGAGAAACCGATGCCGCGATTGTGGAGGTTGATCCCGGTACGCGGCTCGAAGAGCATGCCGCCGAACCCGGACGCGTTCGACTGGATCAGCGACACGCCCATGCCGTCGCCGTCGACCGCGCACAGGTACGTCGTGTCACCGTCGCCGGACGGGGCCCGCAGGCGGCTGCGCCTGACCGGGTCGACCAGGGCCCGGCGGCGGGCGACCTCGGCGGGGTCGAGCAGGTCCTTGGCGTCCTCGTGCAGCAGGTCGAGCCGGTCGTGCCCGGCGGCCCTGGCGGCCTCGGCCAGCAGGTGGGCCCAGGCCGGATGGCGGGGCGAGCCCGGCAGGTCGAGCCCGTCGAGGACGGCCAGGGACATCAGCAACAGGTAACCCTGGGAGTTGGGCGGCATCGACCAGACGTCGTGGCCGAAGGCGCGCACCCGCAGCGGCTCGACCCAGTCGGCGCCGGGGGCGGCCAGGTCGGCGGCGGTGTACTCGCCCGCGCCGAGCTCGATCAGGCCCTGCCCGAACTCGCCGAGGTAGAAGCCGTCGCGGCCGCCGTCGGCCACGGCCTGAAGGGCGCGGGCCACGCCGGGGCGGGTGATCCGGTCGCCGGCCTGACGCACGTGGGCGAAGTCGCCGCCGCCGGGCCGCGCGGCCGCCGTACGGGCGCCGGGGACCAGCAGCGGGGAGGCGGGGAAGCCGTCGCGGGCCAGCGCGATCGCGGGCCGCAGCAGCTCGGCCATGGGCAGCCGGCCGTGCCTGGCGTGCAGGGCGAGCCACCCGTCGACGCAGCCGGGCACCGGCACCGACCTGATGTCGTGCAGGTGCGGCATGCGGGTGTGCCCCTCGGCGCGCAGCTTGGCGGGGTCGGCGCCGGACCCGGCGCGGCCGGAGGCGTTGAGCGCGGTGACCGTGCCGGTGACCGTGCCGTCGTGGACGAGCGCGAACAGGTCTCCGCCGAGCCCGCACATGTGCGGCGCGACCACGGCGAGCACGGCGTTGGCCGCGATCGCCGCGTCGGCCGCCGAACCGCCGCGATCCAGCGCGCCCACCCCGGCGGCCGAGGCCAGGTGGTCGACGCTGCAGACCATGCCGTTCGGGGCGTATCTGGTGTTGTGCACGTGAAGAGACTAAGCCCGTTCCGGGGCCAGCCGGTTCTCCAGACGCGGGCGGAAGGCCGCCTGGCGGACGGTCCGTCCGGACAGGCGGGCCAGGGCGAGCGCCGCGAGCAGCGTCGCGGCCACGCACGACACGCCGCCGATGCCCAGCGACAGGCGCGGCCCGAACGCGTCGCTCAGCCACCCGAGCAGCGGCCCGCCGATCGCGCCCGCGCCCGCGCTCACCATGCCCAGCGCGGCGATGACCCGCCCGCGCATCTCGTCGGGGCTGTCGAGCTGCGCCCGCGCGGAGACCGTGGTGTCGATGAGCACCGCGCCCGCCGCGATCGGCAGCATCATCGCGGCGAACGTCCCGAGGGCGGGCATCAGGCCGCTCAGCGTCTGCGCGACCCCGGTCAGGAACGCGGTGATCAGCAGCAGCCGGATCGTCAGGTGCGGCCGGGCGGCGGCCAGGAAGCCGCCCACGACCGTGCCGGCGGCGAACACGCTGGACAGCAGGCCGTAACCGGCGGCGCCGGCGGCCAGCGGGCCCGCGCTCATGGCGGCCATGGTGACCTGGTAGTTGCGGCCGAGGCTGCCCAGCACGAGCGAGAGCGCCAGGACCACGAGCAGCCAGGGGGTGCGCAGCACGTACCGCAGGCCGGCCGCGACCGCGCCGGGCTGCCGCTCGGAGCCGGCGAGCCGGTGGAACTCCGCGCGCCGCATGAGCGCGACGGCTGCGATCACGACGAAGAAGGTGGCCGCGTTGAGCAGGAAGAGCCCGCCGTTGCCGGTCAGCGGCAGCAGCACGCCGGCCAGGCTCATGCCGAGGATGCGTCCCGCCGAGTTCAGGATCGACCCGAGCGCCATGGCGTTGGGCAGGTCGGCCGGTGGCACCACCTCGGCCCCGAACCGCCCGAGCGCGGGCCCGCCGAGCGCGGAGACCACGCCGCCGGCCAGCGCGACCGCGTAGATCGGCACGACGGAGCCGGCGCCGGAGAAGGCGATCACCGCCAGGACGACGGCCAGCGCGGCCTGCGCGAGCTGCGCGGCGACGACGACGGGCCGGGTCGGCAGCCGGTCGGCCAGCGCACCGCCCCACATGCCCAGCAGCAGCGTCGGCAGCGCCTGCATCACCAGGCTCAGCCCCACGCTGGTGGCCGACCCCGTCATGGTGAGGATGAGCCAGTTCACCCCCAGGACCTGCATCCAGGTGCCGGTGACGGAGACGATGTCGGCCCCGGCCCAGAGCCGGTAGTTGTGGTGGCGCAGGGCGCGGAAGGTGGAGGAGCGCGGTGGCAAGACTGGTCCTAGCCTCGGTAGGGGGAAACGCGGGAGTCAACGCGCCACCCGATCGCGACGATTCCGATTTGCCCGAAATGTGAGGTAAGACACGGTTAAAACAGGTTTAGCGTGAAAAATTAGACCAGTTCGAGGGGGCGGTCCCGGTCCACCAGGGCCGCGTAGTGGCCGCCGAGCGCCATCAGTTCGTCGTGCGTGCCGCGCTCGACGACCTTCCCGTGGTCGAGCACGACGATCTGGTCCGCGTCGCGGACGGTCGACAGGCGGTGGGCGATCGTGATCGTCGTACGCCCCCGCGCCAGCGTGTCCAGGGCTTCCTGGACGGCTCGCTCGGTCTGGGTGTCGAGGGCGCTGGTGGCCTCGTCGAGGACCAGCACCGGCGGGTTGCGCAGCAGCGTGCGGGCGATGGCCAGGCGCTGCTTCTCGCCGCCGGAGAACCGGTAGCCGCGCTCGCCCACCATCGTGTCGTAGCCGTCGGGCAGCGAGGCGATGTGGTCGTGGATGCGCGCGGCCCGCGCCGCCGCCTCCAGCTCCTCGTCGGTGGCCGCCGGACGGGCGAAGCGCAGGTTGTCCGCGATCGAGGCGTGGAACAGGTACGTCTCCTGCGAGACCACCCCGACGACCTCGCTCAGCGTCTCGAAGGTCAGGTCGCGCACGTCCACGCCGTCGATGGTGACCCGGCCGCCGGTCACGTCGTACAGGCGGGGGAGCAGGTAGCTGAGGGTGGTCTTGCCCGAGCCGGTCTCGCCCACGACGGCCAGCGTCGTGCCCGCGGGGACGGTGACGTCGACGGCGTGCAGGGTGCGCTCGTCCTCGTAGGCGAAGTCGACCTGCTCGAAGCGCACCTCGCCGCGTACCCGGTCGAGGGTGCGGGTGCCGGGGTGGATGTCCACCGACAGGTCCAGGTACTCGAAGATGCGGCCGAACAGCGCCAGCGAGCTCTGCACCTCGACGCCCAGCCGCAGCAGTGACACCGTCGGTCGGAACAGGCTCGACTGGAGCGTGGTGAAGGCCACGAGGGTGCCGACGGAGATGATGCCGGTGTGGCCGACGGCCCAGTAGATCAGGGCGGGCATCGCGGCCATGATGATCTGGATCGACGACTGCCGCCACCGTCCGGCCATGCTCGTCCGTACGCCGAGCTCGGCCAGCTCGTCGGAGGCGCGGCCGAACCGGTCGGTCAGCTCGGCGGAGCGGCCCATCGTCCGGCCCAGCAGGACGCCGCTGATCGACAGCGACTCCTGGACCATCGAGGAGATCACGGCGAGCTTGCGCTGCCGTTCGCTGGTGATGCGCTTGCGCTCGGCGCCGACCTTCCTGCTGATCCACACGAACACCGGCAGCAGCAGCAGCGAGATCACCGTCAGCCGCCAGTCGAGGGCGAGCATGGCCACGATCGCGGCGATCACGGTGGTGAGGTTGGAGATGATCGAGGTCGCGGTCGAGGTGACCACCGACTGCATGCCGCCGATGTCGTTGGCGATGCGCGACTGCACCTCGCCCGTCCTGGTGCGGGTGAAGAAGGCCAGCGACATGCGCTGGAGGTGGGAGTAGACCGAGATGCGCAGGTCGTGCATCACCCGCTGGCCCACGGTGGTGGAGATGAGCGTCTGCAGCACGTCGAACACGCTCGTGGTGACCGCGACCGCGACCATGCCGAGCGCCAGCAGCGTGAGCAGCAGCGCGTCGCGGGACGGGATCGCCACGTCCAGCACCTCGCGCAGCAGGAACGGCGAGGCCAGCCCGACCAGGGACGACAGCAGGATGAACGCGCCCACCAGGACCAGCCGGCCGCGGTAGGGGGTGAAGAGTCCGATGATGCGCCGCACCGGCGCGCGTGGTTCGTCGGCCAATATGGGGCCTCCTTTCGGATGTCCACTCAAACAGAGGTTAACTCATAATTGTTCCGGCTAAAATCGTCGGTATGGGAGAGAAGGAGCTCGCGGAGCTCTTGCACCTGGTCAGCAGGCGTCTGCGGCACGGATACGTCCATGGGCTGGTGCCGCTCGGGCTCAATCCGGGGCAGGCGCGGGCGTTGCGCGCGCTCGGCGAGGCCGGCCGGCCGCTGCGGATGGTGCAACTGGCCGACGAGCTGCGGATCGTGCCGCGCTCCCTGACGCCCGTCGTGGACGCCCTGGAGGAGGCCGGGCTGGTGCGCAGGGAGGTCGATCCGGCCAACCGCCGCTCGACGCTCGTCGTGATCACCGACGCGGGCAGGGCCATGGCCGAACGGGCCAGGGACGCGCGCAGGGAGGCCGGCGAGAGCCTGTTCGCGGTGCTGTCCGAGGAGCAGCGCGACCAGCTCAGGGATCTGCTCGGCGCGGTGGAGGGCCAGTTCCGGTGAGCGCGCCGCCGACTGGGCTCAGGGGCCGGCGAGCGTGCTCAGGGTCCGGTGAGCGCGCCGCCGACGACCGTGGCCAGGCAGGGTGGGCGGGACAGCAGGGCCGAGTACGGGTAGCGTCCCCGGGCGTCGAAGACGGCGAAGTCGGCCCGGCTGCCCGGCCCGAGGGAGCCGATCCGGCCCGGCCCGGCGTCCAGGCCCAGTGCCCGCGCCCCGCCCAGCGTCGCGGCCTCGACCAGGCGGCGGTCCAGCCCCCGCACCCGCAGCCCGAGCTCCCGGGCCCGCCGCCGGACGCCGGCCGCGAGCCCGAGCAGGTCGCCCGGCCCGAGCAGGTCGCCCGGCCCGGCGCCGGCCGGGCCGAGGCTGCCGGGGTCGAGCCTGCCCGGGTCGAGGCGGCCCGCGGCGAGGCGGCCCCGGGCCGGGTGGTCAAGGTCGGGGTGGTCGAGGTCGGGGTGGCCCAGGGCGTGGCTGCCCAGGGCGAGGTGGTTGCCCTCCTCCAGAAGGGCCAGCACGTCGGCGGCCTGCTCCTGCCCCGGCGGGCAGATCGCGACCACGCTCCGGCGCAGGCGCAGCAGCTTGCGCTCGCCGGGGTCGAGCGGCCGGGCGCAGGCCACGTGGCAGTGGGGGCCGAGCGCGCCGGCCTCGTCCAGCGCCATGGGCGAGTGCCGGTCCAGCCCGGCCAGCAGCCGCAGGCCGAACGTCCTGGCCAGCACGGCGACCTCCTCCAGCACGTGCGGGTCGCGGGTCCGGGCCGCGATGCCGACCGGGCACGGCCGGTCCACCTCGCGCAGGGCCGTGATCAGCGCGTCCCGGTCGTGGTCCTCCCACTCCTGCTCGCCGGCGCTGGACGCCTCGACGTACGAGATGCCGGGAACGCCGGCGAGATCGGCGGGGTCGGCCACCACGGCGGCCCGCGTGGTGACGCCGGGGCCCGGGGGCGTCGGCGCGCAGCAGGCGTCCACCAGCCCGGCCACGATCATGCCCGGCCAGCGGACCTCCTCCGCGACGCGGAAGCGGGACAGCAGCTCGGCCCGTGAGCCCACCTGGAGCACCCGCCCGCCCCTGATCACCACCGTCCCGTCGCGCACGGGCTCGGCGCAGACCGGCAGCACCAGGGGAGCGGAATGAGCCACGACGGGCGAGGGCGCGCGCCTCCCCGGAAACGGCCCTCGAACCCGCGCAGCACGCTTCGCACCCGCCATCGGCGCTCCCGTCGGATTTGCCCTTTTGGCATTAAACGCGAGCGACGGCGGCGAAGGCAATCAGTCGCCGCGGGCGTCCCGGGGCTGGTAGCGGCCGGACAGCCGGGCCAGTTTGAGGCCGAGGTGCAGGGCCAGCCGCTCGCCGCCGTCCTTGAGGTCGGTACGCGCCAGCTCCTCCACCCGCTGCAGCCGGTAGTACAGCGAGGTGCGGTGCAGCCGCAGCGCCCGGGACGTCGCCACCGCGCTGCCCGCCAGGTCCAGGTACGTCTCCAGCGTCTCCAGCAGCGGCAGGTACTGCTCGTCGGCCAGCAGCCCGTCGAGCCCGGGATGCACCTCCTGGTCGGCGAGCTGGGTGAGCATCCGGTAGACGCCGAGCCGGGCCCATTCGGCCGACCGGCCGAGCCCCGGCACCCGCGCGGTCACCTCCGCCGCGTGCCGGGCCTCCGCGTACGACCCCGCCGCCTGCGCCAGTTCGAGCCGGGTGCGCCCGACCCCCACCACCACGGGCACCGGCATGGCCGCGTGCAGCTCGTCGGGCGGGACCGGCGGCCCGGCGGTGAGCAGCACGGCGTGGTCGTAGCGCACCAGGTGCAGCGGGTGGTGGCCGCTCAGCCGCCGGCGCAGCGCCAGCAGCCCCTGTTCGAGCGCCAGGCGCAGCCCCTCGTCGGGCTCGGCCGAGCGGGGCCGCGCCACCAGCACGGTCACCGGCTGGCCCTGCGGGAAGGCGCCCGCCTCGATGAGCTGCCTGGCCGCGTCCCGCTCGCCGCGCAGCAGCCCGGTGACCGCCTCCAGCTCCCGATGGGAGGCCAGCCCGGTCGCCAGGCTCTCGTGGAACAGCGCCAGCGCCAGCCCGGGGACGGCCGCCGCGGCCTCGGCCACCCTCTCGTCGGACATGGCCGGGCCGGCGTCGATGAACCACAGGAAGCCGAGCAGGCCGTCGGCGTGCCGCAACGGGACGCACACGCGCGGCAGCAGGCCCAGGTGCGGCGCGCCGGCCGTGCGCAGCGGGGCCTGCGCCTCGTGCACGCCGGCCGCCCGCAGCCACTCGCGCACCTCCGGGGTGGTGTGCCGGCGCAGGATGGAGTCGCGGCGGATGTCGTCCATGGCGCCGTTCTGCTCGCTGTAGGCGATGACGCGCTGCACGCGGTCCTCCAGCAGCAGCGGACGCCCGAGACGGACGGCGAGGTCGTCCACGATCCGCTGGAGATCCGCCACAGCTCCACCTAGGTCACGCTGGATATTTCGACAAATGTCGGAAGGGTTGCTACACGTCTTCCCTACAGCTGATCGGTGATCTCCGTCAATAACGTCTATACCGTCAATCCGTGAATGCCCCGAAGAAGCTGCTGAAGGGTTTGCTGGCGGCCATCGTGCTGTTCCCGGTGAGCCTGATGGCGACCCCTGCTTCCGCAGCACCCCCCACCGTCGATCCCGAGTTCCCCTGGCGGCAGAACCACTGGCCGCAGACCCAGCCCTGGCAGCAGGACGAGTCGGCCGACGCCCAGACGTTGCGCGCCCGTCCTCCCGGCGGCCTCACGCCTCTCGACCCGCAGAACTGGGAGAACCCCGACCACATGACGTGGGCGGACTACAAGAAGCCTCCCGGCACCAACTGGAACGACCCGGCCGTCAAGGGCTCCAAGCGCACCTTCAAGGGCGCGCTGGTGCTGCTCGACTACCCCAACCAGGCGTTCGTCGTCACCCAGCCCAAGGGCTCGACGATCTACGCCAACCCGAGCGCCGAGGCCCACGACGTCCCGCGCGACCAGGTGGCCAAGTTCTACCAGGACTTCCTCAACACCCCGAACGACCTCAACAAGGGTCACACCATCCACGAGTACTGGATGGAGGACTCCGGCGGCCGGTACGGCGTCGAGCTGACCGGGTTCGGGCCGTACACGATGCCGGGCAAGGACCACGAGTACGCGCTGGAGCCCGGCTTCAACGGCACCTCGGGCTGCCCCGCGGGCGACACCTGCAACAGGAACCTGCGCACCGACGGCCACAACGCCTGGATCAACGCCGTCGGCGAAGAGGTCGCCAAGCAGTACGACTTCGTCTTCTACCTCAGCGCCGGCCAGGACGAGTCGTCCACCTGGCAGGAGTTCGGGATGATGAAGTTCCCGACCAAGGAGGACGTGCCCGACGAGTGGGGCCCGCCCGACCCGGCCCTGCCCAACTGGCTGAAGACGCGCTACGTCGAGTGGTCCTCCTGGCAGGCGGCCTCCAACTTCTGGCCCAACGCCAACATCGGCGTCGACTCCGTCCAGGCCGAGAGCTCCGGCATGGCCGTCTACGCCCACGAGTTCAGCCACATCCTCGGCGTGCTGGACAACTACAACAACCCGTACGGGGTGCCGCCGGTCCGGGCGTACACCGGCGTCTGGGAGATGCTCAGCCGCGGCAGCTTCAACGGCCCCGGCGGGCCGCACTCCCGCTGGCTGATCCCGCCCACGGCGGGCGCGTCCATGGGCGCCCAGCACATGCTGCGCAACAAGCTCAAGCTCGGCATGGTGGACGAGCAGAACGTCCTGCGCCTGTCGCGTGAGGCGCTCGACGAGTCCGGCCTGGTCACGGCCAAGATCCTGGCCCGCGCCGTGCGGCCGGGGCAGGGCGACCTGTCGGGCGTCAACATCTCCTTCGACGCACCCGGCGACAAGAGCACCTGCTCGGCGACCGACCCGCTGTGCGACCGCGGCGGTTACCAGAACTACACGGTCGAGGTCGTGGACCGGATGGGCTCCGACTCCTTCACCCCCGACTCGGGCGTGCTCCTGGCCAAGACCAAGAACGAGGACCGGGCGCCGTTCGAGTGGGTGATCGACGCCAACCCGCAGGACATCGGCATGACCGACTACGTGATGCCCGACGGGACCAAGGTGCCGATCACCGTCGGCGACTACCGCCAGCTCTCCGACGCCCTCTTCCACGCCGGGACCGACTCCGGCAGCGAGTACGAGTACGTGGACCAGGCCAACCGCCTGCACTTCTACGTCACCGACCTCAAGCGCAACCGGAACGGCGAGCTGTCCTACACCGTCGCCGTCCGGTCGCTGGACGGCTCGGGCCCGCAGAAGCGCGGCGTGCGGGTGCTGCCCGCGGCCGGCGTCCCCACCGGCAAGAACGTCTCCACCTGCACGTTCCCGGTGTTCAACACCGGCAGGGCGGCCCCCGCCCAGGGGCAGCACCCCGAGGACGTCAGCGCCTACCTCAACTCCGACGTCTACCGGGTCAAGGCCGAGGTGCAGGGCAAGGGCTGGACCGCCCAGGTGCCCAACGCCCTGGCCTCCGTCGCCTTCGGCAAGCAGGCGCCGGTGACGGTCAACGCGGTGCGCGCGCCCGGCGGCGACCGTCTGGCCCGGGTCAAGCTCACCGCCGTCTCGGAGAGCGACCCGACCAAGACCGCCACGGCCACCTGTCACGTGATCGGCCTGTAGCGGAACGATGGGGCACGGCTGGCGCTCGCCGTGCCCCATCGGCTTGAATCACCCCCGGAAGGGGGTGTTCGGTGCCGGGAAACTTACCGGACAAACCGCGACGTAAGCGGGTGACATGGGCGGCGCCCGTCTCGGCGGGGCTCGCCGCCGGCGCCGCCAGCGTGCTGGCCGCCTCGCTGGAGTGGGACATCCCGCCCATGGCCAAGATCGGGGTGACGCTCGCGGCGGCGCTGCTCGTCGGCGTCACCACGTGGGCCACCACCGAGGCCACGCCCCGGCGGCGCGCCGCGCCCGCGCCCGAGCCCGGCGGGCGGCCGCCCGACCAGTGGCCGCCCGTGCCCGAGCACTTCACCGGGCGCGCCGACTCCCTCGCCACCCTGCGCGAGGTCTTCGCCGCCCGCCGCAAGTCCTCCGACCTGTCCCCGCCCCTGGTCGTCTCCGTGTACGGCCGCGGCGGCGTCGGCAAGTCGGCGCTGATGACCAGGTTCGGGCAGGAGGTCGCCGACTGGTTCCCCGACGGCCGGCTGCACGCCGACCTGCGCGGCGGCGTCGACGCCCCGGTACGCCCCGAGGAGGTGCTGATCGGCTTCCTGCGCGGCCTGGGCGTGCGCCTGGCCACCGACCCCGGCGGCCTCGACGAGCTGCGCACCCTCTGGCTGACCTGGACCAAGGGCCGCAAGATCCTCATCGGCCTCGACAACGCCCACGACGCCGCCCAGGTCAAACCGCTGATCCCGGCCGAGCCGGGCTGCGCGGTGCTGGTCACCTCGCGCTCCCCGCTGTTCCTGGACGGCACCCACGACACCCGGCTCGGCGTGTTCACCGAGGCGCACGGCGTGGAGCTGCTGGCCCGGCTGGCCGGCGGCGCGCGGGTGGTGGACGACCTGGAGTCGGCCAAGGAGATCGTCCGGCTCTGCGACCACCTGCCGCTGGCGATCAACATCTGCGGCGGCCGGCTGGCCACCCGCGAGCAGTGGACCCTGCGCGAGATGGCCGGGCGGCTGACCGACGAGCGCCGCCGTCTCGACCAGCTTGAGGTGGCCCAGGGCGTGGACAAGAGCGTGCGGGCCTCCGTGCAGCTCAGCTACGACGACTGCACCGGCATCCAGCGCCGCCTGCTGCGCCTGCTCAGCGCGCTGCCGGCGCCCGACGTGCCGGGCTGGGTGGCCGGCGAGCTGCTCGACATCTCCGGCCTCGACGGCGCCGACCAGCTCGAAGCGCTGATCGACGCCCAGCTCGCCGAGTGCTCCGGCACCGACCAGACCGGCGCGATGCGCTACCGCCTGCACGACCTGGTCCGGGTGTTCGCCGCCGAGCTGGCCGGCCAGGACGAGGAGGAGCGCCGCAGGGCCGCCGTCGAGCGCGTCCTGCACGGCTACCGCCGCCGGGCCGAGGAGGCCGCCCAGAACCGCTGGCCCCAGGACTGGAGCAAGGGCGGCCGGCGTGCCGACGCCGAGGGGCAGCTCGGGGCGGGCGACTGGCTCAACGCCGAGCGGCTGTCGCTGCTCGGCATGATCAACCTGGCCGCGCAGCTCGGGCTCTGGGAGCTGACCTGGGGGCTGTCCAGGGCGTTCTGCTCGTTGTGCCACTCGCTGCGGGCCTACTGGGCCGACTGGGCGGAGGTCGCCGACATCGGCTGCGAGGCGGGGCGGCGTACCGGCGACCGGCGCGCGCTGGCCATCGCGCTGCTGAACAGCGCGATCGTGCGCGGCGGCATGGGCCTGCGCGAGCGCGCCCTGCACGAGGCCGAGCAGGCGCTGGAGATCTTCGGCGACCTCGGCGAGACCTGGTGGGCGGCCCGCGCCATGCGCACGGTCGGCATGACGCTGATCAGCGGCGGGCACCTCGACCGCGCCCAGGACTACCTGATCGGGGCGATCAACGCGTTCAAGGGCGAGGACGACCTGTGGTGGATGGCCCGCACCCAGCGCAACCTGGCCGAGATGCGCATGGCGGAGCGCCGTCCCGAGGAGGCCCGCGACCTGCTCGAAGACGCCCTGGAGATCTTCCAGCGGGCGGGCAACCGCTACTCCGAGGCCCAGACCCTGCGCGTGTACGGCGAGGTGCTGGCCGCCCAGGCGCGCGGCGAGCGCCGGGCCGGCGACCACCGGGCCTCCGACGCCCTGTTCGTCCGGGCCGGGTTCAGCCTCGACCGGGCGGCCGAGATGTTCCGGCAGCGCGGCGAGCTGTGGGAGGAGGCCCGCTGCCTGCGCGCCGCGGGCGAGGTGGGCGATCCGGCGGGCGGTCTGCGCGAGCTGGAGTACGTCCGGCGGGCCGAGGAGATCCTGGTGGCGCTCGGCGACTCGTGGGGGGTGGCGCGCACCGCGGTGTCGGCCGGGCGCGCGCTGGCCCGGCTGGGCCGGATCGAGGAGTCCGGGCACGAGCTGCGCCGCGCCGTGCGCGGCTTCCAGGAGCTGGAGGACCGCTGGTGGATGGCCAGGAGCCTGCGCTACCTCGGCGAGGCGCACCTCGACGCGGGCGGCCCGGACGCGGCGGTCGGGCCGCTGGAGCAGGCCAGGGAGATCTACCGCAGCCTCGGCAACGAGGCGGGCATGCGCCGCACCCTGGAGCTCCTGCGGCAGGCCCGCCCCTGAGCGCCGCAGGTCATCAGGCGGGCGAGGGGGTGCCGGAGGTCAGGAGTCGCGTGAGGGGTGCCGCTGGGGGCCGGTCGTGCGGTGCGCGGCGCGGTCGTGCCCGCCGGTGCGGGGGCCGAGCGCGCCGGTGCCGTAGGCGTCGCTGAAGGGGCTTCTCAGCAGCTCGCCCGCCGCCTGCCTGGCCTGCAGCACGCTCTCCTCGAACAGCTTGCGCACGTGGGCCGCCTGGTCGGACAGCTCCCTGATGCGCTCGCGCGCCAGCTCGTCCCGTACGGTGTCGGCGAGGAGCTGCTGGTACTCGGGGGTCTTGGCGGCCAGCGCCTCCAGGCGTTTGTGCGCGTGGTACACCTTGTCGGCCTTGAGCACCTGCTTGGCGTACTTCTCCAGGTGGCGTACGCGGTGCGAGAGCGAGGTCCAGGCGGCGTCGAGGGCGCTGGTGTACGGCTTGAAGGCGTCCTCCATGCCCGGCGGCAGCTCATGGGGGATGAGCCGGCCCTGCTCGGCGTGCATCGACGACAGCCGGCGCAGCCGGTGGGCGATCTGCCAGACCTCCTCGGGCAGCGACACCTGGTTCTCCACCGAGTCGATCAGCCCGGCCTTGTGCACCTTGGAGTTGAGCACGGCCGTGGCCGCGTCCTGGGCGCGGCGCAGCAGCACCTGGCAGGGACGGTCGAGGTCCTCGGGCAGGACGTAGCGGTCGGGGTGGGCGGTGGCGAGACGTAGCCGTCGTTTCACGACCCGGTGGGAGCTGTCCAACGCCATCCACCGGATCAGGGCGATCAGCCCCATGCCGAGCCCGGCCACGAAGACGGCCTCAAGTTCGCCGGTCACGACCAGGACCATCACCAGCAGGGCCGGAAGCACGAAGAGCAGGGCGGGGCTGAAGTTGGGATCCATCCGCCTGCCGGAACGGGCCATGTGAAGGATGTGCGGGCTCGACCGCAACTCGACCGAGACGTCCGGGGGCAGCGATGGATCGATCACCAGCCGGGGAGGCAGCGCGCGTGGATCCATACGTTCATGCTGCGTTATGAACAAGGAATCCGCTCATGATTGGCCGACATATAAGGTCGAAGTAATGGATGAGATGACAAGATGGATCGATCTGGAAGGCGCCGTCAACGTACGTGACCTGGGCGAGCTTCCCACCCGTGACGGCGGGCTCACCCGCCGCGGCCGGATCTTCCGAGCCGACAACCTGCAGGGCCTCACCCCGGCGGACGTGTCGCTCCTGGTGGGCGAGCTGAACCTGCGCCATGTCGTGGACCTGCGCTCGACCGCCGAGGTCAACCTGGAGGGCCCCGGCCCGCTCACCCGGGTGCCGGAGGTGACCCACCACCACCTGACGCTGTTCGCCGAGGGCGGCAGGCACACCGACGTCGAGGCCGACTCCATCGACATCGACCGCGTGCTGCCCTGGCAGGACCGGGGCGTCGACGAGGAGCTGCGGGTGACCGGCTTCTACTTCGGCTACCTGCGCGACCGTCCGGACGCCGTCGTGGCGGCGCTGCGCGCCATGGCCCTCGACGACGGCGCCGCGCTGGTGCACTGCGCGGCGGGCAAGGACCGCACCGGCGTGCTGTCGGCGCTGGCGCTGGAGGTCGCCGGGGCCACCCGCGAGGCCATCGTGCGGGACTACGTGGCCACGGGCGAGCGCCTGGAGCTGATTCTCAAGCGCCTGCGCGCCAGCGACACCTACCGGGACGACCTCGACTCCCGCCCGGCCGACGACCACCGGCCCCGCGCCCGCTACATCGAGCAGTTCCTCAAGGTGCTGGACGACCGCTTCGACGGCCCGATGGGCTGGCTGCGCGGCCACGGCTGGACCGACGCCGACAACACCGCCCTGCGCGCCCGCCTGCGCGACTGATCGCCACGATCAGCTCAGGTGTCAGCCCGGGTGTCGGCCCGGGTGTCAGCCCAGGTGGACGACCATGCGCTGGGCGGCCGACAGGTGGGCGGCCTCGATGACGGCCAGCGTGTCGATCGAGCCGCGCGGGTCCACCGGCGGCGGCGCGCCCTCGCGCAGGGCGCGTTCCACCCCGCGGTAGAAGTCCAGGTACGCGCCCGGCTCGGTGGGAACGGGCCGGGCGTCGTCGTCGGTGCCGAGCCGCCCCCAGCGGCTCTCCTCGTCGGCGCCGAAACCGGGGGAGTCAGGGGTCAGGCCCGCCCGCAGGCGCTCCTCCTGCACGTCCATGCCGTGCTTGACGTACGCGCCCGCCGAGCCCAGCACCCGCAGCCGCGGGCCGAGCCGGGCCGCCACCGAGCTGGCCCACAGGTGGGAACGCACCCCGCCCGCGTGCCGCAGCGCGATGAACGTGTCGTCGTCGGAGGCCACGCCGGGCCGCCGCACGTCGCTCTCGCAGTAGACCTCGTGCGCCGGGCCGAACAGTTGCAGCGCCTGGTCGACCAGGTGGCTGCCCAGGTCGTAGAGCAGGCCGCCGATCTCCTCCGCGCCGCCGGTCTCCCGCCAGCCGCCCTTGGGCACCGGCCGCCAGCGCTCGAACCTCGACTCGAAGCGCAGCACGTCGCCGAGCCGCCCCTCGGCGATCAGCCGCCGCACGGTGCGGAAGTCGCCGTCCCAGCGCCGGTTCTGGAACACGGTCAGCATGACGCCGGCCTGCTCGGCCAGCCGGACCAGCTCGCGGGCCTCCTCGGCGGTGCGGGCGACCGGTTTGTCCACGACGACGGGCAGGCCCTCGGCGAGCGCGGCGGCGGCCATGCTCACGTGCGTGCGGTTGGGGGAGGCGACCACCACGAGGTCGCTGTGCTGCCACAGCTCACCCACGTCCGGGACGCCGGCCGCGCCGTACCGGTGGGCCACCTCGGCCTGCCGCTCCGGGTTGCGCGTCACGACCGCCGACAGCCGCAGGCCCGGAGTGGCGTGGACGAGCGGGGCGTGGAAGTACGCGCCCGCGGTGCCGTATCCGATCAGGCCGACCCGGATCTCGCTCATCCGCCCAGGTTATCCGGTACGGTCCGGGCCGCCTGCCGCGCGTCGTCGCGTCGGGTTCGGGCCGCCCGTCACTCGTCGTCGCGCTCGGCCCGGACCGCCTGTCACTCGTCGTCGCGCTCGGCCCGGATCGCCTGTCACTCGTCGTCGCGCTCGGCCCGGATCGCCTGTCACTCGTCGTCGCGCTCGGCCAGGAAGCGTTCGAACTGGGCGGCCAGCTCGTCGCCCGTGGGCATCTGGGTCGTCTCGGCCATCAGGTTCTCCCGCTCCGCGCCGCCCGCGAACGCGTCGTACTGCTGCTCCAGCCCGCTGATGGCGGTCGACAGCTCCGAGGACGCCTGGATCTGCTCCTCGATCTCCGCCGTCGTACGGTGGGCGGCCTCGCGCAGCGCCTCCATCGGGAACACCAGGCCGGTGCCTCGCGTCACCGCCTCCAGCCCGGTCACCGCCGCCGTCGGGTACTCCGCCTGCGACAGGTAGTGCGGCACGTGCACCGCGTACCCGACCGCGTCGTGCCCCTTCGCGCCCAGCCGCAGCTCCAGGAGCGCGGCCGCGCTCCCCGGAACCTGGACCCGGCCGAAGGCGCTGGTCTGGGAGTTGATCAGCTCGGGGCGGCTGGCGTGCATGGTGATGCCCAGCGGACGCGTGTGCGGCACCGCCATCGGGATGCCGTGCAGCGTGACGATCTTGCTCACCTTCAGCCGTTCCAGCAGCTCTCCCACCGCGCGGGTGAACAATTCCCACTCCCGGTCCGGCTCCGGGCCGCTCATCAACAGGAACGGCGTGCCCGTGGCGTCATGGGCGACATGGACGGCGAGCTCGGGGCTCTCACACTCGACCCAGCGGTCGGTGTCGAAGGTCATGATGGGCCGCCGGGACCGGTAGTCGAGCAACCGGTCCACGTCGAACGTCGCCACGACCCGGTGCTCCAGCTCGGCCAGCAGGTGGCCCAGCGCGAGGCGTCCGGCGCCGCCCGCGTCGACGAAACCGTCGAAGTGGTACAGCAAAACCGGATCAGTCAGCTCGGGCGCGTCGTCTGCGAGCCTGTAGAGATCCTTCGGGTCGAACACGGTTGGACAGCCTTTCCCTAGGTACTCTTCCCCAGAACCTATGGCGAGTCGGATCGATTCCGCGCAAGGCACCCTATCGAGGCACAATCCGGCATCCGGTCGGAGGCGGGGGTCCGCCCTGGCCGGCGCGGCGGCTCCAGGATGTCGCCCGCCGACGCCGGAGGCTGCCGTTCCGGTCAATCTCGCCATCATCAAAGGTGACATTTTGCTGATGGTGGCGACCGATCATGGTCGCGGGGAGCCCGGTGAATGATCGTCGCGTCTGAATTCGGCGCCGGCCGCGCCTGCGGCCGCGCGCGCGGGCCGCTTCCCCGGGGCGCGCTCACGCAGGAGTCGGCCGTGGTCAGAGCGCTGCCGGGGACGGGAGCCGATCAGCGGGACGGCCCCCCGTCGGCATTGGACCCAGCCTGAATGTTGGCAAATGCCCAGTTTATCCACCAGTTCCCTTGGAGGGATCCATAGTGTGAAAAAGGCATTAAAGGGCTCCAAGTTGACGAGTGTGGCCTTTTGAACAGCCGATCGTCATGCTGAAGGACGTGGCAACTTCTGCGCATTCCTTCAGTAGGCGACCGCTCCACATCCCTCCGCTGCCGTGCCCGTTCCCCAACGAGATCAACGTGCATGCCGCGGAGGTCGACGCGGAGAGCCATACGTGGCTGGCCGCCTCCAACATGCTCAAGGACGCCGACACCATCGAGCACTTCCGGCGTTCCAAGATCGGCCTGCTCGCCGCCCGGACCAACCCCGAGGTGCCGCGTGACAGCCTCCGGCTGATCAACGACTGGTACAACTGGCTCTTCGCGTTCGACGACGCCTTCTGTGAGGGTGAGCTGATGGGCCACCGGGCCTCCGCGCTCGCCCGCGCCCTGCCGCCGCTCCTGGAGATCCTGGACGACCGCAGGAAACCCGACGACGACGACCCCTTCGGGCTCGCCCTCAACGAACTCCTCCACCGCATCGTCTCCACCTCCACCCCGGCGCAGGTGGACCGGTGGCGCATCACGGTCAAGGAGTACCTGTTCGCCCAGATCTGGGAGGCGGCCAACCGCGAGGCCGACCTGATCCCCACCCCGCAGGACTACATCCTGATGCGCCGCATCACCGGAGCCACCTACACCTGCTTCGCCCTCATCGACGCCGGCGGCGGCTACCGCCTTGAGGCCGAGGAGTGGCACCATCCCGACGTACGGATGTTGTCGGACCTGGCCTGCGACCTCATCGGCTGGGACAACGACCTGCTCTCCTACGCCAAGGAGCGCGACAACGACAAGGCCCGGCACAACCTCGTCACCGTGCTGGCCACCCACCGCAACCTCAGCCTCCAGGACGCCCTCCTGGAGGTCTCCGACATGCACAACCAGGCGCTCGCCGCCTTCCTCGACCGGCGCGCCGCGCTGGAGAAGTGGGCCCCGCCGCCCGTCCGCACGTACGTCCGCGGCCTTGAGCACTGGGTGCGCGGGCACATCGAGTTCTCGCTCGGCAGCGCGCGTTACGTGCACGCGTGGCCGGAGGGCACCTGCTGGCCGCAGGCCGTGTGAGGCGCCGGGATCAGTCCTCGGCCGGGGCGTCCAGGTCGCCGAGCGCGAGCGTGGACGCCTCGTCGAGGTCGAGGCGGGCGCCGTTCTCGAAGGCGTTCTTGTAGGCCAGGTCGCCCATCATCGACTTGCAGTCCTCGACGCACGCGTCGTGGTCGTCGGTCAGGAACGGGGCGCCCATCTGCGGCAGGCCGGCCGTCCGCCAGTTCTGCTGCAACGCGCCCAGCAGCTTGGCCGCCGTCGGCGCCTGCTTGAGCGCGATGAGGATGCGCGCGGTCGTCTCCAGCACCAGCAGCGTGCCCAGCGTGTCGTGGAAGTGCCGCTTGATCCGCAGGCCCTCGCGGGCGTTGTGCAGCGCCTCGCCCGGCCTGCCGGTGGCGAGCCTCGTGCGCGACATCGCCCACTGGGCGTACGAGCTGACCCACAGCTCGCCGCGCTCCCGGCACACCTGAAGGCAGTCCTGGAGCAGCGACTCGGCCTCGAACAGCTCGCCCTGCGCCGACAACACCAGCGACAGCTCGACGATCGCGGGCAGCAGGCCCGGGTTGAGCTCCTTGTTGTCGGTGTTGAACTCGATCGCCACGCCCAGCAGCGCGCTGGCCTTCTGCAGGTCGCCCTGGAGCAGCGCGGCCGTGCCCTGCATCTTCGAGGCCAGGATCACCGCCCTTGAGTCGCCCACCCGGACGGCCTCCGTGCTGCACTGCTCGGCCGCCGCCAGCGCGCCCTCGCTGTCACCCTGCGCGCTGCGCACGTAGGACAGCACCCACAGGGCCTTGCAGCGCTCCTTGCTCGGCGAGGGGTTGGCCTCCAGCGCGCGTTCGAGGTAGAGCCGCCCCTCCCGGACGAAACCGCAGCACACCCACATGAACCACAACGACGCCAGCAGCGTGAGCGCCGAACCGCTGCGCATGGACGAGGCCAACGCGTGCTCCAGCGCGACCCGCACGTTGTCGTGCTCCTGGCGCATGCGTACGAACCAGTAGATCTGCCGCGGACCCGACCACGCGTCTTCGCTGCGCTGGGCCAGGCTCAGGTAGTACTCCAGGTGGCGCTGCCGCATCTGCTGGGCCTGGCCGAGCTTGTCCAGCCACTCCTCGCCGTACTCGGCCAGCGTGTCGATCAGCTTGTAGCGGACGCCGGAGTGGTGGCTCCTGATCATCAGGATCGACTTCTCCACCAGCCCGGTGACCAGATCGGTGATGTCCTCCGACGGCAGGCGCCCGTCGGAGCAGACGAACCTGGCCGCGTCGAGCTCGAAGTCGCCGGCGAACACCGACAGCCGCGCCCACAGCAGCCGCTCGGCGGGCTCGCACAGCTCGTGACTCCAGCCGATCGCCGCCCGCAGCGTCGCATGGCGCGGCAGCGCCGTACGGCTCGCGCCGGCCAGCAGGCTGAACCGGTCGGCCAGCAGGCCGAGGATCTGCTCGACCGACAGGGCGCGCAGCCGCACCGCCGCCAGCTCGATCGCCAGCGGGATGCCGTCGAGCCTGCGGCACAGCTCGGCCACCGCGCCGATGTTGTCCTCGTCGAGCTGGAAGTCGGGCACGACCGCCCCGGCCCGCAGCGCGAACAACTGCACCGACTCGTTGGTGAACAGGTTCTCCGCCGGGTCGTCGCCGGGCACCAGCAGCGGCGGCACCGGCACCACCTGCTCGTACGGCAGATGCAGCGACTGCCTGCTGGTGGCCAGCACCTTCAGGTTGGGCGCGGCCTCCAGCAGCTCGTGGACCAGCTCGGCGCAGCCCTGCACGAGGTGTTCGCAGGTGTCGATGATGAGCAGCATGTCGCGTTCGCCGACCCACTCCGACAGCGACTCCGACTCCGCCCGCGAGGACTGGTCGGCGATGCCGAGCGCCGAGGCGATCGTGTGCTTGACCATGCCCGCGTCCTGCAGCCGGGCCAGGTCGGCGAACCACACGCCGTCGGGGTACTGCGTGCGGACCTGGTGCGCCAGCCGCAGCACCGTGCGCGACTTGCCCACCCCGCCGATGCCCGTGACGGTCACCAGCCGGGACTCGGCGAGATGCCGCTTGAGGTTGGCGAGTAACCGGGTCCGCCCCACGAAGCTGGTGAGCTCCGCCGGTAGATTGCCTTCTCTCCGCCAGCCTGTAGGGGTGGCCATGCGCAGCCTCACGGGGGATCGGCGACACCTGCCCTGGCATCGTACCGCCGGGCGCGAGGGCTGTCCGTGGAGCCGGGAAGACGACCGGTGTTGGTTTGTACATCTCGGTAGCATGTTTTCCGTGGACGAATTTCTCCCGGAGCAGACTTCGGACGACACCGACCTCGGCTGGGGCGACTGGCGTGAAGCCGACCCCGACGCCTTCTACCTCGACAACAAGCCTCCGCACTGGGGCTGACCTGGCCGCCCGCGCCCTCCTGCGGCCGGGCGCCCGCCTTCCTGAACCCGGGCCGTTCCTGAATCGGCCCTCCTGATCCCCCTTTCCGGCCCATCGCCCTCCGGCCCGCCCTATCCCGGTACATCACCTCCTGTCGCGCCGAATCCCGCCTGCCCCATTCATGGAACCTCCGGCGCCGGGACGCCGATCGCGGAACGGGCGGAGGTCCGCTGCACGCGCCTCAGAACATCCCGGGCGGAACCCGCGCCGCCTCCGGCACCGGCTGCACCACGTCCCAGTGCTCGACGATCCGCCCGTCGGCCAGCCGCCAGATGTCGACGACGGCGACGCCGCGCGGGTCGTCGTCCGTGGTCATCAGGTGGTGCGGCACCACGTGATCGTCGTCGGCGACGACCCGCTTGAGGTCGAGCCGGGCCCGCGCCACGGGAGCCGCGCGGATGTGGGCGATGAACGCCTCCCGCCCGGAGGGGTTGCCCGGGCTGTGCTCGACGAAGTCCTCGTGCAGCAGTGTGCGGCGCACGTCGATGTCCCCGGCCGCGAACCGGGTGAAGCCGTCGAGGACCAGGCGCTTGTTGCGGGTGGTCGTGCTGCTGTCGTTCATGGGGGACACCGTCGCGGCGGACCATGCCGAGCAGTGCGATGGTGCTGCGTCTGGCCGGGCATCCGGGCGTCCCGCTGCGGGAGCGCAACCGCCTGCCGGTCGCGGCCGGTCGCGCGCCCGTCGTCCGCGAACGGCCGCCGGCGGGCCCGCACCTGGCCTCGGCGCGGAACGTCCTGGAGCAGATCCGCCCGCCAGGTGGCGCGGAGCGGCGACGCCGAGCTGAGCGCGCTGTACGAGGAGGTGCTGTCCTACGGCCTCGCGGGCAATCCACGGCCACCGGATCCGGCCGAGATCGCGCTGCCGGTCCGCATCGGCCACCGCGGAGCGGAGTTGCGTCTCGTCGACACCATCACGACGTTCGGCGCGGCCTTCGACGTCACCCTTGAGGAGATCGCCGTCGAGGCGTGCTTTCCCGCCGACGACGACACCGCCCGCTTCTTCAGGACGCCGTCCGTCCCGGCATGACCGCCCTTCCCGGATGTCTCAGACTTTTTCCAAAATTCTTCGGGACGCGTGTCGATCCGCCCCCGTCCCGTTCGACGCGTCGATGAAAGAAGGGGGACGGGCACGGACCCGCCCCCGCGACACGCCTCGAAAGGACGACCGGCGACATGCAGAAGATCACGACGTACCTGTGGTTCGACAACCAGGCCGAAGAGGCGGCCGAGTTCTACACCTCGATCTTCGCCGACTCCCGCATCCTGGACGTCCAGCGCTACCCCGAGGGCGCCCCCGGGCCTGCCGGGCAGGCCATGGTGGTCTCCTTCGAGCTGGCCGGACAGCGCTTCCTCGCCCTGAACGGCGGCCCCCAGTTCACCTTCACCGAGGCGATCTCCCTCTACGTCGACTGCGGCTCCCAGGAGGAGGTCGACGACCTGTGGACCAGGCTCACCGACGGCGGCGAGGAGTCGCAGTGCGGCTGGCTGAAGGACAGGTACGGCCTGTCGTGGCAGATCGTCCCGAGGGCGCTTCAGGAGCTGATGAGCGTGCCGGACCCGGCCGCCGCCCAGCGGGTGATGCAGGCCATGCTGGGCATGCGGAAGATCGAGATCAAGGGCCTGGAGGACGCCGCCAAGGGCGTCAGCTGACCACGTCCTTGCGCCGGAACCTGCGGAAGGCCACGGCGATGAGGATCGCGGCATAGGTGATCGACACCGAGGCGCCCTTGGCCATCCCGCTCCAGTCGAGCTCGGGGGCCAGGGCGTCCAGCCACGCGTTGTTCCAGAACGTCGGCAGGAACTCGCGCAGCGTCCCCAGCGCCTCGACCGCCTGCAGGATGGTGCACACGATCCACAGGCCCACCGCCCCGCCCACCGCGCCGAGCGGCGAGTCGGTCACCGTGGAGACCAGGAACGCCAGGGCCGCCACCACGAGCTGGCTGACCAGGGCGTAACCGATCACGATGCCGAACCGGGGCAGCACGTCGAGCGCCGGGATCGTCTCGCCGGTGCCGGGCACCTGGATGTCGTGCCAGCCGAACGCGACCGTGCCGGCCAGCAGCGCCATCAGCGGCAGGCAGATCACCGCCGCCGCCGAGAAGCCGAGCGCCACGATCAGCTTCTGGCGCAGCAGGCGGTCGCGGGGGACCGGCGCGGCCAGCAGGTAACGCAACGACGACCAGTTGGCCTCGGCGGCCACCGTGTCGCCGCAGAACAGGGCGACCGCCACCACCAGCAGGAAGCTCGCCGACACCGACAGGGCGAACGCCGCGAAGTTCAGGCCGCTCGCGGTGGCCAGGTCGCTGATCCGCACCGACGACTGCCCCTGGTTGCCCGACTGCGGCCCGAACTGGAACGCGATCACCAGCACCCACGGCAACGCCAGCAGCAGCCCGAACATGACCAGCGTCCGCCGCCGCTTGAACTGCCTGACGATCTCCACGCGCAGCGGCAGCGTGCGGCGCGGCGCGTAGCCGGGCGCGGCGGTCATGATCTGTCTCCGATGAGGTCGAGGAACACGTCTTCCAGGCGCGGGCCGCCGTGCCCGTTGCCGTTGCCCGCCGCCGAGCTCAGCAGCCGCGACACGGGCCCGGTGGAGACCAGCCGGCCGCGGTGCATGACGACCACGTGACTGCAGGTCTGCTCCACCTCCGCCAGCATGTGGCTGGAGACGATGACGGTACGGCCGTCGCGCGCGTAGCGCTTGAGCACCTCGCGCATCTCCCGGATCTGGGGCGGGTCGAGACCGTTGGTGGGCTCGTCGAGCACCAGCAGGTCGGGCAGGCCGAGCATGGCCTGGGCGATGGCCAGCCGCTGGCGCATGCCCTGGGAGTAGGTGCGCACCGCGCGGTCGAGCGCCTTGCCCAGGCCCGCGATCTCCAGCGCCTCCTCGAAGTGGGCGTCGGCGGCGGGACGGCCGGTGGCGGCCCAGTAGAGCTCGATGTTGTCGCGACCGGACAGGTGGGGCAGGAAGCCGGGGCCCTCCACGAACGAGCCCAGCCTGGACAACACGGGCGCGCCTGGCGTGACGGGGTCGCCGAAGATCCGGATCTCGCCGGAGTCGGGGCGGATCAGGCCCATCATCATCCGCATCGTGGTCGTCTTGCCGGCGCCGTTGGGACCGAGGAGGCCGAGGACCTGGCCCTGCTCGACCCGGAACGACAGCCCGTCGACGGCCCGCTCGCCGTTGCGGTACGCCTTGGTCAGCCCGACGATCTCCAACGGCACCTCACGCCCGCCGTCACCGCCGGGCGTCCGCGACGCCGGATCGCCGTCACCGCCCGGCGCCTGCGACGCCGGGTCGTCGTCCGCGCTCGCGCCGGTCTTCCCAGCCGGGCGGCGGCCCGCGGGACGGCCGGTGGCCAGGAGGACGGCGGCGGCGAGAACGGCGGCCAGCGGCATCGCCCACACCCACCAGGCCACCCCGGTCGGCGGCGCGGCGAGCGTGCGGACCGTGGGCACGGCCAGCGCGGGCGAGGCCAGGGAGACGCCGAACGCGGCGGGCTCGGCCGGGGTCGCGAACCCCATGTCCGTCGTGGTCACGACCAGCCGCAACCGGTGGCCCACGGCGAACCGGTGGTCGACGGCCGGCAGGGTCACCGTGGCCTCGGCCGACCCGGCGCCCTCGGGGATCGTGACCCGGAACGGCGCCACCAGCCCCGCGGGCAGCGCCGGCGGCTGGACGGCGTCGGCGACGTCGTAGAGCTTGGCGAACAGGGTCGCCTGGCCCTTGCCCGACACCTTGACCTTGACCGTGGGGCTGCCGGTGAGCTGGAGCGGGGCGGTGAGCGGCGGCGACTCGAACGCCGCGCTCTGGCCCGGCATGTCGATGGACAGACCCGCGCCGCCGCCCTGGCCGCTCAGCAGCCCTCCGACGCCGGGGACGGTCGAGATCGAGGCGGGGGCGCCGCCGGGCGGGTTGACGACGTTCTGCTCGGGGCCGGTGAGCTGCACCGTGGCGGTGTCGGTGCCGGAGAGGCCGGGGTAGGCGGCGGCCTCGGGGTGGAGCCTGATGCGCTGGCGGGTGCCGGGGTCGCGGCCGCCGTCACGGGTGACGGTGAACGCGCTCACCGCGGGCGCGGCCTCGCGCTTGAGATGGCGGGCGAACCAGGCCGAGGACTGGTCGTAGAGCCAGTCGGCCTCGCCGTTGCCGCCGTCGTGGCCGCCGTCGAACCAGGCCATGCTCACCGGCGTGCCGGCGGCGGCGATGGCCCTGGCGTTGGCGTCGGCGTGGGCGAGCGGGAACAGGGAGTCGCGCTGGCCCTGCAGGAGCAGGGTGGGCGCCTTGATCCGGCCGGCCACGGTGACCGGGCTGGATCTGCGCAGCAGCGCGACGGCCTCGGGCGTGGCCCGGCCGGATTCGGCGACCTGCTGGTAGATGTCGCAGATCGCCGGCAGGAAGCGGCCGCACCTGGCCTGCTCGACGGTGAGCGGGGCGGCGGCCTCGCGGCGGGACTGGGCGGCGAAGGTGTCGAGGGAGACGCCCTGGCCGAAGAAGATGCCCGCCCACATGCGCTTGAAGACGCCGTCGGCCACGCCCTGCCCGATCGCGGCCTGGGCGCCCGGCCCGGTGGCGGATCCGCCGGCGGCGTTGGGGAAGAGGGCGTCGGCCAGGTCGGCCCAGGTGATCTGCGGGACGATGGCGTCGACGCGCTGGTCGTAGGCGGCGGCCATCAGGGCGATGGCGCCGCCGTACGAGCCGCCCGTGATGCCCACGCGAGGGTCGCCGGCGGTGTCGAGCTGCACCTCGGGCCGCTTGGCCAGCCAGTCGAGGAGCTGCCTGACGTCTTTGACCTCGTAGTCGGGCGAGTTGAGCGCGATCTCGCCCGTGGAGCGGCCGAAACCGCGCGCGGACCAGGTCAGCACGGCGTAGCCGTCCTGGGCCAGGCGCGCGGCCTGCTGGCGGACGCTCTGCTTGCTGCCGCCGAACCCGTGGGCGACCAGCACGGCGGGCGCCTTCCCGCCGCCGGCGGGCGGGAAGAAGGTGGCGTCGAGCTCCACCCGCTGGTCGTCGGCGGGCCCGTCGACGACCGTGATCCGCTGGTCCTGACCGCGCGCCTGCGCGGCCGACGGCCACACCAGCCACGTCGTCACCCCGATGACGGCGAGCACCGCGACCAGCGCGGCCACACGTTTCATGGCGGTGAGCCTACTTTCCGCACCTGAGAGATCCCTGAGACGGCCGTCGCCGGGCGGCCGTCGTCAGCCGAGGATCGCGTAGACGGTCGAGGCGTGCGCGGCCGGGTCGCCGTCGCCGTCGGGCGTCAGCGTGACCTCCGAGAAGGCCAGCGAGCGCCCCAGCTTGGTGACGCGCACGTCGAGCAGCACGTCGCGGCCCACCACCGGCCGCTGGAACGTGGTCGACTGCTGCACGGTGGTCATCGGCACGAACCCGCCCCTGGCGGAGGAGATCGCGACGACGGTGGCGGTGTCGGCGGCGGCCATCATCGCCTGGCCGCACAACCCGCCGCCTTCCCTGGCCAGGGAGTCGGACCAGGGGAGCCGGACGACGGCGTGGCGCTCGCCCACCTCCTCCACCCGCAGCCCGAGCTCCTGGATCCAGGGAGCGAAGTATTGACGGAGAATCGCCTGTGCGTCTTCTGGAGTCACGCGCTCATCATGCACGCTGGAGGGCATGGCGGAGGAGCGGAGCGAGCGTCCTGTGGATAACTCCGAGCAGCGGGAGGAGGAGCGCGACCTGGCCGAGGTGTTCCTGCCGTCCACCTACGCGGCGGACGTCCCCTACGACCTGTACGCCCGGCTCCGCCGGGAGAGCCCCGTGTGCTGGATCCCCGAGCCGGCCGTCGGCCCCTGGCGCGAGGGCCCCGGCTACTGGGGCGTGTTCCGGCACGCCGACGTCAAGCGGGTGCTGCGCAGCCCCGACGACTTCTCCTCCCACCTCGGCGCCACCCAGATCCGCGACCCTGACACCCCTGCCGACCTGGAGTTCGTCCGGTCGATGATGCTCAACATGGACCCGCCCGACCACTCCAGGCTGCGCCGGATCGTGGCGGCCGCCTTCACGCCGCGCGCGGTCCGCGCCCTGGAACGCACGATCAAGGACCGGGTGGCGGCGCTGCTTGCGCCCGGCGAGTGCGACTTCGTCGAGGTGGCCGCCGACCTGCCGGTCTGGACGCTGGCCCACGTGATGGGCGTGCCCGAGCAGGACAGGCGGCTGCTGTACGACTGGGCCTCCCGCGTCATCGGCTACCAGGACGACGACTACGCCGGCCTGTCCACGGCCGAGGTCGAGTCCCTGACGCCCGTGGGCCGGCTGGCGGTCGCCGCCCGTCCCGAGCTCGAACCGGGGATGAACCCCAGGTCCAGGGCCGCGCTGGCGGACATGTTCGCCTATGCCCACGCCCTCGCCGACACCCCGCACGAGTCCGTCATGTCCGCCATGAGGAAGGGCGGCCTGACCGGCGCCGAGTTCGAGAACATGTTCTTCCTGTTCGCCGTCGCCGGGAACGAGACCCTGCGCAACGGCATCCCCGGGGGCCTGCTCAGCCTGCTGCGCCACCCCGCCGAGCTGGCCCGCCTGCGCGCCGACCCGTCGCTGCTGGAGTCCGCGGTCGAGGAGATGCTGCGCCACTGGCCTCCGGTGATGGACTTCCGCCGTACGGCCACCCGCGACCTGACGCTCGGCGGCCGGCGCATCCAGGCGGGCGAGAAGGTGGTCGTCTACCACGCCTCGGCCAACCGCGACCCGGCCGTCTTCGCCGACCCCGACCGCTTCGACGTCGCCCGTACCCCCAACGACCACGTCAGCTTCGGGTTCGGCCCGCACTTCTGCCTCGGCGCCCACCTCGCCCGCGTCCAGCTCCGGGCGGTCTTCACCGAGCTGCTCGCCTGGGACGTCGAACTCGCCGGCCCCCCGGTACGCCTCACCTCCAACTTCCAGAACGGCCTCAAACACCTCCCGGTACGCCTGACCCGCCGCCCGGCCTGACGGCCCCCTCTCGACCAGACAAATGAGACATCTGAGACCGATGGGCCGGATGACCGTAAGATTTGCGCCGTGAAGTCACCAGCATCGTTCAAGAAGGCCGCAGCGTGGGCCTTGCCGTACTGGACCAGAGGCCAGGCGGGGCGCGAGACGCCGCAAGACCTGTTCCGGGTGCTCTACTTCGGATGGCTGGTGGCGCTCACGCTCAAGCTCCTCGGCTCGGCCTGGGACGTCTCGTGGCACTTCAAATGGCTGCGCGACGACCTCGCCCCGCCGCACCTGCTCAACTCCGCCGGCACCGCCCTCGTCGTCGTGCTGACCGTCGTCCACGGCTACACCGGCTACGGCGTCGACAAGGCGGCGCTGCGGCTCATCCAGTGGGGAACCGGGATCTTCCTCGTCGCGGTGCCGCTCGACCTGATCAACCACCGCGTCAACGGGCTCGACATCACCTCGTGGAGCCCGTCGCACATCATGCTCTACGTTGGAACGTTTTTCATGATCATGGGCGTGATCAGGGGCTGGTTCATGGGGGCGCCCCCGGGCCGGGAGCGCACGGTCGTGCTGGGCGCGTTCCTCGCGTTCTTCCTGGAGAACGTGCACTTCCCCGAGCAGCACCAGGAGTACGGCATCCTGTCGCTCGGCGCCTGGGACAACCACGCCACCTACGCCGAGCCGATCCTGCTGCGCTTCGCCGCCGACCAGATGGGCCGTCCGGTCGACCGGATCATGATGGCCGGGTTCACCCTGCCGGTGCCCGACTACCTCTACTCGGTCTACGCCGTCGTCGGCGGGCTGTCGGTGCTGGTCGCGGCCAGGCTGCTGATCGGCAGGTTCGGCGCGGCGACGCTGGTGGCCGGCGCGTACGTCGGGTTCCGCACGCTGATCTGGCCGCTGCTCACCTTCGGCGGCTTCCCGCCGTCGGCGGTGCCGTTCTTCTTCGTGGCGGCCGGGCTGCTGGTGGACCTGGCGTTCCTGGTGCGCGTCCCGGCCGTGCGCGCCGTCGTGGGGGCGGCCGGGGTGACCGCCGGCGCCTACGGCGCGCTGGTCGTGCAGAACGCGGCCCTGGGGCCGGTCTACGGCGCGATCAAGGGCCAGACCGGCCTGTACGGAGCCCCGCCCCTGGTCACGTCGTCGGCCCTGTGGGCCGGGCTCGGCCTGATGGTCGCCTGGCTGGCCGCCGAATGGCTCGCCGGGCGGCGCGACCGGCGGGCTCAGCCGATCGAGGCCCGGGTGATCGCGACCGCCACCCCGTAGGCCAGGCCCATCACGCCCACCTCGGCCGCCGTCCAGCTCACCAGGGCGGTGGCCCCGCCGCGGCGGATCACCGGCAGCAGGCGGAAGCGGATGTGGGCCGCCAGTGGCACCAGCAGGGCCACCAGCGCCGTCTTGATCACGACGAGCACGCCGTAGTGGCTGGTCACGATCGCGCCGGGCAGCTCGACGCCGGGCGTGAGGGCCATCGTGCCGAGCCCCGTGACCAGCCCGGACAGCGAGACCAGCAGCAGGCAGACGGTGGCCATCCTGGAGAACTTCGGCAGCGCCACGGCCAGCAGCCCCCGGTGGGGGGCGACGAACACGGCCGTGGCGGCCAGGCCGCCCGCCCAGGCCGCCGCGCCCATCACGTGGATCTCCATCGAGATCATGATGGGGTCGTGCCAGACGGAGTTGACCGCGTGCCCGGTGACCGGGATGGGCAGCAGCCCGAACAGCGCCACGATGATCCGCAGCTCCGCGGGCACCTTCTCGCCGAACCTGACCGCCATCAGCCCGATGCCCGCCGCCGCCAGCGCGCACGCCGCGCTGAACAGCAGCCCCTGCCCGGTGCCGACCTCCTCGACGTAGGAGGCGATCAGGCCGAACGTGGGCACCCGGCCCGGATTGAGCTCGGCCGTCTGGAACACGATGGTGAGCAGCGCGCAGATCGCCCACGCCCAGGCCGCCAGCACGGCGAGCGGACGCACCCGGCGCAGCACCGGCTCGGTGGCCTCGGGGTCGTCGAAGCCGAGCAGCTTGGGCACCAGGCTCAGGCCGACCACGGCGACGGCGGCCAGATCGAGCAGCACCCGGACGACCGGCAGGCCGTAGGCCACGACCGGCCCCGGCATGGGGATGCCCGGCACGGACTCCTGCGCGGTGAACGTGGAGGCCGCCACGGCGGCGACGATCCCGCACACGACGAAGGCGCCGGCGACGAGCCGCCCGCCCACCACCTGCTGCCCGGAACGGGAGGAGACGGTCGCGGTCACGCCCGCGTCCCCTCCGACTCCGATGCCGGCTCCGGCTCCGGCTTCGACACCGGCTCCGCAGAGGCGGGCCCGGGAGCCGGGGCGGCGCGGCGGAGGGCGACGGCGGTGCCCGCGGCCAGCAGCAGCAGCGCGGCCACGATCCACACGACGGCCATGCCGGCCCCGCCGTTGGCCGCCGCCTCGGCCGCCTCGGCGCTGTCGCCCTGCTCGGCCTGCCCGGCCGAGACGCCGGTCGCGGAGGCGGCCATGGTGAAGCTGATCTTCCCGGTCACCGGGTGGCCGTCGGAGGACAGGATCCGGTAGCCCACCACGTACGAGCCGCCCGCGGGCAGCGGCCTGACCTTGACGGAGACCCGCTCGGCGGCCACCTCCGCCGCGCCGTCGGCCCACGCGGAGCCGTCCGCCCCCGTCACGCCCACCTGCGCGTAGCCCTGGCGCACCGCCTGGTCGAACACCAGCGTCACCCGCGCGGGCGAGGCGGACAGCGTGGCGCCGTCCTTCGGATCGCTGCCGACCAGCACGTTGTGCGCCTGCGCGGGCAGGGCGAACCCGACCGCGGCGCACGCGAGCAACAGGACCGTGAGTAGCCGCCTCACCGATCAAAACCTTCCATCGAACGAGTCTCGAACCCGTATATGGTCCCACCCATGACGGACCTCTTCGGCGGCGCGGCGCCCTACTACGCCAAGTACCGGCCCGGTCACGGCGATCCGGCCATCGACCGGCTGGCCCGCGCGTTCGGCCCGGACGCCGTCGTGCTCGACCTCGGCTGCGGCCCGGGGACGATCGCGATCCCGCTGGCCGGGCGGGTGCGCGAGGTGCTCGCCGTGGACCCCGACGAGGAGATGCTGGCCGAGGGGCGGCGGCTGGGGGCGGGCGTGCCCGGCGTCCGGTGGCTGCGCGGCGACTCGACGACGCTGCGGGAGCTGCCGCCGTTCGGTCACGTCGTGATGGGCAGGTCGTTCCACTGGATGGACCGCCGCGCGGTGCTGGCCGACCTCGACGCGCTGCTGCCGCCCGGCGGCGTCGTCGCCCTCGTCGGCCCCACCCGCGACCCCGCCGAGGAGCCGTGGGAGCCGGTCATGCGCCGGGTGCGCGAGGAGTTCGGGGTGAACACCTGGACGGCCGCCGGCTCCTTCCAGCAGACCGGCGAGCACCACCACGACGTGCTGGCCGCCTCGCCCTTCGCCGACCTGGAGTCCGGCCGGTACGAGCAGCGCCTGGCCTACGACCTCGACGCCGTGCTCGGCCTGCAGCTCTCCTACTCCTACACGGCCCCGGCCAGGCTCGGCGACCGCGTGCCCGCGTTCGTCGCGGCGGCCAGGGCCGCCCTGGCGGCCGCCGAGCCGTCGGGCCGCTGGGAGCTGACGGCGACCACCGAGGTCCTCATCGCCCGCCGTCCCGCGCCTGACAGCCGTCCCGCCTGACGGGCGGCCGGGGCTCAGCGCCGGGTGAGCCGGCGGACGGCGAGGCCCGCCACCCGCACCGCCGCCGACGGCCACAGCCGGGCGGCGCGCCAGGCGATCCGCCCCGAGGCGGGCGCCACGATCAGCGCCTTGTTCCTGGCCACCCCGCGCAGGACGTCCGCGGCCAGCGCGTCGACGGGGTAGAGCCGCCCCTGCGCCCGCACCGCCGCGCTCCTGGCATGGGCGGCGATCTCGTTCTGCGGCAGCCCCGGGTTGGCGTGGTCGAGCAGCGGCGTGTCGATGAACCCCGGGCAGACCACGCTCACCCGCACCCCGTACGCCGCCGCCTCGGCCCGCAGCCCCAGCGAGAGCCCGACCACGGCGTGCTTGCTCGTCGTGTACGGCAGCATCAGCGGCGCGGGCACCAGCCCGGCCAGCGAGGCGGTGTTGACGATGTGCCCGAAGCCCTGGTCCACCATGATCGGATAGGCCGCGTGCACGCCGTGGACGACGCCGCGCAGGTTGACGTCGATGGTCCGGTTCCAGTGGTCGAGCGTCAGCTCACGGGTGCGGCCGCCGACCGCGATGCCGGCGTTGTTGAACAGGAAGTCGAGCCGCCCGCGTTCGGCCTTCACCCGGGTGAGCAGCGCGGCCACGGCCTCGGCGTCGGTGACGTCGAGGCGGGCGAACTCCAGCCCGAGGTCGGCGGCGGCCTGCTTGCCGGCCCGCTCGTCGACGTCGGCGATCACCACCGTCACGCCCCTGCGCCGCAGCTCCCGCGCCACCGCGCGGCCGATCCCGGACGCGCCCCCGGTCACCACCGCGACCTTCACCGGCGCGGCTCCGCCCATATCCCCATGGCCTGCCACACCTTCCTGCTGACGACGTTGACGAGCCCGATCTCGGCGCACAGCTCGCGCGTCCGGCTCACCGAGTCGCGGATCTCCCGCCGGGCGGCCGGGTTGTCGCGGTAGATCTCCGCCACGACGCGGGGCGGGACGCGGAAGTGCCTGATCAGCGGGCCGGGCGGCGCGAGCATGATGCGGGCCATCACGCCGAGCACGACCGGCGAGATCAGGCTCAGCAGCACGCGCCGGTGGCGGGGCATGCGCGGCACCCGGCTGCGGAGGTAGTGGCGGGCGAAGGAGATGTGCCTGGCCTCCTCCGCGATGTGGATGCGCATGATCGTCTCTTCCAGCGGATGGTGGGCCCGGCCGTCCTTCAGCACCTTACGCTGCACGTGGTCGATCGGGTCCTCGCCACCCAGGACGAAGACGAAGAACAGCTCGGTGGAGACCAGCGGGATCCAGGGCGCGATCTGGGCGACCAGGGACAGCGGCCGCGGCATGCCGCGTATCGGGAGCTTCGTGCGGTTCACGAACTCCTGGAACATCATCCCGTGATGTCCCTCTTCGATGGTCTCGTGGTAGACGTACCGGAACTCGGGGGAGCCGTTCGGCAGGCGGTAGGCGTAGTTGAGCAGGCCGCGCTTGAGCAGGTTCTCGAACTGCAGGCCGATCTTCATGGCGGTGGCGACCCGCCACAGGCCGATCCTGGCGCGGACCTCGGGGGAGCGGCTGCGGTACCAGGGGTGGCCGCCCAGCTTGTCGACCTCGGGCAGCTCCCAGCGCGGATCGGCCTGGTCCACGAGGAACTCCGGGTCGTCCCACGGGATGTCGCGGTAGGGCTCCCAGTGCTTGTCGACCGACGCCTTCGACAGGCGTTCGACGACCGCCTCGTAGGCGCTGCGGTCGGTGACCCTCTCGTCGTTCTCCCTGGCGGCGGCAGAGCTCGGTGCGGATGTCATCGCGGGTGCTCCTCTCCTCGCCCCAACAATTGTACGAAGGATCCAATAGGCGGGGAAGAGGGGCCCGGGTCACAGGTTCTCGACGGGCAGCCCCAGCTCTCCGGCGACCGCCGTACGCAGCAGGACGGCGGCCCGGCGGCGCGAGAGCACGTGGGGATGCACGTGCGTCTGGACCGCCAGGCCGTCGATGAGCGCGAAGATGCGCCAGGCCGCCTCCTCCGGGTCGCCGCAGGCGAAGGCGCCCGAGCGGACGCCGTCCTCGATGATCGAGCGCAGCAGCGAACGGCTGCGCGCGTCGATCCGGCGGGAGATCTCCTCCAGCTCCGGGCTGCGCATCGCCTCGGCCCAGGCGTCGATCCACAGCCGCCACTCGTCCGAGGGGATCGCCGGCGAGCAGCGCCGCAGCAGGGCGCGCAGGCGTTCGAGCGGGCCGGCGGGGGAGTCCTCGATGTCGGACAGCGCGTCGAGCTGCAGCCTGGCCGCGTAGCCGAACGCCTGCGCGAACAGCCGGTCCTTGGTGTCGAAGTGGTAGAAGAGCAACGCCTGGCTGACGCCCGCCGCGCGGGCGATGTCGAGGGTCCGGGTGTGACCGAACCCCTGCTCGGCGATCACTTCGCAGGCCGTCTTGAGGAGGTCTTCGCGCCTTAATCGGCTGAAACTGGGTGTCACAGCGAGTAACTCTAACTACTGATCAACGGTATTTGTAGGACAAACCGGGCGCCGCGTTCGGAGGGCTCGATGGTGAGCGTGCCCTCGTGGGCCTCGGCGATCTCGCGGGCGATGGACAGGCCGAGCCCGGTGCCGCCGGCGTCCCGGCGGCGGGAGTCGGCCAGCCGGGTGAACCGCCGGAAGACGGCTTCGCGCTGGTCGGGGGCGATGCCCGCGCCGTCGTCGAGCACTTCGAGCACCGCCTGCCCCTGCTGTTCACCCACAGTCACAGTGATCATGGTATCGGCGTGCCTCTCGGCGTTGTCGAGCAGGTTGGCCAGCAGGCGGGACAGCCGCAGCGCGTCGCCCTCGACGACCATGCCCGAGCGCAGCCGCGTCTCCACCGGCTTGCGCTCCGGACGCCGGACCAGCTCCTCGCGCACCAGCCTGGCCAGGTCCACCGGCTCGCGGCGGCCGGGCGCGCCGGCCTCCAGCCGGGCCAGGGTCAGCAGGTCGCCGACGATGTTCTGCAGGCGGTCGAGGCCCTCGATCACGCGCCGGCCGGTCCGGGGCCAGTCGGCCTCCTCGGGGGCGAGCATCGCCTCCTCCACCTGCGTGCGCATCGCCGCGATCGGGCTGCGCAGGTCGTGGGAGGCGTCGGAGGCGAACCTGCGCTGCTGCTCCACCGCGCGTTCGAGCCGGTCGAGGGTCTCGTTCACGGTACGGGCGAGGTCGTCGAGCTCGTCCCGGTGCCGTCCTCTGGGCACCCGGCGGCCGAGGTCGGTGGCGGTGATCTCGGCCAGTTCGTTCCTGATCGCCGAGACCGGGGTCAGCGCCTTGCGCGCGGTCAGCCAGGCCACGCAGGCGGTGACGGCGGCCAGCAGCAGCACGCCGAGCGCGGTGACCGGCAGGTACAAGGGGCTGATGTACCAGGGAAGCGCGGGGGTGTAGGCGTAGACCATCCAGGGCCGGCCCTCGACGTGCGCCCGGAAGCCGACGGTGATCAGGCAGTGGACGCCGCGCAGCCGGTTCGTGCAGGTCGTGGTGTCCAGGCGGGCGTCGTCGCCGGTGGCGGTGTCGGAGCTGAGCGGCGGCAGCCCCGTCAGGCGGGGGCTGGCCTGCCGGATCCGGCCGTCGGTGTCGACGACCTGGATGAGGTCGGTGCCCTCGGTGACGGCCACGGGCCGCAGGCGGCCGGGGGCGTCCCGCTCGACGACGAAGGCGATGCGGCGCGCGGCGCCGGCGGTCTGCTCGACGAGGAAGCCGGTGGCCAGCGTGTGCACGAGCGGCATGACGAGGAGCGCGGTGACGCCGTAGCCCGCCAGTGCGCACAGCAGGGCGGCCAGCGTCAGCCGCCGTTGCACGGACCAGCGTCTGAACATGCGCACGCACCCCTCCGACGACCAGGTGATCACAGGAGGCGGAAGTGGTCCTAATTAGCGGAGTTTCGGCGACAAATGCGGCCGAAAGGCGCTCCAGAGCATTGCTCTATGCGTGCCGCCGCGACCTGACTAGAGTAAGTGAACACTGATGCCAAGGAGTCGATGTGGACCTTGCAGAGTATCGGCGTGCCGCCGCGGAGTGGCTGCGCGACAACGTCCCGGCCGACGATCAGTCAGGGGACGACGCCCTCGCCCGCGCCAAGGAGTTCATGGCCAGGCTCTACGACGCCGGCTACTCCGGCATCACCTGGCCGCGGGAGTGGGGCGGCCAGGGCCTGACGCCGGCCGAGGAGCGCGCCTTCGCCGCCGAGGCCCGTGACTACACCCTCCCCACGTACGTCTTCTCCATCGGGCTCGGCATGACCGGGCCGACGCTGGTGGACCGGGGCACCGACGCGCAGCGCGAGCGGTTCGTCCGGCCGCTGCTGCGCGGCGAGGAGGTCTGGTGCCAGCTGTTCTCCGAGCCGGGCGCCGGCAGCGACGTGGCCAGCCTCCAGACCCGCGCCGTGCGCGACGGCGACACCTGGGTGGTCAACGGCCAGAAGGTCTGGACGTCGGTCGCCCACCACGCCGACTGGGGCCTGCTGCTGGCCCGCACCGACGTCGAGGTGCCCAAGCACCGCGGCCTGACCATGTTCGTGGTGGACATGCACCACCCCGGCGTGACGGTCAGGCCGCTCAAGGACATGTCCGGCCGGGCCAACTTCAACGAGATCTTCTTCGACAACGTGACGATCCCCGACGAGCACCGCATCGGCGAGGTCAACGACGGCTGGAGCGTGGCCGTCACCACCCTGCTGCACGAGCGGCTGTCGATCTCCGCGGGCGTCGGCATGGGCGGGCAGAAGGACAACCCGGCCACCTTCGAGGCGCTGCGCGAGACGCTCGACACCAGCGACCCGCTGGTCCGTGACCAGCTCGTCGAGCTGCACATCCGCAGCCGCGCGCTGGCCCTGTTCAACCAGCGGCTGGCCCAGGAGACAAGGGCGGGCATCTTCCCCGGCGCCCGCGGCAGCGCCGCCAAGCTGCTGCTGGCCGAGCTGACCCTGTTCCAGGCCGACCTCGCCACCCAGCTCGCCGGCCCGGAGTCCGTGGTCGGCGACCACCCGCTGTCCCGGTCGATCTCGCTGGCCCCCGGCATGGCGCTGGGCGGCGGCACCAACGAGATCATGCGCAACATCGTCGGCGACCGCGTCCTCGGCCTGCCGCCGGAGCCGCGGACGGACAAGACCGTGCCGTTCAAGGACCTGAAGGTGGGGACGCAGGGGTGAAGCTCGTACTCAGCCAGGAACAGCGGCAGCTCCGCGAGGCCGTGCGCGACTTCCTGCGCGCCGCCTCGCCGCTGCGCAAGGCCCGCGAGGGCTACGACCCCCAGGTGTACGCCCGGCTCAACGGCGAGCTCGGCCTGTCCGGCCTGGTCGTCCCCGAGGAGCACGGCGGCGCCGGGGCCGGGCTCGCCGACCTCGCGGTGGCCCTGGAGGAGACCGGCGCCGCGCTGCTGCCCGGCCCCTTCCTCGCCACCCAGTTCGCCGCGCTCGCGCTCACCCAGGTGCCCGACAAGGAGCTGCTGGGCGGCATCGCCGAGGGCCGCGTCGCCGCCACGCTCGTCCAGCCCGAGAGCGACCTCGCCTTCGACGGCACGGCCGTCACCGGCGACCTGCCCCGGGTGCTGTCCGGCATGGAGGCGGACGTGCTGCTCGCGCCCGCGCCCGGCGACGGCGGCGTGCTGCTGGTGGCCGTCGACCTGGCCGGCCCCGGCGTCACCCGGACGCCGCTGGAGACGCTCGACCTCACGCGCGGCCAGGCGCGGGTCACCCTGGAGCGCGCCCCCGCCCGCGTGCTCGGCCGTCCGCCCGCCGGCAGCGGCATCGGCGACCGGCTGTGCGTCGCGCTCGCCGCCGAGCAGCTGGGCGTGCTGCGCGCCTCGCTGGACGCCATCGTCGCCTACGCCAAGATCCGCGTCGCCTTCGGCCGCTACATCGGCTCCTACCAGGGCGTCAAGCACAAGCTCGCGGACATGCACGGCAAGCTCGAACAGGCCGAGTCGATCGTCAGGTACGCCGCCTGGGCCGCCGACGAGTCGCCCGCCGAGCTGCCCGGCGCCGCCGCCCTGGCCCAGGCGTACGTGGGCCGCGCCTGCTTCGAGGTCGCCCGCGACCACCTGCTCCTGCACGGCGGCATAGGTTTCACCTGGGAGCACGACGCGCACCTGTTCTACAAGCGGGCCAAGACCGACGAGGTGCTGCTCGGCCCGCCCCGCATCCACCGGGCCCGTCTCGCGGAACTCCTGGAGTTGTAGATGGACATCAGCGGCCTTCCCGGCTTCTACGCCATCGCCGCCGCCGACCCCGGCCGCCTGGCCGTGATCGACACCGACGGCACGCGGACCACGTACGGCGAGCTGCTCGCCCGGGTCAACCAGGTCTCCCACGGCCTGCGGGCCCGCGGCCTCGGCAAGGGCGACGTGGTCGCCGGCGTGCTGACCAACGGCATCGACGCCGTCGTCATGCTCATGGCGACCGGCCAGATCGGGCTCTACTACGTGCCGGTCAACTGGCACCTCACCGAGTCCGAGGTGTCCTACATCCTGGCCGACTGCGACGCCAAGGTCGTGGTCACCGACGCCGCGCACGCCGTGCCGGGCGCCGAGATCGGCACGTCCGGGCTGGCCGAGGGGCAGCCCGCGGACGCCCCCGGCGAACGCACGGCCGGGGCGGTCATGTGGTACACCTCCGGCACCACCGGCTTCCCCAAGGGCGTGCAGCGCGCGCTGCCCGACGCCGAGCCGGAGGCCATTGTGCCGCTGTACACGTGGTTCCTCGGCGAGGTCGTCGACCTCACGCCGGGCGACGGCGTGCACCTGGTGACCTCGCCGATGTACCACTCGGCGCCCTGCGCGCACACCCAGTTCGCGCTGCACCTCGGGCACACGGTGGTGATCACGCCCAGGTTCGACCCGGTCGACATCCTGGAGCTGATCCAGCGCCACCACGTCACCAACGCCATGATGGTGCCGACCATGTTCCACCGCATGCTCCAGCTCCCCGAGGACGTCCGGGCCAAGTACGACGTGTCGAGCCTGCGCCAGGTCATCCACACGGCCGCGGCCTGCCCGGTCGCCGTCAAGAAGGCGATCATGGACTGGTGGGGCCCGGTGCTGTACGAGTACTACGGCTCCACCGAGTCCACGATCGCCTTCTCCGTCAAGCCGCACGACTGGCTGGCCAGGCCCGGCACGGTGGGCCGCCCGGCGCCGACGTTCGAGGCCAAGGTCTGCGACGAGAAGGGCGAGGAGCTGCCGCCGGGCGAGCCCGGCATGATCTACGTCAAGTCCTCGATGGGCTCCTTCGAGTACCGCAAGGACCCGGCCAAGACCGCCGCCAGCATGCTGGGCGAGTGGTACGCCCCCGGCGACATCGGCTACCTCGACGACGACGGGTTCCTGTTCCTGTGCGACCGGCGCACCGACCTGATCGTCTCCGGCGGGGTGAACATCTACCCCGCCGAGATCGAGGCCGCGCTGCTGGAGCATCCCGCGGTGGCCGACGTCGCGGTCATCGGCGTGCCCGACGAGGAGTGGGGCCACAACGTGGTCGCGCTCGTCCAGCCCGCCGAGGGCGTCGAGCCGGGCCCCGCGCTCACCGCCGAGCTGCTCGAACACTGCGGGCCGCGGCTCGCCCGGTTCAAGCACCCGAAGGTCGTCGAGTACCGCGACCGGCTGCCGCGCACCCCCACGGGCAAGCTGTCGCGCTCGAAGGTGCGCGAGGGTTACCTGGCCGAGGCGGGGAACACCAGCTCCTCGCTGTAGTCGCGGCCGTCGCCGAGGTAGAAGCGGGTGGCGAGGGTGCGGCCGGCGGTGTCGAAGAGCGTGGTCCACAGCGTGCGGAACGGTACGGCGGCCTCCTCCGCGGGCCGCACCGCGCGCAGGCTGTCCCGCAGGTCGCCGGCGGACATGGTGGCGCCCTTGCTGCGCTCGTACAGGGTGCGCAGCCGGCCGTAGGTGCCCAGGCTCGCCGGGGTGTCGGCGGGCAGGGCCGTCGGGTCGGGGTGGCGGTGCAGGAGGTGGTTGGTGACGCACAGCGGGCCGTCGCCGAACTCGACGGCGTGCTCGGTGCCGTCCGGGCCGCGCTCCCACACGAACGCCTGGCCGTGGGCGTCGGCGATCAGGTAGTGCAGGGGCAGGCCGAGGTCGTACTGCTTGGCCCCCAGCAGCGCCTGCCTGGCCTGGGCCGCGGTCTCGCAGGTGTCCATGAGGAACCGGGGCAGTTGCAGGCTGCCGAGCCCGACCTGCGGGGCGTCCTGCCGCGGCGGGGTGGCGGTCTCGGCGTCGGCGATCAGCAGCATGACGGCCAGGCCCGCCTCGTTGATCCCGTCGATGCAGCCGTCCAGGCCGTTCATGGTGATGACGGTCGAGGCGAGCCCCTCGTCGGGCACGGTGCTGATCACGTACGGGCGGGCGGCCATGGGCAGCTCGCCGGGGAGGGCCGGCTCGCCCATGAGCCGGCTGGTGGTGTCCAGGAAGAAGTCGTAGTTGCGGCCCACCCTGCCGCGCCCGTCGGCCGAGGCGGACGGCGGGCACCACAGGGCCGAGCAGGCGGCGCCCACGGGCACGAAGTTCCAGCCGTCGAGGGCCAGCTCGTCCTGGTCGGGGTCGAGGCCGAGCGCCGCGGCGGCGCCGTCCATGCGGGCGTGGTGCTGCGGCCAGTTCCGTTCGAACCAGGACATCCTCGCTCTGATCACCGCCGGGTCGGCGGCCCTGGGCGACCAGCCGAGCCGGCGGGCCTCCTCGGTGAGCACCCGGCCGATCTCGAACTGGCTGCCGGTGACGGTCAGGTGCGTGACGAGCTGGAAGTCGTCATTGCCGCCGGCCACGTAGGTCATGTTCGTCATGCCGCCGATGCTGCCGCCGCCCGCTGACCGGGCTCCTACCGCCCGCTGACCGTCCGGCGGAAGGCGATCAGCCGGTCAGCTTCTGCACCTGCTGGACGACCACCAGGACGGTCAGCGTCCCGAAGAACGCCACCGACCAGACCAGCGCCCCCAGCCGGTACGACCTGACCCTGATCGCCGCCGGCAGCGCCCGCCGGTTCAGCACGATCAGCAGGATCGAGTACACGAACATCATCACCGCCGCGAAGCACGCCGAGAACACCAGCAGGATCAGCGGCTGGTCGAGCCCGAGCAGCAGGATCGCGATCCCGACCAGCGTCATCGCCCAGACGGTGACGAAGTACACCCGGTTCACCGAGACGGGCCGGTCGCGCAGGTAGACCGTCTTGATGGTGTCCGAGGCCAGCCGCGAGGTGTAGTCGACGATGCCCATGGCCGAGGCGAACAGGGCCAGCGCGCCGATCAGCCAGAACAGGATCCCGAACCACGTGCCGACCGCGCCCTGCAGCACCTCGCCCTCGACCTTCAGGAAGCCGATGTCGTTCCTGCCCGCCACCTCCGGCCGGCCGAAGACCGTCGAGTAGGCCAGCATCGACATCAGCCCGATCGTCAGGAACGACACCAGCGCGAACGTCGCGCCCTGCTCGGCGTTGGCGAAGCGCCACCACCGGCGCCAGCGCGCCAGGTTGTCCTGCGTCGGCGGGAACTGGAAGCCGGTCGAGGCGACCGCCTCCTCCTCGCCGGTGACCGGGCTGACCAGGCGCGGGACGTACGAACCCATGCCGAAGCCCTTGTCGCGGATCCAGTTGCTCTGGCACAGGTTCTGGCCGCCGCCCGCCCCGGCGTAGGCGACGGCGCCCATGAGCACGGCGATCCCGAGCTCCCCGGCCGGGAAGCGGGCGCCGACGGTGAGCCCCCTGCCCAGCTCGACCCAGCTGTCGGCGTTGATCGCGAACAGGATCGCGACCACCGCCAGCGTGGCCACCAGGGCGATCTTCACGAAGATCACCCGTTCCAGGGCCGTGTAGATCACCGGCGCCAGCGTCAGGCCCAGCGCGATCACGACGAGCATGCCGATCGCGATCCAGCGCACCCCGCCCGCCCCGGCCCCGGTCAGGTACGTCACCATCGTGGCCGACGTGGTCACCCACCCCGGCCACAGGTTCGAGGCCAGCGTCATCACGACGAACACCAGCCCCCAGTGCCGCCACATCCGGCTGAACCCGGTCAGCGCGGTCTCGCCGGTGGCCAGCGTGTACCGCTCGATCTCCATGTTCAGGAACCACTGGGTGACGATGCCGACCGCCGCGCCCCAGACGAACACCAGCCCCACCTGGGAGGCGATGTAGGGCCACAGGATGAACTCGCCCGACGCCAGCCCCACCCCCGCCCCGACCAGCCCAGGACCGATGACGCGCCAGGTCGAGCGGGGAGGGTCGGGCAGGTCGCGGACGGCGACGGAGGGCAGGACGCGCGCGGGGACGGTGGGGGTGAAGTCCGTCATGCGGATCTCCTCGTTCGGCTTCCCGTACCGTCACCTTACGCAGATCGCTTACGGCGGTGAACTATCCGGTCAGGGTCACCACGTAGTCCCCGCGGTCGGTGAGCCCGTCCACCCGGCCGCCGGAGTCCATCAGGCCGCCCAGCACCTCGCGCATCGCCGCCCGCCAGGCCCTGGCCGCCGCCGGGTCGTGCACGCGCAGCCGTTCGACGTCGGGCGGCGTGCCCACCAGCACGACGCCCGCGTCCGACGGCCGCACGAGCGGGCCGGAGCCGTCCTCGGCCAGCACCCGGGGGCGGCCTGCTGCCGGTTCCACCCGTGGCCCGAGCGGGCGCTCGTCCAGCGGCCACACCGCCAGCAGGCGGTCGGAGGAGTCGCCCTCGTTGATCGCGTCGGCCATGACGCCGTAGAAGTCGCGCAGGTACTCCTGCGGGCGGGCGCCCAGCTTGACCAGGTTGAACCGGGCATTGCGGCGGACGAGCGGATCGAAGGTCCAGGTGACGCGGTCGAGGCCCCGGTCCAGGCACCAAACCCGCTGGTGCAGCTTGAGCGCGTAGCCGATGCCCCGGCCGATCGAGGCGCCCGTGACGTGCGAGTGCAGCGCGCCCTCCGCCGCCCGGAAGCCCACCGACGCGCCCACCAGCACGTCGTCCTCGTACGCGCCGGCCACGTAGTTGCCGGTGTGCGCGAACCCGGCCATCAGCTCGACGCTGACCGGCGCGTTGCCCGGATCGGGCCGCCAGATCTCGTCGAACAGCCGGAAGACCTGCGCGAACTCCCCCATCTCGTGCAACTCGCGGATCGTCACGCCACTCTTGGCCGCCGCCTCGGCGGCCTCCTCCCGGCTCGTCATGCCCCCACTATGCCCGCCGGACGGCGACATGCCCGCCCGCGGTCCGCGGACGGGCATGGTCAGGGGCTACCGGGGCTCACTTCACCAGCGGCCCGAGCGTGCGTTCCATGACGCAGTCGTTCTCGAACTTCCTGTCGTAGGACGTCGTGCGGCCGTACCAGTGGCCCCTGACGCGCACGGAGACGGGGGAGTAGTTGCGCGGGCACGCGCCCGGATCGACGTTGAGATCCTTGACCACGCCGTCGACCTCGTGCAACTCCGCGCAGGCCGTGCGCGGGCGCGGGTGGGTGCCGCCGTCGGGGTCGCAGGTGAGCCGCATCGAGTACGCGCCGCCGCCGTTGCTCGGCGTGACGGTGATGAACAGCAGCACGCCCGGCTCGTCGGCGGCGGCGGCACCGGCCGGGCTCGCCCCGAACGGGGCGACGAGCGCGGCGGACGCGCACAGGGCTAGGGCGGCCGTCCTGCGAGCGGCGGTCAGCACGGATTTCATGGAACCTCCCTGGTCAACGTGCGCCCCGAGAGTGGCGGCGCACGTCAAATGACTACAGGCAGTCACCATACCGATACCACTGGTGAAGGAGTGACAGAATGCTGTCTCCGCTGATCACAACCCTCCCGCCGCCGGGCGTGGCCGGCTCAGCGCACGGCCTCGACCAGGGCGCGCAGGAGGGCCGCTCGGCGCGGCATCTCGGCCACCACCACGTGCTCGTGGTCGGCGTGCGCGCCGCCGCCCACCGCGCCCAGCCCGTCGAGCGTCGGGCAGCCGGCCCCGGCGGTGAAGTTCCCGTCGGAGGCGCCGCCCACCGCGGCGGCGGTCAGCGGGCCCACGTCCAGCCCGCCGGCCAGCTCCTGGGCCAGGGCGTAGAGCGAGGCCGACATGGCGGCTTCGAGCGGCGGCCGGTTGGGGCCCCCTTCAACCTCCAGCCGCGTGCCGGGCACCACGGGGGCCAGCGCCCGCATCGCGGCGTCCACCCGCAGCTGCTCGGCGACCGTGCCGGCCCGCACGTCGACCCCCACCGTCGCCTCGGCCGGGACGGTGTTGAGCGTCGTCCCGCCGCGCAGCACGGTCGGGGTGACCGTCGTGTCACCGGCTCCCAGGGCGGCGATGGCCAGGATCTGGTGCGCCAGCTCGACGCCCGCGTTCGCGCCCTTCTCCGGCTCCAGCCCGGCGTGGGCCGCCTTGCCGCGCACCCGCAGCGTGTACATCGACGTGCCCTTGCGGGACGTCTTCAGCGCGCCGCCGTCGGCGCTGGCCTCCATGACGAACGCGGCGGCCAGCCCCCGCGCGGTGTCCGCGATCAGCGGCGCGGAGGTGATCGAGCCCAGCTCCTCGTCACCGGTGATCAACAGCGTGACGCCGTCGAGCGAGCCGAGCCCGGCGAGCGCGTGGAAGGTCTGCACCAGCCCGGCCTTCATGTCGAACACGCCCGGCCCGCGCGCCACCCCGTCGATGACCGACCAGGGGTGGGTCGCCAGCGTGCCGATCGGCCAGACGGTGTCGTGGTGGCCGAGCAGCAGCACCCTGGGCGTGCCGAACGACCAGCGCAGATGGGTGACGCCGTCGATCACCAGGAACTCCGGCCGGGCCCCCAGGTGGCGGGCCCCCATCGCGGCCACGACCTCGGCGCTGCGGGCCACGGCCTCAAGGTCGCGCGAGAACGACTCGCACAGGACCAGCTCCTCCAGATCGTCGATCATGCCAGCCGCTCTCCGAGGAACCGGTGGACGTTCCCTCCGATGATCTTGGCGACATCCTTCTCCGGCAGGCCGCGGGCGAGCAGCCCCTCGGTCACCATGGGCAGCCCGGCGGGCCCCTCCAGGCCGGGGATCGACGCCTTGGGGTCGAGGCCGTCGGGCTCCAGGTCCTCGCAGCACGGGGGCGTCAGGTCGTCCATGACCTCGCGGATGAAGTCGGGGCCGAGGCCGACGTGGTCGATCCCGGCCACCTGCGCGACGTGCTCGATGTGGTCGAGCAGGCGGTCGAGCGTCATGTCCTCGGTGCGCTCGGCCAGGAAGGGGGCGAAGAAGTTCACGCAGACCACGCCGCCCGTGGCGGCGACCGCGCGGAGCTGGTCGTCGGTGAGGTTGCGGTGGTGGTCGCGCAGCGCGCGGGCCGCGGAGTGGGTGGCCATGACCGGCTTGGTCGCCAGCTCCAGCACGTGGGCCACGCCCGACGCGCCGAGGTGCGAGACGTCGAACACCATGCCCAGGCGCTCCATCTCGCCCAGGGCGGCCACGCCGCGGCTGGTCAGGCCGCTGCCGGTGGCGTCCTCCGCGCTGCCGTCGGCCAGCGGCGTACGCCCGAAGTGGGCGATCGAGGCCACCCGCACGCCCAGCCGGTGGACGGTCGAGATCAGCTCGACGCTCTCGTCGAGCCCCGGCATGCTCTCCAGCGCGAGCACCAGGGCGATCTTGCCTTCCTCCAGCGCCGCGTCGATCGCCGAGGCGTCGAGACAGAGCCGTACGGCGTCGGGGTTGCCCTCCGCGATCACGTGGGCGCACTCGATCATGCGCAGCGTCTGCCGCAGCGCGCCCTCGGGCCGGTACTGGTCGTCGATGAAGACCGGCAGGATCTGCAGGTCGACCCCACCCTCGACGAGCTGCGGCAGCCACCGCTCGCGGAAGAAGGAGGCCCACTGCCGGGGCGGCCGGGCGGCGACCGCCATGAGCAGATCATTGTGGGTGTCGGCCACGACGGCACGCCGATGCAGGGGAAGCGTCATGCGAAGGACGTTACCGCGCGCCCCCGATCTGCTCCAATGCGCCTCAAGTCCGATTTTTCGCCCATATCTTGTTCACCGCACCGAAGACGGGACCTCCTCGATCCTCCGGTACGCCCCGTCCGGCGGCCGGGCGGTGAGCCGCCGGTAGAGCGTCGTCGGGCCGGGCCAGTTGTTGGTGACCCGTCCCTCGGACGTCTTGTACCAGCTCCGGCACCCCTCGCCCCACACCATGCGGGCCATCGCCGCGTCGAGCTGCCTGGTCCAGGCGGCCATCGCCGCGGGACGCACCTCGATCGGCCCCTGCTCGGCCACCCGCGCCAGGCATGCCATGACGTGCCGCACCTGGCACTCGATCATGTAGATGATCGAGTTGTGCCCGAGGTTCGTGTTCGGGCCGTAGAGCAGGAACATGTTCGGGAAGCCGGGCACCGAGATGCCGAGGTAGGCCTGCGCGCCGTCGCGCCACTGCTCGGCCAGCGACCGCCCGCCGAGCCCGGTGACCTCCATCGGGGCCAGGAACTCGGTGCTCAGGAAGCCGGTGGCGTACACGATCGTGTCGGCCTCGCGCAGCCCCTCGGCGGTCTCCACGCCCTTCGGCCCGATCCGGACGATCGGATCGGTGACGACCTCGACGTCCGGCCTGGTCAGCGCCGGGTAGAAGGCGCTGTCGATGACGACGCGCTTGCAGCCGGGCGGATAGCCGGGCGTCAGCTTCGCCCGCAGGACGGGGTCGGGGACCTGGGCGCGCAGATGGGCCAGGGCGCGCTTCTTCAGCAGGCCGGCGCTCCAGCCCTCGGCCAGGGCCGGGTAGAGCGTGGCCTCGCCGTACCGGTAGATCAACTCCCGGTAGACCCGCTGGAGGCCCGGGACGTAGTGGAAGGCCAGCCGGGTCAGCGGGCCGAAGGTGGCGTCCGGCTTGGGGATCACCCAGTTGGGCGTGCGCTGGAAGACGTCGAGGTGCGCGGCCCGCTCGGCGACGGCCGGGATGAGCTGGGCCGCCGACGAGCCGCTGCCGATCACGGCGACGCGGCGGCCGGTGAGGTCGTGGTCGTGGTTCCAGCGGGCCGAGTGGAAGGAGACGCCCTCGAAGTCGGACATGCCGGGGATCTCGGGCAGGTGGGGGCGGTTGAGCTGGCCCACGCTCATGACGACCACGTCGAACGCCTCGGTGCGCTCGCCGCCGTCGTGGACGCTGGTGACCTGCCAGCGGCGGCCGTCGAAGACCGCTCGCCGTACTTCAGCCCCGAAGCGGATTTTTCGCCTGACGTCGTATTTATCGGCGCAATGCTCTAGATAGGCGAGGATTTCGGGTTGGGCTGGGTAACGGCGGGTCCAGCTCGCGTACTTCTCGAACGAGTACGAGTACGAGTACAGGTGCGAGGGGATGTCGCAGCCCGCGCCCGGATAGCTGTTGTCCCGCCACGTGCCGCCGAGGTCGGCGGCCTTCTCGAAGACCGTGAACGAGCCGATCCCGGCACGCCGCAGCCGGATCGCCATGCACAGGCCGCCGAAGCCCGCTCCGATGATCGCGACGCTGGGTGTCATGCCGTCCTCCGCGAAGTCAGGATCCACTTACAGTACGCCGGACCGCGTTCTGGCGACACCCTCCGCCACGCCCCGCGCCACCCTTCCACGGGCCGGTAGTCTGCGCAGGTGGCTGCTGTGACGCTGACTGAAGTGATCGAGGTGCTCGAGGCGGCCTACCCGCCCGCCCGGGCCGAGTCGTGGGACGCGGTGGGGCTGGTCTGCGGCGACCCCGCCCAGCGGGTGCACAAGGTGCTGTTCGCCGTCGATCCGGTCGCGGTCGTGGGCGAGGAGGCCCTCGACTGGGGCGCCGACCTGATCGTCACCCACCACCCGCTCTACCTGCGCGGCACCACCAGCGTGGCCGCCACCACGCCCAAGGGCCGCCTGATCCACCGCCTGATCAAGCACGAGGTCGCCCTCTACACCGCCCACACCAACGCCGACACCGCCAATCCCGGCGTCTCCGACGCCCTGGCCAGGGCCGTGGGCCTGACCGGCGACCTCGTACCGCTCCAGCCCTTCCCCGACGACCTCTGGCGCGGCCTGGGCCGCATCGGCGAGCTTCCCGAGCCCATGACGCTGGGGGAGTTCGCCGCGCAGGCCGCCAAGGGGCTGCCGCGCACCGCCGGCGGCCTGCGCGTGGCGGGCGACCTGGCCCGGCCGGTCTCGCGCGTCGCGGTCAGCGGCGGCGCCGGCGACTCGCTGCTCGGCGCGGCCAGGTCCGCGGACGTCGACGTGTTCCTCACGGCCGACCTCCGGCACCATCCGGCCGGTGAGTTCGTCGAGTCCGGTGGCCCGGCCCTGATCGACGCCGCCCACTGGGCCACCGAATGGCCCTGGCTCGACAGCGCGGCGTCCATCCTGCGCCTAAGTGGCGTTACCGTTGAAACGCGCGTCTCCGCCACGGTCACCGATGCTTGGACAAGAGGATATTGATCATGAAAGCAGCCCCTGAGGCCCAGAAGCGACTGCTCGACCTGGCAGAGCTCGACTCCGTGATCGACCGGCTGGCGCACCGCCGGCGCACCCTGCCCGAGCTGGCCGAGATCGACGAGCAGTCCAAGCGCCTGGCCCGGCTGGTCACCCAGGTCATCGAGGCCGAGACCGAGGCCGGCGACCTCGCGCGCGAGCAGACCAAGGCGGAGACCGACGTCGACGCCGTGCGCACCCGCGCCGACCGCGACCAGAAGCGCCTCGACTCCGGCGCCGTGACCTCGCCCCGCGACCTGGCGAGCCTCCAGTCCGAGATCGCCTCGCTGCAGAAGCGCCAGGGCGACCTGGAGGAGGTCGTGCTGGAGATCATGGAGCGCAGGGAGGCGGCCGACAGCAGGGTCACCGACCTGGCCGCCCAGCGCGACGAGCTGGCCGCCGCCCGCGCCGCCGCCGAGGACCGCCGTGACGCCGCGCTGACCGAGATCGACAAGGAGGCGGGCGAGGTCCGGGGCCGCCGCGCCGCCGTCGCCGGCGAGATCCCCGCCGACCTGCTCAAGCTCTACGACAAGCTCAAGGAGCAGTACGTCGTGGGCGCCGCCATGCTGCGCGGCGGGCGTTGCCAGGGCTGCAAGGTGGCCCTGTCCATCGCCGAGATGAACTCCATCAAGGCCGCCCCCCACGACGAGGTGCTGCGCTGCGAGGAGTGCCGGCGGATCCTGGTCCGCACCCCGGAGTCCGGCCTGTGACGTCCTACGTCATCGAGGCCGACGGCGGCTCGCGCGGCAACCCCGGCCCGGCCGGCTACGGCGCGGTCGTCCGGGACGCCGCCGACGGCCAGGTGCTGGCCGAGGCCGCCGAGGCCATCGGCGTCGCGACCAACAACGTGGCCGAGTACCGGGGGCTGATCGCCGGGCTGACCGCCGTGCTGGGCGTGGGCGGCGAGGGCGCCGAGGTGGCCGTGCGGATGGACTCCAAGCTGGTCATCGAGCAGATGGCCGGCCGCTGGAAGATCAAGAACGAGGGGCTGCGTCCGCTCGCCCTTGAGGCCGGCGCGCTGGCCAGGCGGCTGCGCGTGGTCGAGTGGACCTGGATCCCGCGCGAGCACAACAAGCACGCCGACCGGCTGGCCAACGAGGCCATGGACGCCGCCGCCAAGGGCCTGACCTGGAAGGCGGGCGGCACCCACGACACCGGCGCGGGGGCCGCGGCCGTGCCCGCGGTCCGCACCCCGGCGCCGGTCGTCGAGCAGACCGATCTCCTCGACGCGGGCGCCATCGCCGAGCTGTCGGCCCCGACGGCCTCCGTGGCCGCCGCCCAGCAGCGCTCCAAGGGCACCGGCTGGGCCCCGCCCACCCGCGTGGCCACCTCGTTGCTGCTGCTCAGGCACGGCGAGACGCCGCTGTCGGTCGAACGCAGGTTCTCCGGCCTGGGCGACGCCGAGCTCACCGCCAACGGGCTGGCCCAGGCGGCGGCTGCCGCCGAGCGGTTGTCGCGGGAGCCGTACCGGCCGGACGTCATCGTCTCCTCGCCGCTCAAGCGGGCCAGGCAGACGGCCGAGGCCGTGGCCCAGCGCACCGGGCTCGACATCGAGATCGACGAAGACCTCAGGGAAGCCGACTTCGGCGCCTGGGAGGGGCACACGTTCACCGAGGTGCAGCGCGAGTGGCCCGCCGAGCTGGCCGCCTGGCTGGCCGGCCCCGACGCCGCGCCGCCCGGCGGCGAGAGCTTCGCCACGGCGGCCCGCCGCGTCCAGGCGGCGGGGGAGCGGCTGGTGGAGCGCTACGAGGGCAAGACCGTGCTCGTCGTCTCCCACGTGACACCGATCAAGATGTTGCTGCGCGACGCCCTCACGGCGCCGCTGGGCGCGCTCTACCGGATGCACCTCGACCTGGCCTGCCTGTCGCTGATCGAGTACTACGCCGACGGCCCCGCCGTGGTGAAGTCCTTCAACGACACAGCCCACCTACGCTGAGCACCTCCGCCGACACACCCCATCCGCCTTGAGCGCACCGGTGGCGCCGTCGTGCTTCGACCGGCCCGGGTGCGTGGAGCGCGGCGGTGGAGCCGTGCTTCGACCGGCCCTGGTGTGTTGAGCGCGGCCGCGCCGGGAGCCGCCAGAACATCCCGGCGCGGCCACTGCTGCCTCCGCCCCCCTCAGGCGGTGACAAGCCCATCCCACCCAATCGATCTTGCGACTCGGTTGGGAACGGCTTGAGGTTTGATAACCTCCCTGAAGACGAGTCGGCCGGGCGGCCGCGTCGGGCCTTCGGGCCCGCCGAGGAAGGTCCGGGCTCCACAGGGCAGGGTGGTCGGTAACGCCGACCCGGGGTGACCCGCGGGACAGTGCCACAGAAAGCAGACCGCCTTCCACCTCGGTGGGAGGTGAGGGTGAAAGGGTGGTGTAAGAGACCACCAGCGCCCACGGTGACGTGGGCGGCTAGGTAAACCCCACCCGGAGCAAGGTCAAGAAGGGACGCTCTCCGGAGCGTTCCGCGCGCGACGTTCGAGGGCTGCCCGCCCGAGTCGCGCGGGTAGACCGCTTGAGGCCGCCGGCAACGGCGGCCCTAGATGGATGGTCGCCCCTTCGTTCGCGAAGGACAGAACCCGGCCTACAGGCCGGCTCGTCTCTCACCTCCCAGTTCCTGGGCCTCGCGGCCGTGCACGATCAGGGCGTACAGCACGAGTACGTCCACCGCGATGACCGCGAGCGACCACCACGGGTTGACCGCGATCCAGGTCAGCTGCGTCATCGCGTTGATCATGACGAGGACCACCGCCACGACGCGGGCCCAGGTCTGCCCCACGGTCACCGCGATGCCGGTCAGGAGCAGGACGATCCCGAACAACAGGTGGATCCAGCCCCAGGTGCCGATGTTGAAGAACAGCAGGCGGGATGGTGTGCGGACGAACAGCCCGCTGTTGATCACCGCGTAGAGACCGGTGATGATGTTGAAAACGCCGGCCATGATCATGAGCATGCCGGCGAACCATACCCAGCCCACCCAGCCCGTGACGGGCCTGCTCTGGTACGTCATCGTCGAACCCTCCCCCGTGAGTTCACGTACACCGGCAGTCACCTGCCCGTCGAGCTGAGCTGTATGCGTCTTCACAGCTCACAAGGTTTCGACCACGCGTCAGGCGCCCGGCGAAGGACGGAACCCCAGCCACCTCCGGCGACGCCTGACAGCCTCAGCCCCCTTGGCGGCCTCGGTCCCCTTGACGGCGCTCACACCGGGCCCTGACGGCGGTCGCGGGGTCAGGCGGAGCGGGCGTCCCAGGCGGCGAGGATGGCGGCCTCCTTCTCCGGGGCCATCCCGTGCACCATCCTGCGCCCGTAGGAACGCTGCTCCTCCGGGATCTCCCGCAGCCACGCCCACGTGTCGCGCACGGTCTCCGCGACCGGACGCGTCCGCAGCCCCGCAGCCTCGGCCTTGCCCGTCGGCACGCTCCAGAAGTTGTCGTTCTCCTCCGACGGCGGCCCGCCCCACAGCGGCAGCTCCACGAACGCCCCGGCCCCCTGCGCGACCAGGAACTCCGCGTCCATCCACACGAACTCCGCGTCGGACCCGGTGACCTGCTTGCACAGCTCCAGCCACTCGCCGTAGGTGGTGTTGCCCGCCGGGCCGGTCACCGCGAACCGGCCGGCGACGCCCTGCTCGGCCTGGTCGAGGGTGAAGATGGCGACGTCGCGGGCGTCGACGAGCTGCATCGGCGCGGCCGGATCGCCGGGCGCCAGCACCCGGCCGCCCCGCGAGATGCGGGTCAGCCACCAGGGCAGCCGGGCCACGTTCTCGTACGGGCCGAGGATCAGCCCAGGCTGGATGATCAGCGCGTTGCCGTCGAAACCCTGCTCGACCGCCCGCTCGCACCCGGCCTTCAGCACGCCGTAGTCGCCGTCGTCGGGGCCGGCGTCGGGCTCGCACGGCCATCCGCCGGTGTCCTCGGTCGCCGCCTTGGCGGGGAACCCGTCGAGGGCCGAGACGCTGGAGATGAACGCGTACGTCGCCGCCCGGCCCGACAGCGCCCGCACCGACTCGCCCACCACCCGCGGCACATACCCGGACGTGTCCACCACGAAGTCCCACGGCCCGCCGTCGGCCAGCCGCTCCAGGTCGGCGACGGACTCCCGGTCGCCGCGCACGGCCTGGACGCCCGGCACGTCGCCGCCACTCTGCCCTCTGTTGAACGTCGTGACCTCATGGCCACGCGCCAACGCCTCCTCCGCGATGGCGCGCCCCAGGAACCCCGTGCCGCCGATGAGCAAAATCTTCATGAACCCATCTTCCGCGCCCGGCGGGGCGCGGGCTCACAACTTCACGGAGAGCGAAGACCGCAGCGGCGGCACCAGGTGCACCCGCGCCGACCCGATGTCGAAGTACAGGCCCACCAGCTCCAGCTTGCCCGCCCTGACCTGCTCGTCCACCTTCCGGTAGGTGCGCAGGTTCTCCAGCTGCTGCTGGACGTTCACCCGGCACAACACGTCGAGGGCCCCCTTGTGCAGCCGGTCGCCCTCGGTCTCGATGAACCTGGCCAGGCTGTGGTTCCCGTGCCGCAGCCACCGCCGCAGCCCCGGCAGGCTGCCGGCCTGCACCCCGGCGCTGAGCACCCCGGCCATGGCCCCGCACCCCGAATGCCCGCACACGGTGATCGTGCGCACGCCGAGCACCTGCGTGGCGTACTCGATCGCGGCCACCACCGAGTCGTCGTGCGGCTCGGAGCCGCGGCGCGGCACCAGGTTGCCGATGTTGCGCACGGTGAACAGGTCGCCGGGACCGCTCGCCGTGATCAGGCTGGGCACGATCCTGGAGTCGGCGCAGGTGATGAACAGGTGGGTCGGCTGCTGCTTGCGCGCGAGCTCGGTGAAGATCGGCCGGACCAGCGGCGCCGTGGTGCGGTGGAAGTCGCGCGTCCCCTCGGTGCAGGTCACCGGGGTCGAGCCGCCGTCGTCGGGGATGGCGCGGCGCTGCGGGCGGGCCCGCCGCTGCGCCCACGGCACCCATCGCCGGTCCGGCGACCCGCCGGGACAGGCGCGGCCCCCGCCGGACGCCAGCGTGTACCACTCGTCGTGCGGCTCGTCGAGATCGACCGTGCCGCCCGCCTGCTCGTGGTCCAGCCGCCAGGAGTGGATGGCCTCGAAGGCCGCGTTGTCCATGAAGTCGATGGTGAGGTCGAGGTCGACCGGCGTGCCCGCGGGGATCGACCGCAGCTCGTGCGTCAGCCTGGGCACGCCGAGGAACGTCAGCGAGCCGCTGATCGTCACGTGCAGCCGGCCGTCCGGCTCCTCGCGCCTGCGCACGCTCACCCAGGTCAGCCGGCGCAGCGCCAGCAGCGCGGCCAGCGCCGCCCCCGCCAGCACCCCCTCGGCCAGGCCCAGCACGATCACCGTCACCGCCGTCACCGCGTAGACCGGCACCTCGCCGTGCCCGCGGCCCTTCCTGACGCGCGCCAGCCCCACCAGCCGCACGCCGGTGAACACCAGCAGCGCCGCCAGCGCCTCCAGCGGGATCAGCCGCACCGTCCAGCCGAAACCCACCGCGAAGCCCAGCACCCACACCCCGTGCAGGATCGCCGCCGACCGGGTGCGGCCGCCCGCCCGCACGTTCGCCTCCGTACGCACGACGCCGCCGGCGACCGGCAGCCCGCCCAGCGCCCCCGACACCATGTTGGCCACGCCCTGACCGGTCAGCTCCTGGTCGAGGTCGGCGCGGCGGCCGGGGTGCATCCCGTCGGCGGCGGACGCGCACAGCAGCGACTCGACGCTGCCCAGCAGCGCCACGAGCAGCACCGCGCCCACGATCGTGTGCCAGTCGGCGGACGGCAGCACCGGGAAACCCCACCCGGCGAAGCTGCCCGCCAGGTCGATGTGCGTGACGTCCCAGCCGGCCAGCCAGGCGACGCCCGCCGTGGCCGGCAGCGCCACCAGCGGCGCGGGCACCACCCTGACCCGGGCCGGCAGCCGCGTCCACGACGCCAGCACCACGATCGTGAACAGGCCCAGCGCGACCTTGTGCCCGTGGAGGCCGGCGAGCTGGCCGGGCAGGTCGGCGAGGTTGGCCAGGGCCGAGAGCTGGGGCTGCCCGCCGAGGACCACGTGGAGCTGGGAGAGCGCGAGGATCACGCCGACCGCGCCCAGCAGGCCGCGCACGACCGCGGGGGAGACGGCCGGGACGACCCGGGCGGCCTTGACCACGCCGAGCACGAGCTGGACGACCCCCGCCAGCAGCGTGATCATGCACGTGGCCCGCCAGCCGTGGACCCGCACCAGCTCCACGACCACCACGGACACCCCTGCGGCCGGCCCGCTCACCTGGACGGCAGACCCGCCCAGCGAGCCGGCCACCACCCCGCCCACGACGGCGGCGATGAGCCCGGCGGCCGGCGGGGCGCCCGAGGCCGCCGCGATGCCCAGGGAGAACGGGACTGCGACGAGGAAGACCACGAGCGAAGCGGGTAGATCATGCCGTAGCGTACGCAACCAGCTACTGAGGGTATCGCCGATCATGTCGGAAACCCTAGTGGTGCGCCACCCCCGCTTTAGGGGGTCGTCGCGGGGGTTTTACTCATTCGGTAAGGGGCCGGAGATCACCGGTAGTAGTCGTTGTAGTCCTGCTCGGGGGCGCGGCGACGGCCGCCGCCGTTGTCGGCCTGGCCGGGCGTCGCCGCGCCCTGCGACTGCCCGCCGTACGTCGGCCAGTTCGCCGTGCCGGACGGCGGCTCGGGCCAGGCGGGGCCGGGCCCGGCGGTGAAGTCGCCGGTCTCGTACGCGATGGAGGACGGCGCGGGCGTCGCCGGCGGAGCCGACAGGACGTCGTCGTAGGCCGAGACCGCGCGGGCGGGGACGGTCGGCGTGCCGGTGGCCGGAGAGGGGCCCGTGATGGGGGAGCCGGAGTCGTCGGCCACGGCCCAGCCGGCGCGCACCTCGTACGAGGCCGGGAACGCGGCGGCGGGCGAGGCGGTGGCGGCGGGCTGCTCCACGAAGGCGGGCCAGGAGCTCGCCGGGCCGCCGTAGGAGGCGGGGGAGGGGTCGTCGAGGATGTCGGGCGAGGCGGCGGGCCAGGAGCCGGAGGTGGCCGCGGCGGGCGCGCCCGTCCAGGTGGTCTCAAGGGCGTCGGCGGCGTTGTTGGCGGCGTTGTTGTACGCGGGGAACGGGTCGCTGGTCGGCGCGCCGTGGATCGGCGCGACCGGCGCGACCGGGAAGGACCCGCTGGAGGTGACGCCTGCGTAGGACCCGCCGGCGGCGGCCGGGTGGGCGGGGAACGAGCCGCCGCCCGCTGCCGGGACGGCCGGGTGGGCGCCGCTCGCGGGCAGGGGCTCGGGGCGGGAGGCCGGCACGACCGGCTGGGCGCCGCCGCCGAGAAGGCTGAGCACGTCGGGCGTGGGCGCCGCGAACGTCACCGTGCGCTGGTCGGCCAGGTCGGAGGCGGAGGGAGTGGGCCGCTTGGCGGGCTCCACCAGGTCGGCGAGGTTGGCCGCCGCGGCGGCGGCGGGCTGGCGCTGGGGCAGCGGGGCCTGGACGGTCGCGGCGTTGGGGTCGGCCGCGGCGGCCACGGGCTTGGGCTTGGCGGGACGCTCCCGGCGCTCGGCGGGCTGCTCACGCTCGACGGGACGGGAGGCGCCCTTCCGGGCCGCCACGGTGCCGCCGGCGCCGAAACCGCCCTCTTCCGCGTCGCTGCGGATGTTCGCCCAGAACTCCTCGTCCTCGTGGTCGGTGGTCGGGTTGCCCCACTCGTCGACGCCACGCCTGCCACGCTGGCCGGTGCGGACGGGTTTGGGCTTCACCTCGTCGATCGGGGAGAAGTCAGGGCTGAAATTGGCCATGCGCGGTTCGTGCGCGGCGAACTCGTCGGTGGACCGGGCGTGCGTCATCTCCTCCTTCTCGGCCATCTCCTTCAGCCGTTCCGGAGGGAGAGAGCTCTCCCGGCGGTTCATGGAACGCATGCCCAGTGCCACGACGACGAGCACGAGGAGCACGACAGCGACCAAGCTCACGACGACCGCGATCATTGCACCACCCTCAAAGCCATGGCCTCCCTGTGGCATCGGTGAGATCGCGCGGCCATCGACGCGATCTGCCCCCTTTGATCACCAATGCCTAACAATTGGATCTGATTCTGTCGGACCACTATGAGAGTTGTCACACCCTACGCAAAGAATTGGTCCATCCGGTCTACCTGCGGTGATCGACCTGTCACTGGATGTTCACCGCCGTCAGCCGGCCTCGGGCGATGGTGTGGTCGGCGATCTTCTTCAAGATCTCGGGGAGGCCGCCCTCCGTCACCACGACCTTGTCGTTCAGCGTGTAGACGGTGAACCGGTAGCTGCCCGGAGTGTTACAGGGCGGTTCGTAGCCCGCCTTCCCACTGGTCACCGTGGCCTGGCTGGAGCCCTCTGGCGGACTCTCGGCGGCACCCGGCCCCAGCTCGGTCGTGGTCGCCGGGATGTTGTAGAGCACCCAGTGAACGGCCGATTCGGAGGGAGTATGGGAGTCGACCACGATCGCGATCGACTTCGCCTTCGGCAAGGGCTCGCTGGACCAGCGCAGCGGGGGGCTGCCCTGGCGGCCTCGGCAGGAGAACTCGCTCGGCAGCGGCATGCCGTCGCGCAACTCCGGACTCGAGACGTTGATCTCCGCGATCTCCTTGGCCTGGGATCTTCCGATGCCCAGGGCGGCGCAACCTGACAGGGTGAGCGCGAAAGCCACCACTGTCACACTGACAGCGGCCCGCCTCACACGTGATGCCGTGTTACACAGCCCCATGCCGGATGATGCTACGCGGCTCTCGGCGGTGCGCAGACCGTTTCCCGATGGTCGGTCGTCGGTAAAGGAGCCGAAACCGGGCCGAATGCGGGGATCCGGGGGGTGAAGTTGGCCACAGGGACGCCGTCGGCGAAGGGCCGGGGGTGACGATCCGATGACCTTCCTGGCCTGCCCGTTCCCCGGGGTGCGCGGTGCCGTCCCGGGGCGCGAGACGACAGGACAAAACGGGCATGGTTTCGGACGTCGCCCAGCACGCAAAATTCAGATGCGCCGAACGAGGCAGATGTGCTTTGCGCAGGGGGTGCGGCTGCCCGGATCTCCACGCCTTGCGGGAGAGCGGCGGCCCAGGTCTCCGCGTCTTGCGGGAAGGCGGAGGCCGTCGCGTCTCTGCGGCTTATGGGAGGGCGGGGCCGTCGCGTTGCTGTGCTTGCGGGGGACGGCGGCTGCCACGCTTCGTGAGGGCGTTTCGCGCGTGGTGCGGTAACGCGCCGCCGGGCCTGGATGGCACGAACGTGGCGCCGCCGACGTGGCCCAGCTCGACAGCCTGCGGCCGGCCGCCACCGAGCATGCACCCGCCGCCCTCGGCCGGCCGTCCGACACGCCGCGACGCCCGCCCGATCTTTACCTGCCGCCACTCCCTCGGCTCTTGCCCTATGACCCTGGGCGGGCGGGCCGGGGGATGGAAGAGATCTTGGGGGCGGGGTCAGATCGTCTTTCGGGGCGTGCGCCCTAAGCTGGTTCTTGTGACGTCAAAAGGCCCACTGCGTGACCCCGCGCACCGCGTCTCGCCCAAAGCCCGCCGCCTGTGGTTGCTGCAGGCGGCGATCGGGTTCGTGTTGTTCGTGGGCGGTTCGGCCGTGGTAGCCGGGTGGGTAGGCGGCAGCGGCTGGTCGTGGGTCCCGTCGTGGTTCGCCGCGCGTTCCTGGTTGTTGCCGCTGGTGGTCGGGGTCGTGCTGACGCCGTTCCTGGCGGCGGAGCCGTTCATCAGGTACGCCGTCCACCGCTGGGAGTTGTCGGGCGACGTCGTCTACGCCAGGTCGGGGTTCCTGACCAGGGAATGGGTGTTCGTGCCGGTGAGCCGCATCCAGACGGTCGACAAGGGCCAGGGGTGGATGGAACGGCTGCTCGGCCTGGCCACGCTGGAGATCCGCACCGCCTCGCACGCGGGCTCGTCCACGATCAAGGGCCTCGACTTCGAGGTGGCGGCCGGGCTCGCTGAACGGCTCGCCCACCGCGCCGAGGAACTCAGGGACGACGCCACGTGACCCAGCCGCCACCACCACCGACCCCCCTGCCACCTCAGCCCATGCCGCCCCCGCCGCCCGCGCCGAGGCGGCTGAGCCCCAAGGTGCTGCTCATCGACCCGGTACGCATGCTGCCCTCGCTGCTGCTGCCCCTGGTCGGCGTGCTGTTCGTGGGCGGCTTCTCGGCCAGGTCCTATGCGTGGGCGGCGTTCGGCGTCGTCGGCACCGTCGTGTTCGCGGTCATCCGCTGGGCCACCTTCACGTACGAGATCGTCGGCGACCGCCTGGAGACCAAGCGGTCGCTCATCAGCCGCTCGATCCGGACCATCCCGCTGGAACGGGTGCGCGGCGTCGACGTGTCCACGCCGCCCATGCACCGCATTCTCGGGCTCGCCGTGCTCAAGGTCGACACGGGCGCGAGCGGCGACGACGAGGAGGCCGCGCTCGACGGCGTCACGCTGGGCGAGGCCGAACGCCTCAAGGCGGTGCTGCTGCGCCGTGCGGTCCAGGTCAGGGAGGCCGAGCACCTCCCCGGGCCCGGCCCCGCCCCGGTGAACCGGCCGATCATCGCCGTCCCGCGCCGGTGGCTCCTGTACGGGCCGCTGTCCGGGGCGTACCTGCTCACGCCGTTCGCGCTCGCCGGCGGCGCGGTGGGACTGGCCTTCCAGTGGGGCGACGACCTGGGCTTCGGCCAGGACGCCGCCTGGAGCGCGGGGGAGTGGCTGTGGGAGCACCCCTACCTGCTGCTCGTGGTGGCGCTGCTGCTGGTCGTCGCCATGCCGTTCGTCGGCGGCGTGATGTACGCCGTCTTCAACTGGGACTTCCGGCTCACCCGCCGCGACGGCTACCTCGTGGCCGAACGCGGGCTGATCAACCGGCGCAGCGTGTCGCTGGAGTCCCGGCGGGTGCGCGGTTACGAGATCGTCGACGGTCTGGCCGAACGCCTTGCCGGGGTCGTCCGCGTCTGGGCGATCGTGACCGGGCTGGGCGACTCCGAGACGCGCGGGCAGCTCCTGCCCGACGTGCCGCGCCAGGTCGCCGTCGGCGTCACCGCCGACGCCGTGGGCCCCTTCCGCTCCACTCTGCGCGCCCATCCGCCGGTCGCCCGCAACCGCCGCCTGTTCCGCGCGGTCTTCCCATGGCTCCTCCTGGCCACGCTGAGCGCCGCCGGGGCGTGGGCCACAGGAATGATGCTCTGGTGGATCCTGACGGTCCTGGCGGTGCTCCTGGCGGGCGCTGGGGTGTTCCTGGGCCTCGACCGGTACGCCTCCCTGGGGCACGGCTACGACGGCGCCCGGCTGGTCGTCCGGTCGGGCTCGCTGCGCCGCGCCGAGGCCGTGATCGAACGCCGGGCCGTGGTGGGCTGGCGGCTGCGTCAGACCTGGTTCCAGCGACGGGCCGGGGTGCTGACGCTGATCGCGGGCGTCGGGGCGGGCAAGGGCGGCTACGACGCGCTGGACGTCTCGGAGGCTCAGGGGGCGGCGTTCCCCGCCGAGGTGACGCCGGAGTGGCTGGCGCCGTTCATGCAGCCCCACGCCGTCCCGCCGCAGAACTGAACGCCTTCGCCGGACACCGCGGTACTTCCTTCCTGAACGACCGAGGCCGCGCCCCCTGTCGAGGTGGGCGCGGCCTGTGGTCGCCTGATCGGGTGCGGGTCAGTCCTGGCGGCGGGCGCCGAACATGATCTCGTCCCACGTCGGAACGGAGGCTCGGCGGCCCCGCGAACCCTTGCGCGCCTGACGCGCGGCCGGCGCGGGCGGCGGAGAGGGCACCGGGACGTCGTCCTTGCCGGGGCCCTTGGCGTCGTCCTTGCCGGGACGGGCGGCCGGGACCGGCGGGGTGCCCTTGGGAGCGCCGGGGCCGGGCTTGGGCCTGGGCGCGGGCGCCTTCTTCCCGGCCACCTCGACCGTCTCGGGCGCCTCGACCTGCTCTGCCGCCTCCTCGGACGCCTCCGGCACGGCTACGTCCTCGGCGGAAACGTCCTCGGCGGGCACGTCCTGGGCGGCGGGTTCGGGTGCCGTCGCCGGGTGCTCGTGCTCGGCGTCCGGGGACTTCGCCGTAGCCGCCTCCGGAGCGGCCGGGGACTCTTGGCCGGTCTCGGCGGCCGGCTCGTCCTGGGAGGCGGCGGCTGAGGGCTCGTCGGCCGGTGCGTCCTCGGTGGCGGACGTCTCGGCGGCGGGTGCGTCGGGCGTCGCCGCCTCGGCCGGTGCCGGCTCGATTGGGGCCGGCTCTGCCTGGGGGGTGGCGTCCGCCTCGGTGGTCGTGGCGGTTTCCGGGACGTCCTCGGTGGCTGCCGGGGTTGCCGGTGCGCTCTCGGTGGTCGGCTGTGGTGTGGCGGCCTGCGCCTGCGCTGCGGTTGCCGCGTCCTCCGGCTCGGGGGGTGCGGTCGTCGCATCCTCAGGCTCGGTGGAATCGGGCGTCTTGGGCGCGGGCTCCGCGGTGGTCGGTGCGCTTGACGTCACGTCCGCGGCGGTCGCCTCGGTGGTGGTCGGTTCGGTGGGTGCGGTGGGGGAGGAAGCCTCCGCCTCGGCGTCCGGGACGTCCGTCGCACCGGCCGTCGAGGCGTCCGACGAGGGCGCGGGGGAGTCGCCGGCGTCTTCGGGCGCGGGAGAAGCGGTGGTGTCGGTCTCGGGCGTGGTGGAGGCGGACGTGGTGTCGGCCTCCGGCGTCGTGGAGAGCTGAGCATCCACGGCCGAGCCCGTCGGCTGGGCCTCCGTGGCGGCCGCGGTCTCCTGCTGCACGTCGGCCGTGGCGGCGGGCTCCGGCTGGACGGGCGTCACGGCGGCAGGCGCCGAGGTACTGGGCTGGGCCGGAGCGGAAGCGTCGGGATGAGTCGTGCGCTCGCCGTGGGCCGTCGGCGAGGACGGCTGCTCCGCCGGCGGCACCCCCGGCCCTTCGGGAGCGGCCGACGTCGGCGGGACCTCAGGAGCCGCCGACGTGGCGGCGCCCTCGGCAGCGGACACCGCCGCCTGCTGACCAAGAGACTCCGAACCGGCAGGGGACCGAGTGCCGGCCTCAGAAGCGGCGGGCGACTGGGCACCAACCTCCGGAGCGGCGGGCGACTGAGCACCCTGCGACGGGCTGACCGACGGTTGCCCATCCATCGACGGGCTGGTAGGCGACTGCGTGCCAGGTGCCTGGGTCGCAGGCGGCTGCGGGCGGAAGTCCGAAGCAGCGGGCGGCCGGGTACCGAGGTCCGGAGCGGCGGGTGGCTGCGTGCGGAAGTCCGAGGTGGCGGGTGGCTGCGTACCGAAATCCGAGGCAGCGGGGGGCTGGGCGGATGTCGTCGGTTCGGTGGGTGATGGGTGGGAGGTGAGCAGGCGGGAGGGCGGGGTGGCAGGCGCGTAGATGGAGTCGTCGCGCTCGCCCGAGCGGCCGGAGCCGAAGTCGGGCAGCCACGGTGACGTGCCGCCGCGGCGGGAGGAGGCGTCCGTGGAGCGGCCGAAGCCGGTCTCGCGGCCCGCGGTCTCCCCGCGCTGCCCCTCGGCGCGTTCCCCGCGCTGCCCCTCAGAGCGCTCCCCGCGCTGCCCCTCGGCGCGCGACGGGTCCTGGTGGAAGCCCTCGCCCCGGAAGGGAGCGCGGGTGGCGTCGGGCAGGGACGACGAGCTGTCCGACGCGCTCTCCCGCCCCGGGGACGGCCGGTCGAACGGCACGTCACGCCCAGGCACGTCACGCCCGGAGACGTCGCGGCCTGTGAGGTCGCGTCCCGGCAGGTCGGGGCCGCGGCCGTAGCCGCCGGTGTCGGCGGGCCTGGGCGGCGGGGTGTAGCCGACGGCCGGCTCCTCCGGCTCGCGGCGCACGACCGAAGGGAAGGGCAGCGGGTCGGAGGCGAGCGGCGGCACCGGCTGCAGCTTGGCCACCCGCGGCGCGAACGGCGTGACCGTGGTGTCCTCCACCACGGCGGGCTCGGGATCGAAGTCGGCCGACGACAGGCGCATGGCCTCGTCGTCGTGCGGGGAGACGTGGCGCTTGCGCGGGTCGAAGAGCCATTCGGCGTGACGCGTGTGACCGTTCCAGACGTAGCCGAGCTTGACCCGCCACAGGCCGTCGTCGCGCTTGGCCGAGTCCCAGTCGATCTCGTCGGTGGGGACGCCGCGCCTGGTCAGCCGCTCGGCCACCAGCTCGCCGAGGGTGGGACCGGGCGCGGTCTCCCCGGGCATGCGGACGGCGACGCGTTGCGCCTGCTGGGCGACGTACTCCCGCTCCTGCAGCACCGGGCCCTCGAACCAGCGGACTCGTTCGACCGGGATCCCGGCGGTCGCGGCGATCTCTTCCGCTGTCTCTCCGGCGCGGATGCGTGCCTGGATCTCCTTGGGGCGCAACGGGCTCTCCACTTCGATCTCGTACTGGCCGAGACGGGAGAAGTTGCCGCGGACGGCAGCACGGAGCCGGTCGTCCACGGGAAGGGTGAAGCGCGTACCTCGCCCGGCAGTAGCCAGCACGAGATAGGTGCCGTCCTCACTCACCGCGACGAGTCGGAGCTCCTGCATGCGAGTCCCTTCGTCAGCGTCGCCATTCTTCCCCCGGACCCTTGAGTCTCTCGCGTGTGCCGGTTGCCTGCCAGCACCGTACCCGGCATGTCCGAACATCGCCTTCCTGGGAAGCCCCGGGGGCGATGTGACGCCGGTCACATTTGTGGATTCCATTTCCTCTAGTGCCCGCCGCTGTGCATGAGGAGGTTAGAGCTCCTCGACGGATTCTGGCGAATCGCGGCGCGTGCTGTTGTGCACTTCAGCGAACTCGCGACAAGGGAAGGACCGGCGTCCGGACGGCGTTCGAGAAGACGCGCCGCGGCGGCGGCGAGGTACGGGGCGCCGGCCGAGAACGCCGGCCCGCCGGAGGCGACCTGGCACCAGCCCGAGTCGGCCGCGCCCACGACGAAGACCCCCGAGCGCACCAGCGACCGTACGGCGGCGCCGAGCGCGGGCGAGTCGGCCCCGTCGGCGGCGAGCGCGACGACGGACGGGCCGCGCGCGTGCCGCCGGATCCAGTCGAGCCCGGCCAGCACGTCGGCCAGCGAGCCCGACCCCGCGCAGCCGAGCACCCGTACCGAGGCGATCCTGGCCTGCGGCGCCCGCGAGGCGACGGCCCTGGCCACGCGCGTGCCGTGCCCGCCGCAGTCGCGCCCGGTGCCGCCGGTGGCGTCGAAGGCGCGCCAGGCCCGGTCGCCGAACTCGGCCCGGGTGACGTCGACGCCGCTGTCCACGACGAACACGGTCGTGCCCGCGCCCGTGTCCGTGCCCGCGCTCGTTTCGGAGGCGGCCTCGGCGGGGGCGGGCGCGTCGGCGGGCATGGCGTGGATCTCGCGGTCGGGCTCGACGGCCAGGACCCGGGGATCGGATCTGAGCTCGGCCAGCTCGCCGACGGTGAGGAAGGTGGCGAAACCCGGCAGGGCCTCGGTGTAGTAACGCCGTACCCGCCATCTCACCTCCGCGACGAGGTCCCGGGCGTCCGCGCGGCTGCGCGCGGTGACGATGTAGGGCCGGGTGGGCTCGGAGGCCGAGGGGCGCAGGGCGAGTCCGGAGGCGGGCGTCATGGCGAGAGGCACAGCGGTCGTCGCGGCCGTCGCCACGGCCGCGGCGAGGTAGACGGAGGGTAGGCCGAATCGTCGGGGCACGAGTTACGAGGATGCCTGTCACGCAGGTCACAGGAACAACGGGACACGCGCTCGCGTCTATTCACGAGGAAGCTCTTTACCGTACGCATGACCAGAGGGGACTGATCCGGGGGATGACCGGCGAGCAGCGGAAGTTCGAGCTGAGCGTGCCACAGATCCTCGGGAGCGCCCTCGCCGCCGTCACCGCCGCGGTGGCCGCCTCCTACCTCGGGGTGGCGGGCACCGTGATCGGCGCCGCCGTGGTCAGCATCGCGAGTACGGTGGCCAGTGCCGTCTATACGCACTATCTCAAGCGCACCGGCGACCGGGTCAAGCAGCACACGCTGTCCGCGTGGCGCGAGGAGCAGGAGGAGGGGCAGGGCCTGCTCGCCGCCGCCGCGAACGCCACCCCGGCCGCGGGCGAGGAGACCGCCGCGCACACCGTCCAAGGAAGCGCCGTTCAGGGAGGCGCCGTTCAGGGAGGCGCCGTTCAGGGAGGCGCCGTTCAGGGAGGCGGCGTTCAGGGGAGCGGTGCTCAGGGAGGCGGCGACCAGGGGCATGACACGCTGGTCATGCCGGTCGCCGTGCCCGCCGGGCGCAGGGGGCTGCCGTGGCTGAAGATGGCGGTCGCGGCCGTGCTGGTGTTCGCGGTCAGCATGGGCGGCATCCTCGCCTTCCAGGCCCTCGACCACCGGACGCTGCACGAGCGGGTCACCGGCAGGCAGACGCCGGTGAAGGAGCAGCAGCGCGCCCCCGTCAAGGACCAGGGGCACGACCGCCAGGACCGCGACGACCGGCCGGCCGGGCCGACCCAGTCGCCGACCCCGACCCCCACCCCGACGCCCACGGACACGCCGCGCACGCCGCCGCCGTCCGAGACCGGCGAGCCGAAGCCGAGCGGCACCCCGGCGCCCACGCCCACGGACACGGTCGAGCCCGTCCCCGAGACGCCCGGCCCCGGCGAGGAGGAGCAGGAGCGTCCCGACCCGGGCGGGCAGCAGTCCAGCGCGCCCCCGGCCACGACGCAGCCGGACGAGCCGCCGGCGCAGCAGGAGGGGCGCTAGCCGAGCACCACGTCGAGGTAGTCGTTGGTGAACACCCGGCGCGGGTCCAGCCGGTCGCGCAGCGCGACGAAGTCGTCGAAGCGGGGGTAGACCTTGCGCAGGTACGCGGCGTCGCGGGTGTGCATCTTGCCCCAGTGCGGCCGGCCGTCCAGCCGGTTCATGATCTCCTCCACGCCCTCGAAGTAGGCGGGGTTGGGCGTGGGCCGGTAGATGTGGCAGGCGACGTAGGCCGAGTCGCGTCCGTACGCGGTGGACAGCCAGGCGTCGCTGGGCGGCGTGACGCGGACCTCGACCGGGAAGGTGATCTTCCAGTCCATTCTGTCGATCAGGTCGCGGGTCTCGCGCAGCGCCTGGGCCAGGTGCTCGCGCGGCACGGCGTACTCCATCTCCAGGAACCGCACGTCCCGGCGGGCCGTGAACACCTTGTACGACGTGTCCACCGCCTCCGAGTCGCCGAGGGCCGCCGCGCTGATCGCGTTGATCCGCGGGATCAGCGCCGGACGCCGCCCGCCGACGGCGCAGGCGGCGCCGAAGACGGTGTTCTCCAGGAACACGTTGTCCAGCCAGTGCTTGAACGGGCTCGGCGGCCTGGCCGGGCCCGCGTCCCTGTTGTTGGTCTTGACCAGGCAGGCGTCGGTGTGCGGCAGCCAGAAGAAGTCGAGGTGCTCGTTGGCCGAGGTCAGCGAGTCGAGCGAGCCGAGGATGTCGGTGAGCGTCATCCTGCGCCGCCGGTTGCGCAGCAGGAACGCGGGCTCCACCCGGAACGTCACGGCCGTCAGCACGCCCAGCGCCCCGAGGCCGACCCGGGCGGCGTCGAACAGGTCCTCGCCGGGCACGGCCGTGACGACCGAGCCGTCGGCGAGCACCAGTTCCAGCTCGGCGACCTGGTCGGCCAGGCCGCCGCTGTCGCGGCCGGTGCCGTGGGTGCCGGTCTGGATCGCGCCGGCGACGGTCTGCTCGGTGATGTCGCCCATGTTGGCCAGGGCCAGCCCGCGCTGGTCGAGCAGCTCGTTCAGCACCTTGAGCGGCGTGCCGGCCAGGACCGTGACGCGGTCCTCGCCGGCGGACCTGATGCCGCTCAGCCCCTCGGGGCGGAGCATGATCCCGTCGGTGAGGGCCACCCCGGTGAAGGAGTGGCCCGTGCCGACCATGCGCAGGCGGCGCCCGGCGGCCGAGGCGTCCCGCACGGCCTGGACGACGTCCGCCACGCTCGCGGGGGTGCGCACCTCGGCAGGGGCGCCCGTCTGATTGCCGGCCCAGTTAGTGAAGACCATGAGGCGCCCCTCCGAGCGTCGTTCCGATTAAACGTGAACGATACTCACTTCTCCCAGCCTTCGGGAACCGGGAAAATCTGACCGGGCTGCAGGTTCTGCTGCTTGATCACGTCGGAGACCGTGACGAGCTGGTAACCCTTGGCCTGCAGCGACTTGACGATCGCGGGCATGGCGTCCACGGTCTGCTTGACCCAGTCGTGCATGAGGATGATGCCGTCGCGCTCGGCCACCTCAAGGGTCTTCTTCTTGATGGCCTCGACGTTCTTGGTGTCCCAGTCGTGCGAGCCGGCCGTCCACAGGATCATGGGCATGCCGAACTCGGTCGCGACGTCCGACACCTGGATGTCGGCCAGCCCGTACGGCGGTCGCAGCAGCTTGGGCTCGACGCCCGCCGCCTTCTTGACCGCGTCCTGGGTCTTCTTGATCTCGCTCCTGATGACCCCGGCGTCGATCTTGGTGAAGTCGGGGTGCTTGTAGCTGTGGTTGCCCACCTCGTGGCCCTCGGTGACCATGCGCTTGACGAAGGCCGGACGGCTGTTCACGTACTGGCCCTCCAGGAAGAACGTCGCCTTGGCGTTGTACTTCTTGAGGGTGTCGAGCAGCGTTCCCGCGTACTGGCCGGGCCCGTCGTCGAAGGTCAGCGCGATGCACTTGACCTGCTCGCAATCGACCTCGGCCTTCTTCGGCGTCTGGGCGAACGCGGGCGCGGGAGCCAGGGTGACGCAAACTGCCGCGATAGCTAGAAGTGAAGTGATTTGTCGGGACATAGCAAAGCTTCCGGTGTGATGGGTGTTGCGAGGGATAACTCCCGACCGTAGCGGATCAGCTCTTCAGGGGTGAAGGCGCTTCCGGAAGTCTCAGCAAACCCGAACCTCCGACACCCACGACCGCCGCCGTGAGCGCCGCGCACACCGCGAAGCCGAACGCGCTGGAGGCGCCGAAGCTGTCGGTGAGCCGCCCGCCCGCCCACGCGCCGATCGCCACGCCGAACCCGATCGAGGTCGAGATCCAGGCCATGCCCTCGGTGAGCAGGGACGGCGGGACGAGCCGCTCGGTGAGCGAGAACCCGGTGATGAGCGTCGGCGAGATGGCCAGACCGGCCACGAAAGCCACGGCGGCCATGACCCACGGGTCGTCCACGAGCATGATCGGCAGCAGGCCCACCACGAACACGCCCAGCGCGCGGATGAACCGGGCGCGCAGCGAGATCCGCCACTCCCGCGAGCCGAACCACAGCCCCGACACCATCGATCCGCCCGCGAACGCCGCCAGCAGGAATCCCGAGGCGCCCTTCACGCCGTGCTCCTCGGCGAAGGCGACCATGATCAGGTCCACCGAGCCGAACACCGCGCCGAGCCCGAGGTAGACGCACGCCAGCAGGGCGATGCCGGGGATCAGGATGGGCGTGCCGCCGCCCGTCCTGATCGGTTGCACCGGGGGCTGCGTACGCCGCTGCGCCGCCAGGGCCAGGCAGCCGCCGAGCATGCACACCAGCGCCACCACCAGCCCCGCGTACGGGTTGACCGCGGTGGCCAGCACCGTGACGAGCGCGGGCCCGGTGACGAAGACGACCTCGTCGGCCACGGACTCGAAGGCGAAGGCGGTGTGCAGCGTCCCGGTGCCGCCGTGGATCGTGGACCAGCGGGCCCGCACCATAGACCCGAGGGACAGGGAGGACGCGCCGATCAGCAGGCCGGAGACGTACAGGGTCCATTCGGGCAGGCGGAGCGCGGCGCTGAGCATCAGCGCGGCCATCGCCAGCGCGTTGACCACCGAGAAGGGGGCGATCACCCGGTTCTGGCCGAACCTGTCCACCAGCCGCCCCGACAGCGGCGCCGCGATGGCGAAGGCCACGTTGGTGGTGGCGCCGACCGCGCCGGCGGTGGCGAAGGACCCGGTGACGGTGGAGATCAGCAGCACGACGCCGATGCCGAGCATGGACATCGGCATCCGGCCGACGAGCCCGGCCAGCACGAATCCTTTGACGCCGGGCCCCTTGAACAACCCCCGGTAAGGCCCGACCACGCTGTTTCCCCCTTACTTAGCGCCCCCACGATGGCGCACCGTCTGTCCGGATGGCAAGTGATATTTCCGGTGAGTGGGTTAACGTGTGCCTGATGTCCGGTCTTCCCTCTCTCCGTGCGGTCCTGCTCACGGTCCTCGGCGTGCTCGTGGTCACCGCCGTGGCCGGGGGAGTCGTCGTGCTCATGGGCGATGACCTGGTCAGGACGGCCCAGGAGCCGGTGCGCCGGCCGATCACCCGCGTGGTTCCGGAGGCCGCTCCCCGCCTCGACCAGCTCGTACCCACGACGGCGCCGGTCAAGGATTTCGGCCAGGGCGGTCCGGGCGTCACCGTGACGCCGCCGCGCGTGCTGGCGATCGCGCCCGCCACGGTCTCGCGGCGCACCAGGCTCGCCCTGGGCGCGCTCAAGCACGTGCAGAAGGCCGCCGTCGTGGACGCGGGCGCGGTCAAGGTCGCCGGCACGTCGCTCAACCTGCTGGCCGTCGACCCGGCCGACTTCCGCTCCTGGACGCCCCAGCCCGTCGCCGACCAGCCGGCAGTCTGGAGCGCGCTGGCCCGGGGCGAGCTGGTCGCCGAGGCCGGCACCACGCGCAGGTACGGCATGATCCTCGGCGCGATGTACCAGGTGGACGGCGGCCCGAGGCTCCGGGTCGCGGCTTCGGCCACGCTCGGGCTCTCCGGCGTGGACGGCCTGGTCAGCACGGAGGTGGGCCGGTCGCTCGGCTTCGCGAAGGGCGTCGCGGTGCTGCTGCACGGCAAGCCGGGCACGATCGCCGAGGCCGGGGTGCGGCGGCTGCTCGGCAAGGGCGCGCAGGTCGTCGTGCTCGACGCGGCCAGCCGCACCCAGCGGCAACAGCAGCAGCAGCCGCAACAACAACAGCAGCAGCCGGTCACCGTCGGCCGCCCGAACAGCTACCTCGACCTCTACAAGGCCGCCGCCACCCGCTGCCCCGGCCTGTCCTGGACGGTGCTGGCCGCCATCGGCCAGGTCGAGAGCAGCCACGGCCGCAACAACGGCCCCTCCAGCGCGGGCGCGCTCGGGCCGATGCAGTTCATGCCCGCCACCTGGAAGCACTACGGCGTGGACGGCGACGGCGACGGCAAGGCCGACATCTGGAGCCCCTACGACGCCGTGCCCGGCGCCGCCAACTACCTGTGCGCCAACGGCGCGGGCAAGGGCGGCGCGAAGCTGCGCAAGTCGATCTGGTTCTACAACCACTCGTGGGACTACGTGGACAAGGTCATGGGCATCGCCGAGGCGTACGCCCGCACCTACGCCTGAGGCCGCCCGCCGGGCCGGACCGGACGCGGGCAGCAGGTGAGCGGGCACGGGACGGGCTCCGGCTCGTCCATCAGCTCCCTGACCATGCGGACGAACGCCGGATGGGTGCCGGCCGTCGCCGCGCGCTCCATCGGCAGGCCCAGCTCGGCGGCCACCTGCCGGGCCTCGGTGTCGAGGTCGTAGACGACCTCCATGTGGTCGGAGACGAACCCGATGGGCACCAGCACGACCGAGCCGGCGTCCGTCTTGCGCAGGAAGTCGCACACGTCGGGCTCCAGCCACGGCACCTGCGGGGGGCCGCTGCGCGACTGCCACACCAGGTGCCACGGCTCGTCGCGGCCCAGCGCCCGGTTGACCAGCTCGGCGCTGCGGCGGAGCTGGGACTCGTACAGGCCGCCCGAGGGGCCGGCGGTCTCGGCCATCGAGACCGGGATGCTGTGGGCGGTGAACACCAGCCGGGCGTCGTCGCGGCCCAGCCGCTCCAGCGCCTGGCGCGTGTGGTCGGCCATCGCCTCGACGAACCCCGGATGGTCGCCGAAGTGCCGCATCTTGATCAGCTCGGGGCCGCCCTCGACAGAGATCCTGGCGATGTCCTCGTAGTACTGGCGGCAGCTCGAATATCCGGCGAACGCCGAGGTGGCGAAGACGGCGGCCCGGCGTACGCCGTCGGCGGCCATCTGCCGCACGGTGTCCTCGCCGAAGGGATGCCAGTTGCGGTTGCCCCAGTAGACCGGCACGCCCGCGACCGGGCCCAGCGCCTCGACCAGCTCGCGGTTCTGCCGGTTGATCGGGCTGACGCCGCCGAAGCCCTGGTAGTGCTCGGCCACCGCGAGCAGCCGCTCGCGCGGCACGCCGCGCCCCCGCACGACGTTCTCCAGGAACGGCAGCACGTCGTCGGGGCCCTCGGGGCCGCCGAACGACAGGACGAGCAGAGCGTCGTAATCAGCCACGTGTCAAGCCTAGTCAGGAGAGCGGGCGGTCCGGCCGGAGGGAGGGCGAGGCAGCGCAGAGGAGGCGCAGCGGAAACGCGGAGGAAACGCGGAGGAAGCGCGGAGGAAGCGCGGAGGAAGCGCGGAGGAGGCGCGGAGCGCGGCGTCGCCCGCGGAGCGCCGGTGACCAGGTAGGTTCGATCGAGTGAGCGCATTCGATGACATTCGTGACTATGTGGCCATCCCCCGGGTCCTCTCCCTGAAGCTCTCGCCTGACGGCTCCCGTCTGATCTCGGCCGTGCAGGCCCTCAATCCCGACGGCAAGTCGTACGGCACCGCGCTCTGGGCGATCCCCCTCGACGGTGAGCCGTACCGTCTGACCCGTTCCGCCAAGGGCGAGACGGCCGCCGCCTTCACCGACGCCGGGGACGTGCTGTTCACCTCCGCGCGCCCCGACACCACCGTCAAGGACGCGACCGAGGAGGTCCCCGCGCTGTGGCTGCTGCCGCGCGCCGGCGGCGAGGCCCGCCAGATCGCCACCCGCCCCGGCGGCATCGGCGCCGCCCGCACGGCGGGCGACGTGGTGGTGTTCGCCTCCGACGTGCTCGACGGCGACGAGTCGACCGAGGACGAGCGGCGCAAGGCCCGCAAGGACGCCGGTACCAGCGCGATCCTGCACGAGGGCTACCCGGTCCGCTACTGGGACCACGACCTCGGCCCGGCCCGCACCCGGCTGTTCACCGGCCGGCTCGGCGCCGACCGCCTGGAGGACGTGCGCGAGCTGACCCCCGACGCGGGCGAGGCGCTGCGCGACGCCGCCTTCGAGCTCACCCCCGACGGCTCCACCGTGATCGTCACCTGGCGCAGGTTCCTGTCCGGCGGCGACAGCCGTACGGACCTGGTCGCCATCGACGTGGCCACCGGCGAGCGGCGCACCCTGCTCACCGACGAGGCGCACGACTTCGGCGGCCCGATCGCCGTCTCGCCCGACGGCACGCGGGTGGCCTGCGCGCGCGAGCGCATCACGAGCACGGACGTCTCCGTCCGCGTGGAGCTGTGGATCGCCGACCTGGCCACCGGCGAGGGCCGGGCCTACGCCCCCGACCTGTTCCCGATGGACCTCGCCTGGGCCCCCGACTCTTCGGCCCTCTACCTCGTCGCCGACCACCAGGGCCGCCGCCCGGTCTTCCGCGTCCCGCTGGACGGCGAGCACACCAGGCTCACCGGCGACGACGCCGCCTACCTCGGGGTCAACGCCGGCGCCGACGGCGCGTACGTCTACGCTCTGCGCAGCAACATCGCCCTCGCCCCCGCCCCGGCCAGGATCGACGCGGCCACCGGCGAGATCGCCGACCTGCCCTCGCCGGCCCCGCGCCCCGAGGTGCCCGGCACGCTGACCGAGATCTCGGCCACCGCCGACGACGGCGCGACCGTGCGCGGCTGGCTCGTGCTGCCCGAGGGCGCCTCGGCCGACAACCCGGCGCCGTTCCTGCTGTGGATCCACGGCGGGCCGGTCGCGTCCTGGAACGACTGGCAGTGGCGCTGGCAGGCGTGGATCATGGCGCAGCGCGGGTACGCCGTCCTCATGCCCGATCCCTGCCTGTCCACCGGCTACGGCCAGGAGATGATCGACCGCGGCTGGGGCGCCTGGGGTCCCCGCACCCAGGCCGACCTCGACGCCATCGTGGACGTCGCCCTGGCCAGGGACGACATCGACGACGAGCGCGTGGCGGCGATGGGCGGCTCGTTCGGCGGCTACATGGCCAACTGGCTGGCCGGGCACACCGACCGCTACCAGGCCATCGTCACCCACGCCGCGCTGTGGAACCTCGACCAGTTCGCCGGCACCACCGACTCCTCGCTGTACTGGCAGCGCGAGTTCGGCGAGCCCGGCTCGGAGCGTTACGAACAGCTCTCCCCGCACCTGGGCCTGGGCAAGATCACCACCCCGATGCTCGTCATCCACGGCGACAAGGACTACCGGGTGCCGATCGGCGAGTCCCTGCGCCTGTGGTGGGACCTCCAGCGCACCGACGTCGAGTCGAAGTTCCTGTACTTCCCCGACGAGAACCACTGGATCCTCAAGCCGGGCAACATCGTCGCCTGGTACGAGACCGTGCTCGCCTTCCTCGCCCAGCACGTCCTCGGCGAGGAGTGGAAGCGCCCGGACTCGGTGGCCTGATGACCGACTTCCTGCGGCTGGCCGAGGACGTCGCCCGCGAGGCCGGGGACATGCTCCTGGCCAAGCGGCCCACGATGTCGGAGGACGTCGAGACCAAGTCCAGCCCCACCGACGTCGTCACCATCCTGGACAAGGCGTCGGAGGAGCTGATCCGCGAGCGCGTCCTGGCGGTCCGCCCGGACGACCGGTTCCTGGGCGAGGAGGGCGGCGAGGCGCCGGGCGCGTCCGACGTGCGGTGGATCGTCGATCCCGTCGACGGCACCGTCAACTTCCTGTACGGCCTGCCCGACTGGGCGGTGTCCATCGCCGTCGAGGTCGCCGGGCGGGTCGTGGCCGGGGTCGTCAACGTGCCGGCGCGGGGCGAGGTGTTCACCGCCGCGCTCGGCGAGGGGGCCTGGCTGGGCGGCGCGCGGCTGCGCTGCAACAGCGGGGTGCCGCTGGCCCGGGCGCTGGTCGCGACCGGGTTCGGCTACTCGGCGCCGCGCCGCGAGGTGCAGGGACAGGTCGTGGCGGCGGTGCTGCCGCGGGTGCGCGACATCCGGCGCGGCGGCTCGTGCGCCATCGACCTGTGCTCGGTGGCGGCGGGCCGGGTGGACGCGTACTACGAGCGCGGCACCAACACCTGGGACCACGCCGCGGCCGGGCTGGTGGCGACCGAGGCGGGAGCCCGGCTCGGCGGCCTGCACGGCCGCCCGGTGGGCCCGGAGTTCGCGCTGTGCGCGGCTCCCGGCCTGTTCGAGGAGCTGCACGACCTGCTCGTGCCGCTGGACCCCGAACGCGACTCCTGACGGGGCCGCCTCACGCGGTGGGCGGGACATGACAGGACGGCCGGGGCCCGGCGGGCCCCGGCCGTCGCACGCGTATGTCTAGCGCGGCAGCGGGACGCCGTGATCGTCGGCCAGGCGGCGCAGGTCCTCGATCTCGGCGGTGAGGGTGTCGGCGAGGTAGTCGTCGCCGGTGCTGCGGGCCTCGGAGAGGCCCTTGTAAGCCTGGTCGAGGCGGCGTTCGATCGTCGTGGTGAACTCGCCCATCTCACCTACTCTCTCAGGGGTTCGATCCGTGCGGGGCGAAGGGACCCCATTGCCAGTGGATGTCCGGGCAATGGGTGTCCCGACGGCATACCCCGGGTTATCGCCCTCTGAAACATGAATTTGTGCGGCCCCTGCCCGGCATACCCCTGGACATGCCTTACCGTGCGCTTATCGAGCCTGTAGGCAGAATGAGACACCGGAACCGGAAAGAGGGTGTACCAGGCGTGCGAGTGCTGGTTGTCGAGGATGAGCGGGTGCTCGCCGACGCGATCGCGACCGGGCTGCGGCGTGAGGCCATGGCCGTCGACGTCGCCTACGACGGCGGCGGCGCCCTTGAGCGCACCTCCTACATCGACTACGACGTGATCGTGCTCGACCGCGACCTGCCGGTCGTGCACGGCGACGAGGTGTGCCGCCGGCTGGTCGAGCAGCGCTCGGCCTCGCGGATCCTCATGCTGACCGCCTCCGGCGACGTGGACGACAAGGTGGAGGGGCTCGGCCTCGGGGCCGACGACTACCTGGCCAAGCCGTTCGTGTTCATCGAGCTGGTGGCCCGGGTGCGCGCGCTCGGCCGGCGTTCGGCGCCCGCCCTGCCGCCCGTGCTGGAGCGGGCCGGGATCCGCCTCGACCCGGGCAAGCGGCTGGTCGAGCGCGACGGCAAGGAGATCGTGCTCACCAAGAAGGAGTTCGCGGTCCTTGAGGAGCTGATGCGCGCCGAGGGCGCGGTGGTCAGCCAGGAGGACCTGCTGGACAAGGCGTGGGACGAGAACATCGACCCGTTCACGAACGTCGTCCGGGTGACCATGATGACGCTGCGGAAGAAGCTGGGCGAGCCTCAGGTGATCGAGACCGTGCCCGGGGTTGGGTACAAGTTGTGAGCGAACGGCCAGAGCGCGGGGCGGGGCCGACGCATCCGATGATCAGCCCCCATTCGGCCAGGAAGGCGACGCGCGTGCAGGAGGCGCCACCCCCGAGCGGGCCGCCGGCCTGGGACGGCCCGCCCCCGCCCGGCTCCGAGACGCCCGCCCGCAGCACCCTGGAACGGGTCAGGGGGCTGCCCGCCAAGGTGAGCATCCGGTGGCGGCTCACGCTCACCTACAGCGCTCTGGTGTTCGCCGCCGCGGCCGTGCTGCTGTTCGTCGTCTACTCGATCGTCGGCAGGTCGATCGAGAACGCCTGGCCCGACCTGATCACCGACGACCTCGACCCGCTCGACGCCGCCATCATGCAGAACCGGTGGACGCTGGCCAAGGGGCGGGCCGTCAGCAGCGCCCGCGACGCGCTGTTCACCAGCTCGTTCATGGCGCTGGCCGGGGTCGGCATCCTCGCGCTCATCATCGGCTACTTCGTGGCCGACCGGGCGCTGCGGCCGGTCACCCAGATGACCAGCGCGGCCCGCAAGCTGTCGGAGAGCACGCTCGCCCACCAGCGCATCGCCCTGCGCGGCCCCAACGACGAGCTGAAGGAGCTGGCCGACACCTTCGACGCCATGCTCACCCGGCTCAACATCGCCTTCGACACCCAGCGCAGATTCGTGGCCAACGCCTCCCACGAATTGCGCACGCCGTTGACGATTAACCGGACCGTCCTGGAGATCGCGTTGTCGGATCCGGAGGCGTCGGAGGACCTCAAAGCGCTCGGCCGCACGCTGCTGGAAGTCAACGCGCGTAACGAGAAGCTCATCGAGGGGCTGCTGTTGCTCGCCAGGAGCGAACGAGAACTCGCGGTGCGCAAACCGCTCGACGTTCAGGAAGTCGCGCAGACGGCCGTGGAACAGCTCGCGCCCTTCGCCGCCGAACACGGCGTGACCGTTGTCGCCGAACTGGTCAGCGCGCCTACCGTGGGCGACCCGGTGCTTCTGGAGCGGTCCGTCAGCAACCTGCTGGAGAACGCCGTGAAGTACAACCTTCCCGAAAACGGAAAAGTCTGGATCCGGACGGGAATGGCGGACGGGGGGCTGGTTGTTCAGGTGGCCAACACGGGGCAGCACGTCCCGGCGTACGAGGTGAACAGCCTGTTCGAGCCGTTCAGGAGGCTCCACGCCGACCGCGTGGAATCGGCCAAGGGATCGGGTCTGGGGCTGTCCATCGTCCGTGCGGTGGTGCAGGCACACGGTGGAAACGTGACCGCTGTGCCGCGTGACGGCGGAGGACTTGTGGTGACGATTAGGCTTCCGACGCGTTGACCGAGCGTCCTTGAGTGGGCCATGGGGCGCCGACGGGTGACGTTCAGGCGTGTTCGTCCGCGTGTTGATGTAGTGGGGGCGTCTCGTTCTCGCCGTACATGTGGTTGGATGTGCCGTCGAACACGGTGGTGCATGACGCCAAGGCTGTGGGTTTCGCCATATTTGGCTAACCATTGCCGTCGGCAGCAGGCCCTGTCGTGTTGGGAGGTTCGTTGTCCGTTCGCGCGGGGTACCGATGGAAAATCTCCCCGACGGAACGGGCACAAGATGGGCCTCCCGGACGTTAGAAGACGCGCGATGAGCGCGAAGACATATAGATGAGGGGGATGGAGTAAGCACAATGGCTACCGACTACGACAGCCCGCGAAAGACAGACGACGACCTGGGGGAGGACAGCCTCCAAGAACTCCAGGCACGGCGTACCGACAAGTCGTCCGGCAGCATCGACATCGACGAGACCGACCTCGCCGAGTCGCTGGAGCTGCCCGGCGCGGATCTGTCGAACGAAGAGCTCTCCCTGCGGGTCATTCCCCGTCAGGCCGACGAGTTCACCTGCTCGCGCTGCTTCCTGGTGCACCACCGCAGCCAGCTGGCCTCCGAGAAGAACGGCCAGCAGATCTGCCGGGAGTGCGCCGCCTGACCGCTGGAGCGAAGGAGCTCAGGGTGAGGGATCCAAGGCACGACCGAGCCCGCCTACCCTGAGCGGTCGCGACCAAGAGGACGGAGGCATCGCGTGGCCGGACCCGAGAAGGACAAGCAACAGGCGGACGACGGGATCGCCGACCCCGGCAAGGAGGTCGGCGAGCTCGTTGTGCGGCTCACCGAGCCCGGCGAGCTGGAGCCGGCCGAGCGGCGCAGGCTGCTCGGCCGACTAGCCAGGTCCCTGGCCGCAGGGGCGAAGAAGGCCCGCGAGAGCGGCGCAGGCCGCGGCCGCTGGCTGGCCGACGTCTTCCTCAACATCGCGCCCCGCATCCCCATCCGCGACCTGTCGACGCTGTCCGAGCATCATCACGGCCTCACCGGCGAGGAGCTCGCCGACGACCTGGTGCGCACCGCCCAGAAGGCCACGATGACGGTCGGAGCCATCGGCGGAGCACTGGCGGCGGCCCAGTTCGCCGCACCACCCCTCCTGCTCTCCGCGCCCGCGCAGCTCGTCGCGGAGACCATCGTCGTCGCCGCGATCGAGGTCAAGCTCCTGGCCGAGCTGCACGAGGTCTACGGCGTCCGCGTCCAGGGCAACGGCACGCAGCGTGCCCTCGCCTTCGCCTCCGCCTGGGCCAAGCAGCGCGGGATCGACCCCCTCGCCCCCGCGTCCGTCTCGCTCGCGCTCGGCGCCGCCTCCAAGGCCGCTCTTCGCAACCGTCTCATGCGCACCCTCGGGCGCCATCTGACCACGTTCGGCCCCTTCCTCACCGGAGCCGTCGCCGGCGGCGCGCTCAACCGCGGCGCGACCGGCAAGCTCGGCAAGACCATCCGCGACGACCTGCGCCTCAAGGGCCCGTCGTTGCCGGCGTCCGACCCCCCTGACGAGCTGACGCCGTAGCCCCGCGGCCGCGAGGTCAGCCGTCCCGGCGGTCCGCCCGCTTGTCGACCACGCGCTTGAGCTTGCCCACCGACCGCTCCAGCGTCTCGGGGTCCACCACCTCGACCTCGACGGTCACGCCGACGCCCGCCTTGACCGCGTGCCGCAGCGCGCGGCCGGCCTCCTCGCGGCCGGTCGCGCCCGGCCGCGCCTCGACCCTGACGGTGAGCACGTCGAGCCGGTCCGGGCGGGTCAGGTGCAGCTGGAAGTGCGGCGACAGGCCGGGTACGCGCAGCACGAGCTCCTCGATCTGGGTCGGGAACACGTTCACGCCGCGCAGGATGATCATGTCGTCGGTGCGGCCGGTGACCTTCTCCATGCGGCGGAAGGCGGGCCTGGCCGTGCCGGGCAGCAGCCGGGTCAGGTCGCGGGTGCGGTAGCGGATGACCGGCATGGCCTCCTTGGTGAGGCTGGTGAACACCAGCTCGCCGCCGCCGGGGGCGGGCTCGCCGGTGAACGGGTCGACGGTCTCGGGATAGAAGTGGTCCTCCCAGACGTGCAGGCTGTCCTTGGTCTCGACGCACTCGTTGGCCACGCCGGGGCCCATGACCTCCGACAGCCCGTAGATGTCGACGGCGTGCAGGTCGAAGCGCTCCTCGATCTCGGCGCGCATGCGCTCGGTCCAGGGCTCGGCGCCGAAGATGCCGATCTCCAGCGAGCTCTCGCGCGGGTCGAGGCCCTGGGCGGCGAACTCGTCGAGCAGCGCCAGCAGGTACGACGGCGTGACCATGATGACCCTGGGCCGCAGGTCGGTGATGAGCTGGACCTGCCGGGCCGTCATGCCGCCCGACACCGGCACCACCGTGCAGCCCAGCCGCTCGGCCCCGTAGTGGGCGCCGAGGCCGCCGGTGAACAGCCCGTAGCCGTACGCCACGTGCACCACGTCCCCGGGACGCCCGCCGGAGGCCCGGATCGACCGGGCCATCACCTGCGCCCAGACGTCGAGGTCGGCCTTGGTGTACCCGACGACCGTGGGCTTGCCCGTGGTGCCCGAGGAGGCGTGGACGCGCGCCACCCGCTCGCGCGGCACGGCGAACATGCCGAACGGGTACGACTCGCGCAGGTCCTCCTTGGTGGTGAACGGGAACAGCGCGAGGTCCTCCAGGCTCCGGCAGTCGTCCGGACGCACGCCGTGCTCGTCGAACTTGCGCCGGTAGAGCGGCACGTTGTCGTAGGCGTGGGACAGTGTCCAGCGCAGGCGCTGCAGTTGCAGGGCCATGAGCTCGTCCCTGGAGACGCGCTCGACCGGGTCGAGCTCCTCGGGGGACGGCGGCGGGAAGGGCCTCATCTCAGCTCCCTGCTGCGCCCGCGGAACTCCGCGACCACCCGGCCGCCGGTCCCGCGCACGGTGATGTCGTAGATGCCGCTGCGGCCGTAGGTGGTGCGCTCGGCCGCCTCGGCCACCAGCACGTCACCCTCGTGGGCGGGGGCGACGAAGGTGATCTCGGCCCCGGCCGCCACGGTCACCGGGCCCCGGGTGTTGCACGCGCAGGCGAAGGCGGTGTCGGCCAGGAGGAAGACGTAGCCGCCGTGGCAGATGGCGTGTCCGTTGATCATCTGGCCGGTCACGGTCATCCGGCACACCGCGCGCCCCTCGGCCAGCTCCACCAGCTCGATGCCCAGGGCGGCGGAGGCGGTGTCGGCGTCCAGCATGCGACGCGCGCTCTCCAACTGGTCTCCCTTGCTTACTGACCGAATGTTCGGTAAACACTTCCCCGTCCTGTCGAGCACTGTCAAGGGAGGGCCGGCGCAGCGGAGCTGTAAGGCCGTCTGTGGGGTATGTCCTGGGTCATCAGCGGGTCGGCCTCAGCGCGTGAGGAGAGACGATGATCAAGCCGTTCGCCTCGTCGGCGGATCTCGGTGAGAAGCGGCAGTCCCTTGAGGTGCTGGCGGAAGGCGTCTACGCGCTCACCGCCGAGGGCGACCCCAACGTGGGCGCGATCGAGGGCGAGGACTTCCTGGTCTGCTTCGAGGCCCTGGCCACGCCCACCGCCGCCCGCGACTGGCTGGCCAGGCTGCGCGAGCACACCGGCAAACCGGTCCGATACCTCGTGCTCTCGCACTACCACGCGGTCCGCGTGCTGGGCGCCTCGGCGTTCGGCGCGGACGTCATCGTGGCCCACGACAAGACCCGCGAGCTGATCGCCGAGCGCGGCGAGCAGGACTGGGCCAGCGAGTACGCCCGGATGCCCCGCCTGTTCAAGGACCCCGGCTCGATCCCCGGCCTGACCTGGCCCACCGCCACCTTCGGCGACACCTTCACCATCGACCTCGGCGGCGGCAGGGGCGACCTGGTGCTGGCCCACTGCGGGCGCGGCCACACCGAGGGCGACCTGGTGGCCTGGCTGCCCGAACGGCGCATCCTGTTCGCCGGCGACCTGGTCGAGTCGCAGGCCGCGCTCTACACCGGCGACGCCTTCCACCGCGAATGGGCGTCCGGCACGCTCGACCGCGTCGCCTCGTTCGGGGCCGAGACGCTGGTCGGCGGCAGGGGAGCGGTGGCCCACGGCAAGGCCGAGGTCGAGGCGGCCATCGCCCAGAGCCGCGACTTCCTCACCGTGATGCTGCGCGAGGTCGGCGCGGCGAGCGGGCTGAAGGAGGCGTTCGAGCGCACCCACCGGGCCCTGCGGCCGCGTTACGGCGGCTGGCCCATCTTCGAGCACTGCCTGCCCTTCAACGTCTCCCGCCTCTGGGACGAGCTCCACGGCGTCGAACGGCCGCGTGTCTGGACCGCCGAGCGCGACCGCGAAGTGTGGGACGAGCTCCAGTCATGAGGCCCGCGGAGTCCGTGCCGCAGGTCATCGTCGTGGGCGCGGGCCCGGTCGGCCAGACCGCCGCGCTGCTGCTGGCCCGCTGGGGCATCCGGGTGCTGGTGCTGGACCGGCGGCAGGCCCGCGACGGCGGCGGCTCGAAGTCGATCTGCCAGCAGCGCGACGTGCTCGACATCTGGGCCGCGGCGGGCGCGGGCCGGGTGGCCGAGGAGGGGCTGGCCTGGACCACCGCCCGCACGTACTACCGCGACCGCGAGCTGTTCTCCTGGTCCTTCGACGGCCAGGGCCCGCTGCCGCCGTGCGTGAACATCTCCCAGGCCCGCACCGAGCAGCTGCTCGACGAGGTCATCGCCGACCAGCCGCTCATCGAGGTGCGCTGGGGCCACGAGGTCACCGGGCTGGTCCAGGACCCGGCCGGGGTCGAGGTCCAGTGCGGGCAGCGGCTGCTGCGCGCCCCCTACGTGCTGGTCTGCGCGGGCGCGCGGGCCCAGCAGGTACGCCGGTCGCTCGGCGTCTCCTTCGACGGCGAGGCGTTCGACGACCAGTTCCTGATCTGCGACATCCGGGCGGATCTGCCCGGCTGGGAGAACGAGCGGCGCTTCTACTTCGACCCCGCGTGGAACCCGGGCCGGCAGGTCCTCATCCATCCCTGCCCCAACGGGACGTACCGGATCGACTGGCAGATCGCACCGGACTTCATCCCCACAGAAGCCGACATTTCGCAGAAAATTCGGCAAATCATCGGGGATCGGCCGTACGAGCTGATCTGGCACAGCACGTACCGGTTCCACTCGCGCATCGCCTCGCGGATGCGGGTCGGACGAGTGCTCCTGGCGGGCGACTGCGCCCACCTGGTGGCGCCCTTCGGGGCCCGCGGCCTCAACTCCGGCGTGCCCGACGCCGAGAACGCGGCCTGGAAGCTCGCCTTCGCGCTGAACGGCTGGGCCGGGCCGGAGCTGCTGGAGTCGTACCACGCCGAGCGGCACGCGGCGGCGCGGGAGAACCTGGAGGTGACCGCCGCCACCATGCGCTTCCTCGCGCCCAGGACGGACCGGGACCGGGCCAGGCGGCGGGAGGTGCTGGAGGGCGGCCTGGTCGCCGAGGTGGACTCCGGGCGCTTCGCCGAGCCCTACTGGTACGTGGACTCGCCGCTCACCACGCCCGAGCCGGGCCGGCCGTTCGGCGGGCGTCCGCCCAAGGGCGCGCTGTGCGATCCGGCCCCCGGAGTGATCCTTCCGGACGTGCCGCTGGCGAAGGGCAGACTGCGCGAGTTCTGCCGGGACGGTTTCCTCGTTCTGTTGGGCGATATGTGCGATTCGAGTTTGTTTGTGCAGGTCCTGGGCAAGGTCATTACGGCACCGCTCGCCGTCCGCGAGCTCACGGAGATGGATGCGACCGGCTCGCTCGCCGAAAGACTCGGTGCGCGGCCGGATGAAGCATGGGTGATCAGGCCAGATGCCCACATCGCCGCGATCATTCCCCGCGGGGGGCCGGACGAGGTCGCGGCCGCCGTGAGCCGCGCCTGCGGCTCTCCTCGACCTGAGCCCTAGGAGGACTGCGTGACCGGCCGTAGCTCGTTTCTGATCGTCGCGAACCGCTTGCCGGTCGATCGCACGATCGAGCCAGACGGAACGGCCTCGTGGCGCAGGAGCCCGGGGGGGCTCGTGACGGCCATAGCGCCCGTGATGAAGCGCCGCCACGGCGCCTGGGCCGGTTGGCACGGCGCGCCGGACGAGAAGCTCGAACCGTTCGAGCAGGACGGCATGAGCCTCATCCCCATCCCGTTGTCGGCCCGCGAGGTCGAGCTCTACTACGAGGGCTTCTCCAACGCCACGCTGTGGCCGCTCTACCACGACGTGGTGGCGCCGCCGGTGTTCGAGCGGGAGATGTGGGAGACCTACCGTTCGGTCAACGAGCGCTTCGCCGCGGCCGCCGCCGAGGCCGCCGAGGAGGGGGCCGTCGTCTGGGTGCAGGACTACCAGCTCCAGCTCGTGCCCGCGATGCTCCGGCGGCTCCGGCCCGACCTGCGGATCGGCTTCTTCCTGCACATCCCCTTCCCGCCCGTCGAGCTGTTCTGGCGGCTGCCCTGGCGCAAGGAGCTGGTCGAGGGGCTGCTCGGCGCCGACCTGGTCGGCTTCCAACTGCCCGGCGGCGCCTCGAACTTCCGCAGGCTGTGCCGGCGGCTGCTCGGGCTGCCGTACAAGGGGAACGAGATCTTCCTGGACGACCGGGTGGTGACCACGCAGGCGTTCCCGATCTCGGTGGACTTCGGGCAGCTCGACTCGCTGGTGCGCGAGCCGCAGGTCGTGGCGCGGGCCAAGGAGATCAGGGGCGAGCTGGGCGATCCCGAGCACGTGCTGCTCGGGGTGGACCGGCTCGACTACACCAAGGGCATCGGCCAGCGCCTGGAGGCGTTCGGCGAGCTGCTCAAGGACGGCAGCCTGCGCCCGAACGAGGCGGTCTTCGTGCAGATCGCCACCCCGAGCCGCGAGCGCGTGGACGAGTACCGCAAGCTGCGCGACGACATCGAGCTGCAGGTGGGCCGGATCAACGGCGAGCACGCCCAGATCGGGGTGCAGCCGATCCAGTACTTCCACCAGTCCTACGGCCACGACGAGCTGGCCGCCCTCTACCTGGCGGCCGACGTCATGGTGGTCACGCCGCTGCGCGACGGGATGAACCTGGTGGCCAAGGAGTACATCTCCTGCCACCACGACCTGCAGGGCGCGCTGGTGCTCAGCGAGTTCACCGGCGCGGCAGACGAGCTGCGGCAGGCGTACCTGGTGAACCCCTACGACATCGAGGACGTCAAGCGGCAGATGATCGCCGCCATGCGGGCCACGCCGCACGAGCTGGCCCGGCGGATGCGCACGATGCGCCGCCGGGTGGCCACCTACGACGTGGACCGCTGGGCGAGCGAGTTCCTCAGTGCCCTTGAGTCACCTGCTTCACAGACTTCCACGCGTCGTAGCGCTTCTTGGCGGTCCGGTTGACCACGATCTGCGCCACGGACATCCCGACGCCGGTGAGGATCGCGTAACCGATCGCCTCGCCCATGCTGACCTCGGGCGAGTCGTCGTCGAGGGGCGGCTCCTTGCCGGTCGCCTTGACCCAGACGAACCCGAGGAGCTTCCTCATCCCCCACGCGGTCGCCATGCCCACCAGACCACCGATGACGCGCCAGGCGATGTCGGGTTTGTCCTCCGCCATGCCAACTCCCTTCCCCTATGTAACGAACACTAGTCTCTAACGCTTGCCGGGCCCCCGAAGCCGTACCATAAGGAGGCATGACTCAACAGCGACTACGCCATGCATCCATGCCGGAAAAGCCGACCCTCGACGGCTTGGAGCAGGTATGGGTAGCTCGCTGGCAGGAGGAGGGCACCTACCGCTTCGACCGGTCCAAGCCGCGCGAGCAGGTCTACTCCATCGACACGCCGCCGCCGACCGTGTCCGGCTCCCTCCACGTCGGTCATGTCTTCTCCTTCACCCACACCGACATCATGGCCCGCTACCAGCGGATGATCGGCAAGTCGGTGTTCTACCCCATCGGCTGGGACGACAACGGCCTGCCTACCGAACGGCGGGTGCAGAACGTCTACGGGGTGCGCTGCGATCCGTCGCTGCCGTACGATCCCGACTTCGTTCCACCGGACAAGCCGGGCAAACGTGAGATTTCTATTTCGCGGCGCAACTTCGTCGAGCTGTGTCACCAGCTCACGGCCATCGACGAGAAGGCGTTCGAGGAGGTCTGGCGCCGGGTCGGCCTGTCGGTCGACTGGGACCTGCTCTACACCACGATCAGCGACGAGTCGCGCGCGGTCTCCCAGCGGGCCTTCCTGCGCAACCTCGGCCGCGGCGAGGCCTACCTCGCCGAGGCGCCCACCCTGTGGGACGTCACCTACCGCACCGCGGTGGCCCAGGCCGAGCTGGAGGACCGCGAGTGGCCCGGCGCCTTCCACCGCATCTCCTTCTACGGCGAGCGCGGGCCGATCTGGATCGAGACGACCAGGCCCGAGCTGATCCCGGCCTGCGTCGCGCTGGTCGCCCACCCCGACGACGAGCGCTACAAGCCGCTGTTCGGCACGTCCGCGCTCACGCCGCTGTTCGGCGTCGAGGTGCCGATCCTGGCCCACCACCTGGCCGAGCCCGACAAGGGGTCCGGCATCGCGATGATCTGCACGTTCGGCGACGTCACCGACGTCACCTGGTGGCGCGAGCTGCACCTGCCCACCCGGCCGGTCATCGGCTGGGACGGCCGGCTGCTGCCCGAGCCGCCCGACGGCGTGGAGCCGGACCCGTACAAGGAGCTGGCAGGAAAGACCGTACACAGCGCGCGCGAGCGCATCGTCGAGCTGCTGCGCGAGTCCGGCGACCTCGACGGCGACCCGCGTCCGGTGCAGCGTCCGGTGAAGTTCTACGAGCGCGGCGACAAGCCGCTGGAGATCGTCACCACCCGCCAGTGGTACATCCGCAACGGCGGGCGCGAGCAGGCGCTGCGCGCCCGGCTGCTGGAGCGCGGCAGCGAGCTGGCCTGGCACCCGCCGCACATGCGGGTGCGCTACGACAACTGGGTCGAGGGCCTGACCAGCGACTGGCTGATCTCCCGCCAGCGCTTCTTCGGCGTGCCGTTCCCGGTGTGGTATCCGTTGGACGAGGCCGGGAACCCGGTCCACGACGCGCCGATCCTGCCGGCCGAGGAGTCGCTGCCGATCGACCCGTCCTCTGACGTGCCGCCCGGCTACACCGAGGAGCAGCGCGGCGTGCCCGGCGGGTTCATGGCCGACCCCGACGTCATGGACACCTGGGCGACCTCGTCCCTGACGCCGCAGATCGCCGGGCGCTGGGCGACCGACGGCGACCTCTACCGGCGGGTGTCCCCCTACGACCTGCGGCCGCAGGCGCACGAGATCATCCGCACCTGGCTGTTCTCGACGGTGGTCCGCTCCCACCTGGAGTTCGACGCGCTGCCGTGGAGCGACGTGGCGATCTCCGGCTGGATCCTCGACCCCGACCGCAAGAAGATGTCCAAGTCCAAGGGCAACGTGGTCACCCCGCTCGACCTGCTGGAGCAGCACGGCTCCGACGCCGTCCGCTACTGGGCCGCCAACGGCCGCTACGGGGTGGACACCACGTTCGACGTGGGCCAGCTCAAGATCGGACGGCGGCTGGCGATCAAGATCCTCAACGCCTCGAAGTTCGTGCTCGGCCTGGCCGGCACCGACGGCGAGGTCACCGAGCCGGTCGACCTGTCGATGCTGGCCGCCCTGTCCGACATGGCCCGCGAGGCCACGCAGGCGTTCGAGTCCTACGACCACACCCGCGCGCTGGAGGCCGTCGAGCGGTTCTTCTGGACCTTCTGCGACGACTACCTGGAGCTGGTCAAGGCGCGGGCCTACGAGTCGGGGCCGGCCGCCGCCTCGGCGCACGCGGCGCTGCGGCAGGCGCTCGACGTGCTGCTGCGGCTGTTCGCGCCGGTGCTGCCGTTCGTGACCGAGGAGGTGTGGTCCTGGTGGCGCGAGGGCTCGGTCCACCGCGCCGCCTGGCCGGCTCCCGAGCGCGGCACGGGCGACCCGGCGGTGCTGACCGTGGCCTCGGAGGTGCTGCGGCGCATGCGCAAGGCCAAGTCGGAGGCCAAGTTGTCGATGCGGGCCGAGGTGTCCAGGCTGACCGTCACGGGGCCCGAGGCCGAGCTCGTCCGGCAGGCCCAGGACGACCTGTGCGCGGCCGGAGTCGTCGAGGAGTTCGTCCTCGACGGCGGTGACGTGCTGACCGTCGAGGTGCACCTGGGCTGAGGCACGGCCGTCCGGCACGGGCGGTGAGGGCGCCTCCCTCACCGCCTTTCCGGCATCCCGGCGTTTTATCGGTGCGCATCCCGGGCCCGGACGTGCCAGTCTTGAACACGTGCAGATCGACCGCCCCACCACACTCGTACCGCCCGTGCTGGCCAAGATGGCCGCATGGTGCGGGTGCCTGATCCTCGTCGGCGTGGTCGTCTACTTCTTCGTCCAGGCCATCGCCAGGCTCACCTTCGTGGCGCTGCCCGTGGCGATCGCGCTGCTGCTGACCGCGCTGCTGTTCCCGCTGACCAAGAGCCTGCGGCGGGCGGGCCTGCGGCCCATCTACGCCACCTGGCTGACCATGCTCGTCGCGCTCGCCGTCCTGGCCGGCACCGGCTGGCTGGTCGGCGCGCGGGCCAGCGAAGAGTTCCCCAACCTGGTCACCCAGGTGCAGGCCACCGCGCGTTCGGTCCAGGAGTGGCTGATCACCGGCCCGCTGCACCTGAAGCAGGCCCAGATCACCGGCTACGTCGACGAGATCGCCACGATGGTCAACGCCCAGCGCACCGCCATCACCGGCACCGTGCTGTCGGCCAGCGCCGTCGCGATCGAGGTGCTCGCGTCCATCGTGCTGCTGCTGTTCGTGACGTTCTTCCTGCTCAAGGACGGCGACCGCATCTGGTCGTGGTTCCTGCGCGCCTTCGGCTCGATGTCGCCGCGGGTCGACCGGGCGGGCCGGGCGGCCTGGACCACGCTCTCCCACTACGTCCAGGGCACCGTGGCCGTGGCCGCCGTGCACGGCCTCATCATGGGCATCGTGCTGGCCGGCATGGGGGTGCCGCTGTGGGCGCCGCTGGCGGTGCTGATCTTCTTCGCCAGCTTCATCCCGATCGTCGGCATCTTCTTCGCCGGCACCGTCGCCACCCTCGTCACGCTCGGCGCCAAGGGCCTGGTCTACGCGCTGATCTTCCTCGGCATCCTCATCGTCGAGCAGCAGCTGGAGAACCACGTGCTCCAGCCGCTGATCGTGGGCAGGGCGCTCAACTTCCACCCGCTGGCGATCATCCTGGTGCTGTCGGTGGGCGGCATCCTGGCGGGCATCGCGGGAGCGGCCGTGGCCGTGCCGGTCGCGGCGGTGATCTACCGGGCGCTGCCGGAGCTGCGCCACAAACCGCCCGCCCTGCCGCCGCCGCCCCACCACGAGCCGCCGGCGGGGGAACCGCCGTCCGCCGGTGAGCCGCCCGCCGGTGCGCCGCCGTCCGGGGGTGCGCTTCCCGCGGCGGGGTGACGCGGGGCGGGCCGGGTGGTTCCGATCCGGTGTCGAGGGCGAGTCCGGGGGCCGCAGCGAGTAACCTCGTCACCCGTGACGCGTTCCTCCCTCACCACCCCGCCGCCGGACGCCTCGGCGCCCGCGGCCCATCCCGGCGCCCCGGCGCCGGGCAGTTCGCTCGGCTCCCACTACAGCCGCTGCTTCGGCTGCGGCGGCGACCACCCGACCGGCCTGCACCTGAAGGCCGCCACGCCCGACGGCGTCACGGTCGAGGCCGAGTTCACCGTGGGGGAGGCCCACCAGGGCGCGCCCATGCTCGCCCACGGCGGCGTGCTGGCCGCCGCGATGGACGAGGTCATCGGAATGTCCGTCTACCTGTTCCACAAGCCCTATGTGACGGCCCGGCTGGAGACCGACTACCTTCTCCCCGTTCCCGTGGGCACGACACTCCACCTGCGCGCCTGGTGCAACGGGATCACGGGCAGGAAGGCGTACCTTGAGGCTGAGGGGCGCGTCGGCGCCCCCGACGGACCGGTCGCCGTCCGCGCGGCTGCGCTGTTCATCGAGGTGAGCATGGAACACTTCGCCGAGCACGGCGACCTTGCGGCCATCGCCGCCGAACACCAGGACTTCGAGGTGAACCCGTGAGCGACGTGGAGGTCCTCATCCAGCGGCTCGACACCGGGCTGCCGGTGCCGTCCTACGCCCACCCGGGCGACGCCGGCGCCGACCTCTACGCGGCCGAGGACGTCGAGCTGCTGCCCGGCGAGCGGGCCGTGGTCGGCACCGGCGTGGCGATCGCGCTGCCCGACGGCTACGCCGCGTTCGTGCACCCGCGCTCGGGCCTGGCGGCCCGCCACGGCGTCACGCTCGTCAACGCCCCCGGCACCGTCGACGCGGGCTACCGGGGCGAGATCAAGGTGACGCTGATCAACACCGACGCCAAGGAGCCGTTCCGCCTCCAGCGCGGCGACCGGGTGGCCCAGCTCGTGGTCCAGCGGGTCGAACGCGCGGCCTTCTACGAGGTCGAACGCCTGCCCGGCTCGGTGCGCGGCGCCAACGGATTCGGATCGACGGGCCGCTGAAGCGGCCGGCCCGAAGCAAGCCTGGGGCTCCGGCCCCGCGAACAGGGAGAGTGAGGAACGTGTTCCGACGTCGTCGTCGTGAGCAGCCGGAGACGGTGGCCGAGCAGGAGTCCCCGGCCCCCACCCGCGAGTCCGGCCCGTGGGACGCCGACGAGCCCCACCCCGACACGGACAGGATCGACCTCGGCGGCCTGCGGCTGCCGCACAACCCCGACTTCGACGTGCGCCTGGCCTCGCTCGGCGACCAGCACGTGGGCGTCGTCGTCCTGTACGAGGACAGCTCGCTGCAGCTCCAGGCCCTGGCCGCGCCGCGCTCGGGCGGCCTGTGGGACGACGTCCGGACCAAGATCGTCGCCCAGGCCAAGACCCTGGAGGAGCGGGAGGGCCCGTTCGGCGTCGAGCTGGCCGGCGAGGTCGCCATGGAGGGCGGCAGCCGGGCGGCCCGCTACATCGGCATCGACGGCCCGCGCTGGTTCCTGCTGGCCGCCATCACCGGTCCAGGCGCCCTCGACGAGCGCGTCTGCGGGGCGTTCATCGACTTCGTCAAGGACGTCGTGGTCGTGCGCGGCGACGAGCCGATGGCCCGCGAGGAGCCCATCACGCTGAGCCGTCCGCACGAGCGGCAGGCCGGCGAGCAGGAGGAACGCCCGGCGTTCAGCCCTTTGAAGCGCGGCCCGGAAATCAGCGAGACCCGCTGAGCGTTCCATCTCCGGGGGCCCGCCCCGGCCCGGCCCGGCGACAATCCCAAGACCCCCCATCGGCTATTCGCTGACGGCTTACCATCACATAGGCTGAACCATCATGAGTACGGCAGAGCCTCCGAAACGCGGGGGATTGCGCGGCTTCTTCAGCCGGCTGGCCACGACCCAGTCGGAGATCGAGGCCCAGGAACTGCGGGAAGACGCCGACGAGGTCGGCGCGACGCCCATCGTGTCGTGCGGCGGGCGCCGCAGGTTCTGTGTAGCGGGTACGCTACGTACGGTGACATTGCGTCCGAGGGGCGGCGCCCCCGCCCTGGAGGCCGAGCTGTACGACGGGTCCGACGTGATCGACCTGGTGTGGCTCGGCCGCCGCAAGATCGTCGGCATCGAACCGGGCCGCACGGTCAAGGCCGAGGGCCTGGTCAGCATGCAGGACGGGCGCAAGGTGATGTTCAATCCGCGATACGAACTGCGCCCAGGGAGTTGATCAGGTGAGTGCTGAGGCGGAAGAGGCCGCGCACGAGACCGTCGAGGCGGCGGTGCGAGCCCAGCTCGCCAAGGCCTTCGGCGGCGTCCGCGGCATCATCGAGGCCGCGGTGCCGACGATCGCCTTCACGGTCTCGTGGATCGTCACCGAAGACCTGAAGACGTCGCTCATCGTCAGCATCTCGCTCTCGGTGGTGCTCCTGCTGGTCAGGGTGGTCCAGCGGTCCACGCCGCAGTTCGTGATCAACAGCCTGATCGGCATCGCCATCGGCGCCTTCTTCGCCAGCCGCACCGGCAACGCGAAAGACTACTTCCTGCCCGGCATCCTGTGGAACGGCGCGTACTCGCTGGGCATGCTGGTGTCCATCGTCACCCGCTGGCCGGTCGTCGGGTTCCTCATCGGCTCGGTCACCAACGACCCGGTGGGCTGGCACAAAGACGCGGGCGTCGTCCGGCTCTGCACGCGGCTGACCTGGCTGCTCATGGTGCCGTGCGTGGTGCGGGTGGCCGTGCAGGGCCCGGTCTACCTGTTCGGCGGCGGTGACGAGGCGGTGGCCGCGCTCGGCTTCGCCAAGATCGTGATGGGCTGGCCTCTCCAGGTGGCGGCCCTGGCCGCGATGCTCTGGCTGCTCGGCCGCGGCCGCACCCCCATCAAGCCCCCGGTCGCCCCGGCCTGACCGTGCCGGGCCGAGACGTGTGCGCCCGTGCACCTGGCGTGAGCGCATTGCATCGGTAGCGTAGATGCATGACAGCCGAAGCGGTGAGCCTCGAGATGACCACTTCCTCGCTGCCTGACTGGGTCTTCCCGCCGCCGGGAGGCTTTGTCGCGGAAGACCTGGACAACATTCCGAATCTGCCTGCGCACACAGAGTTGATCGACGGAAGCTTGGTCTTCGCGAGCCCCCAAGCGTCCTTCCACGCCGTGATGGTCGACCTCCTTGCTGCCGACCTGCGCGGAGCCGCGCCTGAAGAGCTCCGGGTCCGCCGCGGGATGAGCGTGGTCCTGGGGCACGATCAACGCCCCGAACCTGACCTCGTCGTGCTGAAGGCCGAGGCCCTCGGCGGCGGTCGCGAGACCTTCTACAAGGCGCAGGACGTGGTCCTGGCTGTCGAAGTGGTGTCACCCGAGTCCCGGAGCCGGGACCGGGAGCGCAAGCCGGCTCTCTATGCCGCGGCCGGGATCCCGCACTTCTGGCGGGTCGAGGACGACGGCGGCGAGCCCGTCGTCTACGTCTACGAGCGGGACCCTGCCACTCGCGCCTACGCGCTCACCGGCATCCACCACGACAGGCTCAAGCTGACCGTCCCCTTCGACCTCGACGTCGATCTGAGCCGCGTCCATCGCCTCTGACCCCCCGACCCGCCATGATGCTCGGATGAGCCATGGACGAGGGCCCCTGGCGGGGCGGGTGGCGGTGGTGACCGGGGTGAGCCGCCGGGCGGGCATCGGGTTCGCGGTGGCGCGCGAGCTGCTGGCGTCCGGCGCGCGGGTCGCGGTGCAGTCCTGGACCCCGCACGACGCCGGCCGGCCCTGGGGCAGCGACCCTGCGGGCATCGACGGCGTGCTGGCGGCGCTGGGCGGCACCGGTGACGACCTGATGCACGTGGAGGCCGACTTCGCCGACCCCGACGCCCCTGAACGCGTGATGGAGCAGTCCGCGGACCGGTTCGGGCACGTGGACGTGCTGGTGGCCAACCACGCGCGCAGCTCCCGCCAGACGCTGGCCGAGCTGACCGCCGCCGAGCTCGACCTGACGTGGGCGGTCAACGCGCGGGCCGGCGTGCTGCTGACGCATGCGTTCGCCGCCCGGCACGACGACCGGCGGGCGGGTGGGCGGGTGATTTTGTTCACCTCCGGCCAGCACCTGGCGCCGATGCCGGACGAGCTGCCGTACGCGATCAGCAAGGGCGCGATCCACCAGATGACGCTCAGCCTGGCCGACGCGCTGGCCGATCGCGGCATCACGGTCAACTGCGTCAACCCGGGGCCGGTGGACACCGGCTGGGCGGGCCCGGAGCTGGCCCGCCAGGTCGGGAACGCCTTGCCGGCGGGCCGGTGGGGGCGTCCTGAGGAGACCGCCCGGCTGGTGCGCTGGCTCGCCACGGACGAGGCCGCCTGGATCACGGGCCAGGTCATCAACTCCGAGGGCGGCTTCCGCCGCTGGGTCAGGTGACCCAGGAACCCACCGGGACGGCGCTCGCGGGCGGAACGCCGGCCGGGACCGGAAGGTCGGCAGGCGTGGGAGTCTGGGGAGGATGAGGGGGAATGTGGTGGGCTGGGTGGTGGCGCGGCTGTGGAAGGCGCTGGGCGGGCGCCTGCGCTGGCGGGTGTTGTGGCTGACCCACGCCACCTTCATGGTCGGCGTCACCGGCCTCGTACGCGACCCCGACGGCCGGGTGCTCGTCCTGCGTCACCGGCTGTGGCAGGAGGGGCGGCAGTGGGGCTTCCCCACCGGGTTCGCCCGGCGGGGCGAGACGTTCGAGGGCACGGTCGAGCGCGAGGTGTTCGAGGAGACCGGCCTGCGCGTGCGCACCGGCCGGCTGCTGCGCGTGCGCAGCGGGTTCGGGCTGCGGGCCGAGGTGGCCTACGAGGCCCGGCTCGTCGGCGGCACGCTCAGGATCGACCCGCTGGAGATCCTCGAAGCCCGCTGGGTCACCGCCGACGACCTGCCCGAGGGCCTGCAGGGCGCCCACCGCGACCTGCTCATCCCGAGTACGCCCACCCCGACCACCGACTGACCGCGACCACGATCACCGGCCCTTCGGGCGGCCGCCGGCGGTACTGGTCGTACTTGCCGGCCAGCGCCCGCAGGGCGGCGTCGTGGTCGCCCCAGTGGCCGCCCCAGTCGCCGCCCTCGTGGATGGTCGCCGTGCCGTCGGCGCGCGCCCACCACAGCCTGGCCCAGTCGTCCTCGTAGTGGTCGGCGAGCAGGCTGACCCGCGGGTTCGCCCGGATGTCGCGCAGCCGCGCCAGCTCGCGGGTGCGCTTCGGCTTGTGGTCGACGGCGGTGACCACGTCGTCACCCAGGACGGCGAAGGTGACCGGCACCACGCGCGGCACCCCGGCCGCGTCGGCCGTCGCCAGGCGGGCGACGCGGGCGCCCTCGAACAACGACCGGGCGCGGCCGGCGTCCATGACCGGGCTCAGCGCTGCGAGAGCAGGTGGGCGAGCTCCTCCTCGACCTCCTGGCTGGCCACGAACAGCAGCTCGTCGCCGGCCTCCAGGGGGTCGTCGGCGGTGGGCACCAGCACCCGGCCCTCGCGCAGGATCGCCACCAGCGCGGAGTCGACCGGCCACGGCACCGAACCGGCGCGCTGGCCCACCACCGGGGCGTCCTCGGCCAGCGTCAGCTCGACCAGGTTGGCCTGGCCCTGGCGGAACGTCATCAGACGCACCAGGTCGCCGACGCTGACCGCCTCCTCCACCAGCGCGCTCAGCAGCCGCGGCGTCGAGACGGCGACGTCGACGCCCCACGACTCGTTGAACAGCCACTCGTTGTTGGGGTGGTTGATGCGGGCCACCACGCGCGGCACGCCGTACTCGGTCTTGGCCAGCAGCGACACCACGAGGTTGACCTTGTCGTCGCCGGAGGAGGCCACCACGACGTGGCAGTTGCCGAGCCCGGCCTCGTCGAGCGAGGCGATCTCGCACGCGTCGGCGAGCAGCCACTCGGCGCGCGGCACGCTGTCGATCTTGATCGCCCGCGGGTCGACGTCGATGAGCAGGACCTCGTGGCCGTTCTCCAGCAGCTCGGCGGCGATGGAACGGCCCACGGCGCCGGCGCCGGCGATGGCGATGCGCATCAGTCGTCCTGTTCCGGCGCCGCGGCGAGCACCTTGTTGATCCGGTCCATGTCGTTCTCGGCCGCGATGACGTGGAGCAGGTCGCCCTCCTGCACCACGGTGTCGTCGGTGATGGTCAGGGCCTCGCCCATGCGGTTGATGAAGGCCACGCGGGCGCCGGCCCGGCTCTCCAGGTCGACGACGCGGGTGGCGATCCAGGCCGGGTTGGCGGCCACCTCGGCCAGCACGACCGTGCCCGTGGGGTCGCGCCACAGCGGCTCGGCGCCCTCGGGGAGGATGCGGCGCAGGATCTGGTCGGCCGTCCAGCGGACGGTGGCCACCGTGGGGATGCCCAGCCGCTGGTAGACCTCGGCCCGCCGGGGGTCGTAGATGCGGGCCACCACGTTGTCGACGCCGAACGTCTCGCGGGCCACGCGCGCGGAGATGATGTTGGAGTTGTCGCCGCTGGAGACGGCGACGTAGGCGGCCGCCGACTCGATGCCGGCCTCGGTGAGCACGTCGCGATCGAAGCCGACGCCGGTCACCCGCCGCCCCCGGAACCCCGCGCGCAGGCGGCGGAACGCCTGCGGGTCACGGTCGATGATGGCGACGGAATGGCCGCTGTCCTCGAGGATGTGGGCGAGGGTCGAACCGACCCTGCCGCATCCCATGATCACAATATGCATACTCCCCCGCACTTCGCGGTCGGCCGGTTGCTCGACACCAGTATGGCCCGATGGGGGAGCGCCGCGTTTAGGGCATCGGCATGCGGCTAGCATCTCGTTACGTGGCGAAGGTAACGGATCTTGTCAAACGCGTGCTCGTGGGACGTGCCCTGCGAAGCGGGCAGCTCCACGAGCAACTCCTGCCCAAACGCATCGCCCTGCCGGTCTTCGCAAGTGACGCGCTGTCCTCGGTCGCCTACGCCCCGCAGGAGATTTTGGTCATCCTGTCGCTGGCGGGCGTCTCGTTCTATTCCTACAGCCCGTGGATCGCCGTCGCCGTCGTGGTGGTGATGCTCACGGTGGTGGCCTCGTACCGGCAGAACGTGCACGCCTATCCGAGCGGCGGCGGCGACTACGAGGTGGCCACCACCAACCTGGGCAAGAACGCGGGGCTCACCGTCGCCAGCGCCCTCATGGTCGACTACGTGCTGACCGTCGCCGTGTCGGTGGCCAACGGCGTCGACTACGTCGGCGCGACCATCCCGTTCGTGGCCGAGCACCGGCCCGCGATCGCCATCATCATCGTGATCCTGCTCACGGTGGTCAACCTGCGCGGCATCCGCGAGTCCGGCGCCGCCTTCGCCGTCCCGACGTACGCGTTCATGTTCGCGGTGATCGGCCTGGTCGCCTGGGGCGGCATCCGGCTGCTGGTGTTCGGCGACGAGCTCCAGGCGCCCAGCGCCGGGTTCACCATCCGGCCCGAGCAGACCAACCTGGCCTCCTTCGCCGCGGCCTTCCTGATCCTGCGCGCCTTCTCCTCCGGCTGCGCCGCGCTGACCGGCGTCGAGGCCATCAGCAACGGCGTGCCCGCCTTCCGCAAGCCCAAGAGCAAGAACGCCGCCACGACCCTGCTCATGATGGGCCTGATCGCCATCACCATGTTCGGCGGCATCATCGCGCTGGGGCTGGCCTCCGGCGTGCGGGTGGCCGAGCCGAGCGTCGTCGCCCACGACCTGCTCAGGCCGGACGGCACCCCGGTCGGCGAGGGCTACTACCAGCAGCCGATCATCTCGCAGGTGGCCGACGCGGTGTTCGGCGGCGGCTCGCTGCCGTTCGTGGTGATCTCCGCGGTGACCGCGCTCATCCTGTTCCTGGCCGCGAACACCGCCTTCAACGGCTTCCCCGTGCTCGGCTCGATCCTCGCCCAGGACCGCTACCTGCCGCGCCAGCTCCACACCCGCGGCGACCGGCTGGCCTTCTCCAACGGCATCATCATCCTGGCCCTCGGCGCCTGCCTGCTGCTGTGGGGCTTCCAGGCCGACGTCAGCCGCCTGCTCAACCTCTACATCGTCGGCGTGTTCGTCTCCTTCACGCTCAGCCAGACCGGCATGGTGATCCACTGGACCCGTCACCTGAAGACGGAGACCGACCGCCAGGTCCGCCACCAGATGCACCGCTCGCGCGTGATCAACTTCTTCGGCGCCATCATGACCGGCCTGGTGCTGATCGTCGTGCTGCTGACCAAGTTCCTGGTCGGGGCGTGGATCGTGGTGATCGCGATGCCGGTGCTGTTCCTCATGATGAAGGGCATCCGCCGCCACTACGACAAGGTCGCGACCGAGCTGGAGCTCACCGACGACTACGAGCCGGCCATGCTGCCGGCCCGCAACCACGCGATCGTGCTGGTCTCCAAGATCCACAAGCCGACCATGCGGGCGCTGGCCTACGCCCGCGCCACCCGGCCCTCCTCGCTGGAGGCCATCACGGTCGGCGTCGAGGGCGAGGAGGCGCGCCAGCTCCAGGAGGACTGGGAGCGGCGCGGCATTCCGGTGCCGCTGAAGATGCTCGACTCGCCCTACCGCGAGATCACCCAGCCCATCCTCGACTACGTCAAGACCCTGCGCCGCCGCTCGCCGCGCGACGTGGTCACCGTCTTCATCCCCGAGTACGTCGTGGGCCACTGGTGGGAGCACCTGCTGCACAACCAGAGCGCGCTGCGGCTGAAGGCCAGGCTGCTGTTCAAGCCGGGCGTCATGGTGACCAGCGTGCCCTGGCAGCTCCACTCCTCCGACCGGCTCAAGGGCCGGCCCGAGCCGTACGCGCCGGGCGCGGTGCGCCGTCCCTGGCACCAGACCGTCCAGGACGAGGGTGAGATCAAGGCGCGCTGACCAGCGTCCGCAGCCGCCACGTGTCGGACGCCGTCCAGCCCGGCGGCGCGGCGACGGCGGCCCACCCGTCCACGATGTTGGCGCCGTAGCGGTGGCCGTGGCCCGGCGGCACGGACATCGCCGCCGTCATGTCCACCAGCACCTGCCAGAACGTCACCAGCGGGAACCAGTTCATCTGCGGGTTCACCCCCGGCCCCCGCGTGCCCTCCAGCCATGCGGGCCGGTGGTAGATCAGCGTGGGCGACCACCACACGACCGGGTCGGTGGCGTTCTGCAGGTAGACCACCCGCGGCGGCGGCCACGGGCTCGGGGGGCGCCACAGGTCGGCCGGGTGCTGGGCGAAGCGGGCCGTCCTGCCGCCCTGGTAGACCGGCCGCCACACGGGGGTGCCGGGGTCGCGGTGGGTGGTGAGGTGGTTCCAGATGTGGTTGGCGTTGGGCGGGCCGACGAACAGCGCGCCGTCGGTCCGGGCGACCAGGTCGGTCAGGTCGCGGAAGGAGTTCTCCAGCTCGTAGGAGCCGAGGCTCTCGCCGGCGACCAGCAGCCGGGGCCGGTGGCCGGGCGGCAGCCGGTCCCACCTGGCGCGCACCGCCTCGAACAGGGCCCGCCCGGCGGCCGCCGCCTTGTGCCGGTCGGCCAGGAACGACACCCAGCTCGGCAGGTAGGAGTACTGCACCGCGACCATGGCGGTGTCGCCGTTGTACATGAACTCCAGCGAGTCGGCGATGTGCTGGTCGACCCAGCCGGTGCCGGTGGTGCCGAGCACCGCGAGCACCGGACGGCCGAAGCCGCCCGTCCGCTCCAGCTCCCGCACGGCGACCGCGGCCTGCTGCCGGGGCGAGGAGGTCGCGCCGAGGCCGACGTACACGCGGATGGGCTCGGTCGCCGTACGGCCGGAGAAGGCGGTCAGCTCGGAGACCGTGGAGGCGGTGCCGGTGAAGCGGCGGCCCTCGCGGCCCAGGGAGTCCCAGGCCACCAGCGACCCCGGCCCGCCGGACACCTTGGCCGAGCCCGGCCTGCGCACGCCCGGATGGGTGCCCTCGTTGGCGACCGAGGAGACGTCGCTCATCGTGTTGAGGAACCCCGAGAACAGCACGTCGTCGGCGAACACCGCGACCACCGAGGCGACGATCAGCACCCCGGCGATGTGGCCCACGTAGGCGGGGACGTACCGGTCGAGCCAGTCGATCAGCCTGCGCCCGGCCAGCCGGACGAGACGGGCCAGCAGCAGGCACAGCGCGAACAGCGTGACCGCCACCGCCAGGATCACCGGCGGGAACCAGGTGATCCGGGTGTCCATGCCCATGAGTGCCCGCACGTCGCGCTGCCAGTCGATGCTGTACCAGAGGGCCACGACGGTCAGCCCCGAGCAGCCGCCGATCATGATCTGCCAGGCGGCCCGCCGTCCACGCTCCGGCAGCCGGTACGGGATCGCCGCCCGTCCCAGCGCGCCCGCCGTGGCCCCCACGCCGTAGCCGAGGATGCCGGTGACCGCGCCCATCACGCCCTGGAACAGCCACGTGCGCGGCAGCAGCGAGGGCGTCAGGGAGGCGCAGGCGAACAGCACGGCCAGCAGCGTGCCCCCGAATCCGAGCCGCCGGCGCACCACCCGACTTCTGTCCATCATCACCCACAGTAGTGACTCAAGTCCGGAAAGTGGGCGTCCGGGGCGCGAGGCGGGGCACGCGGACGCCGCCCGTGGCGGCTCACCATAGGGTGGGGGTGTGGAACAGGCATCTCTGGAGCTGACGGTCGGTCCGGTCGCGCATGGCGGCTGGTGTGTGGCACGCCATGAAGGGCGGGTGGTCTTCGTCCGGCACGCGTTGCCCGGCGAGCGGGTGATCGCCGACGTGACCGAGGAGACCAGCCGGTTCCTGCGCGCCGACGCCGTGGAGATCCTGGAGCCCTCGCCCGACCGCGTCGTCCCGCCCTGCCAGTACGCCGGCCCCGGCCGCTGCGGCGGCTGCGACTGGCAGCACGCCACGCTGGAGGCGCAGCGCCGGCTCAAGGCCCAGGTCGTGGCCGAGCAGCTGCACCGGCTGGCCGGCATCGAGCGCGAGGTCGTCGTGGAGGAGGTGCCCGGCGCCAAGGACGGGCTCGGCTGGCGCACCCGCGTGCAGTTCGCCGCCACGCCCGCCGGCGAGCTGGGCTTCCGCCGGCACCGCTCGCACGAGATCGAGGTCGTCGACGCCTGCCTGATCGCCCACCCCGAGGTCGAGGCGGTCGCCGCCGAAGACCACGAGTGGCCCGGCGCGGCCGGCATCGAGGTCATCGCCTCCGCCGGCGGCGACCGTGCCGTGGTGGTCTCGCCGCGCCCGCGGCGCAGCGTGAGCGTGCCCGAGCTCGACGCGCCCGCCTCGATCCTGCTCGACCAGGGCAAGGGCCGCACGGTGCCGCGCCGCGGCTCCGGCGTGCTGCACGAGCGCGTGGGCGACCGCGAGTTCCGGGTCGCGGGCAGCGGCTTCTGGCAGGTCCACCCGGGGGCGGCCGAGACGCTGCTCGACGCGGTGCTGGCCTACGCCGCGCCCGAGCCGGGGGAGTGGGCGCTCGACCTCTACTGCGGGGTCGGCCTGTTCGCGGCCGGGCTGGCCGAGGCGGTCGGGCCCGAGGGGGCGGTGTTCGGGCTGGAGTCCGACGCGGCGGCCGTCCGCGACGCCCGCGCCAACCTGCGCGACCTGCCGCAGGCCAGGGTCGAGCGCGGCCGGGTGGAGGAGGCGCTCGACCGGTTCCAGATCGAGCGCGCCGACCTCGTGGTGGTCGACCCGCCGCGCTCCGGCCTCGGGCGCGAGGTGGTGGAGCGCGTCGCGGGGCTGGAGGCGCTGCGCATCGTCTACGTCTCCTGCGACCCGGCGACGCTGGCCAGAGACCTCAAGTGGCTGGGCGAGCTGGGCTACGAGCTGACCGACCTGCGCGCCTTCGACGCCTTCCCGATGACCCACCACGTCGAATGCGTGGCGCTGCTGGTGAAGCGCTGACGGCCGCGCCCGGCCAAGGCGTGACCTCATCGTGACGGTTTGCCGGATCCCCGGGCGGGTGAAGCTGTCTATCGTGCATCCATGGTCGCCTCCGGAGGCGCGGGCCGCCCAGGATCGGGCAGGCCGCCGATGACGCCGCTGACGATGAGCCATCGGCACCTGCCCGGCGTGACCGTGATCGAGGTGTGCGGTGAGGTCGACGCCACCAACCACACGCGATTACGGGAGCACGTCCGGCAGGCCAGGGCGCGTCCGGCCGATCACGTGGTGTTCGACCTGAGCGCGATGACGTTCATGGACAGCTCGGGGCTGCACGCCCTGCTCGCCTGCCACCAGGAGGCGAGCGCGCACGACGCGCGGGTCTACCTCGCCGCCCCGCAGGGCGCCCCCGCCCGGCTGCTGGAGATCACCGGGGTCGACGCGCACCTGCCGGTCTACCCCACCGCCGACGCCGCCGTGGCCGCCGCCGCGGCCGATCCGCCCCGCTGAGCCTTTGGTCACGCCCGTCCAGACCAAGGACGGACGCGCCGCGCGGGGAGGCGTCCCTAGCGTCGGGGCATGACGCAAACCACCCTCGCCGGACGCGTTCAGGAGATCGACGCCGTACGCGGGTTCGCGCTGGCGGGCATCCTGGTCGCGAACATCGGCTTCCTGGCCGACCCGGGCTACGCGCTGTCGGGCGCCATGCCCATCCCCGACGGGCCCGTGGCTCTGGCGATCACGGCCTTCGTGCTGACGAAGTTCTACATCATCTTCTCGTTCCTGTTCGGGTACTCCTTCACGCTGCAGATGCGGGCGGCCGAGCGGGCGGGGGCGAGCGTGCGGGCCAGGACGCTGCGCCGCTGCCTGGCGCTGTTCGTCATCGGGCTGGCGCACGGCCTGCTGCTGTGGATCGGCGACATCCTCACCCTCTACGCCGCGCTCGGCCTGGTCCTGCTGGCCCTGCGCGGGCTCCGGCCGAGGACGGCCGTCATCGCCGGGTCCTCGATCATCGGCGCGCTGACCCTGTTCTGGCTGGCCCTCGCCTGGCTGTCCACCCTCGACCCGGCCGCCGGGCAGCCCGCCGCGGCCGACCCGGCGGCGGCCGCCCGCGTGCTGGCCCTGGCCACCGGCGGCCCGCTGGACTTCCTGACGATGCAGGCCGAGCTCTACCCGCCGCTGGTGGCCACGATCTGGCTCTTCCAGGGGCCGACCGCGCTGGCGATGTTCCTGTTCGGGCTCGCGGCCGGCAAGTCGAGGCTGCTGGAGGGCCTCGGGCAGCGGCCCCGCCTGCTGGCCCGCGTCCAGTGGGCCGGCTTCGGCGTCGGACTGCCCGGCGGCGTGCTGTACGCCTGGACGTCCGGCCGGGGCGGCGCCGTCGAGCTGGTCGGCGGCGCGGTCAACACGCTCACCTCGATCCTGCTGGCCGCCGCCTACGTCGCCACCCTGCTCCGGCTGATCGGCCGCTTCCCGGCGGCGGGCCGCGTCCTGGCCGCGCCGGGACGGGTGGCCGCCTCCAACTACGTCGGCCAGTCGCTGCTCATCGCCCTGGTCTTCACCGGGTGCGGGCTCGCCCTCGCGGGCAGGCTGTCACCGGTCGCGGTGATGGGCGTCGCGCTGGTGATCTACACCGTGCTCGTGTGGGCGAGCGGACGCTGGCTGCGCACCCACCGCCACGGCCCGGTGGAGTACGTGCTGCGCCGGATCACCCACTGGCGCTGAGCTCACCGGCAGTGAGGTCACTCGCGCTGAGGTCACTCGCGCTGAGGGCGCTGGCGCCGACGTCAGAGCCAGCCCATGCGCTGGGCGGTGCGGATGGCCTCCAGCCGGTTCTGGGCGTTGAGCTTGGTCATGGCGCTGGACAGGTAGTTGCGCACGGTGCCCTCGGTGAGATGGAGCTCGCCGGCGATCCTGGAGATCGTCGCCCCGTCGCCCGCCAGGCGCAGCGCGTCGCGCTCCCGCTCGGTCAGCGGGCTGTCGCCGGCGGCCATCGCGGCGGCGGCCAGCTCGGCGTCCAGGTAGCGGCCGCCGGCCATGACCTTGCGGATCGCCATCGCCAGCTCCTCGGCGGAGGCGTCCTTGCCCAGGAAGCCGCTCACGCCGGCGGCCATCGCCCTGCGCAGGTAGCCGGGACGGCCCAGGCTGGTCAGGATGACGATCTTGCATTGGGCGCTGATCCGCTCGGCGGCGCTCAGGCCGTCCATGCCGGGCATCTCGATGTCCAGCACGGCCACGTCCGGGCGGTGTTCGGCGACCGCGTCCACGACCTCGTCGCCGCGGCCCACCTGGGCCACGACCTCGATGCCGTCCTCCAGGTCGAGCAGGGCGGCGATCGCGCCGCGGATCAGGTGCTCGTCGTCGGCGAGCAGCACGCGGGTGGTCATGCCGGCACCGCCGCGCGCAGCAGGTAGCCGCCGTCGGACGTCGGCTCGGCCCGCAGCACGCCGCCCGCCGCGCCGACCCGCGCGGCCAGGCCCGCCAGCCCGTTGGCCGCGTGCTCGCCCACCGGGCCGCTCACCCCGTCGTTGGACATCTCCAGGACCCCGTTCTCGATCGTGATCGTGCAGCGTTCGGCCTTGCTGTGCTTGAGCACGTTGGTGGCGCCCTCGCGGACGACGGTGGCGAGCAGGGTGCGCGCCTCCGGGGCCAGCGCCGTGGTGTCGGCCCGTACCGTGCAGCGGACCTCGGCCGCCTCCAGCACCGCCCGGACGCCGGCCAGCACCTCGTCCAGGTCGAGCGCCCGGTAGTTCTGCACCACGGTCCGCACCTCGCGCAGCGACCGCCTGGCCAGGTCGCGCACCTCGAACATGGCCCGCTCGGCGGCGGCCGGGTCGCCGGGCAGCGACTCGGCGGCGCGGGCGGTCCTGGCCGAGACGTCGGCGAGGCTCTGCCCGAGCAGGTCGTTGAGGTCGCGGGCGAAGCGCAGCCGTTCCTCCGACACGGCCAGCCTCGACCTGGCCTCCTGCCCTTCGTGCGCCTCCTTGGCCACCCGCCACAACCACAGGTTCGCCAGCATGCCGCCCACGCCGAGCCCGGTGAACACGGTCAGGACCGCCACCGCCGACAACATCTCCACGGGCAGGCCCATGGTCAGCGCGAGGACGACCACCAGGACGGCGATCCAGCCTGCCGACAGCGCGACGATCGTCCGCCGGCGGACGAAGGGGGCCAGCATCGCCAGCCACACCGGCACGGTGTACAGGATCGTGCCGGCCGCGAGGACCAGGGCGAGCACCCCGGCGACGGCCAGCAGCGCCGTCGGGCGCGGGCCGCCGCGCACGGCGATCCGGAACGGCCGCGTGGCCAGCGCCATGAAGACCAGCAGCAGCACGCCGGCGGCCACGAACACCTGCCGGGGCAGATCGACGTTCTGCGCGAGCAGGTACAGATTGTAGAAGCCGGTCGCGGACACCAGCAGGATGATGTCGGTGGAGTAGACGATCAGCCAGCGGACCTTGTCCAGCCGGGTCGGCCGCCTCACGCGGGCACCGCCGCGCGCAGCAGGAACTCGCCGGTGGGCGTCGGGGCGGCCGAGAGCGAGCCGCCCGCCGTGGTCAGGCGCTCCGACAGGCCGCGCAGGCCGCTGCCCGGGGCCGCGGCGAGGTCTTTGACGCCGTCGTTGCGCATCTCCAGCACGCCGCCCTCGATCGTGATCGCGCAGGTGGTGGCCGAGCTGTGCTTGAGCACGTTCGTGCCGCCCTCGCGCACGACCCACGCCAGCAGCGCGCGCCCGGCGGGGGACAGGTCGCCGGCCCTGGTCTCGATCAGGCAGCGGGCGCCGGCCGCCTCCAGCGCCGCCCGTACGCCGGCCAGCTCGGCGTCCAGGTCGAGCGTGTGGTAGCCGTCCACGGCCAGTTGCACCTCGGCCAGCGAGCCGCGGGCCAGCTCGCGCACCTCGTCCATCTCGGCGAGGGCCCTGGCCGGGTCCTTGGTGGACAACTTGGCCGCCAGCTCGCTCTTCAGCGTGATCACCGACAGGCTGCGGCCGAGCAGGTCGTGCAGGTCGCGGGCGAAGCGCAGGCGCTCCTCGGCGATGGCCAGGCGCGCCTTGGCCTCCTGGCCGTCGTTGGCGTCCCTGATCGTCCACCACAGCCAGCGCCACAGCAGCATGGCCGCGACCATGAGCGCGCAACTGGCCGCCTCGGGGATCAGCGTGCCCGCCCACGACCGGTCGGTGATCGCCACGACGTACGCGCTGACCAGGACGGTCACCACGGCGCCCAGGCAGGCCGTGCCCCACAGCGGCAGGTAGAACGCGGCCGCCGACACCCACAGGACGCCGGTCTCCAGCCAGGTGGCCGTGCTCGCCAGCTCGTCGTGCGGCAGCAGCAGCACCGAGCCGGCCGCGCACACCCCGGACACCAGCAGCTTGGCCGTGGGCCGCGGGCGGTCGTCGAAGGCGGCCCGCAGCACGGAGGGGAACAGCGCGAACTGGCCCGCCAGGAAGGCGATCGCGAGCAGCGCCTGCGGGAGTCCCATCAGGCCCTGCGTGGCGTAGACGAGGACGAGGGTGACGAACACCAGGCCCAGGAGGACGACCATGACGTCCATCCAGTAGATGAGGATCTTGCGCGCGCTCTCGGCCCGGCTCGCCATCGTCTTTCTCACCCCCGGATTCGGGGAAAATCCTATGTCAGGAGTGGGTCCTCCAGAGAATGCGGGATATTTCCGGTTTTGGGGGTACGCCGCGCAGCGACAACCAGGCCAGCCCGTGCCGGACGGCGTACTCCGACAGTTTGCGGGCCTCCGGCTCGTCCAGATCGCCGGTCCTGGCGAGCACCGGGGTCAGGGCGAGCCGCTCCCACGCCTGCTCCTCGCCGGGCAGGCCGTAGGCCCGCGCGAGCTGCCCGGCCGCCGCCCGCACGGCCGCTCCCAGCCTGCGCAGCCGTCCCTGCGGCCCGGTGCGCGGCTCCATCTCGGCCAGCAGCTCGACGGCGTCCACCCGGACGCCCTCCCGCCGGGTAGCGCGCAGCGCCGCCAGGTCGGCCGCGTCCAGCCCGTCGGGTGTCAGGCGCAGGGTGAAGAAGACCCGCAGCGGCCGTTCCCTCTGGAGGGCGTGCAGCGCCCGCGCCCTGCGCAGCGCGATGGCCGGGTCGGCGGCGTCGCGGAGCTCGAACCCCGCCGCGGCGGCCCCGAACGCGCCGACCGCCCTGCGGTAGGCGGTGGCCAGGCCGCCCGGCCTGGTGCACGTGACGGCCGGGTCGTCCCCGCCGGGCCCGCCGAACACCGGGAAGGCGTCACCGCCGGCCGCCCTCAGCCGGCCGAGCCCGGCGGCCACCGGGTCACTCCCCGGCCCCGCCTCCCCCGGCGGCCCGGCCCACCGGACGAGGCAGCCGTCGTCGTCCGCGACGAGATGGCCGAGGGCGTACCGGGCGACGCCGGTGGCCCGCGACTCGGCCGCCAGGTCGAACCCGGGGTCGCGCGCGGTGTCGACGAACCCCACGTACGAACGCGGCGGCAGCCGGACCTCCGCCGGCCGCTCCGGCGGCGCGAAGCGGACGGGAGCGGCGCCGGACGGCGGCGCGGGCTCGGCGCCCGCGGGCAACATCCGGATCGCCAGCGCCGTGGCTCCGGCGAGCGCGAGCGCGGCGAGCACCGCCAGCGGGCGGGGGAGCGTGCCGGGCTCTCTTGCTTTCCGCGACATATGCCACCCATCGTGATCGATCGGCTACTTTCAGCGGTTGCTGGTGAAGGTAGCAAGCGTTCGCCGGACGGCGCGGGGCTTTTCCGGTCGCCGTCCGATGTGGGCGGATAATGAGCCTCATGAAGCTGCGGATCTTCACCGAGCCCCAGCAGGGCGCCACCTATGACGACCTGCTCGCCGTCGCCCAGGCCGCGGAGCGCCTGGGGTTCGACGCCTTCTTCCGGTCCGACCACTACCAGCGCATCGGCCCCGGCGACCCCGGCGCCGGCTCCACCGACGCCTGGGTGACGCTCGGCGCCCTGGCCAGGGAGACCTCCACGATCAGGCTCGGCACGCTGGTGACGCCGGCCACGTTCCGGCTGCCCGGCCCGCTGGCGATCAGCGTGGCCCAGGTCGACCAGATGAGCGGCGGCCGGGTGGAGCTGGGCTTCGGCACCGGCTGGTTCGACGGTGAGCACTCCGCGTACGGCATCCCGTTCCCGCCGCTCGGCGAGCGGTTCGGCCGCTTCGAGGAGCAGCTGGAGATCGTCACCGGCCTGTGGACGGCGAAGGACTCCTACTCCTTCGAGGGCCGCTACTACCGGCTGGTCGACTCGCCGGCGCTGCCCAAGCCGGTCCAGCGGCCCCGCCCGCCGGTGATCATCGGCGGCTTCGGCGCCAGGCGCACGCCCCGGCTGGCGGCCACGTACGCCGACGAGTACAACGTGCCGTTCCGTACCCTGGCCGACACCGGGCAGGCGTTCACGCGGGTCCGGGAGGCGGCCGAGGAGGCGGGCCGCGGCCTGATCCTGTCGGCGGCGCAGACCGTCGTCGTGGGCGCCGACCAGGCCGAGATCGAGCGGCGCGCCGCCGCCATCGGCCAGGACCCCGGCATGCTGCGCGAGGGCGGCCTGTGCGGCACCCCCGAGGAGGTGCTGGCCAAGCTCGGCGCCTTCGCCAAGCTCGGGGCCGAGCGCGTCTACCTCCAGGTCCTCGACCTGGCCGACCTGGAGCACCTGGAGCTCATCGCCGCCGAGGTGCTGCCGCACGTGTAATTCCGTTGGCGGTGCTTCGTCCGGCTACGGCACACTTGGGACGTGCTGCTGACGATCACGACCACCGCCACACCGGCCACCGACCTGGGCTTCCTCCTGCACAAGCATCCCGAGCGCGTGCAGGAGTTCGGCCAGTCGTTCGGCACGGCCACGGTGTTCTACCCGGAGGCGGGCGAGGAGCGCTGCACGGCGGCCCTCCTGCTGGAGGTCGACCCGATCGCGCTGGTCCGCTCGCGCGGCCGCAACTCGCCCGACTTCAGCCTGTCGCAGTACGTCAACGACCGCCCGTACGCGGCCTCCTCGCTGCTGGCCGTCGCGCTCGCCGACGTCTTCCGCACCGCGCGGGCGGGCCGCTGCAAGGCCCGTCCGGAGCTGCCGGGCACCCCGCTGCCGCTGGAGATCCGGGTGCCCGCGCTGCCCTGCCGGGGCGGCCCCGAACTGGCCCGGCGGCTGTTCGAGCCGCTGGGGTGGACGGTGGAGGCGCAGACGCTGCCGCTCGACGAGGGCTTCCCCGAATGGGGCGAGTCCCGGTACGTGCGGCTGGCCCTGCGCGGCACCGTCCTGCTGGCCGACGCGCTCAACCACCTGTATGTGCTGCTCCCCGTCCTCGACGACGGCAAGCACTACTGGATGGCGTCCGACGAGATCGACAAGCTGGTCAGGGCGGGGGCGGGCTGGCTCGGCGGGCATCCGGAGCGCGGCCTGATCGCCCGGCGCTACTTCGGGCGGCGCTGGGCGCTGGCCCGCACCGCGCTGACCAGGCTGGCCGAGCTGGGCGACGAGACCGAGGAGGAGCTGGAGCCGGCGCTCGCCGAGGAGGCCCCCGCCGGGGAGACCGCCGCCGACGAGGCCGCCTTCGCCGTGGCGGTCGCCGAAGCCGAAGCCGTCGCCGAAGGCGCTGCGGAAGGCGCTGCGGAAGGCGCTGCGGAAGGCGCTGGGGAAGGCGGCGTCAAGGGCGACGTGCCGGAAGGAGGGGCCGAGGAGGCGGGCGCGGTGCGTAAGGCGCGGCCGCTCAACACGCTGCGGCGCGAGGCGGTGCTGCGCAGGCTCGAAGAGCTCGGCGCGGTCAGCGTGATCGACCTGGGCTGCGGGCAGGGCGAGCTGGTCGCCGCGCTGCTGGCCAGGCCCAGGTTCGCGCGCGTCGCCGGCATGGACGTCTCCTCCCTGGCGCTCACCATCGCCGCCCGCAAGCTGCGCCTGGACCGCATGCCCGACAGCAAGCGGGCCCGGCTCACGCTGTTCCAGGGCGCGCTCACCTACACCGACAAGCGCCTGGCGGGCTACGACGCCGCCGTGCTCATGGAGGTCGTCGAGCACGTCGACCCGCCGCGCCTGGCCGCGCTCGAACGCGTCGTGTTCGGCCGCGCCCGCCCGCGCCACGTGCTCGTCACCACCCCCAACATCGAGCACAACGTGCGCTACGAGTTCCTGACCGGCCTGCGCCACCCCGACCACCGCTTCGAGTGGACGCGCGCCGAGTTCGCCGCCTGGGCCGGCCGGGTGGCCGCCCAGTACGGCTACCACGTCGCCGTCGAACCCGTCGGCGAGGACGACCCCGAGGTCGGCCCGCCCACCCAGATGGGAGTCTTCACCCGTGATCAGCGTTCCTGAGCTGTCCCTCGTGGTGCTCGTCGGCGTCTCCGGCAGCGGCAAGTCCACCTTCGCCCGCCGGCACTTCAAGCCCACGCAGGTCATCTCCTCCGACTTCTGCCGCGGCCTGGTGTCCGACGACGAGAACGACCAGGCCGCCACGCCGGCGGCGTTCGACCTGCTGCACCACATCGTCGGCGTCCGCCTGGCCAGGGGGCTGTTCACCGTCGTGGACGCCACCAACGTCCAGTACCCCGCCCGCAAGAGCCTCATCGAGCTGGCCAGGAAGCACGACGTGCTGGCCGACGCCATCGTGCTGGACACGCCCGAGGAGGTGGCGATCGAGCGCAACGCCGCGCGCCCGGACCGCGACTTCGGCCCCGGCGTGGTGATCCGCCAGCGCAAGGAGCTGCGCCGCTCGCTGTCCAAGATCTCCGCCGACGGCTTCCGGCGGGTGCACGTGCTGCGCGGCCAGGAGGAGATCGACAACGCCGAGATCACCTACGAGAAGGCGTGGTCGGACCGGACGGAGCTGACCGGCCCCTTCGACATCATCGGCGACGTGCACGGCTGCCGCTCGGAGCTGGAGACGCTGCTGGCCAAGCTCGGCTGGCAGGGACTGAGCCACCCCGAGGGCCGCACCGCCGTGTTCGTCGGCGACCTGGTCGACCGCGGGCCCGACACGCCGGGCGTGCTGCGCCTGGTCATGGACATGGTCGAGGCGGGCACCGCGATCTGCGTGGCCGGCAACCACGAGCAGAAGCTCGTGCGCGCGCTGAACGGCCGCAAGGTCACCGTCGCCCACGGCCTGCGCGAGTCGCTGGACCAGCTCGCCGCCGGGCCGCCCGAGTTCGCCGAGCGGGCTCGGACGTTCATGGACGGCCTGCTCAGCCACTACCGCCTGGACGGCGGCCGGCTCGTCGTGGCGCACGCCGGGCTGAAGGAGTCCTACCACGGCCGCGCCTCCAAGCGCGTGCGCGCCTTCGCCCTGTACGGCGACACCACCGGCGAGACCGACGAGTACGGCCTGCCGGTCCGCTACCCGTGGGCCGACGAGTACCGCGGCCGGGCCATGGTCGTCTACGGCCACACGCCCACGGTCACCCCCGAGTGGATCAACAACACGATCTGCCTGGACACCGGCTGCGTCTTCGGCGGCCACCTGACCGCGCTGCGCTACCCCGAGCGCGAGCTCGTCCAGGTGCCGGCCGAGCAGGTCTGGTACGAGCCGGCCAAGCCGCTCGGCGCCCCCGCCCGCGAGCCCGGCATGCTCGACGTCGGCGACGTGATCGGCACCCGGCACGTCGAGACCCGCCTCGGCGGCCGGGTCAAGGTGCTGGAGCAGAACGCGGCCGCCGCGCTGGAGGTCATGAGCCGGTTCGCGGTCGACCCGAGCTGGCTGGTCTACCTGCCGCCGACGATGGCGCCGCCGGAGACGTCCAGGCTCGACGGCTACCTGGAGCACCCGCACGAGGCGTTCGAGGAGTTCGCCGCGGCGGGGGTGCGCGAGGTCGTGTGCGAGGAGAAGCACATGGGCTCGCGCGCCGTCGCCGTGCTGGGCAGGACGCCCGAGGTCGCCGCGGCCCGGTTCGGCGTGGCCGACGGCAGCACGGGCGCGGTCTACACGCGTACCGGGCGGCCGTTCTTCCGGGACATGACGCCGCTGGTCGAGGCGGTGCGCGCGGCGTGCGAGCCGCTGTGGGAGGAGCTGGGCTCCGACTGGGTCGTGCTCGACTGCGAGCTGCTGCCCTGGTCGGCCAAGGCGGGCGAGCTGATCAGGTCGCAGTACGCCTCCGTCGGCGCCGCCGCGCGGGCCGCGCTGCCCGAGGCCGTCGCGGCTCTGGAGGCGGCGGCCGGACGCGGGCTGGATGTGGGTGGGATGTTGGCCCGCACCCGACGCCGCTCCGACAACGCTGCCCTGTTCCGCGACGCCTATGCGCGCTACTGCTGGCCGGTGGACGGTCTGGACGGGATCAGGCTGGCGCCGTTCCAGATCCTGGCCTGCGAGGGGCGGGCCACGGCGCTGGAGCCGCACGCCTGGCACCTGTCCACGCTGGCGCTGCTCGACTCGCCGCTGATCGCGCCGACCAGGAACGTGTCGGTCACGCTCGATTCGCCGGAGTCCAGGGCCGCGGCCACCGCGTGGTGGGAGGCGCTGACCGCCGCCGGGGGAGAGGGCATGGTCGTCAAGCCGGCCACGTACGTGCCCGGCCGGGTGCAGCCCGGCGTGAAGGTGCGCGGCCGGGAGTACCTGCGGATCATCTACGGGCCCGACTACACCGAGTCCCTCGACGTGCTGCGCCGCCGCTTCCTCGGCAAGAAGCGCTCGCTCGCCCTGCGCGAGTACGCCCTCGGCCTGGAGGCGCTGTCGCGCCTGGCGGACGGCGAGGCGGGCTGGCGGGTGCACGAGCCGGTCTTCGCGGTGCTCGCCCTGGAGTCCGAGCCGGTGGACCCGCGCCTGTGACCCCGCCCCTCCGAAGGAGCCTGTGATGACCGCCGACCGTCACCGTCCCGGCTACGTCCGGCGCGCCCTCGGGCGCGCGCTGCTGCGGTACGCCGTGGCGGCGGCGGTGGCGGCCGTCGTGATCGCGGTCTTCTGGCTGACCCGGGCCTGACGTCCGGGTTGTGGCAAGGTTGGGTAAGCGCCGCGCTACACAGGTGATCACCGGGTAGGTCCCCGATCACGGGGAAGGGACCTGTATGGCAACTCGGCACACCCATCAGGAGCATCTGGGCCACGTCGTCTTCATCACCGCGGCGGCGGCCATCGGCGGGTTCCTGTTCGGCTACGACAGCTCGGTCATCAACGGCGCGGTCACCGGCATCCAGCGGCACTTCGACGTGGGAGCGGTCCAGATCGGCTTCGTCGTGGCCATCGCGCTGCTCGGGTCCGCGCTCGGGGCCTGGATCGGCGGCGGGCTGGCCGACCGGTGGGGACGCACCCGGTCGATGCAGGTGGCCGCCGGCCTGTTCACCGTCAGCTCGATCGGGCAGATGCTGCCGTTCGCCATCTGGGACCTGGGGCTGTGGCGGGTCATCGCGGGCTTCGCGATCGGCATGGCCTCGGTGCTCGGACCGGCCTACATCGCCGAGGTCGCGCCGCCCGCCTACCGGGGGCGGCTGGGCTCGTTCCAGCAGCTCGCCATCGTGCTCGGCATCGCCGTCTCGCAGCTCGTCAACTACCTGATCGCCGAGCTGGCCGGCGGCGACGTCAACAACCGGCTGTGGGGGCTGCAGGCGTGGCAGTGGATGCTGGGCGCCTGCGCCGTCCCGGCCCTGCTCTACCTGCTGTTCGCCTCCACCATCCCCGAGTCGCCGCGCTACCTGATCATGTCGGGACGGTCGCGGAAGGCCCGCGAGGTGCTGGCCGAGGTCGAGGGCGAGGACGTGGACCTCGACGCCCGGATCGCCGAGATCCAGCACGTGCTGCGGACCGAGCGCGTGCCGGGGCTGAAGGACCTGCGCGGGAGCGCGCTCGGCCTGCTGCCGATCGTCTGGGTCGGCATCATCCTGTCGGCGTTCCAGCAGCTCGTCGGCATCAACGTGATCTTCTACTACTCGTCGGTGCTGTGGCAGTCGGTGGGCATCAACCAGAGCAACTCGCTGCTGATCAGCTTCTCCAGCTCGATCATCAACATCATCGGCACGTTCATCGCGATCGCCCTGGTCGACCGGATCGGGCGCAGGCCGCTGCTGCTCGTCGGCTCGGCCGGCATGGCGATCGCCCTGGGCACCGCGGCCTGGGCGTTCAGCGCGTCGCGGGAGGTCGGCGGCGTGGTCTCGCTGCCCAGCCCGCAGGGGCCGATCGCGCTCGTCGCGGCCAACGTGTTCGTGCTGTTCTTCGCCCTGTCGTGGGGCGTGGTGGTCTGGGTGCTGCTCGGCGAGATGTTCCCCAACCGCATCCGCGCCGCCGCGCTCGGCGTCGCCGCCGCCGCGCAGTGGATCGCCAACTGGCTGATCACCGTCTCGTTCCCGGCGCTGTCGGAGTGGAACCTGCCGCTCACCTACGCCATGTACGCCCTGTTCGCCGCGCTGTCCTTCCTCTTCGTCACCAAATGGGTCAAGGAGACCAAGGGCCGCAAGCTGGAAGACATGGGCTGACCACGCCGCGGAGTGGGCTAACCTCCGGCACGTGCTTGTCGACGTGCTCGGTCCCGGCCTCAACGTGCTCTTCTGCGGCATCAACCCCGGCCTGATGTCGGAGGCCACCGGCCACCACTTCGCCCGGCCGGGCAACCGGTTCTGGCCCGCGCTGCACCTGTCCGGCTTCACGCCGCGCCTGCTGGCCCCCGCCGAGCAGCACCTGCTGCCCTCGTACGGGCTGGGCATCACGAACATCGTCCCCCGGGCCAGCGCCAAGGCGGCGGAGCTGACCAGCGACGAGCTGGTCGCGGGCGGCCGGCGGCTCGCGGGGAAGGTGGCCGAGCTGGGGCCGCAGGTGCTGGCCGTGCTCGGCATCTCGGCGTACCGGACGGCCTTCGCGCGGCCCAAGGCGGTCATCGGCCCCCAGCCCGAGCAGGTGGGCGGGGCCCGCGTGTGGGTGCTGCCGAACCCGAGCGGGCTCAACGCCCACTGGACCGTCGCCACGATCGCCGGGGAGATGGCCCGCCTGCGCGCCACGCTGCGCCCCGGCCCGGAAACCGACGGTCTCTGACCTGCGCTTGTAGACGGATCCAAGTCACGCACAAGCCTTGATCGCTAGATACGTACCCGGTTCGTTGTGTCTTCGCACTGGGGGGTCTGGTGGCAAGCCGGCGATTGTCGCGCGTCTTCTGCGCATTGGCGTTGTTAACGGGTCTGGTCGCGGCCGTGCCGCCACCGGCCGCCGCGTCCGCGGCACCGGACGCCGAGACCGCGGCGCTGCTGTCCGCGGTGGAACGGTTCACGGCCGCGGGCGGCGGCCTGGCCACGCTCGGCCCGATGGGCGAGCAGTTGCCGTTCGTCGGCCTGGTGCCCGGCGGCGAGGACGCCCTGGGCCTGGGCGACCTGTTCCAGGTGGCCGTCCACGACAGGCTCAAGGACCTCACCACCCTGGACGACCTCCAGGACGAGTACGAGCTGTCCGGCCCCCGCGCCGGAAGACTCCTGGCCAAGGCGGGCACCCAGAACGGGATCAGGCGCCTCGACCTGACCCTGGAGGTCACCAGGACGGCGGCCGGCCGCCCGATCTCCGTCAGCAGCGCCCAGCCCAAGGTCTCGCTGACCACCTCGGGCGGCGTGGACGTCACGCTGAAGCTCACCGCCAAGCTGCCCTTCGCCTACGACCCGGCCACGAAGTCCGCCTGGCTGGCCAAGGACGCCGGCCTGACCGTGCGGGCCGAGGGCAGGCTCGCCGCCGGGGCCAGGCCCACCGCCGCCTTCGGCATCCTCGGCGTCGACCTCTCGGCGGCCTCGACGCTCTCCGTCGACGCCGAGTTCGCCGCCACCGCCGCCGACCCGGACGGCAACGGCCGGCTGGACACCTCGGAACTGGGCTCGCAGAGCCTGTTCGCCTTCGCCCGCAAGGGCTCGGCCGCCGCCAGGCTGCAGGTCACCGCGCAGCCGTTCGCCGGCGCCCAGGTCGAGGGGGCCGCCGCGACCATCGACGCGAGCTGGCCCGACCTGGCCACCGGCGGCCCCGCCGTCAGCGTGACCCAGGCCGACCTGGACCGGCTCGGCCGCTTCCAGACGCTCACGCCCAAGGACCTGCTCGACGGCCTGACCCACCTGGCCAACGCGATCACCGCCGCCCAGCGCGCCCGCTGGGACGGGCAGGGCGACCTCGACCTGCCGTTCATGCGCGGTTCGCTGGCCGACGCCGTGCAGGTGTCGGAGGCGATCCACGCCTTCGCCGCCGCCAGCGTGGACCGCAACACCGGCCGGCCCACCTTCACCTCCATCCAGGACCTGCTCGCCGCGCTGGGCAAGGCTCGCGGCCTGCCCGGAGGCGCGATCATCAAGGTCGCCGACGCCGGGTACGACGACGCCGCCAAGAAGATCGCCTTCACCGTCGTCGTGGACCGGACCGTCAACCCGGCCCCCGAGCCGCTCAACCCCGCGGGGCAGACCGTCAGCGGGACCGGGACGGGCGTCACGTACGCGGCCAGGACGCTGCGGCACGCCGGGCAGAAGTGGACGCCGGGGCAGTTCGCCGGGCGCACGGTCACCGCCGGAACGTCGAGCGGAATCGTGGCCGACAACACCGCCGACACCGTCACCCTCGCCGAGGAGGGATGGCGCGGCGGCGTGCCCGCCGCGGGCGCGCCGTACCGGATCTCCGCGAACGACCCCATGATCGGGCAGATCGCCTTCGGCGACACCTTCAAGGCCGCCGCCGGGCTCGACCGCGCCAACGCGACCGCCGCCGTGGCGGGCGTCATGCGCGGCTACCACGCCTCGGCCACGGTCGTGCTCGACCTGAGCGACCCGGTGACGGGCCAGGGCTGCGCCCAGCGGCCGGACGGGCAGCAGAAGGCGTGCCCGTACAAGCACGTCAACGCCGACGGCAGCGCCACCGTGGTGAACGAGCTGCCCAGGGCCGCGGACCGGATCATGCTGCGGACCGGCCGGGACCTGTTCGGCGCCCGCGTGTCGGTGCTCTCCTCGGTCAACGTCAACGCCGTCGCCGGCTACCTGGGCGTCCAGATCACCGGCGACCTCACCATGGGCAGCAGGAACGGCGGCGACCTGGTCAAGGTCGGCCTCAAGGACATCGGCGACGTGCCGCTGACCCGGCTGTTCGAGCGGCTGGCGAGCAAGCCGGGCGACGTCCTGACCTCCCAGGTGGACGCGGTGGCCAAGGCGCGGCTCACGCTGGGCGTGCCCGGACTGGCCGACTTCTTCGGCGGCAGGGTCTCCGGCGAGGTGGAGATGCCGGACCTCGGCAAGCCCGCCGCCGTCAGCTTCCGCGGCTTCGACCAGATCGGCAGGGTCAAGGACTTCGCCTTCGAACCCGACAACCCGCAGGCGCTGTTCGGCGCGCTGATCAAGTCGCTGGGCGCGGTGGCCACGTACCTCGACGGCGTCAAGGGCAGCGGGCCGGTCAACGAGGCGATGACGGCGAAGCTGCCGCTGCTCGGCCGCTCGCTGTCCGACCTGGTGGCCGCGGAGGAGATGGGCTCGGGCCCCGGCGTCGTCTACGGCGACGGCGCCTGCGGCAACGAGAACGCCTACGTCACCGACCCCTCGCGCACGTTCACCCAGGCGCACGTCGGCCGCCGGGTCGCCGTCGGCACCCGGGTGCTGACCGTCGCGACCGCGTGCGGCGAGCACACGCTGTCCTTCGCCGAGAAGTTCGGCCAGGCCGTGCCCGAGGCGGGCGCCGCCTACGCGCTGCGCTCGCCGCTGCGGGACGCGATCGACCGCCTGACCGCCGCGCCGCCGGACACCGTCCAGGCGCTGGTGGCCGAGCTGAACAAGGCGCTGGGCGGCCAGGTGCGCATCGGCTACGAGGACGGCGCCCTGCGGCTGTCGCTGGCCTACGACAAGAAGGCGGCCGTGCAGGAGCCGCTGCGCTTCGCCTTCGGCGACAGCAGCCTGGTCGCCGCCAAGGGCTCGGCCACGCTGGACGCCGCCGTCGAGGGCGAGGTGCGCCTCGGCCTGCGGGTGGCGCTCAAGCGCGGCTTCGACGCGGCCCGCGACCTGCTCATCGAGACCGACTCCGGCCTCGACCTCCAGGCGAAGGCGCAGCTCGACGGCACGGTCAAGGCCGACGTCGGACCGCTGCCGCTGGCGATCGGCAAGGAGGGCGACGACCCGCTGCAGGCCAGGCTCGGTTACGGCGTGAGCCTGCGCTACGGCGGCGAGTCCCAGGACGCGGTCACCCCCGCCGCCTTCTTCTCCGGGCTCGACCTGGCGCTGAACGAGACGAGCGACCCCGTCGCCTGCGACCGCGACCCGCATCGCGACGACACCGACCTGGCGCTGTGCGCCGTCCTGCCCGCCTACCTCAACGGCGCGCCGCTCACCGCGGACGGCAAGCACGCGCTCGTGCTGCGGCTGCCCAGGGCAGCGCCGCTGGCCGAGATGTTCGACCTGTCCAAGAAGCTGCCCGGCGACGTGAACCGGCTGGAGCTGCCCTCCTTCGACTTCTCCACCCTGCCTCCGGGCCTGGAGCTGGACTGGACCAACCTGGGCGACGGCATCGACCGCTACCTCACCGCCCTGGAGACCGGCATGCGCATGGCCTCCGGCAAGGGCCGGCTGCCGATGGTCGGCGCCGACCTCCAGCAGGGGGCCGACTTCGTCGGCGCCAAGCGCCAGGGGATCAAGGCCGCCCTGGCCAAGCTGCCCAACGGCGGCAAAGTGCCCACCGGCGGCGACCTGCGCACCTGGTACAACGACGAGCTCGCGCCCAAGGTCGGGCCCGGCGTGCAGCCGGTGATCACCTGCCTGCAGGCGCCCGTCCCCGACCCCGCCAAGCCCGAGGCCTGCGACGCGGCCAAGGGCGCCGAGCTGACCGGCATCGCGTTCAAGGTCAGCGTCGGCAAGGGCGACGTCGATCCCGAACGGGGCTGCGTCAAGGACTGCCTGGGCGTGGAGCGGCCGCTGGACGTCGGCGTCCCCGGCCTCGCGCTGAAGCAGGGCGCGGGCAAGGGCGTACGGGCCGAGCTCGGCTGGCACGCCGAAGTCATGGTGGGCCTGGACCGGACCAGCGGCTTCTACGTGGACGCCGGCGAGGCCAACCGGCCGCGGGCGACCGTCGGCGTGAACGTCTCGCTGCCCGAGGAGATCAAGGCCAGGCTGGCGATCCTCGACATCACGCTCAAGAACCGCGAGCAGAACGCCCCCGACCTGTTCGCGGGCGCCTTCACCATCGGCTTCAAGCCGGTCGGCCGGATCGGCCTGGACCAGCTCGCCGACGCCGGCGGCCTGGTGGAGACGTCGTTGAACGCCAAGGTCGCCGTGGACTGGCGCTTCAAGGTGACGGCCGGCTCGGCCATGTTCCCCGGCCTGTACGGCGACTTCGACCTGGACTGGGACCTCACCAAGGGCGGCCCGCCCGACCCGGCGAACCTGAACATCGCCTTCAACAACGTGAACCTGGAGGCCGGGGACTTCTTCCGGAGCGTCCTCGGGCCGGTGGTGACCCAGGTCAAGAAGGTGACGGACCCGGTCAAACCGGTGATCGATCAGCTCTACGCGCCCATCCCCGTGCTGTCGGACCTGAGCAGGGCCGCGGGCGGCGGCGAGGTGAACCTGATGACGATCGCCAAGAAGTACAACACGGTCGCGGGCGGCGGCACGACCAAGTTCATCGAGCGGATGATCGAGGTCGGCAGGCTGGTCACGTCGCTGCCCGACTGCCAGGGAGAGCTGCACATCCCGATCGGCAGCTTCACCGTGGCCGGTGACCGCGCGCTGGACACCGAGAACTCGCCCGACGTCGCCGACTCGCTGATCAAGGACGTGGCCCCCGCCACGGACGACCTGTTCGCCGCGCTCGACCAGGGCGCCCGGTCGTGCGGGAAGGGCAAGGCCGCCACTGCCGACGCCCAGGGGCCGATGGAGCACTCCGCGAAGGCGGGCTTCAGCTTCCCCGTGCTGCAGAACGCCGGACGGTCGATCTTCAGCCTGCTGATGGGCAAGGACGTGGAGCTGGTCGCCTTCGACTCCGGGCCGCTGCGCCTCGGCTTCTCCTACAGCCAGTCCTTCGGCCCGGTCTGGTCGCCGCCGCCGATCATGGTGGTCATCTCCGGCACCGCCGGGGTCGAGGCCCAGATCAGGGCGGGCTTCGACACCTACGGCATCCGCAAGGCGATCGAGCAGGGCAAGGTCGACCTCCAGGTCCTCGACAGCCTCTACCTGAAGACCACCGACGACCAGGGCAGGCCGCTGCCGGCGATCTCCCTGACCGGGCGGCTGGAGGCCGGCGCGGCGGTGGACGTGGTGCTGGTCAAGGCGGGCGTGAGCGGCGGCATCTTCCTCACCGTCGCCATGAACTGGCTCGATCCCACCAACGACGGCAAGTTCCGGTTCTTCGAGTTCGCCGACGTCCTGCTGCGCAACCCGCTGTGCCTGTTCTCGCTGGACGGCGAGCTGAAGGTCTACCTGAAGGCCTGGGTCGAGGTGGGCATCTCGATCTTCAAGAAGCGGTTCGACTGGACCATCGTCGAGGCCAAACTGCTCGACTTCTCGGTCCGGCCCAAGTGCGACGAGGACCCGCCGAAGCTCGCCACCGAGGCGGGCGACGCCCTGGTGCTGCACGTCGGCCCGATGCGCAAGGCCAGGGGCGGCAGCACCGCCAAGCCGGGCGACGACGCCGAGCAGTGGACCGTCAGCCAGCTTCCCGGCGACGAGGGCTTCGTGGTCAGCGCGCTGGGCGTGCGCGAGGAGCACCGCGCGTCCGGCCTGACGCGGGTGCTGGCCGACGGCCGGGGCGCGAAGGGCGCGCTGCGGCTGGTCTTCCAGGGGTACGGCGACGACGCCGCCGGAGCTCACCCGTTCGACCGGACGGTGGTGGCGTTCGGCGGCGACGGCGACGACCTGATCCTGGCCGGCGCCGGCCGCAACGTGATCGACGGCGGGAAGGGCGACGACCAGATCACCAGCGGCGACCAGTACGACGGGCCCGCCGCGATCGTGGCCGGCGGCCCCGGCGACGACTGCGTCACCATGGGCGGCGCGGGCGGCTGGGTGGCCGGTGACGGCCGCCTGACCCCCGCCACCCGCAAGGTCGGCGACGTTCAGGTGGCCGACTGGACCGGCGACGACCTGCCCGGCGCGCCGGACGACGGCCCGGCCGACGGCGGCGACCGCATCGCGGCCGGTCTCGGCGAGAACCGGCTGTACGGCAACGGCGGGAACGACACCATCGCCGTCGCCTCCGACAGCCCGCTGGCCGCCGCCGACCCCTCGCCGCGGTTCCGCGCGCAGCCGAGCCTGCTGGTCGGCGGGCCCGGCGCGGACACCCTCACCGGCGGCTCGGCGGCCGACGAGATCTACACCGGGCCGCGCGAGAAGATCGACCGCGACGAGGCGGGACCCGCCGACTCCGGGCCGAACTACGTCGACACCGGCGCGGGCGCCGACAAGGTGTACGGCGGTCAGGCCGTCGACCTGGTCGCCGGCCACTCGGCTCCCGGCGAGGCCGTGCAGATCATCGGCGGCGGCGGGGACGACGTGCTCGCGGGCGGCCACGGCAAGGACGACATCTCCGGCGGCCCCGGCGACGACTGGGTGATCGCCGAGCCGTCCGACGTCGGCGAGGCCCAGGGGCGCGACGACTTCGGCCCGGCCAGGCAGGTGCGTCACCTGCCGCTGCCGGCGGGCGTCCAGCCCTCGGCCAAGGAGCTGTCCGGCGGCGACGGGAACGACCACGTCATCGGCGGCGACGGAGGCGCGACCGTCTTCGGCGACCGCCGGCGGGACGAGCCGTGCGAGGAGCACGACGGCGACGCCGACGGCCGGGACCTGATCATCGGCGGCGCGGGCAAGGAGACCGTCTCGGCCGGCGGCGGCGCCGACCGGGTCGAGGCCGGCGGCGGCCAGGACGTGGTCTGTGGCGAACGCGGTGACGACCGCCTGGCCGGCGGCTCGGGCGACGACCGGGTCTCGGGCGGCTCCGGCGACGACACGGCGCTCGGCGACGACGGCGCCGACGAGGTGACCGGCGGCTCCGGCGACGACACCCTGTACGGCGGCGCGCACGACGACACCGTCGTGGGCGAGTCCGGGCAGGACCGGGCGTTCGGCGGCGACGGCGACGACCTGGTCATCGGCGGTACCCGCACGGCGGGCAAGGACGACAAGGGCGACTTCCTGTACGGCGACGCCGGGGCGGACGAGCTGATCGGCGACAACGGCGCCGCCGACGGCCCGTTCGACCTCGACGGCACCCCGGAGGAGGCCGGCGGCCCGGACGTGATCCACGGCGGCGACGGCCCCGACCGGGCCCATGGCGGGATCGGGTCCGACGAGGTGCACGGCGACGCGGGCGACGACCACCTGGAGGGCGGCGTCGGCGGCGACGAGGTGTACGGCGAGGCGGGGGAGGACGAGCTGGTGGGGGGCGCTGCGGGCGCGTACCCGGATGGTGGTGACACGCTGCTGGGCGGCGACGGCCCGGACGTGATCGCCGCCGACAACGCCAGCCTGACCGCCACCCCGCCCCCTGGGCCCTCGGGCACCCCGTCGGCCGCCCCCTCGGGCACCCCGTCGGCCGGTCCGTCGGGCACCTCGCCCAGCCCCTCGCCCAGCTCCTCGGGCGCTCCGTCCGAGGGGCCGTCTGGGGGGCCGTCTGGGGGGCCGTCGGCTACTCCGTCGGCCACCTCGTCGGGCACACCGTCGGAGAGCCCGTCGTCCACGGGAGGCCCTTCTGCGGGGCCGTCTGGGGCGGGGAGTCCTTCGGCTGCGCCGTCTGCCACGGCGGCCTCGGGCGGTGAGCCGGCGGCTGACCCGGCGACCTCGGTCGCCGTGCGGCCGGGGCAGGCGGCCGCGCATCAGGTGAAGCTGCTCGCGGGCGGCTTCGGTCCGGACGTGGCCGATGGCGGCGCGGGCAACGACGCGATCTTCGGCCAGGGCGGCCCCGACCGGCTGCGCGGCCAGGAGGGCGACGACTACGCCGAGGGCGGCGCGGGCGTGGACTGGGTCGAGGGCGACCAGGGCGACGACGACCTGGTCGGCGGCACCCACACCACGGCCGCCGACGCCGCCGACGCGCTCTACGGCGGCCCCGGCGATGACGTCGTGGCCGGCGACAACGCCGTGGTGACGCTGACGGGCACCCCGGCCAGGGCCACCGTCCGCATCGGCTCCGCGGGCACCCCGATGACCCCGCGCGCCGTCACACTCCTGGCCGCCGACGCGGGCGAAGGCTCGCGCAAGGGTGCCACCGAGGGCCCAGGTGACGGCTCAGGCGAAGGCTCGCGCAAGGGTTCCACCGAGGGCTCAGGTGACGGGGCAGGGGCGGATCGGGTGTCCGGTGGGGCCGGGGTGGACGTTCTGTGGGGGCAGGGCGGGGACGATCAGCTGTCCGGCGGCGGCCAGGGCGACTACGCCGAGGGCGGTGACGGCGCGGACCAGATCCGCGGCGACCTGCCGCTGACGGCCGAGTCCGCCCACACCACCACGCGACCGCTGACCGACCCCGGCTGGAGAGGCGACCCCAGCGGCGCCGCCGACCTGGAGGGCGACGACGCCCCCGGCCAGGACGACCTGATCGGCGGCTCGGCCAGGCAGGCCGCCGCCGACGGGGCCGACGCGATCGAGGGCGGCGGCGGCGCCGACGTCCTGCTCGGTGACAACGGCTCGCTCGTCCGCACCGTGACGGGCGACGCCGAGAAGGTCTACACCGAGCGCTACCCGGCGGGCCAGGCGCCAGCGGACGCGACCCGCGTACGCGGCCACGACCCGGCCCTGCCGGGCGGGTCGACCAGGTTCTGCACCCAGGCCCAGGCCACCTGCGAGCCGGCCGGCTCCTACGGCGCCGACCACCTGTACGGCGACGACGGCGACGACGCGCTGTGGGGCCAGGACGGCGACGACACCCTGCACGGCGGCCAGGGCGACGACGACCTGTTCGGCGAACTGGGGGACGACGACCTGTCCGGCGGCGCGGGCGAGGACGCCATGCTCGGCGACCGCGGCGGCGTGCTGAACGAGCGCCTCGACGCCGCCGACGCCCAGCGGCTCGGCTTCACCGTCAGCCTCAACGCCCCGCCGAAGGAGACCTACAAGGGCTTCCAGCCCGGCACCTACGACCGCCGTACCGACCTGCTGCACGACACCGACGGCGACACCTGGACGTCCGCCGCCATGCCGCACGACGGCTTCGCCAAGGGCGGCGCGGACCGCATGCGCGGCGGCCCCGGACGCGACAGCATGCACGGCGGCGCCGGTGACGACCTGGTCAACGGCGACAGCGGCGGCGACGAGGTGTTCGGCGGCGACGGCGACGACCTGCTGTGGGGCGGAAAGGGCTGCGACCCGGCCCTGGACGCCGCCACCGCCGACTGCCTGACCGGCGGCGCGTTCGACCCGGCCGCCCGCGGCACCGGCGACCGCTTCGTCGACCACGTCTTCGGCGGCGCGGGCGCGGACCTGCTCGACTACAACCCGCGCGGTTCCTACCCCGGCTCGTGCGCCCCCGGCAAGATGCCGGAAGGCGAGCTGACCACGGTGGTGGACCCGTGCGCGTGGTTCCGCATGACCGACAAGGACAACGCCGCCACCGCCGACGACCAGCACCACCAGGGCGTGGACTGGCAGTACGGCGGCGCGGACCGCGACGTCCTGCAGGGCGACCGCACGGCCAACGGGCCCAACCCCGGCGACAAGATGATCGACTGGAACGGCGGCTTCAACCTCTACACCCACTGCGGCCCGGCCAACGGCGGACACAACATCGTCCGCCAGCACTCCCCGGCGATGCTCGACTTCCTGGCCAGGGTGGCCTGGGGCGCGGGCGCCGGCCGCACCCTCGGCGACGCGTCCGGGGTGCGCGAGGTGGCCGTGCCGGCCTCGGGCGACAGCGGTTCGCCCTATCCCACCTCACCTGGCCACTTCGACTCGCCCGTGGCCTGCGCGGGCTGATCAGGAGACATGCCGATGTCACGCCGACTGATGGCGACCACCCTGGCGGGGGTGCTGGCGGCCGTGGGCCTCACCACGGCCCCGGCCCACGCCGCCGCGCCGAAGCAGCCCGCCTGCGTCCCGGGGGACTGCTTCACCGTGGACGTCTCGCTCGACCGCGCCCCCGCCGTGGGGCAGAGCGCGAAGCTCACGATCGAGGTGACCCCGAAAGACGACATCCCCGACGCCACCACGATCATCGAACTCGCGGACACCCTGAAGTGGGCGACCCCGCCCGCCGGGCTCGACCGCGCCGCCGCGACGATCGGCCGCAGCCCGGTGGACCGGGCCACCCGGACCTGGCGGGCCCGTGCGGGCCGGACGGTCCGGTACGAGGGCGTCGTCACGGCGGTCGGGCCCGGCCCCGCCTCCGTCCGCGTCCAGGCCCGCGACGGGCGGCCGGGGCCCGCTTCCGGCGGGCTCGCCTACGTCACCGTGGGCGAGCGGTCGTCGGTGTTCGGCATGCCGCGCGAGGGCCGCGGGCGCCGTACGGAAAGGACCGCGCGGGCCGCCGCGGCCGGCGACACGTGCGTGCAGGGGCGCGTCACCTACATCAGGGCGGACGGAACCGTCGGCGGCGTCCCCATGGCCGAGGTGGACGCGTTCGACACCGACACGAACGGCCGGCTCAATCTCGGCTGGGCCGAGACGGACGCGTCCGGCGCCTACAAGCTCTGCTTCCCCGGCACCGAGGAGGACGGCACCGGCCAGGACGTCAACATCGAGGTCAGCCCGGTCAGCAATTACTGGTCCGTGGGCTTCTCGGAGAAGGCCGCCGACATCTACACCGACGCCGGCCCGACCACGCCGGACGTTCCCCCCGGCACGTCGGCCACCGTCATGGACTACCGCAGCGCCGCCGGGGATCCGATGGAGGGGGCCTTCCGCCTGCACGCGGCCGTCTACGACACGTGGAAGGCCTACACCGGCTGGCTGAACGACCCGGCCGACGACTGCTGGAAGCCGGGCGAGCAGAACTGCCAGTCGGTGACCGTCATCTGGCGGCCGGACAAGGTGCTGCCCACGTCCTACTACTGCCCGAGTGCCGGCCCCGACTGCCTGGGCCGCTTCCAGATCAACCTGGACGCCTCGATACCGCTGGAGAAGATGACGCTTCCCCACGAGCTGGGGCACTTCATCATGGACTACACGGGCAGGAGACCGTCGACCGGCGGCGACTGCGGGCAGCACTTCATGAGGGCGCCGATGATCAACCCGACCTGCGCCTGGATCGAGGGGTGGGCCGACTGGGTCGCCGTCCAGACCTACGACGACACGCACTACCGGTGGTCGACCTCCGCGATCGACCTGGAGAGCCCGCGCTGGTTCAGCGACGGCTGGCCGAGCGGGACGGACGCGGTCAGGACCGAGGGCCGCGTGGCCGGGGTGCTGCTCGACCTGGCCGACTCGGGCACGCGGGACGAGACGTACTGGGACCTCGGCGGCGTCGGGCCCGAGACCGTCGTGGCCGCGTTCAGGAAGGCGGTCGCCCAGGACCTCGACCACTTCATGACCCTGCTCGACCCTCAGCACCACGACCTCGCGGAGGGGGCGCTGTTCCAGAACGCCGTCTCCACCCAGCACGTGGAGGACCTGGCCGACCGGCATCCGATCCGCCGGCCCGCCAACGTCCCGCTGCAGACGGCCTTCGTCACCACGCCCGGCAAATGGCACGTGGTGGCCGCCGTCACCGGGCCGGACGGCGCGGACGTCGACCTGGCCACCACGCCCAACGCCGGCGGCGACGCCGTCAGGAGCGCCGACTGGACCGCCACCAGCGCGGACTTCGTCGCCGTGCAGCCCAGCTCGGCCACCCGCAACTGGTTCGTCAACTCGGTCAGCTCCGACGCCGACTACGAGGAGTACGCGATGGAGGTGACCGAGGCGGCCGCGGGCAACCTGGAGGCCGGGACGCCGCAGGAGTTCCCCATTGCCGCCGGCCGCCTGGCCGAGGTGCGGACGACGTGGATCGAGAAGGGCGTGCCCGCCACGATCACGGTCGTGCCGCGCAACGGGCAGGACCTCGACCTCTTCGTGATGGCGCCCGACCCCGCCGCGTGGGGCCTGCCGCGCTCGGCCGCCCGCAAGTCCGCGAGCGGCGGCCCTAACAAGATGGAACGCCTGACCATCAGCGACCCGAAGGTGACCGGGCTGTACGCGGTCATCGTGGTCAGGAAGGCCGGGGACGGGAACGTCCTGCTGACCCGCGTCTGACCCGCGTCTGACCCGCGTCTGACCCGCGTCTGACCCGGTGGGCCCCGCGCGGCGCGCGGGGCCCGCGAGGGCTACCTGGCCGCGAAGTCCTGCGTCCAGTGGAGGGGGCCCTGGCCGTTCCTGGCCGCGCCCACGCCGATCACCGTGTACCGGCAGTTCATGATGTTGGCCCGGTGGCCCGAGCTGTTCATCCAGGAGTTCATCACGGAGGCCGGGGTGGCCTGGCCCTTGGCGATGTTCTCGGCGAAGGCGGTCCCGCCGGTGAAGCCGGCCGCCCTGATGCGGTCCATGAAGCTGCGGCCGTCCTTCGAGGTGTGGTCGAAGTAGCCCTTGGCGGCCATGTCGGCGGAGTGGCCGTACGCCGCGGCGCGCAGCTGGGCGTCGTGCTTGAGCGGCTGGCAGCCGCCCTTGGCGCGCTCGGCGTTGACCAGGCGCAGGACCTCGTTCTCCTCGGCGGTGCCCACCGTGCCGGCGGGGCCGGTCGCGGTCGGCTTGGGGGCCGGGGTGGCTGTGGTCGTCGGGGTGGCCGTCGGGGTGGGCTTGGGGGTCGCCGTGGGCGTCGGGGCCGGGGCGCAGGTCAGCCTGACCGCCTTGGAGGATGCGCCGCGGCCCCGGTGGTCGGTGGCGACCGCGTAGTAGACGCCGGGCGCGCAGGGGAGGGCGAGCGCGACGCTGCCGGACCGGGTGGAGCCGCTCTTGACGACGGGGTCCGGCCCCGGGACGGCGCGCTTGAGCCGGACGCGCAGGAGCGCGTCCGTACGGCAGCCCTGACGGGCGGCGGAGGAGACGATCTGGGCGGTGTCGTTGACGCGAGGCGTGGCCACGGTGACCCGGCAACGGCCGGCGGCCTCGCTGCCGGCCGCGGCCGCCGTCGAGGCGTCGGCCGGGGTCGTCGGCGTACCGAGTGCAGCCAGGCTCACCAGGCCGGCGAGTACCCCTAGGGGTCTGCGCATTGGGGCTTCCTCCAGTTGCGATGGACGCTGGATCGCACCGCATTCTGGTAGGGCCGCAACCCCCCTGTCACGAAATTTGCGAAATTTCCCTGATGTCCGGGTAAACCAAAGTGTCAGGAGATGCGTCGTGGCCCGTTCCAGTCGCGGGCCGCAACCCGGCCGCGCTCAGACCCGGAACTCCTCCGTCCGGTGGGCGTACGGTGGCACCGCGGCGCGCATCTCGTCGGTGACCGACGGCGGCGGCAGCGGCACGATCTCCCGCCGGTGGAAGTCGCGCACGTCCTCGCCCTCGGCGAACAGCTCCTGGACCGCCCGCAGGCACGGGCCGATCACGCCGGGATCGGTGATGCGCCGGCCGCCCCGGCCGCCGCCGTGCTCGTCGTAGAGGACCTCGTACATCAGGACGGGGGAGAAGATCACCAGCTCGGGCACCGGTTCGAGGGCGGCCACGCGCGCCGCGGGCACCACCCGGCAGGGTGAGCCCGCCCTGGCCCGCATGTCCAGCAGGTGCATCTCCCACTGCAGGTACGCGCTGACGGGGAACTCCACCACGCGCACCCGGCGCACCGGCATCCGGTGGCGGAAGTAGCCGGCCACCAGCGGCGCCATCTGCTCGGCCAGGGAGAGGGAGGCGGTCCAGTCGCCGTCCATCATGGCCCGCCAGCTCGCCACGTCCGGCTCGTAGAAGCTCTGGGCGCGCTCCAGCTTCCACAGGGGGACGACGCAGCCGGCGTGGTCGCGCTCGAAGGCCGCCAGGTAGCCGGGCGCGTCCAGGACGAGCGCGTCGGCGCCGCCCACCGCGGCGAACGGATTCGTGAGGGCCGCCACGGAACCCGGCTCGGTCATGCGACGCCCCTTCGTTCGGTGAGATCCGCCCGCCAGATCATGAAATGTCAGTTGATTCTGGTCAAGGCCCAACGTCACGAAGGGATGCGAAGGTCACCCGCGGTAGTGAAAGCGGCGGTGCACCAGGTTGAACACGGTGGCCACCACGAACACCGCCAGCAGGATCTTGAAGAGGCCGAACCCGAAGACCAGCGCCAGCACCCCGGAGACGATCAGGAGGGGCAGCAGCGGGCCGGGGCCGCGGTGGCCGCGCCAGTGACGGCGGGAATGGTCGTGCCGGCGGTTCGCGGCCTGTGCGTGGTGCATGGCCTGCATCTGGTGGCGGTGCGCCCTCATCGCCTGGCGCCAGGCGTCCCGGTCGAACTGGGGCATCTGCTGGGACAGCTGCGGGGGCTGGGCGTAGGAGGGGGACGAGCCGGGCAGGTCGGCCGTCACCTGGGACAGGTCGCGGACCGTCTTGGCGGCCAGCGTCCGGTCGAGGCGTTCGTCGAGCTCTTCGTGGGTCAGGCGGCCCTGGGCGAAGTGCTCGCGCAGGGCCGCCATCGTCTGCTCGCGCTCGGCGTCGCCGATGCGGAGATCGTTGTGGTCCATGTCTGGTTCCTCGCTCTCCCCGAACCGGCCTGTCGCTGCGGAGCCGGTCACCTGGTTACTCCTCGCCCGGTTCGCCGTCGGCCAGGATCTGGTAGAGCTTGCGCCGGGTCTCAACCAGAGTCTTACGCGCTTCGCGGATTTGTGCGTCGTTTCCGGTCTGGAGAACCTGCATCATGGCGAATGCCGACTGTCGGGCGATGTGCCAGAGATCGGCGGTGTTGTCGTCGATGTCCGGACGCATCTCGTCCCAGGGGGCGCGGACCTCGTCGGCGTGCGCGTCGATGTAGGCGCGGCCCTCGTCGGTGAGGCGGAAGGTCTTGCGGCCCTCGTTCTCCTCCGCGATCACCAGGCCCTCGTCGGTGAGCTGCTGCAACGCCGGGTAGACGGCGCCGGGGCTGGGCTTCCAGCCGCCCTCGCTGCGCTCGGCGATCTCCTGGATGATCTGGTAGCCGTTGCGCGGCTCCTCGGCCAGCAGGGCCAGGATCGCGGCGCGGACGTCGCCCCGCTTGGCCTTACGGCCCCGGCCGCCGCCCCAGCCGTGGTGCCCGCCCCAGGGCCCGCCCGGGCCGAAGGGGCCGCCGCGGCCGAAGTCGAACGGGAACGGTCCGCCCGGCCCGCCGCGCCGGCCGCGTTGCCTGCGCTCGCCCGGCCCGCCGCCGCCCCGGTGATGGTGGTGATGGCCGCCCATCTGCTCGAAGGCGTCGGCGATGGCCCTCAGCTTCTCGCGGGCCGCGCGCAGGTTCTCCCGGGGGCCGAACCACTGGTCGCCCGCTGCGTGTGCGTAACTCATGCTCTTTCTCCCTATATCGCGATCTGTTCTCGATGCGTCAAAGATATATCGCTACTGTTTCGTTGGCAAGGCAGGGTGCAGAGTGAGCCAGATCACGAAAAAGTTGCGGAATTGGGGAACAGTCTTGGGATGTCCGCCGTTGAACAGAGCAGACGAGGTCGTTCCGCGTCGGCAGGGCTGGGGGGTGCTGTCGCCGCGGAGACGACCTCGTCTGCGTTTGCGGGTGTTTTCCGGCGGACCGTTCCAGCGTCAGGAGAACCTGGCGGCCGGGATCTCCGCGTAAAGCGGCTCTTTGCAATACAGTCCCGATCATGATGGGGCACACGCACGCGATGACCGGGGCGATCGCGTGGCTGGCGCTGGCGCCGCCGCTCGCCGCACTGCCGCTGCTGAACGAGAGCTCCCGGTTCATCGAGACCGGCATCATGGCCGGCGCGCTCGGCCCGGCCGAGCTGATCGCCGGCGCCCTGGTCTGCGCGGGGGCGGCCATGCTGCCCGACCTCGACCATCCCAGCGCGACCATCGCCCAGACCTTCGGGCCGGTCACCTGGCTGCTCAGCAAGTTCGTGTCCTGGATCAGCGGCGGCCACCGCGGCATGACCCACTCGCTGGCCTTCGCGGCGGCGCTCGGGTTCGGCGTCCACTGGCTGGTCAACGCCTATCCGATCGCCCGTGACATCACGGTCGTGCTGATGATCGGGCTGGCCCTGCGGGCGATCGGCATCGGCATCCCGGGCAACAAGGCCGGGTCCATCATGATCAACATCGGCATGACGGCCGGGCTCTACGCCGTGTTCCTCTCCCTGAACGTCGGCTACGCCTGGCTCGGGCTGGCCGTGGGGGTCGGCTGCCTGATCCACGTCGTCGGCGACTGCATGACCGAACGGGGCTGCCCGGTGCTCTGGCCGCTGGGCGCCAAGTTCGTGCTGCCCTGGAAGATCGGCATCAAGACCGGCAAGAAGTTCGAGCAGAAGATCCTCGCGCCGATCCTCTCCGTCGCCATCATCGGCCTGCTCTTCTGGCGGCTCGCCCCGCTTTAACTTGATGTCGAGATACCGTAGTAATATCTTGACGTCGAGACATCCGCCGCGAGCCCCGCAAGTTAGGTTCACCTAACGTACGTGTCGTTCCGTGGGTGCGGCAGGATTCAAGTGAGCAATTGTCTGATGGAGGAGGCGAATCACCGTGTCCGCGAACAGCTTCGGCAGCCGTGACACGCTACGCGTCGGCGACGCGTCGTACGAGATTTTCCGGCTTGACGCCGTCGAGGGCGCCGCACGCCTCCCGTACAGCCTGAAGATCCTGCTGGAGAACCTCCTCCGCACCGAGGACGGCGCCAACATCACCGCCGACCACATCCGGGCGCTCGGCGGCTGGGACCCGGCCGCGACGCCCAGCGTGGAGATCCAGTTCACCCCGGCCCGCGTCATCATGCAGGACTTCACCGGCGTCCCCTGCGTGGTCGACCTGGCCACCATGCGCGAGGCCGTGCGCGACCTGGGCGGCGACGCCGCCAGGATCAACCCGCTCGCGCCCGCCGAGATGGTCATCGACCACTCCGTCATCGTCGACTACTTCGGCCACCCCGACGCCTTCCAGCGCAACGTCGAGCGCGAGTACGAGCGCAACCGCGAGCGCTACCAGTTCCTGCGCTGGGGCCAGACGGCCTTCGACGAGTTCAAGGTCGTGCCGCCCGGCACCGGCATCGTCCACCAGGTCAACATCGAGCACCTGGCCCGCGTGGTCATGATCCGCGACGGCAAGGCCTACCCCGACACCTGCGTCGGCACCGACTCCCACACCACGATGGAGAACGGCATCGGCGTGCTGGGCTGGGGCGTCGGCGGCATCGAGGCCGAGGCCGCCATGCTCGGCCAGCCGATCTCCATGCTGATCCCGCGCGTGGTCGGCTTCAAGCTCAGCGGCAAGCTGCCCGCCGGCGCCACCGCCACCGACCTGGTCCTGACGATCACCGAGATCCTGCGCAAGCACGGCGTGGTCGGCAAGTTCGTCGAGTTCTACGGCGAGGGCGTCTCCTCCGTGCCGCTGGCCGACCGGGCCACGATCGGCAACATGAGCCCCGAGTTCGGCTCCACCTGCGCGATCTTCCCGATCGACGGCCAGACCGTCGACTACCTGCGCCTGACCGGCCGCTCCGAGGAGCAGATCGCGCTGGTCGAGGCGTACGCCAAGGCCCAGGGCCTCTGGCTCGACCCGCAGGGCCCCGAGCCGGTCTTCTCCGAGTACATCGAGCTCGACCTCGGCACGGTCGTCCCGTCGATCGCCGGCCCCAAGCGCCCCCAGGACCGCATCGAGCTGTCGGCGGCCAAGGACGCCTGGCGTCGCGACGTCCAGAACTACGTGGCCGACGGCGTCGACGAGGAGGGCGAGGAGTCCTTCCCCGCCTCCGACGCGCCCGCCTCCAACGCCCGCGCCGACGGCGGCCGGCCGCACAAGCCGGTCCCGGTCACGCTGGCCGACGGCACGTCGTTCGAGATCGACCACGGCATCGTGTCGATCGCCGCGATCACCTCGTGCACCAACACCTCCAACCCGTACGTGATGCTCGGCGCCGCGCTGCTGGCCCGCAACGCCGTCGAGAAGGGCCTGACCCGCAAGCCGTGGGTCAAGACCTCGCTGGCCCCGGGCTCGCAGGTCGTCACCGGCTACTTCGAGCGCTCCGGGCTGCAGCCGTACCTCGACAAGATCGGCTTCAACCTGGTCGGTTACGGCTGCACCACCTGCATCGGCAACTCGGGCCCGCTGCCCACCGAGATCTCCGACGCCATCCAGGCCAACGACCTCGCGGTCACCGCGGTCCTGTCCGGCAACCGGAACTTCGAGGGCCGCATCAACCCCGACGTCAAGATGAACTACCTGGCCTCGCCGCCGCTCGTGGTGGCGTACGCGCTGGCCGGCACGATGGACATCGACCTCGACAACGAGCCGCTCGGCATCGGCTCCGACGGGCAGCCGGTGTTCCTGCGCGACCTCTGGCCCGCGCCGGAGGAGATCGCCTCGGTGGTCCACTCCTCGATCGGCCGCGACATGTTCGAGCGCGACTACGCCGACGTGTTCAAGGGCGACGACCACTGGCGTTCGCTGCCGATCCCGACCGGCGACACCTTCGAGTGGGACCCGTCCTCCACGTACGTGCGCAAGGCCCCCTACTTCGAGGGCATGCCGGAGAAGCCGGAGCCGGTGACCGACATCTCGGGCGCCCGGGTGCTGGTCAAGGTCGGCGACTCGGTCACCACCGACCACATCTCCCCGGCCGGCTCGATCAAGGTCGGCACCCCCGCGGCCCAGTACCTCCAGGCCAACGGCGTCGAGGTGCGCGACTTCAACTCCTACGGCTCGCGGCGCGGCAACCACGAGGTGATGATCCGCGGCACGTTCGCCAACATCCGCCTGCGCAACCAGATCGCGCCGGGCACCGAGGGCGGCTACACCCGCGACTTCACCCAGCCCGACGGCCCGGTGTCGTTCATCTACGACGCCTCGGTCAACTACGCCGAGGCCGGCACGCCGCTGGTGGTGCTGGCGGGCAAGGAGTACGGCTCGGGCTCCTCGCGCGACTGGGCGGCCAAGGGCACCGCGCTGCTCGGCGTGCGCGCCGTGATCGCCGAGTCCTACGAGCGCATCCACCGCTCCAACCTGATCGGCATGGGCGTGCTCCCGCTGCAGTTCCCCGAGGGCGCCACGGCGGCCTCGCTCGGGCTGACCGGCGAGGAGACGTTCGACATCACCGGCGTCGAGGCGCTCAACGGCGGCGGCATCCCGTCCACCGTGCACGTCAAGGCCGGCGACGTCGAGTTCGACGCGGTCGTCCGCATCGACACGCCCGGCGAGGCCGACTACTACCGGCACGGCGGCATCATGCAGTACGTCCTGCGCTCGCTGCTGGCCAAGTAGGACTTCCCGCGCCCGCGCCCGGTCAAGAGCCGGACGCGGGCCGGGGACGGGGCGCGGATCCTCACGCGCCCGCATCGGGGGTTTCACCCGACCCGTGAGAGCCGCCCGGCGGAACACCCTCCGCCGGGCGGCTCTCCGCTGTCCGCCCGTGTCTCACCGGCTGGACGTGCGGTAGCGGTGGGTCGCCAGCGGGGCGAAGACGGCGATGAGCGCCACCGACCACAGCAGGCTCGCCGCGACCGGATGCTGCAGCGGCCAGACGGACCCCGCCGAGGTGGGGTTGCCGAACAGGCGGCGGGCGGCGGCCACGGTCGCGCTCATCGGGTTCCAGTCGGCCACCGGCCGCAGCCAGGCGGGCAGGCCCTCGGTGGGCACGAACGTGTTGGCCAGGAAGGTCATCGGGAACAGCCAGCCGAACGTGGCCGCGTCGGCCTGCGTGCCGCTGCGCACGTACAGGCCGATGTAGGTGCCCACCCAGATCATCGCCAGGCCGAACAGCGCCAGCAGCCCGAACGCCGCCGCCGTCTCGCCCGGGGAGCCGTGCGTCCGCCATCCGGCCAGCAGCACGGCCGCCGCGACCATGGCGGCCAGCGACATCAGGTGCATCGACAGGTCGGCCACGCTGCGCCCGATGAGCACGGCGCTGCGGGCGATGGGCTGCGCGCGGAACCTGTCGATGATCCCGCGTTCCATGTCCTCGCCCACCGCCGTGGCGGCCGCGGTCGCCGTCATGGCCATGACCTGCATGAAGATGCCCGGCATCAGGAAGCTGCGGTAGTCGCCGCCGCCGGGCAGGGTGATCGCGCTGCCGAAGACGTACCCGAACAGCACGGTCATGATGATGGGGAACACCAGGAATCCGGCGATCTCCCCCGGTTGGGCCTTCCACCGCGAGTACGTGCGGCCCGCGATGGTCAGGGAGTCGGTGACGGTCCAGCGCAGGTTCATGCTCGTGGCTCCTGTCATGCGGTCAGGTGGAGGAAGACCTCGTCGAGCGTCGGACGGCGGAGCGCGAGATCCTCGACGGCGATCCCGGCCGCGTCGAGGGCACGCGCGACGCGGACCAGCGACTGGGCCCCGTCGGGCGCCGGCAGGGTCATCCGCGTCCCGCCCGGCTCGACGGCAGGCTCGGACGCGAGCCCGAGCGTCCCGAGGGCCGTCGCCGCGTCGCCGGGGTCGCGGAAGACGATCCGCACGCGGTCGCCGCCGACCTGCCTCTTGAGCGCGGCGGGGGAGCCCGCCGCCGCGACCCGGCCCTCGCGCAGCACCACGACCTGGTCCGCCAGGTGGTCGGCCTCGTCGAGGTACTGGGTGGTCAGCAGCAGGGTGGTGCCCTCGCGGACCAGGTCGCGCAGCGCGTCCCAGAGCTCGCGGCGGCTGCGCGGGTCGAGCCCCGCGGTCGGCTCGTCCATGAACAGGACGGGCGGCGCGACGATCAGGCTGGCGGCCAGGTCGAGCCGCCGCCGCATGCCGCCCGAGTACGTCCTGACCAGCCGCCGCCCGGCCGCGGCCAGCCCGAACCGCTCCAGCAGCTCCTCGGCCCTGCTCCTGGCCCGCGCCCTGGACAGGTGGTAGAGGCGGCCGAACAGCTCCAGATTGCGCCGGCCGGTCAGCAGCTCGTCCACGGCGGCGTGCTGGCCGGCCAGGCCGATGCGGAAGCGCAGCCGGGCCGCCTCGCGCACCACGTCGAGCCCGGCGACCTCGGCCCGGCCGCCGTCCGGGCGGAGCAGGGTGGCCAGGATGCGCACGGTCGTCGTCTTGCCTGCTCCGTTGGGGCCGAGCAGCCCGCACACCGTGCCGGCCGGGACGTCGAGGTCGATGCCCCTGAGCGCCTCCGTGGCCGCGTACCGCTTCCGTAAACCCTCCGCGTAGATCATCGCGAGGCTCCTTAACGGCGTTAAATCTAACAGCGTTAAGGGTGCATTGAACGTTGTTAAGCTGTCAACCGTGGCACTTGAGAAGGGCACCATCGTGGCCGCGGCGCTGCGGCTGCTGCAGGAGACCGGGCTCGACGGGCTCACGCTGCGGCGGCTCGCGGGCGAACTGGGCGTCCAGGCGCCCGCGCTCTACTGGCACTTCAAGAACAAGCAGGAGCTCCTCGACGCGATGGCCGAGGCGATGACCGCCGCCCACATGACCCGCCCCGCGCTCACCGAGCCCGCCGCCTGGCGCGAGTGGATGAGGGACCACGCCCACCGCGACCGGGCGATGCTCAACTCCTACCGCGACGGCGCGCGGCTGGTGGCCGGCACCCGGCCGTCACCGCTGCTGTTCGAGGTGGTGGAGCGGTCGGTGGCGGCCCTGGAGTCGGCCGGGTTCGCGGTGGGCGACGCTGTCCGCGGGCTGTTCGCGATGAGCGTGTACGTCGCCGGGTTCGTGCTGGAGGAGCAGGCCGACCGGACGCGGCCGGACGCCGGCGGCGCCATGCCCGACATGGCCGCCTTCCAGCGGGCCCACCCCCGGTTGACGGCCGGGCTGGCGGAGGTGGGCGACCCGCAGGGGGAGCGCTCGTTCGAGGACGGCCTACGGCTCATCCTCGACGGCATGCAGGGCCGCCTCGACCGTCAGGAGACCTGGGAGGCGGGGGCCGACCAGGTGTCGCAGGCCGCCGGCGAGACCGCCCGGTAGCCGCGCTCCAGCCAGCGCACGCGGTTGGCGCCCGTGCCGTGGCTGTGCTCCTCGCCCTCGTCGCCGGCGGCCCTGGTGGCGTCGAGCAGCGCCGTCCAGTCCTGCCGGGTACGGCTCAGCGACGGCCACACGCTGCCCAGGAACGCGCCGGCCAGGCAGTCTGCCTGGAGCTCGTAGCGCCGGCTCTGCGCGCCCTTGCGCACGCCGAGGAGGCTCTGCACGTGGTGGCCGTACTCGTGGGCGGCGACCTTGAAAGGGTAGAGGTCGGTGCGGCCCTCGATCCAGGCCCCGGTCAGCGGGAAGACGAGGGTGTCGCGGCCGATGCAGTAGAAGGCCGCCGCGTGCTCGGGCCAGGCGAACCCGCACACCTCCCGCACCGGCTCGTCGTAGTAGCGGACGACGGGCTTGCGGAACGTCCGGCCGGTACGCCTGAAATGCGCGGACCACGACTTGTCCAGGCATTTCACGACCGCTGTGAGGTATTCGCGGCTCCTGGGGATCCCGCCTGAGCTGATCGGCGTCTCGGGGCACGCCGACCGCCCGAGTCGCGGCCCCGCGACGGCCTCCACAGGCCCGGCCTGAAGAACGACCGCCGCCACCGACAGGGCGACAAGAGCGACAAGGGCACGCGAAACGGAGAAGCGCACGCTGAGCAGCATAGAGCTTCCCGCCACCCCGCCCCGCCACCTCGCCCCGCCACCTCGCCCCGCCACCTCGCCCCGCCACCTCGCCCCGCCACCTCGCCCCGGCACCCCGCCCCGGCGGCACCTGGCCCCGGGGTATCCGGCCTGCGGGGCGCCCCCGTTCGGCGGGGGCGGTCGGGGGTTGTCCAGCGGGGGTGACTGTGGGTGAGGGTGGTTGACTTTCGGGGTGAGTGACGTGGGATTGGTGTTACTTGTCGCGAGTGTGGCGGTTTTTCTGGGCGCGGTCGTGCAGGGGAGTGTGGGGTTCGGGCTGGGGCTGGTGGCCGCGCCCGTGCTGACGATGCTGGACCACAGCCTGATGCCCGGCGCGATCCAGGTGGTCAACATGACCCTGCCGCTGTTCACGCTGGCCGCCGAGTGGCGGCGGGTGGACTGGCGGGGGCTGGGGTTCGCGCTCCTGGGCCGGGTGCCCGGCAGCGCCGTCGGCGCCTTCATCGTCGTGTACGTCTCCGTCCAGGCGCTCGGCGTGCTGGTCGGCGTCATGGTGCTGCTGGCGGTCGGGCTCACCGCGCGTACGGTCAGCGTCGTCCGCAACGGCGGGACGATCACCGGGGCGGGCTTCGTGTCGGGGATCACCGGCACCGCCACGGGCATCGGCGGTCCGCCCCTGGCGCTGGTGTACCAGAGTGCCAAGGGGCCGCAGATCCGGGCCACCCTGGCGATGTTCTTCTTCCTGAGCGCCGCGCAGTCGATCGCCATCCTGGCGTTCGTCGGCCACCTTCCGGCCCGCGCGCTGGCCACGGGCGCGGCCCTGATCGTGCCCATGACCCTGGGCTTCCTGGCGTCGCGGCCGCTGCGGCGCTACCTGGACGGCGGCAAGGTGCGGATGGCCGTCCTGGGCGTGGCCACCGCGTCGGCGGTGGCCCTGATCGCCCAGAGCCTGCTCACCTGACCCGCCGGGCCAGTCACCGGGCCAGTCACCGGGCCAGTCGCCGGGCTACTCGCCGGTCTGCCCGTCGAGGGACTCGCGGATGAGGTCGGCGTGGCCGCTGTGCCGGGCGTACTCCTCGATCATGTGGACGAGGATCCAGCGCAGGTGGGGGCGGAGGCCGTCCGGCCAGGTACGCCGGGCGGGCTGGTCGAGCCCACCGGCGGCCAGCGCCTCGGCGGTCAGGGCGCGCGAGCGGGCCACCGCGTCCCGCCAGAGCGCGCGCAGCTCGTCGGGGGAGTCGTGGGCGGCGGAGTGCCAGTCCCAGTCGGGGTCGGCCGTCCAGTCGACGGCGTCCCAGGGGGCGTGCGGGTCGCGCCCGTGCAGCATGCGGGAGAACCAGTGGTCCTCGACGTAGGCCAGGTGCTTGAGCATGCCGCCCAGCGTCATCGAGGACGCGGCGACGGTGGCGTCGAGGCCCGCCGCGTCGAGGCCCGAGCACTTCCACTCCAGGGTGGCCCGCAGGAAGTCGAGGAAGCCCAGGAGGGTCTCGGTCTCGTCGCCCATGAAGGGCGGTTCCGGGCGTCCTTGCTCGTCGAATACGGTCATGATCGGGCAGTCTAGCGACAAGGCGATTCCCGGCCGTTCCGTACGCTCGCGTCGTGATCAACGTGGTGGAGTGGACCAGGCTGGAGCCGTGGCGGGTCGCCCGCGCCCGTACCGACCGCGACGAGACCGTGATCATCAAGTGGACCGGGCCGCACGCCTCCCGCGCCCGCGACGAGCCGTGGCGGTTGCGCACGGAGGCGGCCGCCCTGCGGTTCCTGTCGGAGGACCTGGGGGCGGCCCTGGCGCCGCGCCTGCTGGCCGTCGACCTGGCGGAGGGGCGGCTGGTGCTGGAGGACCTCGCGCCGCGGACCGCGCTCGACGGACTGCTGCGCCGCCACGGCGCCGGGGCGCACGCGGACCGGCTGACGGCCGCCGCCCGCGCCCGGGGCGAGCTCGGCGCGATCACCGCGGGCCACGCGGAGGCGTACTACCGGCGGCGGGCCGCGCTCGGGCCGGTCGATCCGGCCGCCGACCGGCTCGGACGGGTCGCCCGGCAGCGCGAGACGGGGATGCCGTCGCTGCTGGGGGTGCCGGTCCCGGGCGGGGTGGAGCGGGAGTTCGGCGCGGCGCTGGCGGAACTGGCCGAGCCGGGGCCGTTCCTGGTGCTCAGCAACGGTGACGCCGAGGCCAACAACGTCCTGGTGCGCGAGCAGGGGCCCGCCGACGCGCGGCTGATCGACTTCGAGTTCGCCGGGTTCACGCACGCGCTGCACGACGCGGTCCCGCTGCACGTGCCGGGCCCTGGCTGGCTGACGCTGGGCGGCCCGGCCGCGGGAGAGGCCTACCGGCGGGCGCTGGCGGCCGGGGTCCCGCAGGCCGAGGACGACGTCCGTTACGAAAGGGGGCTGGCGGCGGCGTGCGTGTCGTACGCGCTGGCCAGGCTCACCCGGCTGCCCGTGCTGGACGGCCGCCCGGCGGGGGACGACAGCCGGGCCCAGCTCGTCGCGATCCTGGAGGCGGCCGCCCGTACCGCCGAGGGGGCGCTGCCGCGGCTGGCCGGATGGTGCCGCCAGGTGGCCGCGGCCCTGCGGCGCCGGTGGCCGGACGCGGACGTCGACCTCGGGACGCAGGCGCCGTACACCCCGCGCCGCTGAGCGAACGGCCCCAGCGGGGGCCGTTCGCGGTACGGGCGCACGACTACGCGACGGAGAAGCTCCCCGACCCGGCGGGGACGTGGCTGCCGTAGCCGGGCGGGACCGTGACGGACGACGAGAAGCAGAACGGGTCGCCGTAGATGCGGACGACCTGATCGGTCTGGTTGTTGAGCACGTGCGCGGCGGCGGGCAGCTTCGTGCAGCCGACGGGGTCGTTGTAGATCTCCAGGGGCAGCGGCTCGACCTGGAAGACGACGACCTGACCGGTCGCGGCCTGGGCGGGCAGGGGCGCGAGGAGCGCGGCGGTCGCGGAGGCGAGGACCACGGTCAGGGCGGCGAGGCGGGCACGGTGGCGCATGGGCGGGGTTCCTTTCCTTTCGAGGGCCCCTCCATCCTCACGAGCCTCGATGGTCACGGAAAGTGACCAAAAAGTTACTGTCAGTTACCAACCCTCCGGACCTACGTTTCTGGATTGTTACCGGAAACAACAAACTGCCGGACGGAAGGGTCTTCCAAAGCAGGCTGTGGCGGAATACGTTGCCGCAAACAACATTCATCCGGGCCCCTCCGGAAGAAAGGACCCTGCATCATGCGCAAGGGGATCCTCAGCCTGACCGCCGCGGCGGCGACGCTCGCCCTCGGTCTCACCGCCTGCGGGGGCGACAGCGGTCAGACCGGCACCACCTCCACCTCCTCCGCCTCGGCGACGCAGCCCGCGAAGGCCGGCAAGATCGGCGTCATCCTCCCGGACAGCAAGTCGTCGGCGCGCTGGGAGACGGCGGACCGCAAGTACCTGGAAGAGGCGTTCAAGGCCGCCGGCGTCCAGTACGACATCCAGAACGCCCAGAACGACAAGACGGCGTTCCAGACCATCGCCGACCAGATGATCACCAACGGGGCCACCGTCCTGATGATCGTCAACCTGGACAGCGGCAGCGGCAAGGCCGTGATCGAGAAGGCCAAGTCGCAGGGCGTGGCCACCATCGACTACGACCGCCTGACCCTGGGCGGCGGCGCCGCCTACTACGTCAGCTTCGACAACACCAAGGTCGGCACGCTCCAGGGCGAGGGCCTGAGCAAGTGCCTGGCCGACAAGAAGGCCGACAAGCCCATCGTCGCCTACCTGAACGGCTCGCCGACCGACAACAACGCGACCCTGTTCAAGAACGGCTACGACGGCGTGCTCGAGCCCAAGTTCGACGCCGGCGAGTACGTCAAGGGCCCCGACCAGGCCGTGCCCGACTGGGACAACACCCAGGCCGGGACGATCTTCGAGCAGATGCTCACCCAGCAGCCGAAGATCGCCGGCGTGCTGGCCGCCAACGACGGCCTCGGCAACGCCGCCATCACCGTGCTGAAGAAGCAGAACCTCAACGGCAAGGTGCCGGTCACCGGCCAGGACGCCACCGTCCAGGGCCTGCAGAACATCCTGGCGGGCGACCAGTGCATGACGGTCTACAAGGCGGTCAAGAAGGAGGCCGACGCCGGGGCCAAGCTCGCCGTCGCGCTGGCCAAGGGCGAGAAGCCCGCGGCGAGCGCCAGCGTCAAGGACCCCGAGACCAGCCAGGACGTGCCCTCCGAGCTGCTGGAGCCGCAGGCCATCACCTTCGACAACGTCAAGGACGTCGTGGCCGACGGTTACGTCACCAAGGAGGAGCTCTGCACCGCCGACTTCGCCAAGAAGTGCACTGAGGCCGGAATTCAATAGCATGGACGGGCGCGGCCGGGTGCCACCGGCGCGAGGCCGCGCCCCTCTTTAGGGAGCCCCATGACCCCCCTCCTCGAAGTGCGCGGGATCGACAAGAGCTTCGGTCCGGTGAAGGTGCTGCACGAGGTCGAGTTCTCCGCCTACCCCGGCGAGGTCACGGCGCTCGTCGGCGACAACGGCGCCGGCAAGTCGACGCTGGTCAAGTGCATCGGCGGCATCTACCCCATCGATTCGGGCCAGATCCTCTTCGACGGCCGCCAGGTCGCCGTCCACACCCCCCGGGACGCGGGCGAGCTCGGCATCGAGATCGTCTACCAGGACCTGGCGCTCTGCGACAACCTCGACATCGTCCAGAACATGTTCCTCGGCAGGGAGCGCAAGAACGGCTTCCTGCTCGACGAGGACAGCATGGAGGAGCTGGCCGAGAAGACGCTCAGCAGCCTGTCCGTGCGCACGGTGAAGTCCATCAGGCAGCAGGTCTCCAGCCTGTCCGGCGGTCAGCGGCAGACCGTCGCGATCGCCAAGGCCGTGCTGTGGAACAGCAAGGTCGTCATCCTCGACGAGCCCACGGCGGCCCTCGGCGTGGCCCAGACGGCGCAGGTGCTCGAACTCGTGCGCAGGCTGGCCGACACGGGCCTGGCGGTCGTCCTCATCTCGCACAACATGAACGACGTGTTCGCCGTCTCCGACCGGATCGCGGCGCTCTACCTCGGCAGGATGGCCGCCCAGGTCAAGACCGCCGACGTGACGCACGCCCAGGTCGTCGAACTGATCACCTCGGGTCGCAGCGGCGAACTCGGCCTCAAGAACGGGGTCACCCCATGAGCAAGGTCAAGGAACTCCCGGGCGAGGCCATCGTCGTCGCCGCGCAGTCCCCGTCGATCGCGCACAGCGTGCGGGCGTACTGGGAGCGCGTGCGGGGCGGCGACATGGGCGCGCTGCCCGCCGTGCTCGGCCTGATCGTGCTCTGCACGGTCTTCGCCCTGGCCCGGCCCGCGTTCGTCACCTCGATCAACTTCGCCAACCTGTTCACCCAGGGCGCGAACGTCACGCTCATCGCCATGGGCCTGGTCTTCGTCCTGCTGCTGGGCGAGATCGACCTGTCGGCCGGCTTCGCCAGCGGCGTCTGCGCGGCGGTGCTGGCCGTCACGCTGGCCACCTTCGGCCTGCCCTGGTACGTCTGCGTGCTGGCCGCCATCGCCACCGGCGTGCTCATCGGCGTCGTGCTGGGCACGCTGGTGGCCAAGGTCGGCATACCGTCGTTCGTGGTCACGCTGGCCGCCTTCCTGGCCTTCCAGGGCCTGGTCCTGGTGCTGGTCAACGAGGGCACGAACATCTCCGTCCGGGACAGCGTGATCGTCGCCGTCGCCAACAAGAACCTGCCGCCGCTGCTCGGCTGGATCCTGTACGCGGTGTGCGTGGCCGGTTTCGCGGCCGTGCAGCTCCTGCGGGCCAGGAACCGGTCCGCGCGCGGCCTGGTCGCCGACCCGCTGTCGCTGATCGCGGCCCGGGTGGGCGCCCTGGCGCTGCTCGGCGGGCTCGCGGTCTACGTGCTCAACCTGGAGCGCAGCCGCAACCCCGCGCTGGTCTCGCTCACCGGCGTGCCGATCGTGGTGCCGGTGATCGTCGTGCTGCTGGTCGTGTGGACGCTGGTGCTGCGGCGCACCGCGTTCGGCCGGCACCTGTACGCGGTCGGCGGCAACACCGAGGCCGCGCGCCGGGCGGGCATCCCGGTCGACCGCATCAAGATCGCGGCGTTCGTGATCTGCTCCTCGATGGCGGCGGTCGGCGGGATCGTGGCCGCCTCCAGGGCCAGCTCGGTCGACCCCAACACCGGCGGCAGCTCGGTGCTGCTGTACGCGGTCGGCGCGGCCGTCATCGGCGGCACCAGCCTGTTCGGCGGCAAGGGACGGGTGCTCGACGCGGTGCTCGGCGGCGCCGTGGTGGCCGTGATCGAGAACGGCATGGGCCTGATGGGCTACGGTGCGAGCGTGAAGTACCTGGTCACCGGGTGCGTGCTGCTGCTCGCCGCAGGCGTCGACGCCCTGGCGCGCAAGCGGGCGGCTGCCGCTGGTCTAAGGTGATCAGCGACCCGCAGCCCCTGAAGGAACCCCAGACGATGCGTGCCGGACCGTCCCAGGAGGACATCAGGCGCCACAATCTCGGCGCGCTGCTTCGCCATGTCCATCTGGGCGGGCCGATCTCGCGCGCCGAGCTGACCGCGAAGATGGGGCTCAACCGCAGCACCATCATGGCGCTGACGTCCGACCTCACCGCCGCCGGGCTGGTGCGGGAGGAGCTGCCGCGCGAGACCGGCCGGGCCGGCCGGCCCTCGCTGGTGGTGCGCCCGGAGTCGGCGCGGGTCTACGTGTTCGCGTTCGACGTGGGCCCCGACCGGCTCGTGGCGGCGCGGGTGGGGCTGGGCGGCGTCATCCTCGACCGCAGGGAGACCACCCGCGACCGGGGCAGGTTCGCCCTCGACGAGCTGGCCGGGGTGCTGTCGGGGTTCGCCAGGCAGATGCGGCGCAAGACGCGCGACGACACCGTGTGCGTCGGCGCCGCCGCCGCCGTGTCCGGCGGGGTGCGCAAGGGCGACGGCGTGGTGACGTTCGGGCCCAACCTGATGGCCCACGACGTGCCGTTCGGCGAGGAGCTGGGCCGCAGGCTGGGCCTCGGGCTGCCGGTCAGCGTGGGCAACGACGCCAACCTGGCGGCCCTGGCCGAGCACAGCCGCGGCCTCGGCGTGGGCGTGCGCGACCTCATCTGCCTGCACGGCGACGTGGGCATCGGCGGCGGCATCATCACCGGCGGCCACCTGCTCGGCGGCTTCGACGGCTACGGCGGCGAGGTCGGCCACATGGTCGTCAACCCCGGCGGGCGCGAATGCTCCTGCGGCTCGCACGGCTGCCTGGAGGCCGAGGTGGGGGAGCGGGCGCTGCTGGAGCTGGCCGGCCGCTTCGGGCCCGGCCAGCACGGCCGCGACGCGGTCCGCGCCGTGGTCGACGCGGCCGACCGGGGCGACATCGTCGCGCAGGAGGCGCTGAGCCGGGTCGGCGACTGGCTCGGGCTCGGCGTGGCGAACCTGGTCAACATCTTCAACCCGGAGATGGTGATCTTCGGGGGCATGTTGCGGGAGGTCTACCTCGGGTCGGCGGCGCAGGTCCGCACCCGGCTGGCGCTGCACGCCATGGCCCCCCAGCGCGAGCACGTACGGCTGCGCACGTCGGCGCTCGGCGACCACGTGACGCTGGTCGGGGCGGCCGAGCTGGCCTTCGCCCACGTGCTGGCCGACCCGCTGGAGGTGCTGGCCAGGGTCAGCTCCTAGCGCACCCGGGCCTTGGGGGCCGTCCAGGTGTCGCAGGCGGCGGCGGAGCCGTCCCGGTAGCCGCGGTTCTGCCAGTAGGCCAGGTTGCGCGGGCGTCCGTGGATCTTGCTGTAGTCCGCCCGGCGGACGGCGTCCAGCCATTCGCGCCAGGTGACGTCGGGTTTGATCGAGGTGAGCGCGGCGCTGTAGAAGACGCCGGCGAAGCACTCGGCCTGCATCTCCAGCCGGTGGCTGAGCAGGGTGCGGGCCCCCGTGGAGGCGGGCTGGTAGAGGGCGTTCTGCGCGTCCAGCACGCCGGTGAGCTGCTGGACGTGGTGTCCCCACTCGTGCGCGACGGAGTGCGCGATGTTCATCCTGAACGGGTCGTCCAGGTCGTGCTTCATGATGCGGATGACGATCGTGCGCTGCACCGGGCAGTACTGCGCGCCGTTGGCGGTGATCCGGCCGCAGACCGAGTCGCCGCCGGTGGTGACGGTCACCTCGGGCGGGCTGTAGGCCAGGCCCGCGGCCGCGAACCGGCCGGCCCAGAACCGGTCGGCGCACCTGGCCATGGCCCGGTGGAAGGACGTGAGCGAGGCGGCGCTGCCCGTCCTGATGGCGGGGACGGCGCAGGCCAGGCGTTCCCGTGCGACGACCGGCGCGGCCGACAATCCCCCATGCGCCGGGCGGCCCGCCGCGGCCGACGGAGCCGGCGACAGCAGAACCGCGATCATGCACATGGCAAGCGCCATGAGGGGAATGCGCACGATCGCGGATCTTAGAGGAGTTTGTACGAGTTTGGCTTAGCTGACCTTGGCCTTGGGAGCCGCCCAGGTGTTGCAGGAGCCCGCCGACTTGCCGGTGAAGCCGCGCTTGAGCCACCACGCGACGTTGTGGTCCGAGCCGTGGCTCAGGTCGGCCGAGGAGCGCGTCTTCACGCCGAGCGCGCTCAGGTCGGCCGGGTCGTGCGTGCCCTTGAGCAGGGAGTCGAACTCCTTCTGGCTACGGCCCAGCGAGTCCCAGACGCTGCCCATGAACGCCCCGGCGTAGCACTCGGCCTGCAGTTCGGTGCGGCGCACCGGCTCCAGGTTCCGCGGGTTGTCCAGGACGTACTCGCCGCGCTTGTTGTGCCGGAGCATGCCGGTGAGCTTCTGGACGTGGTGCCCGTACTCGTGGGCCACGACCAGCATCAGCACCGGGTCCGAGGGCTCCTCCACCACGTTCGGGCTGAGCAGCAGGGTCATCGTCTTGTTGACCGGGCAGTACAACGCCTGCGCGCCCCCCGGGAAGCCGCCGCAGCCCGTGGGGGCGCCCAGCTTGGTGATCACCTGGAACTTCGGCTTGCTGAAGGCGAAGCCGGCCTGCTTGAGCTTGGGGCCCCAAGCCTTGTCGAGGCATTCGAGCACCGCCTCGAAGTAGACCCGCGCCTCGTCCTCGGTCCCGGACCGGACCGGCGGCTCCTCGCACGTCCTGAGCGCGAGCCGGCCGGTCTTGTAGATCGGGTTCTTCGTCAGGACCGGCTTGCTCGCCGGGGCGGCCACGGCCGCGTGGGCCGTACCGGCGACGAAAACGCTCGCCAGGGCTCCGGCAATGATCGCCAATCGGGGGGTACGCATGGGAAGGCACACTACAAAAGAGGGAGATCAACGTAAAGCGGAAATGCCAGACTTCACTGGACGTTTCGCGCAGCCGCCGCCCACGTGTTGCAGGCGCCCGGCGCGCCCCGGTTGAAGCCCCTGGTCATCCAGGCCGCCTGCGTCGGGCCCTTGCCGTGGTCGTTCTGCGGCCAGCCCTTGGCGCCGTTCTTGTAGAACCACTGGACCGTGTAGTCCCAGTCGGACTGGTTGACCAGCGCGGTGCCCTTCATCGTGCTCATGAAGACCGCGGAGAAGCACTCGGCCTGCAGCTCGGACTTGCGCGAGAGCTGGAGGCGCGCCGCCTTGCCCGCGGTGTTCCTGGCCGTCCAGTAGTAGTTCCAGATGCCGGAGGCCTGCTGGACGTGGTGGCCGTACTCGTGGGCGATCAGGCGGCTGATGCCCAGCGGGAAGGGGTTGCGGAGCTGGTCGCGGCTGATCAGCAGGTACATCGTGCGGTCGGTGGAGCAGTAGACGCCGTCGGCGCCGGTGTTCCAGGCGCCGCAGGGCGTCCTGACCTTCTTGGTGATGATCCGCAGCCGCGGCTTGCTGAACGGCATGCGGGCCTTGCGGAACTGCGTGGCCCACGCCTTGTTCAGGCAGTACGTCACCCGCGTGAGGAAGCGGCGATAGGCGATCATGCTGCCCGCGGGCAGCGCGCCCGGCGCGCAGTTCACGTCGGCGAGCCTGCCGGTCCGGTAGAGGGCGTTGGCCGTGGCCTGCGCCTGGCCGCCGGGCGCGGCTGCGCCGGCGCGGGCCGCGGCCGGCGGTGAGGCGAGTTTCTGGGCTTGGCTGACCGGCGCACGCTCGGCCGAGGTCGTGGCGACGTCGGAAAGCACGAGCACGAGGGAGGCGGCGGCCATGACGAGTGCGAGAGCCGCGGCGACCACGGCCGCGATCCTGCCTTTAGGGAGGGAGTTCATATGTCCGGAAAGACTAGGTCAAGATCGGACATAAGTGGGTGGATTTGACTCGATGGAGTCAGTGAGACGTCGGCGAACTAGACTCTTCTGCGTCGTCGAAAAGGAACAGACGGCGAACGAGGCAGAGGGGAGTCGCATCCGTGAGCGGGTTGCTGGGCTCGATAGAGGGACCGCACGACGTCAAACGGCTCGCTGTCGATGAGCTGCCGCGGCTGGCGGGGGAGATCCGTGACCTGCTCGTCGACGCCTGCGCCAGGTTCGGCGGCCACCTCGGGCCGAACCTGGGCGTGGTCGAGCTCACCATCGCCGTCCACCGCGTCTTCGACTCCCCGCGCGACCCGGTGATCTGGGACACCGGCCACCAGGCGTACGTGCACAAGCTCCTCACCGGCCGCGCGGCCGGTTTCGAGGCGCTCAAGCAGGAGGGCGGCCTGTCCGGCTACCCCAGCCAGACCGAGTCCGAGCACGACTTCGTCGAGAACTCCCACGCCTCCACCGCGCTGTCCTACGCCGACGGCCTGGCCAAGGCGTTCAAGCTGCGCGGCGAGCGCGAGCGCACGGTCGTCGCGGTGATCGGCGACGGCGCGCTCACCGGCGGCATGGCCTGGGAGGCGCTCAACAACATCGCCGCGATCAAAGACCTGCCCGTCGTCATCGTGGTCAACGACAACGGCCGCTCCTACTCCCCGACCATCGGTGGCCTGGCCTCCCACCTGTCCTCGCTGCGCGTCAACCGCCGCTACGAGGACATGCTCGAATACGTCAAGGACAAGCTCGGGAACGTTCCCGTCCTCTACGACGCCCTCCACGGCTTCAAGAAGGGCGTCAAGGACGTCCTGGCCCCGCAGGTCATGTTCGAGGACCTCGGCCTGAAGTACGTCGGCCCCATCGACGGCCACGACGAGCAGGCCATGGAGGCGGCGCTGCGCAAGGCCCGCGCCTTCCGCGGCCCGGTCATCGTGCACGCCCTCACCCAGAAGGGCCGCGGCTACACCCCCGCCGAGAACCACGACGAGGACCAGTTCCACTCGCCCGGCGCCTTCGACCGCGCCACCGGCGCCGAGAAGCCCAAGCCGCGCATCTGGACCAACGTCTTCAGCGAGGAGCTGGTCAGGCTCGGCAAGGAGCGCGAAGACCTGGTCGCCATCACCGCGGCCATGCTCCACCCCACCGGCCTCAACGCCTTCGCCGACGCCTTCCCCGACCGCATCTACGACGTCGGCATCGCCGAGCAGCACGCGCTGACCAGCGCCGCCGGCCTCGCGCTCGGCGGCCTGCACCCGGTCGTGGCCGTCTACGCCACCTTCCTCAACCGGGCCTTCGACCAGCTCCTGATGGACGTCGCCCTGCACCGCCTGCCGGTCACCGTCGTCCTCGACCGGGCCGGCGTCACCGGCGACGACGGCGCCAGCCACAACGGCATGTGGGACCTGTCGATCCTCCAGGTCGTGCCCGGCCTGCGGATCGCGGTGCCGCGCGACGGCGACCGCGTCACCGAGCTGCTGCGCGAGGCCGTGGAGGTCACCGACGGGCCGACCGTGCTGCGCTTCCCCAAGGGCCCGGTGGCCGAGCCCCTGGAGTCGGTGGGCCGCCTGGGCGAGATGGACCTGCTGCGCGCCGCCGAGGGCGAGCCGGACGTGCTGCTGGTCGGCGTCGGCCCGATGGCGCACGTGTGCATGGAGGCGGCCGTCCTGCTCGACGCGCAGGGCATCTCGGCCACCGTGGTCGACCCGCGCTGGGTCAAGCCGCTCGACGAGGCGCTGACGCTGGCCGCCGGCGCCCACAAGCTGGTCGCCGTGGTCGAGGACAACGGCCGCGTGGGCGGCGTGGGCGACGCCGTGGCCCGCCTGCTCCGCGACGCCGACGTCGACGTCCCGGTGCGCACCTTCGGCATCCCGCAGGAGTTCCTCGACCACGCCAAGCGGGCCGCGATCCTCGGCCGCATCGGCCTGACCGGCCAGGACCTCGCGCGCCAGATCACCGAGGCCGTCGCGAAGCGGACCTCCCGCGTGGAGCAGCCGGTCCGCCGTTGAGCACCCGGCGGACCACGGCGGTGATCGCCAGCATGACGACCACCGCCGCGGCCGCCGCCGGCAGCAGCAGGCCCGCCTCCCGCCGCGCCATCTGCCCGGCCACCGTCCCCAGCACGATGTACGTGCTCACCCACGCCGTGCTGCCCAGCAGGGCCCACGGCATGAACCGGCGGTAGGGCATGCCCACCGCGCCCGCCAGGGCCGGCGTCAGCGCGTGCACCACCGGCAGGAAGTAGGCCAGGGCCAGCGCCCAGCCGCTGCGCCGCAGGATCTGCTCCGCCCGGGTCCAGCGCTCCTCGCCGACGCGCCGGCCGAGCCTGCTGCCGCGCAGGCGGGGGCCGTACCGGCGGCCCAGGCGGTGGCCGCCCGTCGCGCCCAGGAGGCAGGCCAGCACGCCGGTGCCGATCAGGGCCAGCGTCTCGGGCACGCTGCCCGACGTGGCGCCCGCGACGAGCAGCAGGCCGTCGCCCGGCGTGATCAGGCCGATCCCGACCGAGGCGTCCAGGGTCAGGAAGACCAGGACGAGCGCCAGCACCACCGCCACGTCCTGACCGGCCAGCGTGTCCAGCAGGTCGTCCACCATGATGCGGGTCCGCTACCCCCGACGAGGCGCTTCACCGGCGAGCCCGGCGCGAGCGCATGATCACGGAGGGTCTGGGAAGGATCGCTGATCGTGGACATCTTTCGCACGAAGAGCGTCGAACAGTCGATCCGCGACACCGAAACTCCCGAGCACCAGCTGCGTAAACGCCTGAGCGCCATGGACCTGATGGTGTTCGGCATCGGCGTGATCGTCGGCACCGGGATCTTCGTGCTCACCGGCCAGGTGGCCAAGGAGGTGGCCGGGCCGGCGGTCGCGGTGTCGTTCGTCGTGGCGGCCGTCGTGTGCGGCCTGGCGGCGCTGTGCTACGCCGAGTTCGCCTCCACGATCCCCGTGGCCGGGTCCGCCTACACCTTCTCCTTCGCCACCCTCGGCGAGTTCCCCGCCTGGGTGATCGGCTGGGACCTGATCCTGGAGCTGGCGCTGGCCGCGGCCGTGGTGTCGGTCGGCTGGTCGGGCTACTTCGCCTCGATGCTCGACTCCGTCGGCATCCACCTGCCGGCCTCCATCGCGGGCGACGATCCCGTGGTCAACGTGCCCGCGGTGGCCATCGTGCTGATCCTCACCGCGATCCTGGTGGCCGGCATCAAGATCTCCTCGCGGGTCAACCTGATCCTGGTGATCACCAAGATCACGGTGGTGCTGCTGGTCATCGTGGCCGGACTGTTCTTCGTCAAGGCCGCCAACTACACGCCCTTCATCCCCGAGCCGGTGGCCTCGCCGCGGGTCGAGGGGCTGAAGGCGCCGCTGATCCAGGTGCTGTTCGGGGTCACGCCCGTCGCGTTCGGCGTGATCGGCATCTTCTCGGCCGCGGCGATCGTGTTCTTCGCCTTCATCGGCTTCGACATCGTGGCCACCGCCGCCGAGGAGACCGTCCGCCCGCAGCGCGACGTGCCGCGCGGCATCATCGGCTCGCTGGCCGTCTGCACGATCCTCTACGTCGCCGTCTCGCTGGTCGTGGTCGGGATGCAGCCGTACAAGCAGCTGAGCACGAGCGCGCCGCTGTCGGACGCGTTCACCGCCGTCGGCCAGTCCTGGCTGGCCACCATCATCAGCGTGGGCGCCATCGCCGGTCTGACGACCGTGGTGCTGGTGCTGCTGCTCGGGCAGACCCGGGTGCTGTTCGCCATGTGCCGCGACGGCCTGCTGCCGCGCCGGCTGGCCGTCGTCCACCCCACCTTCGGCACGCCCGCCAGGCTCACCATCCTCATCGGCCTGGTGACCATGGCGCTGGCCGGGTTCGTGTCGTTCGGGGAGCTGGCCGAGCTGGTCAACATCGGCACGCTGTTCGCGTTCATGGTGGTGTCCGTCGGCGTGATCGTGCTCCGGCGCACCCGTCCGGACCTGGAGCGGGCCTTCCGGGTGCCGATGGTGCCGCTGCTGCCGATCCTGTCGGTGCTGGCCTGCCTCTACCTGATGCTCAACCTGCCGCTGGAGACCTGGCTGAGGTTCGTCGTCTGGATGGTCATCGGCGTGGTCGTCTACTTCGCCTACGGCTACCGGCACAGCAGGCGGGGCGCCGTGCCCGGCCGGTGACGCGCGAGAGGGGCGGGCCGGCCGCCCGCCCCCCTCACCCGCTCAGATCGCCAGGAGCGTTCCGAGGCCCGCCTTCATCGTGCAGGCGTTGGTGTAGACCTTGCCCCACTTGACGGTCTTGTCGTACCACTTGCCGAGGATCATGACGGCGCGCGGCTCCACCTCCTTGCCGCAGGCCGCGGCCGCCTTCGGGGAAACGTTGATCTTGGCCGGGTCGCCCTTCACCTTGCGCAGGAGCGCGCAGGCGGCGTGGGCGGAGGGGTGGGTGCCGCCGTCGGGGCTGCAGTTGAGCCAGGCGCCCTTGGTGGGGCCGTTCTTCACTGCCATGGTGACCTTGAGGACGACCTTGGGGGTGGGGGGCGCCGCCGCCAGGGAGGGCGACGACGCGCCCAGCACGAGGGCTCCGCACAGAGCGATCGTGCCGACTGCTCGCATCATGGTTACTCTCCGTTCGTAGGACGGCACAGTACGCTACGGCGAAGGCGGCCATGACGTACGGAGACCCGCCGGGCGGGCCTCCGTAAAATCACGCGGGCAGCGAGGCCACACCGGGCGGAAGGAACCGGGGCTGGGCGATCCCCGACCTGTCCAGATAAGGCGTGATGCCACCCAGATGGAACGGCCAGCCCGCCCCCAGGATCATGCACAGGTCGATGTCCTGCGGCCCGGCGACGACGCCCTCGTCCAGCATGATCCGGATCTCCCGGGACAGCGCCCCGAGCACGCGCTCACGGACCTGCTCGGCCGTGGACGGCGACGTGCCGCCGGCGAACAGCGCCACCGCCTCCGGGTCGAGCGAGAAGTCCGGACGGTAGACGCCGGGCTTGCCCGAGGCGACCAGCTTGGCCATGTTCTCCGAGACGCCGAACCGCTCCGGGAAGGCCGCGTGCAGCGTCTCGGCGACGTGCAGGCCGACGGCCGGGCCGACGAGCTGCAGCAGCGCGAACGGCGTCATCGGCAGCCCGAGCCCGTCGAGCGCGTGCTCGGCGACCTCCAGCGGCGTGCCCTCGTCCACGGCGGCCACGACCTCGCCCATGAAGCAGGTCAGCAGCCGGTTGACCACGAACGCCGGCGCGTCCTTGACCAGCACGGACGACTTCCGCAGCGACTTGCCCACCGCGAACGCCGTGGCCAGCGTGGCGTCGTCGGTCGAGGCGCCCCTGATGATCTCCAGCAGCGGCATCACGGCGACCGGGTTGAAGAAGTGGAAGCCGACCAGCCGCTCGGGGTGCGCCAGCCCGGCGCCCATCTCGGTGAGCGAGAGCGAGGAGGTGTTGGTGGCGAGCACGCACTCGGCCGACACCACGGCCTCGACCTCGGCGAACACCTGCTTCTTGACCGCCATGTCCTCGAAGACGGCCTCGATGACGAAGTCGGCGTCGGCGAAGGCGTCCTTGGTCAGGGAGCCGGTGACCAGGGACTTGAGCCGGTTGGCCTGGTCGGCCGAGACGCGGCCCTTGCCCAGCAGCTTGTCGACCTCGGCGTGCACGTACCCCACGCCCTTGTCCAGGCGGGACTGGTCGAGGTCGGTCAGCACGACCGGGACCTCCAGGCGGCGGGCGAACAGCAGCGCCATCTGCGAGGCCATCAGCCCGGCGCCCACGACGCCGACCTTGGTGACCTTGCGGGCCAGCGACCTGTCCGGCGCGCCGGCCGGACGCTTGGCCCGGCGCTGGACCAGGTCGAAGGAGTAGAGCCCGGCGCGCAGCTCGTCGCCCATCAGCAGGTCGGCCAGCGCCCGCGTCTCGGCGGCGAAGCCCTCCTCGCGCGAGGCGGTCGCGGCCAGCGCGATCAGGTCGAGCGCCCGGTAGGGGGCGGGGGAGGCGCCGCGCAGCTTCATGTCCACCAGGAAGCGCGCGTCGGCGACGGCCTTGTCCCAGCCGTCGTGCTCCTGCCGCTCGACGGCGACCTCGCCCTTGACCACGCGGGCGGCCCAGCGCAGCGACTCCTCCAGGAAGTCGGCCGGCTCGAACATCGCGTCGGCGACGCCCAGCTTGTAGGCGTCCGCGCCCTTGATCATGCGGTTCTGCGACAGCGGGTTCTCGATGATCAGCTTGATCGCGTTCGCCGGGCCGATCAGGCGGGGGAGGAGCTGCGTGCCGCCCCAGCCGGGCACCAGGCCGAGGAAGCACTCCGGCAGCGCCACCGCGGGCACGCCGGAGGAGATCGTCCGGTACGCGCAGTGCAGCGCGATCTCCAGGCCGCCGCCCATGGCCGCGCCGTTCACGAACGCGAACGTCGGGATCGGCAGCTCGCCCAGCCGGCGGAAGACGTGGTGGCCCAGCGCGCCGATGGCCTCGGCCTCCTCGCGGGAGGCCACGGCGGCCGCGCCCTTGAGGTCGGCGCCGACGGCGAAGATGAACGGCTTGCCCGTGACGCCCACGGCGGCCAGGTCGGTGCGCGCGGCGATCCGCGACAGGGCCTCCTCCAGCGCGAACAGGCCGTGCGGGCCGAAGGTGTTGGGCTTGGTGTGGTCGAAGCCGTTGTCGAGGGTGATCAGGGCCATCGTGCCGGCGCCGCCGGGCAGCGGCACGTCGCGCACGAGGGCCTTGGTGACGACCTCGTCGGTGTTGCGCCCGCTCAGCAGCGCGCGCCAGGTCTCGATGTCGCTCATGCCAGGTTCTCCCAGATCACAGTGCCGCCCATGCCCATGCCGACGCACATGGTGGTGATGCCGTACCGCACGTCGGGCCGCTCGCCGAACTGGCGGGCGAGCTGCGTCATGAGCCGGACGCCGGAGGAGGCCAGCGGGTGGCCGAAGGCGATCGCGCCGCCGTAGGGGTTGACGCGCTGGTCGTCGTCGGCGATGCCGAAGTGCTCCAGGAAGGCCAGCACCTGGACGGCGAACGCCTCGTTGATCTCGAACAGGCCGATGTCGCCGATGGACAGCCCGGCCAGCCGCAGCGCCCGCTCGGTGGACGGGATCGGGCCCACGCCCATCACCTCGGGGTCCACGCCCGCGAAGGCGTAGGAGACCAGGCGCATCTTCGGCGTCAGGCCCAGCTCGCCGGCGACCTCGCGGGCGGCCACGATGCAGCCGGTGGCGCCGTCGTTGATGCCGGAGGAGTTGCCCGCGGTGACGTTGCCGTGCGGGCGGAAGGGCGTCTTGAGCGCGCCCAGCGCCTCCATCGTGGTGCCGGGGCGCGGCGCCTCGTCCTCGGCGGCCAGGCCCCAGCCCTTCTCGGCCGTCCGGACGGCGGTGGGCACGAGGTCGGGCTGGATCTTGCCGTCGGCGTACGCCTTGGCGGCCTTGTCCTGCGAGAGCACCGCGTAGGCGTCGGCGCGCTCCTTGGAGATCGACGGGTAGCGGTCGTGCAGGTTCTCGGCGGTCATGCCCATGACCAGCGCACTAGGGTCGACCAGCTTCTCCGACAGGAACCGCGGGTTGGGGTCCACGCCCTCGCCCATGGGGTGGCGGCCCATGTGCTCGACGCCGCCGGCGATGGCCACGTCGTAGGCGCCGAAGGCGATGCCGCCCGCGACCGTGGTGACCGCGGTCATCGCGCCCGCGCACATGCGGTCGATCGCGTAGCCGGGCACGCTCTTGGGCAGGCCGGCCAGCACCGCCGCCGAGCGGCCGATGGTCAGGCCCTGGTCGCCGATCTGGGTCGTCGCGGCGATGGCCACCTCGTCCACGCGCTCGGGGGGCAGGCCGGGGTTGCGCCGGATGAGCTCGCGGATGACGCGGACGACCATGTCGTCGGCGCGGGTCTCCGCGTACAGTCCCTTCGGCCCTGACCTGCCGAAAGGCGTGCGTACGCCGTCGACGAACACGACGTCACGAGAGGAAGGCACGGATTCGCTCCTCGTTCTTGGATGGGGTTCCGCGCCTATGCTACTCGTCGGTAACCACCCCGCAGACGAGGGCGGCGGTCAGCAGCGCGTAAACGATCGGCATGGGCGGTTCCCAGAGATGGGCGCGGGCTCCGAGCAGGGCGGCGACCGCCACGGCCGCGCCCGTCCAGAGCGCCGCGCCCCCTCGTGGACGCGCGCCCCGGCCGGGATCCCACGGATCGCCAGGTGATCCTCCCGGACGACCGGCGCGCGCCACTATCCCCAGGGCGTCCCGTGCCCACCAGATGAGGAACGACACCCCCGCGGCCAGGCCGATCACCATGGCGGCCTCGACGGCCCAGCTCAGGGCGTCGGCGAAGGCGTACAGAGCGGCCGCCCTGAACTGGCCGGGAGAGGTGCCGCCGAGCAGCAGCAGCACGGCCCAGCCGGAGGCGACGCCGAGCCGGCTCAGCGGACGCCGCCGGGCCGAGGGCGGCACGGCGAACAGCTCGCGCTCGCGTTGCCGCACCAGGCGCGCCCGCGCGCCCCACACCAGCTGGGTGACCGCCAGGACGGGCACCGCGATCGCGAACACCGCCAGCGAGAGCACGGCGAGCGGTAACGTCTGCTCTCTGGTCGGCGCGCGGTCGGCCAGCACCTGTGACGCGGCCAGCAGCGCGATCGAGCCGGCGAGCGCGACGAAGACGGCCCGGCGGGCGGTCCGGGCGGCGGCGCGCAGCCCGGCCAGCGCCTCGGCGCCTGGAGGGGGCGCCATCTCGGTCAGAAGCATGGACGTCATGATGGCGTCACGGACCGTAGTGACGCCGTGGATTCGCGCGCATTGCATGGAGCCCTCGCCGGACGCGTCCGCTGGAGGGTGCCATCGCGTGAAATCTGCGACATGCCGTATAAACGGCGGATTGTCAGTATGCTGCGCGTCACACCAGAGGGGGCCGCGCTCTGCGAGGGGCGCGCGGGGGTGCGTCCTGTGCGGGCGCGCGTAGAGGGGGGCGCGTGAGCGAGGGCCGGAGAGCGCCGGAACGGCCGCAGCATCGCCCCGACCGCCGCCCGGACCGCCACCCCGATCAGCGCCCCGACCGTCGCCCGGACCGGCCCCCGGGGCCTGCGCGGCGGATCACGCCGATGGCGTGGGTGAGCATGGCGCTGACGTTCGTGCTGGTCGTCGTCACGCTGGGCGGGTACGCCTACTACCGCAGCATCGACAACGACATCCCGCGCGTGCCCGTGGACGCCGGGCCGTCGCGGCCGCCCGAGACCGGCGCGCTGAACGTGCTGCTCGTCGGCTCGGACTCGCGCGAGGGCGACAACAAGAAGTACGGCGCGAAGTCGCAGGGCCTCGGCGAGCGCACCGACACGATCATGGTGCTGCACATCTCTCCCGACCGGGACAAGGCCACCATGATCAGCTTCCCCCGGGACACGATGGTCATGATCCCGCAGTGCCGGAGCCGCACCGGCACGATGCTGGCCGGCGGGCTGCGCCAGATCAACTCCGCCTTCAACGACGGCGGCATCGACTGCACGGTCCGCACGCTGGAGTCGCTCACCAACATCAAGATCAACCACATCGTGAAGGTCGACTTCACCGGCTTCAAGGGCATCGTCGACGCCCTCGGCGGCATCGAGATCTGCCTGCCCAAGGCGGTCGACGACCCCAAGGCCAAGCTCGTGCTCAGCGCGGGCAAGCACGTCGTCAAGGGCGAGCAGGCCCTCGGGTACGTGCGCACCCGCTACACCCTCGGCGACGGCAGCGACCTCGGTCGCATCCAGCGCCAGCAGGTCTTCCTCACCAAGGTGCTGGACAAGATCACCGATGGCGGGCTGCTCACCGACCCCGGCAAGCTGAACGCGTTCCTGCGGGCCGGGGCCAAGGCCGTCACCGTGGACGACAAGCTCACGCTGTCGCGGATGCTGGAGATCGCGGGCAGCGTCAAGGGGCTGACCGCCAAGGAGCTCAAGGGCATCACCGTGCCGGTGGAGGCGTACCCGGCCGACAAGAACCGGGTGCAGCTCAAGCAGCCGGACGCGCGCAACTTCTTCGAGGCCGTGCGCTCCGACGTCAACGTGACCCCGCCCTCGGCCGCCGCCAAGCCGAAGGTCGAGAACGCGAAGGTGCGCGTCCAGGTGCTCAACGGCACCACCGAGCTCGGCAAGGCCGGTCAGGTGGCCGACGAGCTGGCCGACCAGGGGTTCGCCGTCGTCCAGGTCGGCAACGCCGCGCCGGTGGCCACCACGTCGATCCGGTACGCGAGGAAGGACGCCGACAACGGCGCCGTCTACGGGGACGCCGTGGCCGCCCGGCTGTCGAAGGACAAGCGCACGCCGGTGGCGGGCAAGGTCGCCCCGGTGAACCCTAAGCCGTACGCGACCAAGGTCACCCCGCTGCCCGACGGGCCGATCGTGCAGCTCGTCATCGGGGCCGACTGGCCGGGCGTGCGGGTGGCGTCGGCGATCCCGGGCTCGCTCAAGGACAAGGTGGTCGACTCCACCACGAACCCCTGCCTGTGACGCCGGCGGCGGGTTAGAGGTCCTCGGACAGCAGCAGGTCGACCAGGCCGGGGAAGCGGGCGTCGAGGTCGTCGCGGCGCAGCCGGATGAACAGCTTGCGGCCCTCCGGGCGCTGGCAGATGACGCCGGCCTCGCGCAGCACCCGCCAGTGGGCGGTCAGCGTCGACTTCGGCACGTCGGCCACGACCTCGCCGCAGAACAGCTCGTCCCCCGAGGCCAGCGCGCGCACGATCTTGGCGCGTACGGGATGGCCGAGCGCGGCGAGCACCTCCACCAACTGGATCTGGTCACGCGACGGGTGCAGCATGCCGCCATTGTACGGATAACACGAACGATGATTTGACGGACATTGTTCGTATGTACGAGGATTACGTACTCATCCGGGTCCGAGGAGGGTGCTGTGTTCGATGTCGCCGTGGTGGGTGGCGGGCCCGTGGGCATGCTGCTCGCCGCCGAGCTGGGCCTGCAGGGGGTGCGGCCGCTGGTGCTCGAACGGCTCGCCGTGCCGACCGGCCAGTCCAAGGCCGGGACGCTGCACGCGGGCACGGCTCGGAGTCTGGACCGGCGGGGGCTGCTGGAGGCGGTGGGGCGGTCCACGTACGGGAGCGTGAGCTTCCACTTCTCCGGCATGTTCGGGCTCGACCTCGGCGCGGTCTCGGACGGCGGCCCGAGCATCGTGGGCAGCCCGCAGGCGTGGGCCGAGCAGGTGTTCGCCCGCCGCGCGGCGGCCCTGGGCGCGGAGATCCGGCGCGGCCAGGAGGTCACCGGCCTGGACCAGCGGGACGACCACGTCGCCCTCACCGTGAACGGCCGCGAGCTGACCGCCCGGTACGTCGTCGGCGCCGACGGCGCGCGCAGCGTCGTGCGCAAGGCCGCCGGCATCCCGTTCACCGGCGCCGGGGCCCGCGTCGCCGCGCTCATGGGCGACGTGCGGCTGCTCGACCCGTACACGGTGCCGCCGGGCTACACGCGTACGCCGCGGGGATGGGTCATCGTCTGGCTCGATCCCGCCGGGCACAGCCGCGTCACCACCTACGACTTCCGGGCCCCGCACGCCGACCGGGAGGCCCCCGTCGCCGTCGAGGAGCTCCAGGAGGCGGCCGAGCACATCCTCGGCGTCCCGGTCCCGATGGCCGGCGCGCGCAACCTGTCCCGGTACGGCGACGCCGCCCTGCAGGCCGAGGCCTACCGCGCGGGCCGCGTCCTGCTGGCCGGGGACGCCGCGCACGTGCACTTCCCGTGGGGCGGCCAGGGGCTCAACACCGGCCTGGGGGACGCCTTCAACCTGGGCTGGAAGCTGGCCGCCGAAGTGCGCGGCGAGGCCCCGGCCGGGCTGCTGGACAGCTACCACGCCGAGCGGCATCCGGTCGGCGCGCGGGTGCTGTGGAACGTGCGGGCCCAGAGCGCGCTGGCCCACCCCGACCCGGCCGTCGACCCGCTGCGCGAGCTGTTCGCCGAGCTGATGCGGTTCGACGAGGTCAACGAGTACCTGAGCGGGATGATCGCCGGGGTGGACACCGTCTACGACGTGGGCGTGCCCGGGGCCGGGCGGATGGCTCCCGACCTGCCGGTCAAGACGGCCGGCGGCGTGGTGCGCACGGCGGAGCTGCTGCGCGGCGGCCGGGCGCTGCTGCTGGACCTCGGCGGGCGCGACGACCTGGTGGCGGCGGCCGCTCCGTGGGCGGACCGGCTGGAGATCGTGCGGGGCGGCGCGGAGCACGACGCCGAGGCGCTGCTCGTGCGGCCCGACGGCTATACGGCCTGGACGTCGGAGGCGCGGGGGCACTCGCTGGAGGCCGCGCTCGCCCGCTGGCTGGGACGAATGTGACGCAGAGTAACTTTAGTGAAACATGTGAAATTTCCGGACAAGTCTGTTAAGAAAGGTCGCGGTCCGTATTCAGAGCTAGAGAGGTTCCATCGTGGCGCGCGACGAGAACGACAGGCCGTACGAGGATGGGCAGGGTAAATCGTTAAACCCGGAACTGACCGGAGACGTGCTGTCCCCCCGGTGGAGCACCGAGGACACCGACGAGCAGCCCGCGATCCAGGTCTCCGGCAACGAGACCTACATCCTCCCGGCCGGCCAGGGCGCGCAGCCCGTCGAAGCCCCTGCCCCGGCGGCCCCGGCGGCCCCGGCCGACGCGCCGCACGACGTGCTCGACGCCCCGAGCGGCCCGCACGACGTCCTGGACGCCCCGAGCGGGTCCCACGAGGCCCTGAGCGGTCCGCACGAGACGCCGGCCGGGTCGTACGAGAGCCTGAGCGGGCCGCACGCCGTCGTCGAGGCAGACGCGCCCGACGTCCCCGGCGATGACCGGGCGGCCGACGACGACCTGCCCTACCTGCCGCTGGACCAGGGCTACCGGCCCGAACGCGACGACGACGCGGGTGAGACCAGACGCGGCTTCCTCGGCTCCGGCTGGACCGACGACGCCGACGACCGCCGGGGCGGCGCCGGGCGCGACCGCGAGGTGCGCCGGCGTACCCGGGTGCTGGTGCTGGCGGCCGCCGCGGTGGTGCTGGTCGGCGCCGGGGCGGGCTGGCTGCTCACCGGCACCTCCGCCGACGACCCGTGCGGGGTCGGCACCTGCGCCGGTGCGAGCCAGGTCACCGCCCCGCCGCAGACCGCGCTCCCGGAGGAGACCGAGCCGGCCCCCGAGCCCGAGGAAACGGACACCGCCGAGCCGACCGTGTCCGAGACCGTAACCCCCACCCCCGTGGCCCGCCGCCCCCGTCCCACCCGCGAGCCGTCGGCGCGGCCCACCGCCACCGCCCGCGAGAGCCGCCCGACCGCCACGCCCGACGAGAAGGTCACCCACGGCCCGCGGGACCAGATGAACGAGACCTCCGACGGCACCCCCGAGGACCCGGCCGAGGCCCCCGCGACCAAGGAGCCGGAGCGGCAGGAGACCACCGCCCCCACGCAGGCGCCGCCCGCGCAGCAGGAGCAGCCCGCCCCCTCGCCGAGCGAGAAGAAGGGCCTGTTCGACATCCTGTTCCCCTGGGCGTGAGCGGCCCGTCGCCGTCCCGGTGAGCGCGGCCCCGCGAGTTGTGTCGCCGCCCGGGGCGGGCGTGCGAGGATGCGGAGCCAGGTCGTCGTCTGGCAGACTTGGAAACCGCTTTCCGGGAGGTCTCGTGGTCACGCTTGAGGACGTCGCCAAACAGGCGGGCGTCTCCCTCGCCACCGCCTCGCGGGTGCTCAACGGCAGCACCCGCCAGGTGGGCGCGACCCTGAGGGCCCGCGTCGAACGGGCCGCCGACGAGCTCGGCTACCGCGCCAACATCGCCGCCCAGACGCTGGCCCGCGGGGCGAGCAACGTCATCGGCATCGTCGTCCACGACCTGACCGACCCCTACTTCGCCGCGCTGGCCGACGGCGCGATGCGGGCCGCCGCCACCGAGGGCATGCTGGTCATGGTGGGCACCACCCACCGCGACCCCGAGCAGGAGATCGCCTACGTCGCCACCATGAACGCCCAGCGCGTGCGCGCCGTGCTGCTGGTCGGCTCGCGGGTCGCCGACCCCGTCGTGACCGGGCGGCTGCGCGAGGAGCTGGCCCGCTACCAGGAGGGCGGGGGCCGGGCCGCGTGCGTCGGCCAGGACCTGCTCGGCGTGGACACCGTCGCGCCCGCCAACCGGGCCGGCGCCGCGGCCCTGGCCCGCGCGCTGGCCGGGCTGGGGCACACCCGGTTCGCCGTGCTGGCCGGGCCGCCCCACCTGGTGACCGCCGCCGACCGGTGCGAGGGGTTCACGGCGGCGCTGCGGGAGCTGGGCCTGCCCGAGCCCGTCGTGGTCCACGGGCCGTTCGACCGCGACGGCGGCTACCGGGCCGCGACCGAGATCGGCGAGGCGACCTGCGTGTTCGCGGTCAACGACGTGATGGCGGTGGGGGCGCTGGCCGCCTGCAGGGAGCGCGGGATCCGGGTGCCGGAGGACGTCTCGGTGGCCGGGTTCGACGACATCGTCACGCTGCGTGATCACGTGCCCGCGCTGACGACCGTGCGGCTGCCGCTGACGGACATGGGGGCGCGGGCCCTGGAGCTCGCGCTCGGCCGCGAGGACGCCGCCGCTGCCCCCGTGGTCGAGCACGTCGCGGGCGAGGTCGTGCTGCGGGAGAGCGTCAGGAGGATGGCGTGAGCGGGACGGGCGGGGGAGCAGGGGTGACGGCGTGAAGCCGGCGGTCAGCACGCTGGGGATGCCCGGGGAGGGGCTGGAGCGGGCGGTCGCGATCGCCGTCGCGCACGGCTGTCAGGGCCTTGAGCTGCGGCTGCATCCCGACACCGGCGTCCACGCCGGGCTCACCGCGCAGGAGCGGCGCGGGGTGCGGGAACGGGTGGAGCGGGCGGGGCTGGAGATCGCCGCCCTGGCCGGATATGTCGGCATCTGCGAGCCGGGACCGGACGCGCCGGTCGCCGACGCGCTCCTCGCCGACCTGCGGCTGGCCGCCGACCTGGGCGCGCCGGGCGTGCGGGTGTTCCCGCGCGGCGACGATCCGGCGGTCGGCGCCCGCAGGCTGAGGGCCGTCGCCGGTACGGCCGCCGCCCTCGGCGTACGCGTCCTGGTCGAGACGCACGACCGGATGCCCACCGGCGCGGCCGTGGCCGGGCTGCTGGCCGAGGCGGGCCGTCCCGAGGTCACCGGCGCGCTGTGGGACCTGCTGCACCCCTGGCGGCACGGCGAGTCCCCGGCCGCCACGCTGGCGGCGCTCGGGCCCTGGCTCGCCTACGTCCAGGTCAAGGACGCCGTCTCGGCCGAGGACACCACCCCGGTCCCGATGGGGACGGGCTCGGTCCCGCTGGCGGAGGCCGGCGACCTGCTGCGCGCGGCCGGGTACGCCGGATGGGTCTCGCTGGAGTGGGAGCGCACCTGGTACCCGGACGTGGCGCCGGTCGAGGAGATCCTGCCGGGCGCGGTCGCCTGGGTGCGGCGGTTCACCGCTTAGATAGGGGAATGCCCCTTAACAAGAACAAAGTCCTCGTGGTCGGCATGGACGGCCTGCGCTTCGACCGGCTCGTCGCCCTGGCCCCGCCGGTCCTGTCGTCGTTGATGGCCTCCGGCGCGTACGGCACCAGCAGGCTCCCGTACGGCGAGGCGGCGGCCCCCAGGACGGAGTCGCCCGGCGAGGTCGTGCCCAAGGCTCCGGAGCCGCCGGCGGCGGGCCGCGTGATCAGGTCGCGCACGGACTCGGGCCCCGGATGGTCGTCGATCGCCACGGGCGCCTGGCCCGACAAACACGGCGTCGTGGACAACAGCTTCACCAGCCCCCAGTTCACGAAATTTCCGGACTTTTTGAGTCGTGCGAAGAATGCCCGCCCCGACCTCGTGACCGCCGCCTTCCTGTCCTGGGCCGCCCTCGGCGAGCACGGCGCGTTCGGCCCCGCCATCGACCACCGCATGGTCCTGGACGGCTACGCCCTCACCTGGACCGCCGCCGACCGGCAGATCGCCGACGCCGCCGAGCGCCACCTCGCCGAGACCGGCCCCGACCTCGCCTTCGTCTATCTCGGCGACACCGACGAGGTGGCCCACGCCCTCGGCCCCCACTGCCCCGAGTACGCCGCCGCCCTGCACGCCCAGGACGCCTACCTGGGCCGCCTGCTCGACGCCGTCCGCGCCCGTCCGGGGGAGAGCTGGACCGTGCTGGTCACCACCGACCACGGCCACGTGGACGAGGGCGGCCACGGCGGCACCTCGGCCGAGGAGCGCACGGTGTTCGTGATCGCGAACCGGCTGGACGCGGACCTCGGCGGCCGCCCGCTGGCCGAGCCCCGCCTGGTGGACGTCGGCCCGACCGCGCTGGCCCTGCTCGGCGTGCCGCTCGACCCGGCCTGGGAACTGGACGGGGAACCGCTGTTCAACAGTTGATGAATTTGTGGCAGACTCGGAAGAGGGGGTGCCTTCCATGAGGATCACACGCGACCTCTCCGAGGTCGACGCCACGATGCTCGCCGAAGTGGGCGGAAAGGCCGCCAACCTCGGCGAGCTGATCCGCGCCGGCCTGCCCGTCCCGCCCGGCTGGGCCCTGACCACCGACGCCTACCGGCAGGCCGCCGCCGGGCTCGACCTCGCCCCGGGCGACGGGCTCGCCGCGCGGGCCAGGCGCCACCTGCTCGGCGCCGAGCTGCCCGCCCCGGTGCGCGAGGCGATCGTGGCGTCCTACGCGCGGCTCGGCGCGGACGTCCCGGTGGCCGTGCGCTCCTCGGCCACGGCCGAGGACCTGCCGTTCGCCAGCTTCGCCGGCCAGCAGGACACCTTCCTCAACGTGGTGGGCGCGCAGGCGGTGCTCGACGCCGTGCGCCGCTGCTGGGCCTCGCTGTGGAGCGACCGGGCCGTGGCCTACCGGGAGTCCAACGGCATCGGCCACGCCGGCGTCCGGCTCGCGGTGGTCGTCCAGGTGATGGTGGACGCGCGGGTGGCCGGGGTGATGTTCACCGCCAACCCGGTGACCGGCAGGCGGCGCGAGACCGTCCTCGACGCCGCCCCCGGGCTCGGCGAGGCGGTCGTCTCCGGAGCCGTCGATCCCGACCGGTTCGTCGTCTCGGGCGGCCAGGTGCTGGAACGGCGGGCGGGCGGCGCGAGGCTGGCCGTCCGGCCCCGGCCCGGCGGCGGCGTCGAACGCGTGGAGACCGCCGCCGCGGGCCTGTGCCTGACCGACGCGCAGGTGCTCGCCCTGGCCGAGCTCGGCGCGCGGGTCGAGGAGCACTACGGCACGCCCCAGGACACCGAGTGGGCCGTCGGCCCCGACGGCACGCTCTGGCTCACCCAGGCCAGGCCGATCACCACCCTCTACCCGCTGCCCCGGCCGGCCGGGCCCGGCCTGCGCGTCCACCTGTCGCTCAACGTCGCCCAGGGCGTGATGGGGCCGTTCACGCCGATGGGGGCCTCGGTGTTCGACCTGGTCGCCTCGGGGGCGGCGGCGGTGTTCGGGCACCCGCCCGCCGACCGGCTCGCCGGCCCGGCGTTCCTGTCCGAGGCGGGGCAGCGGTTGTGGATCGACCTGACCACGCCGCTGCGCAGCCGTACCGGCCGGGCGGTCCTGACACGCATGATGCCCCTGGGGGAGGCGCGGGCCGCGGCCGTCGTGCGGGAGCTGGCGGGCGACCCGCGGCTGTCGGTCGTCCAGACCTCGCCGCGCCCGTTCCTGCGCGGGCTTCTCCGCTTCGCGCGCCGCGTGCACGCGCCGGCGCGGGTCCGCGACGCGCTGCTGCGGCCGGACAGGGCGCTCGCCCACGCCGCCCGCGTCGGCGCGGAGCTGGACCGCAGGCTCGAACCGCCGCCCGGCGCCACCCCCGCCCAGCGCCTCGACCACGCCGAACGCCTGCTCGGCGGGACGTTCCCGGCCATCGTCTCGATCATGCCGATCGTGATCACCGGCTACGCCCTGCTCGGCCTGGCCGCCCGGCTCTCCGGCGCGCGGGTGGGCGACCTGCAGGACGTCCTGCGCGGCGTCCCGCACAACCCGACCACCGAGATGGACCTCGAACTGTGGGACCTGGCCACCCGCGTCGAGCCCGAGGTGTTCCGCGCGGCGCCCGCGGCCGAGCTGGCCCGCCGGTACCGGGCCGGCGAGCTGCCGCCGCGGGCCCAGAAGGAGATCGCCGCCTTCCTCGGCAGGTACGGCCACCGCGGCGTGGCCGAGATCGACGCCGGCCTGCCCCGCTGGTCCGACGACCCCACCCACATCCTCGGCGTACTGGCCAACTACCTGCGCCTGGACGCCGGCTCCGCGCTCGCCCCCGACGCGCTGTTCGCCAGGGGCGCGCGGGCGGCCCTGGACGAGGTCGAGCGGGTCGCCGCGCTGGCCGCCCGCAGGGGCCGGTGGCGGGCGCCCGTGGTGCGCTTCGCGCTCGGCCGCACCCGGGCGTACGCGGGGCTGCGCGAACTGCCCAAGTACCACGCGGTCAGGGCCATCGCCGCCGTCCGGCGGAGCCTGCGCGCGGTCGGGGAGCACCTGGCCGCCACCGGCGTCCTGGACGACGCCGCCGACGTGTACTTCCTGCGCCTGGAGGAGGCCAGGGCCGCCCTGTCCGGCGGCGACCTGCGCGACCTGGTACGCGAGCGGCGGACGGCGTACGAGCGGGAGTCGCGCCGCAGGCACGTGCCCCGGATCCTGCTCTCCGACGGCACCGAGCCCGAGGCCCTGGCCGGGCCCGCGCCCGACGGCGCGCTGACCGGCACGGCGGCCTCGGCCGGCACGGTCACCGGCGTCGCCAGGGTGGTGCTCGACCCCAACGGCGCCCACCTCGAACCCGGCGAGATCCTGGTCTGCCCCTCGACCGACCCCGGCTGGACCCCGCTGTTCCTCACGGCCGGCGGCCTGGTGATGGAGATGGGCGGCGCCATGTCGCACGGCGCGGTGGTGGCCCGCGAGTACGGCATCCCCGCCGTCGTCGGCGTCCGCGACGCCACCGGCCGCATCGCCACGGGGCAGGAGATCACCGTCGACGGAGCGGCGGGCACGGTGACCCTTTAGCGCACTATGGTGATCAGGTGCCCGATCCGTACTGGAATCACAACGTGCACTACCAGCGGCTGGTGCTGAGCCTGATCCCGCCCGGCTCGGCCCGCGCGCTCGACGTCGGCTGCGGCGACGGCCTCATGGCTCCGCCGCGGACCCAAAGGCGGGCCGCCAGGCGGTCGCTGCCCGGGTGCCGGTTCCGCCGGTTGTCGCCGCGGCGCTGCCTGATCGTCTGGGACGCGCCCCGTTAAGCCCGTGCCGCCCCGGGTAACCGGAGGAGGCATCACGTTTCCGGATGAGGCGGTTCCATGCTGGTCACAGAGCTGGTGCGCAGGGTCGGCGGCACCCTCGCGCAGTCTCAAGGACGCTTCCCTCTCTACGCCGACCCCGTGACGGGCGAATGGACCTGGTCCGAGGACGGGGACTGGTGCGGCGGCTTCTGGGGCGGTCTGCTGTCCCTGGCCGGGGTCGTCACCGGCGAGCCCCGCTACGCCCGTGCCGCCGGCCAGGTCGCCGAGCGGCTGGCCGCCCGCACCGACGCCCCCACCCTGCTGCGCGGCATGCTGTTCTGGTACGGCGCCGCGCTCCCGGCCGTGCTCGCCGGCGACGAGGACCCCGGCGCCACCACCGCCGTGGCCGCCGCCCGGTCGCTGAGCATCGGCTTCGACCCGCTGGCCGGCCTGCTGCCGCCCCAGGAGGAGGACGTCGTCAGGTACGGCTGGCCGCGCCCCGGCGCCTGCGTGGACGGCCTGCCCGGCACCGTCCCGCTGCTGGCCTTCGCCTGCGAACGCACCGGCGCCCGCGAACTGCTGGTGATGGCCGAGTCGCATGCCCGCACCGGCTACGCGATGTGCGTACGGGCCGACGGCTCGGTCGCCCAGACCTCGGCCGGCGCCGTCAACGGGTCCTCGCCGGGCAGCACCTGGGCCCGCGCGCAGGCGTGGGCCATGCTGGGCCTGGCCCAGGCCGCCCACCTGTCGGCCGAGTTCATCGGCCCGGCCACCGAGGTCGCCGACTGGTACCTGGCCCACGTCCCGTCCGACCTGGTCTGCTACTGGGACTTCGACGACCCCGGCATCCCCGCCGCGCCCCGCGACACCTCGGCCACCGCGATCGCCGCCGCCGCCCTGGCCAAGCTCGCGCCGCTGGCCAAGGACGGCTACCGCGAGCAGGCCGCCCGCACCCTGGACGCGCTGGCCCGCGACCACCTCAACGAGCACGGCGGCCTGGTGGACGGCTGCTACGACCGGCGCAAGGGCCTGGCCACCGCCCACGAGCTGGTCTGGGGCGACTACTTCCTGCTCGAAGCGGCCCTCACCCTCGACGGCACGCTCGACCCCGGCCGCGTCTAGACCACCAGCTCGGCGTAGCGGGCCTTCATCGTGGCCAGCACCTCGTCCGGGTCGGCCGCCCAGACGTCGGCGTTGAAGATCTCGACCTCGATGTCGCCCGCGTACCCGGCGGCCAGCACGGCCCGGGTGATCGGCGCGAAGTCGATCACCCCGTCGCCCATCATGCCCCGCCCGAGCAGCACGTCGGCGGGCAGCGGGTGCAGGTAGTCGCACACCTGGTACGACGCGATGCGCCGCCCGGCCCGCGCGACGTCCTCGGCCAGCCTGGGGTCCCACCACACGTGGAAGGTGTCCACCACCACCCCGACCTGCTCCTCCGGGTAGGGCAGGCTGAGGTCGAGCGCCTGGCCGAGCGTGGACAGCACCGCCCGGTCGGGGCAGTAGACCGGATGCAGCGGCTCCAGCGCCAGCCTGACGCCGCGCTCCCCGGCGTAGGGCGCCAGCACCGACAGCGCCTCGGCGACCCGCTCCCGCGCCCCGGCGACGTCCTTGGAGAAACCGGGCGGCAGCGGCTCGCCCGGCCGCACCCCCGGCAGCCCGCCGACCACCATCACCAGGCACGCGGCGGCCAGCTCGGCCGCCTCGTCCACGGCCCGCCGGTTGTCGTCGAGCGCCCGCTCGAACGCGCGCCGCCCCTCCTCGCCGGGCAGCCCGCCCGCCGTCAGGAAGCCGCCCCGGCACAGCGAGGACACCCGCAGCCCGGCCTCGCGCACCAGCTTGGCGCTGCGCGCGAGCCCCTCCTCGGCCACCTTCTCGCGCCACAGCCCGATCGCCTCAAGGCCGTGCCGCGCGCAGCCGTCCACGGCCTCGGCGACGGACCAACGCCTGGTCGTCCACTGGTTCAGCGACAGGCTCACAGGCCGTTCACCGCCAGCAGCGCCGTCATCCTGCGCACGGCCAGCTCGGGGTCGGCCAGCAGCCCGGCCCGGTCGGCCAGCCTGAACACCTCCGCCAGGTGGCGCAGCGAGCGCGCCGACTGGGCGCCGTTCACCATGGCGAACGCGTCCTGGTGGCCGTTGAGCCAGGCCAGGAAGACGATGCCGGTCTTGTAGTGGTACGTCGGCGCCTCGAAGATCTTCCGCGACAGGGCGACCGTGGGGGCCAGGATCTCGTCGTAGCGGGCCAGGTGGCGGGCCGCCTGCTCGCCGGTGGCGGCCTCGGCGGCGTCCAGCTCGCGCAGGGCCGCGGCGGCGGCCGGGGCGATCGCGTCGAAGATGCCGAGCAGCGCGTGCGAGCCCGACCTGATGAGGGACGGGTAGTTGAAGTCGTCTCCGGTGTAGAGCCGGACGCCCTCGGGCAGCGCGGCGCGCAGCCGCACCTCGTGCTCCTCGTCCAGCAGCGACACCTTGACGCCGTCCACCACGGCGGCGTGGGCATGGACCAGCTCCAGGAACGACTCCGTCGCGGCGTCCACGCCCGGCGCGCCCCAGTAACCGGCGAGCTGCGGGTCGAACATCTCGCCCAGCCAGTGCAGGATCACCGGGCGGTCGGCCAGGTCGAGGACCTTGCCGTACACCTGGTGGTAGTCGGCGGGCCCGGCCGCCACCCTGGCGAGCTGGCGGGAGGCCATGACGATCACGCCCGCGCCGGCCGCCTGGACGGTCTCCACCTGCTCGGCGTACGCGGCGGTGATCGTGTGCAGGTCGGCGGCGTCGGGCGCGTGGTCGGTGCCCGCGCCGCAGGCCACCAGGGCCGCCGGGTCGCCGAAGGCGCGCGCCTCCTCGGCGCTGAGCCGGATCAGCTCCTTGGTCGCCGCCCAGTCCAGGCCCATGTTGCGCTGGGCGGTGTCCATGGCGTCGGCCACCCGCAGGCCGTGCGACCACAGGTGGCGGCGGAAGCGCAGCGTGGCCGCCCAGTCGACGGCGGCGGGGGAGCCCGGCGTGTTGTCGCCGAGCGGGTCGGCGACGACGTGCGCGGCCGCGTAGACGACCCGGCTCACGGCCGGGGCGGCCGGCGCCGCCCAGGTCACCGGGTCGCGCAGCTCGTACGCGCCGCCCGGCAGGTCGATCCTCACAGCTGCGGCACCTCGATCCTGCGGCCCTCGGCGTTCGAGCGCAGGCCCAGCTCGGCGAGCTGCACGCCGCGCGCTCCCGAGGCGAAGTCGTTGGGGAACGGCGCGTCCTCCAGCACGTGCCGGACGAACGCCGCCCACTGGACCTTGAACCCGTTGTCGAACTCGGCGTTGTCCGGCACCTCCTGCCAGTCCTCGCGGAAGCGGCCCGTGGCGGGCAGGTCGGGGTTCCAGACCGGCTTGGGGGTGGCGGCCCGGTGCTGGAAGCGGCAGTTGCGCAGGCCCGCGACGGCGCTGCCGTGCGTGCCGTCCACCTGGAACTCGACCAGCTCGTCGCGGTTCACGCGGACCGTCCAGGAGGAGTTGATCTGAGCGATCACGTCCCCTTCGAGCTCGAAGATCCCGTACGCGGCGTCGTCCGCGGTGGCCTCGTACGCGCGGCCCTGCTCGTCCACCCGGGACGGCACGTGCGTCACGGCCTTGGCGTAGACCGACCGGACCCGGCCGAACAGGTTCTCCAGCACGTAGTGCCAGTGCGGGAACATGTCGAGCACGATCCCGCCGCCGTCCTGCGCCCGGTAGTTCCAGGACGGGCGCTGCGCCTCCTGCCAGTCGCCCTCGAACACCCAGTAGCCGAACTCGCCGCGCACCGACAGGATCCGGCCGAAGAACCCGCCGTCGATCAGCCGCTTCAGCTTGAGCAGGCCCGGCAGGAACAGCTTGTCCTGCACGACGCCGTTCTTCACGCCCCTGGCCGCGGCGGCCTCGGCCAGCGCGACGGCCTCCTGCACCGACTCGGCCGTGGGCTTCTCGGCGTAGACGTGCTTGCCCGCCTCGATGGCCTTGAGCACGGCCTTGACGCGGGCGCTGGTGACCTGGGCGTCGAAGTAGATCAGGTTGTCGTCGTCGGCGAGGGCGGCGTCGAGGTCGGTGGTGAAGTCCGGGATCCCGTGCCGGTCGGCCAGGTCGGCGAGCTTGCCGGCGTTCCGGCCGACCAGGACCGGGCGCAGCCTGACCCGCTCGCCGTCCGAGAGCGTGACGCCGCCCTGCTCGTTGATGGCCAGGACGGATCGGACGAGGTGCTGGCGATAGCCCATTCGTCCGGTGACGCCGTTCATCACGACGCCGATGGTGCGCACGCTCATGGGGATCCCTTCAGGCAACGGATGGGGAAAGCGCTTTCCCGAAACGTACGGCCGTCGCCCTCCGAGCGTCAAGTGGGACGGTGACGCCGGCGGGCGGAGGCGGGCCCTCCGCCCGTACGCCGGCGGGGGAGCTAGCCGTCGAGCCGGGCCAGCGCCTTGGCGATGGGATGGGCCGTGAGCGAGAGCTGCCACTCACGCGCCCCGAGCGCGCGCAGCCGCGCGGTCACGCTCTCGTCGGTGATCTCTGCGGGGGGTTCCCAGGTGAGCCTGCGCACGGCGTCGGGCTGGAGCAGGTTCTCCGTGGGCATGCGGTGCTCCTCGGCCAGCGCGGCCACCACGGCCCGCGCCGCCGCGAGGCGCTTGGCCGCCGCCGGGTCGCGGTCGGCCCAGCGGTTGGGCGGGGGCGGCCCGTCGCCGGGCGTGCTCGGCTGGGGCAGCTCGCCGTCGGGCAGCGTGCGCGCCCGGTTGACGGCGGCCAGCCAGTCGTTCATGTACCGGCGGGCGCTGCGGCCGGTGAAGGCCGAGATCTCGGTCAGGGCCTTCTTCGTGCGGGGCCCCTCAAGGGCGGCGGTGACGATCGCGGCGTCGGGCAGCACCCGGCCGGGGGCCAGGTCGTTCTCCCTGGCGATCGTGTCGCGCATGGTCCACAGCTCGCGCACGATGGCCAGCGCGCGCACGTTGCGCACCTTGTGGATGCCCGACGTGCGCCGCCACGGGTCGGAGCGCGGCACCGGCGGCGGGGTGTTGAGCACGGCCGCGAACTCCTCGCGCGCCCACTCCAGCTTCCCCGACCCGGCCAGCTCCTGGTGGAGCATGTCGCGCAGCTCGACCAGCACCTCGACGTCGAGGGCGGCGTAGCGCAGCCAGTCCTCCGGCAGCGGCCTGGTGGACCAGTCGGCGGCCGAGTGGCCCTTCTCCAGCCGCAGCCCGAGCACGGTCTCGACCATCGTGCCGAGCCCGACGCGTTCGTAACCGAGCAGCCGGCCGGCCAGCTCGGTGTCGAAGATCTCGCGCGGCTTGAAGCCGACCTCCATCAGGCACGGCAGGTCCTGGGACGCGGCGTGCAGCACGACCTCGGTGCCGGTGAGCGCGGCGTCGAGGGCCGACAGGTCGGGGCAGCCGACCGGGTCGATCAGCGCGGTGCCGGCGCCGGCCCGGCGGAGCTGGACCAGGTAGGCCCGGTTGCCGTAGCGGTAGCCGGAGGCGCGCTCGGCGTCGACCGCCACGGGGCCGGTGCCCGCGGCGAAGGCGTCGACGACCCGCGCCAGCCCGTGCGCGTCGGCGATCACCGGGGGGATGCCCTCGCGGGGTTCGAGCAGGGGCTCTACGATGCGTTCTTCTGTCATGAGCTCACCGACCTCATGACGCTGGTGCTGTCTTGACTGGTGCCCTCACTTCGTACGGTCACTCTCCGGATCATCACGTCGGCGCGGCAGCGCGGCCACGTCGGGCGGGAGCGGCGGGATCCCCGCCGCCAGGCACATGAGGTCGCACCAGGCGGCGACGTGGCCGGACAGATCCTCCTCGGCGGGCGACCAGGACGCACGCAGCTCGAGCTCGGTCGTGACCGGGTCTTCCGCCTTGTTGCCGAAGCCCTCGGACACGGCTCTAGTCACGGTACCGCCCGCGGCGGAGTAGTCGGCTTCGTGCGCCTCCAGGGCCTCGGTCAGCCAGCTCCACACGACCGGGCCGAGCAGCGGGTCGGAGGTGATCTCCGGCTCCATGTCGGCCCGGACGTAGGCCACCAGCCGGAACGGGCCCTCCCAGCCGCGCTGGCCGTCGGGGTCGTAGAGCAGGATCAGCCGGCCGACCGCGAGCTCGTCGTCGTCGCGGTAGACCGAGGCGCCGATGGCGGCCGAGTAGGGGGCCAGCCGCTGCGGCGCGGGCAGGTCCTCCAGCTCGATCTCCGGCCTGACCTCGGACAGCCGCAGGCTCTGCGCCGCGCGGGTGAACGCGGCGGGCGGCGGTGGCTGGTCACCGAGGGTCATAGCCGAAGCGTAGGTCGAGGACGGACGGAAGGGGACCACGGGGGTGCTCATCCTTGGTGATCAAGCCGCTGCCGTAACCAGCTGGCGGACCGGTCGGGTGGTCTCGGCCGAGCCGAGCAGGATCGCGTGGCCGCATTCGGCGCAGGCCCATTCCGGGCACTCGCCAGGACCGTGCCCGTCGAAGCAGGGCGGCTGCTCGAACAGCCGCTCGCCGGCGCAGGCAGCACAGCGCTCGCTGCGAACCTCCGGGGAACTCCACAACGCGGTCATCGCACCAGTCATCGAACCGGGGCCTTTCTTCGGGTCGTGGCTCCGACGTTGGCACGAGCCGCTGACAATTCCCCGCAACGCGCTCGGCGTGTCCCGAAAGTGGTCGCTGAATCGGTGCCGCGCGGTGGGTTGGTGAACATTTGGTCCAGTCGAGACCGGCTCTCTGGGCGGGCATGGGGTGTGTTCGACCCGTGTGCGACGCCGCTGCCGGGCAGACCGGTAAACCTTCATCTGGCTATCTGATCATGATTTTGGGTATCCAATGCATGTTTTTCCGACACCTCGCGCCGATGTCTCGGCCGATCCGGTGCCATGGCACCCTTGGAGGGTGAATCTCGCCGACTCAGCCTTCCTGCGCGCCTGCCGCAGGCAGCCCGTCCCGCACACCCCGGTCTGGTACATGCGGCAGGCCGGGCGATCGCTGCCCGAATACCTGAAGGTCCGCGAGGGTGTGCCGATGCTCACCGCCTGCGCGACGCCCGACCTGATCGTCGAGATCACCATGCAGCCCGTGCGCCGTTACGGCGTCGACGCGGCCATCTTCTTCAGCGACATCGTCGTCCCGCTCAAGGCCATCGGCGTCGACCTCGACATCAAGCCGGGCGTCGGCCCGGTCGTCGCCGACCCGATCCGCGACGCGCGGGGCGTGGAGACGCTGCGCCCGCTGGAGCCGGGCGACGTGCCGTACGTGACGGAGGCGATCTCGTCCCTGGTCGGCGAGCTGGGTGGCACCCCGCTGATCGGCTTCGCCGGCGCGCCCTTCACCCTCGGCTCCTACCTCATCGAGGGCGGCCCGTCGAAGAACCACGACCGCACCAAGGCCATGATGTACGGCGAGCCCGCCCTGTGGCACTCCCTCATGGAACGCCTGTCCGACATCGTGCTGGAGCACCTGCGCATCCAGATCGCGGCCGGCGCCTCGGCGATCCAGCTCTTCGACTCGTGGGTGGGCGCGGTGGCCCCGGAGGACTACCGGGAGTTCGTCCTGCCCCACACCCGGCGCATCTTCGAGGGCGTCGCGGGCGTGCCCCGCATCCACTTCGGCGTCGGCACCGGCGAGCTGCTCGGCGTGCTCGGCGAGGCCGGGGCCGACGTCGTGGGCGTCGACTGGCGGGTGCCGCTCGACGAGGCGGCCCGGCGCGTCGGGCCGGGCAAGGCGCTGCAGGGCAACCTCGACCCGGCGATCCTGCTCGCGCCGTGGGAGGTCGTGGAGCGCCGGGCCCGCGAGGTGCTGCGGCGCGGCGCGGCGGCCGAGGGGCACGTGTTCAACCTCGGCCACGGCGTGCTCCCCTCGACCGACCCCGACCAGCTCAAGCGCCTGACCGACCTGGTGCACGAAGCGGGCGCCTGACCGTCACGCGGCCGACGGACCGGGCCCGGCGGGCTCGGGGTCGGGCTCGGGCTTGGGCCCGGGCTCGGACGCGGCAGGGGGCGCGGGGCGGCGCGCGCGGTTGCGCCGCACCAGGAACACCGCCACGGCCACCAGCGGCGCCATGACGACCAGCCACGGCAGCAGCGCGCCCACCACGGTCAGCGCCGTCTTGGTGAACGACACCAGCGCCCCCCACCCGGTCTTCAGCCCGCCGAGGAAGCCCGCCGGCTCCTCGGCCGGGTCCTCGACCACGGTCACCGGCCCGACCAGCCGGAGCGTCAGCGTGGCCATCGCGACCTGGGTGGCCAGCTCCTTCTGCTGGGCCTGCAACGCCTCCAGGTCCGCCTCGCGGGAGTTGATCTCCCGCTCCACCTGCAGCACCTGCCCGATGGTCTCGGCCTTCTCCAGCAGCGTGCGCAGCGACTCCAGCGACTTCTGCGCCGACTTCAGCCGGCTCTCGACGTCGGCGACCTGGAGGGTGACGTCCTGGGTGCCCTGGGTCATCGAGAGCTGCTTGCCCAGCTCCTTGCCCAGCCTGGCGGTCACGTCGGCGTACCGGGCGGGCGGGATCTTGAACTCCAGCAGGGCCGTGTCCTCGGTGTCGCCGGCCGACTCCGCCTCCTCCTTCGACAGGTAGCCGCCCGCCGCCGTGACGAGCTGCTTGGCCTGCTGCGCGGCCGAGGTGACCTGCTTGGCGCGGACGGTCATGCTGCCGGTGTAGATCACCTGCCGGTCCGGCTGCCGTTGCTCCGGCTTGACGCCGGAGACGGCGCTGCCGCCGTCCTGCGGCGCTGGCCGCCGCTGCGACGCGGCCTGCTTCTGCGGCGCGGCCAGGTCCCGCGCCTCGGGGGCGGCCATGCCCTGCGAGACCTTCGCGGGCGAGCCGCCCGACGCCATCTCGACGGTGCCGCCGCCGCAGCCCGCGAGCAGCAGAGTGGCGCAGGCCGAGAGCGCGACGCCTAACCGGGTTCTCCTCATGCCCTCTATGACGGAAACCGGATCACCCCGGTTTGGCGACATACATCACGGTAGGGTCACGTGCCCCGAACAGCTGGGCGGTCTGCCGAGGCGGTAGCGTCAGGAGACGTGGAAGGGAATCGGGCGCACGTCGTCGTCATCGGCGGTGGGATCTCCGGCCTGGCGGCCGCGTGGTTCCTCCGTCAGGGTACGAGCGAGCAGGTCAAGGTCACCGTGTTGGAGGGCAGCCCCCGCCTCGGCGGCAAGCTGCACGCCTCCGAGGTCGCGGGGGTGAGCCTCGACGCCGGGGCCGAGGCCATGCTGGCCCGCCGGCCGGAGGGCGTCGAGCTGGCCAAGGCCGTCGGGCTGGAGGACGATCTCGTCCTCCCCGGCACCGTGCGGTCGGCCGTCTACTCCAGGGGCGCGCTGCGGCAGATGCCGAAGGGGCACGTCATGGGCGTGCCGGCCGACCTGGCGGAGCTGGCCAGGTCCGGCATCATCTCGCCCGGCGGCCTGCTGCGGGTGCCGCTCGACCAGGTCCTGCCGCCCACGCTGGTGCGCACCGACGTGTCCGTGGCCTCCTACATCCGGGCCAGGATGGGCGGCGAGGTCGTCGAGCGCCTGGTCGAGCCGCTGCTCGGCGGGGTCTACGCCGGCCGTTCCGACATGCTGTCGCTGGAGGCGACGATGCCGCAGGTCGCGGCCGTCGCCAGGGCCGAGCGCTCGTTGCTGAGCGCCGCCCGGCACATCGTCGAGGAGGCGCCCAAGAACGGCGGGCCGGTCTTCACGACGCTGCGCCAGGGCCTGGGCGGCCTGCCCGAGGCGGTGGCCAAGGCGTCCGGGGCCGACGTCCGCACCGGCGTGACCGTGCGCGAGCTCCACCGCACCGAGCAGGGCTGGCGGCTGGTCGCCGGGCCGGTGCCGCGGCCCGAGGTGATCGAGGCCGACGCGGTGATCCTGGCCGCGCCCGCGCCCGCCGCCGCCCGCCTGCTCAAGGCCGAGGTGCCCAAGGCCGCCGCCGAGCTGGCCAGGATCGAGTACGCCAGCATGGCCGTCGTCACGCTCGCCTACCCGATCGACGCGCTGCCGAAGCCGCCGACCGGCAGCGGCTACCTGGTGCCGCCGGTGGAGGGCCGGCCGGTCAAGGCCGTGACGTTCAGCTCGGTGAAGTGGCCCCACCTGGCCCAGGACCTGCTGCTCGTACGCTGCTCGGTCGGCCGGATCGGCGAGGAGCACCTGCTCCAGCGCGACGACGCGGAGCTGGTGTCGCTGGCCACGGCCGAGCTGGCCGACGTGGTGGGCGTGCGCGGCCTGCCGGTCGACAGCCGGGTCACCCGCTGGGGCGGCGGGCTGCCGCAGTACAACGTGGGCCACCTCGACCGGGTGGCCAGGGTGCGCGCCGCGGTCTCCGGCGCCGCCGGGCTCGCCGTGTGCGGCGCGGCCTACGACGGCATCGGCGTCCCCGCCTGCATCGCGACCGCCCGCACGGCCGCGGCCCGGATTCTGGACCACCTGTCGCGAGAAGGAGAATGAAGGACATGACAGAGGGCGCGCCGCGGCCGAAGGCCCGCGATCTCAACCAGGTGATCCGTTACACCATGTGGTCGGTCTTCCAGGTGACCGAGCAGGTCCCGGGCAACCGGGAGAACATGGCCGACGAGGTCGAGGAGCTGCTCGCACAGGCGGCCGGGAAGGACGTCGTGACCAGGGGGGTCTACGACGTCGCCGGCTTCCGTGCCGACGCCGACTACATGTTCTGGTGGCACGCTCCCACGCCCGAGGACCTCCAGGACGTCTACTCCCGCTTCCGCCGCACCGGCCTCGGCCGGCACAGCAGGCCGGTCTGGTCGGCCATGGCGCTCCACCGGCCGGCCGAGTTCAACAAGTCCCACATCCCGGCCTTCCTGGCCGAGGAGGAGCCGCGGGCGTACGTCAGCGTCTACCCGTTCGTGCGCTCCTACGAGTGGTACCTGCTGGAGGACTCCGAGCGGCGGGCGATGCTGGCCGAGCACGGCCGGATGGCCCGCGACTACCCCGACGTGCGGGCCAACACCGTGGCCTGCTTCTCGCTCAACGACTACGAGTGGATGCTGGCGTTCGAGGCCGACGAGCTCCACCGCATCGTCGACCTGATGCGCACGCTGCGCGGCGCGCAGGCCCGCCGGCACACCCGCGTGGAGATCCCGTTCTACACGGGCGCCCGCAAGCCGGTGCAGGAGCTCGTCGCGGCCCTGCCGTAGCGGTCGTGGTGGTCCGGCGAGGAACGTCGGGGCCAACTTGACGATCTCCCTGAAGTGATCTATCCCCTTTGTCACAATCGAGGGTGAATTCCCTTTCGGTGGCGTGACGTCGTGGCACGATCCACGCAGGGGCGAGGAGGGCCGGGTGGAACAGTCCGCGGAAGGTCAGGGCCCCGGACGCCGGCGCGCGCCAGGCCGCCACGCAGCGTTACCGGACACGACCCCGGCCGCCCGGCACCCCGCCGACCGGCCGGACACCCGCACCGGCGGCGCACACGAGACCGCCGGCCGGGCTGAGGCCGGTACGCGTCACGCGCGGGCGACCGACGGGCCGGCTGAGGCCGGTAGGCGTCACGCGCGTGCGACCGGCGGCCCGGCTGAGGTGCGTACGGGGCGCGGGCGGCGTGGGCGGCGGCGGCGCGCGCGTACGGGAACACGGGCTCTGGCCGCGGGCGCGGTGGCGCTGGCCGGGGGAGTGGCGCTGCTGCTCGGCCTGAACGGCGCGCTCGGCGGCACGGTCGCCGCCTCCGGAGCCCCGGCCGGCGCGGACGGCGCCACGGCCAGGCGGGAACCGGCGGCGGAGGGCGGCGTCCCGGCGAACCCGGGACGGGCGCCGGCCAGCGGCAAGGGCGCCGCCGAGGCGCGCGAGCTGCCGAAGGGCCAGGCCCGGCCGAGCACGCCGGCCGCCGCCGACCCCGCCGGGTCGGGGACGCCCGCAAAGACCGGCACCGCCGACCCCGCCGCGAAGCCGGACGCCGTCCAGGGCAAGCCGGACACCGTCACGGGGCGGACCGAGACCGGCGACGCCCAGGTCAGCCTGCCCGAGGCCGATGCCCCGGGCGACGCCAAGAGCGGCGACTCGGCCGGTTACAAGGCCGACGGCCCGTCGCGGCACACCGACCGGGAGGCCGCCGAGTACTTCCACGCCCGCTGGGGACGGGGCGACAAGGCGATGAAACACCTCAAAGACATCCGCACCATAGGCGGATATTTGCGCATTTACACGAACTTACCGGACAGCGCCGACAACTCCGCGACGGCGATCACGCTGTGCAAACGCGGCCTGGAGTACCTCAGGGCGAACGGCGTGAAGCGGCCGATCGTGTTCGTGCAGGCGGAGTTCGGCGAGAACGGGAACCCCGTCCTCGCCAACATCCTGGGCCCGTCCGATCACAGTTGCCGCGTCACCTACCCCCGGCCGAACTGACGCGCGCCGGGACGCCCACCGGGGCGGGCTAGCGCACCCGGACCCTCGTCTTGGAGCACACCTCGCACCGCTGAGTCACGACACGCCCGATCGTCTCAATCGTCACCCAGCGGTGGCGAAGATGGACACGGCCCACAAGCAGGCCCCTACCCCTTGTGGACGATCGGTACGCTCTGTCGCTAATCGATCACCCCTTGGGTTCGAGCCTCAGCGAGACCGAGTTGATGCAGTAACGATCGTCGGTCGGCGTCGGATAGCCCTCGCCGTGGAAGACGTGCCCGAGGTGGGAGTCGCAGCGGGCGCAGCGCACCTCCGTGCGCACCATGCCGTGACTGTTGTCCTCGATCAGCCTCACCGCCTCCGACCCCGACGGCTCGAAGAAGCTCGGCCATCCGCAGTGCGACTCGAACTTCGTGTCGGACCGGAACAGCTCGGCGCCGCAGGCGCGGCACGAGTACACGCCCTCGGTCTTGGTGTCGACGTACTCCCCCGTGAACGGGCGCTCGGTGCCGGCCTCCCTGAGCACGTGGAACTCCTCAGGAGAGAGCCTGGCACGCCATTCGGCCTCGCTCTTGACCACCTTGTCCATGCGTCCAGACTACGAGATCCGGCAAAAAGAGATCTCCGCAGGGTGAAGCATCCTTTCTCGGCCGAATTCGCGTCTTTGTCGGTAAGGGGGTGTCATCGCCTCCTGCCAAGGGGTGAGATCGTCCGCGGCTCGCCGTAGCGGCACAGCCCACGCCCGTGCTGGCGCCGCTGGCGACCCGAGATGGCCGGCCGGGTGGCGCGCCAGCGCCCGGAACGGCGATGGATGATCTTAGGTCCGTCCCGTCGAGCCCCGGTCCCGCCACCGACGCGGCTCCGGGACGGGCCCACCTCTATTGCCAGATGTCGCGCCGGTCGTCGAGCCGGTCGTCGCGTCGCCCGTCGTCTCGGCTGTTCTGTCGGGGCGGGGGAGTAGGTTCGGTGGCATGGCATCGCCGTTCATAGAGCTCAAGGTGGGGGAGCGGACCGTCAAGGTCACCAATCCCGACAAGGTCTACTTCCCGGAGATCGGGGCGACAAAGCGGGAGCTGGTCGAGTACTACGTGAGCGTCGGCGAAGGGGCCCTGCGCGCGCTCAGAGACCGGCCGACCAACATCAAGCGCCATCCCGACGGCGTCCAGACCGAGGCCATCTACCAGAAGCGCATGCCGCCCAGGCATCCCGAGTGGCTGCAGTCGGTCACGGTCACCTTTCCCAGCGGCCGCACCGCCGACTCGCTCCGGGTGACCGAGGTCGCCGCGATCGCCTACTGCGCCAACCTGGGCACGATCGACTTCCACCCCTGGCAGGTGCGGGCCGCCGACGTCGAGCACCCCGACGAGCTGCGCATCGACCTCGACCCGCAGCCCGGCCTGGAGTTCGACGCCGCGCGCCGGGCCGCCGAGCGCACCCGCGAGGTGCTCGACGAGCTGGGCATGGCGGGGTTCGTCAAGACCTCGGGCAACCGCGGCGTGCACATCGCGGTGCGCATCGAGCCCCGCTGGGACTTCGTCCAGGTGCGCCACGCCGGCATCGCGCTGGCCAGGGCGGTCGAGGCGCGCGATCCCGCCCTGGTGACCACCGCGTGGTGGAAGGAGGAGCGCGGCGACCGCGTCTTCATCGACTTCAACCAGAACGCCAGAGACCGCACCGTCGCCAGCGCCTACTCCGTCCGGGCTCGCCCGCACGCCCCCGTCTCGACCCCGCTGACCTGGGACGAGCTGGCCGACGCCGACCCGCGCGACTTCGACATCCGCACCGTCCCGGCCCGCTTCGCCAAGCTGGGCGACGTGCACGCGGCCATCGACGACCGGGCGTACTCGATCGAGCCCCTGCTGGAGATGTACGCCGCCGACGACCGCGGCGACCTGCCCTACCCGCCCAACTACCCGAAGATGCCGGGCGAGCCCAAGCGTGTCCAGCCCAGCAAGGCCAGGAACGCGCCGGAGGACAAGTGACGCCTCCGGAGATCGCTCTCCCGCCGGGCGGAGCGGGAATCTCGGTCACCGGCGTTTGACTCCCGGAGCGGGAATCTCGGTCGTCGGCGGTTGACTCCCGGAGCGGGAATCTCGGTCACTGGCCCTTGACCCCCGGTGACGGCGACCCCCGAGAGCCGCGAAAGGCCGGCCCCGTCGTGGGGCCGGCCTTTTCGCGGGAGCCGGTCAGCAGGTGTCGGCTCCGTCGAAGGTGCGCACGCCGCGCGGCACGCGCGAGTAGATGGTCTCGCCGGGGTCCACGGTCTGGCAGGCGCCGTCCGTCCCGCGCGCCCAGATGATCTTCAGTCGGAGCCGGTAGCCGCAGTCGTTGCGGGCGTAGCCGGTCTTGGTGATGGTCCCGGTGGTCTGCCAGACGGTCACGCACGAGGGCGCGTTCCCGGCCGGCGCCGCCCAGGCCGGCAGCGCGCTGAAGGTGCAGCACGCGACGGCGAGGGTGGCGAGGGCTGCTCGGGTGGCTGGGCGCATGTGAGGTGTCCTTCCGTTCCGGCCTCGGCCAGGCGGCTGCCTGGGCAGGGGGCGAGGTGGAGACATGAGTGAACATCTCAGACCGATAACGGCGGTGGCGATCGTGACCTGGTACAGGATGAGAGCCGCAGGTCTGGGCGTGTCGCGCGTAACGCTGCGCCGACGCTTCCGAAAATGTGGTCGAGTCCCCACAAAGCCCTGCACCCCCTTCCGCGTGGCGAAACGCTCCGGAGGGCAGGACGGCCGAACCCTCCCGAGGCATGACGCCGGAACTCACGCGGCCGGGCCGAACTTGTCAGGCGTTTCCCGCATCGAAACGGTCATGAACTCAAGCGCCACGCACAAGAGCAGCCCGATGGCCCGCCGACTCCGCGTCTGGGCGTCGACCGTCGTCCTGTCGACCTCACTGGCGCCGATCCTCGCCACGGGCGCCGCCTTCGCCGCGACCGGCCCGGCGGCGAAGGACCCGTTCCAGGGCATCGACTGGGCGCCCGTCGTGGAGCGGGCGCTGCACTGCCCCAAGCCGGGGCCGAAGGACAGCTGGTACGTCGTCCGCGCCCGCGTCGCCGCCGTCGGCGACCTCACCCGGGACGGGCGTCCCGACACCGTCGTCACCTCGTCCTGCCCGAGCCCCACGGCGGGCAACCCGGTGATCTCCTTCGTCTACGACGGCGCGTCCCGGCGTTCGGCCCCGCGGCTGATCGGGACGCTCGGCAAGAACCGGTACTTCAAGACCCAGACGGTCACCGTCCAGCACGGCGAGGCGCGCCTGAGCGGCAAGGTGGTCAGCGACAAGGCTCCCCGGTGCTGCCCCGACCTGCTCGTCCGCCAGACCTACAAGTGGACCGGCAAGGCGTTCCAGCGGACGTCGGAGAAGCTGGCCAAGCTCTCCTGAGCGGGCCGGCGGCTGTGGGCCGCACGGCCGGACCCGGCGCCTGGGACGGGGCCCGACGGCCCGGCCGTGCGGCGGCACAGGAGGTGCGGCCGAGATCGAAGGTAACTCCCGTACCTCCCACCGGGGCAGAAATCGGATAGGAAAGTTTCCGCCCCCGGTAGGAGATTCCTCCTCCGGGTAGAAAAGAGCTCACCCCGGCGGGAGGTCAGCGGCGCACGAGGTGGTGCGGCGCCAGTTCGCGGGTCTCGCCGCGTTCCAGGTAGACCACCCGGTCGGCCAGGCCCACCTGCTCGATGTGGTGCCGGAAGTCGTCCAGCGGTGAGCTGAAGACGCCGTAGTCGTCGAAGTGCACCGGCACCACCGTGTGCGGGTTGATCAGGTCGACCCAGGTTGCGCCCTGCTCGCCGTCCATGGTGACCAGCAGGGTGCCGAGCAGGCGGGTGCCGCCCAGGTGCACGAGCGCGAGGTCGACCTCGGGGAAGCGACGCGGGATCGCCTCCAGGCGGCGGTCGAGCAGGGTGTCGCCGCTGATGTGCAGGCGCAGCTCCACCAGGCCCTCGGGGCCGCGGAACTCCAGCATCGTCCCGATCACCGGCGGCAGCAGCGCCTCGGCGGGACCGGGCGCGTGCCGGGCGGGCAGGGCGGTGACGGTCACGCTGCCCTGCGGGCCGTTCAGCTCGTGCTGCTCCCACACCTCCAGGCCCGTGCTGCGGCCGAAGCCGCGGCGGCGCAGCGTGCGCGCCGCCTGCCGGGTGGTGATGATCTGGGTGCCCTTGTCCAGGCCCTTCTCGGTCACCCGGTCCCAGTGGTCCCCGTGCAGGTGCGACAGGACCACCGCGTCGATGGGCGGCAGGTCCGACACGTCGATGGCCGGGTCCTTCAGCCGGCGCGAGCTCAGGCCGTAGCCCAGGTACGCCCGCTGGCCGCGGTGCAGGAAGTTGGGATCCGTCAGCAGCGTGAAGCCGTTGTAGCGGATCAGCGTGGTCGCGTTGCCGATGAACTGCAGGCTGCCCTTCATCCGGCTCACCCCGGATACGGAGGGTGCTGGCCCGGAGGCACGCCGCCGCCCTTGCCGCCGCCCTTGTGCCCCTTGTCGCTGCCGTGCGGACGGCCGGCCCGCTTGCCGCCGCTCTTCGACTCCGGCACGGCGTCGGTGGATTTCGAGTTCGCTCCAGACTTGCCCGACCGGCGAAGTTCGGGCTGTTGCGGATTACTCATGGCTTTTGTCCCCCTTTGCGGCTTATCACCTACCTCGCTGCTCCACCGCCAAACCCGCCGCCAAACCCGCCGCCAAACCCGCCGCCGAACCCGCCGCCGAACCCGCCGCCCGCGGCGCCTACCGGGTCAGGCCCGCGTCGTGGGCGATGAGGCCCGCCTGGGTGCGGTTGTGGCAGCCCAGCTTGTCCAGCAGGCGCGACACGTACCCCTTGACGGTGGGTTCGGCCAGGTGGAGGCGGGCGGCGATCCGCGCGTTCGACAGCCCCTCGCCGAGGCAGGCCAGCACCTCGCGCTCGCGTCCGGTCAGCGACTCCAGCAGCTCGCGGGCGCGGGCGCGGGCCGGGTCCGCGGCGGCCGAGGCCGCCACCAGCCGGCGGGCGGCGACCGGCGACAGCACGGTGTGCCCCTCGGCGGCCACCCGGACGAGCCCGATCAGGTCCTCCGGCGGCGTGGACTTGACCAGGAAGCCGGCGGCCCCCGCGCGCAGGGCGCGCAGCACGTACTCGTCGGCGTCGAACGTCGTCAGCACCACGACGACCGGCGGCCGGGGCAGCTCGGCCAGGCGTTCGATCGCGGTGAGCCCGTCCACGCGGGGCATGCGCAGGTCCATCAGCACGACGTCCGGACGGGCGCGCACGACCGCCTCGACGCCGGCCGCGCCGTCGTGGGCCTCGTCCACGACCTCGATGTCGGGCGCCGAGCCGAGGATGGTGCGCAGGAAGCGGCAGACCATCGGCTCGTCGTCCACGACCACGACCCTGATCATGTGGCCACGTACGCCGGGAGGACGGCCTCGACGGTGAACCCGCCGTCGGGGGCCGGCCCGGCGCGCAGCGTGCCGTGCACGACCTCGACCCGCCGCCGCAGGTCGGCGATGCCGAGGCCGGAGCCGGTGCCGGCCAGGGGGCCGCCGGGCAGGCCGGTCGGCGGCGTGTTGCGCACCGCGAGCCGGACCCGCGCCTGGCCGTACTCGATCCGCACCTGCACCCGCGCGCCCGGCGCGTGCTTGCGCACGTTGGTCAGCGCCTCGCGCACGATCCGGTACGCCGTGCGCCCCACCACCGGCGAGGCCAGCGCCCGGTCGCCCTCCTCGACCAGCTCGACCGGGGTGCCCACGGAGGCGGACTCGGCGACCAGCGCGGCGAAGTCGGCCGCCGACGGCGGCACGTCCGGCTCCGGCGCGGTGCGCAGGACGCCGATCAGGTCCCGCAGCTCGTCGAGCACCTGGCAGCCCGCGGCCCGCAGCTCCTCGGCGGTCTGCCGGGTGTGCTCGTCGGCCGCGGTGACCCGCAGCGCGCCGGCCTGCAGCACCATGAGGCTCACCCGGTGGGTGACGACGTCGTGCATCTCGCCGGCCAGCCGGGCGCGCTCCTCGGCGCGGGCCTGCTCGGCCAGCAGGTGCCGCTCGCGTTCGGCCCGCTCGGCGCGTTCGACCAGCATCCTGAGCACCCGCCGCCGTCCGTCGAGGTAGAGCGCGAGCAGCGGGCCGACGGCGGTGCGCAGCACCCCGTCGACGAGCACGCCGGCCGACGGGTCCCACACCCGCGCGATCACCATCGTGTACGCGGCCAGCGCGGCGACGGCGATCCGCCGGTCCCTGCGGTCGTAGAGCGGCCCGTACGCCGCCGCGATGGTCGCGAACGGCGCCCACACGTTCCCCTGCCCGGCCGGGACCAGCACCCCGCCCGGCGAGATCAGCAACGTCAGCACCAGCGTGTACGTCCCCAGCACCGCCAGGACCGTCAGCGGCGCCCGGCGGCGGGCCACCAGCGACAGGCAGGCGGCCGCCTGGACCGCCAGCAGCGTCCAGGCGAGGGGACCCGGACGCTCCGGCCACCACGACAGGCCGAGCAGCGTCGAGCCGGTGTCCAGCAGCGCGAAGCCGCCCGCGATGACCACGTCCAGGACGAGGGAACGGCGACACGCCCCTGCACACATGCCGCAAACGCTACGACATCCCCGTATGCCGCAAATATCCGGCAAGTGGGAAACCATACGAAAGTCGCATGCGCTCCCGCCGATCGTCGCCCCCACCACCGACGGCCCGCTCTGCCGTACGGCCACCCCGCCGCCGTGCAATGGACCCATGACGAACCTGCCCCCGCTGGGCCGCTACGAGATCGACACCGAGAACTCCGCGATCCACTTCACCACCCGGCACCTGTACGGCCTCGCCCGCGCCCGCGGCACCTTCGACGTCAGGGGCGGCACCGTGGACGTCGCAGAACCGCTCGCCGACTCCCGCGTGCGCGTGGAGATCGACGCCGCCGGCTTCCACACCGGCAACCACCGCCGCGACGAGACCGTGTGCTCGCCCCGCTTCCTCGACGTCGCCCGCCATCCCGTGATCACCTTCACCGGCGGCCCCAGCGGCGACGGGACGCTGACCGGCACGCTCACCGTCACCGGCGTCGAGCGCCCGCTCACCCTCACCGTCCAGCGCTGCGACGTGACCGCGAACGGCTTCACCGTCGTGGTCGCCGCCCGGGTGGACCGGACCGCCTTCGGGGTGACCGCCATGCCCGGCATCGCCGCCCGGCACCTGGCGATGTCGGCCGAGGTCAGGTGCGTGCGGGCGGGCGTCACGGATCGCGGGGAAGGCCGAGCGCGCGCTCGGCGATGATGTTGAGCTGCACCTCCGTGGTGCCGCCGCCGATGGTGAAGGCCCGGGTGGTCAGGATCATGCGGTTCCAGTGGCGGTCGGACGGCGCCAGCGACCAGCAGAACTCCGAGACCGCCTGCGCGTGCCGCATGCCGAGCAGCTTGCGCACGCTGGAGGCGGGCCCCGGGCCGGCCCCGGCCAGCCTGGACAGCGTCACGCGCAGCCCGAGCGCCGAGATCGCCTGGCCCTCGGCCCACAGGCGGCCCGCCTGCTCGCGTTGCGACTGCCGCAGCGGCGGCAGGCTCGCGACCAGCCGGATCAGGTCGGTGTGCCGGGAGCCCGGCCCCCAGGAGTCGCCGAGCGCGACCCGCTCGTGGGAGAGCGTGTCGCGGGCCACCCGCCAGCCGCCGTCCACCTCGCCCACCACCAGGTCGTCCGGGACGAAGACGTCGTCGAGGAAGACCTCGTTGAAGATCTCGTCCCCGTTGATCTCCTTGAGCGGCCGGACCGTGACGCCCGGGGCCGACATGTCCACCAGGAAGTACGTGATCCCCTCGTGCTTGGGCCTGCCGGGGGAGGTGCGGGCCAGGCAGATGCCCCAGTGGGCGTACTGGGCGAGGGACGTCCAGATCTTCTGGCCGGTCAGCGACCAGCCGCCCTCGACGCGGGTGGCCCTGGTGGACAGAGCGGCCAGGTCGGACCCGGCGCCGGGCTCGCTGAACAGCTGGCACCACACGAGCTCGCCGGTGAACGTCCTGGGCAGGAAGCGCTCCCGCTGCTCGGGGGTGCCGTACGTGACGATGGACGGGACCGCCCAGGCGGCGATCCCCAGGTTGGGACGCTTGAGGTCGCGGAACTCCTGGTGGATGATCACCTGTTCCAGCGGCGTGGCCGCGCGGCCCCACGGCCTGGGCAGGTAGGGCATGATCCAGCCCTCCCGCGCGAACCGGCCCAGCCGGGCGAGCGGCTCCTCGCGCCGCAACGACTCGGCCTCCGCCCTGATCGCCTCCCTGAGCGGGACGGACTCCTCGGGCAGGTCGGGCTCCATCGCCCGGCGGGCGCCCGCCAGGGCCAGCCCGGCGACCTGCTCGGCCCACGGCCCCGGGTCGCCGGCCAGCATGCGGCCGGACAGGGCGCGGCGGTAGTGGCGGTGGGCGTCGTGCTCGAAGGTGTAGCCGATGCCGCCGAGCACCTGGATGGCGTCGGCCGCGCAGCGCACCGCCGCGTCCGGCCCCAGCACGGCCGCCACCCCGGCGGCCAGCCGCACGTCGTCACCGAGTGCGCCGGGTCCGCCGGGTCCGCCGGGTCTGTCCGTGGGAGGGGTGTCCAAGGCGCGGGCGGCGTCCCAGACGGCGGCGCGGGCCTGCTCCAGGGCCACCAGGGCGGCCGCCACCCGGTGCTTGACGCCCTGGAACTGGCCGATCGGGCGGCCGAACTGCTCGCGTACCTTGGCGTGGGCGGCGGCCGTGCCGACCGCCCAGGCGGCGGTGCCGCACGCGTCCGCGCCGAGCAGCACCGCGGCCAGCTCCCGCACCGGCACCGGCCCCAGCAGGCGCTCCGGCGGGACGTCGCCGTCCGTGACGGCCGTGACCGTGCACAGGTCCCGGTCCGGGTCGACGCCCTCGGCGGGCTCGGCGCGCACGCCGGCCCGGTCGAGCAGCGCCCACCCGTCACCGTGCGGCACGAGGAACAGGTCGGCCCCGGCCGCCCCGAGGGCGAGCGGCCCGAGCGCGACGGCCGCCGTCAGCGACCCGTCGGCCAGCCCGCGCAGCAGGCCGGGCGCGGGACTCGCGGACCGGGCGAGCGCCGCCGAGGCCAGCACGGCCGGCAGGTACGGCCCCGCCACCCGCAACTCGCCCAGCACCTCCAGCGCCACGCACGACTCGACCAGCCCGAACCCCTGACCGCCGTGCTCCTCCGGCAGGTGCAGCCCCAGCAGCCCCTGCCCGGCCAGCGCCCGGTGCTCGACGGTACGCCCCGCCAGCCCCCGTACGGAGGCCGCCAGCGCCTGGTGTTCCTCGGTCAGCCCGATCCCCATGGACGCACACTAGAAGGATATTCGGTCGATCTCCAGGGGCCGGGAAAATCGTTGGCGCGCGGCCGGCGGGGGTGGTTACCCTGGCGACTGTCCCGTTCGGTGCGACTTCTGGAGGTGGGTTGATGACCGGCATGGCGCCCAGCGCGCCTCACCGTGTCACGGGCGTGCCCGCCTCTCCTGTGTTCCAGAGCCTGAGGACGAGCATCTAGTCCTGGCCCCAGCGGCCGGACCGCCTGTGGCACCAGCGTGCCCGTGAGGCCCGCTCGGCGCTCCCTTGCTGCCTTTTTCACGACAAATCCGGCAAGGAGAACCCAGGTTGTCTGCCAACGGCAAACCTCGTTCCATCATCAGCACCGACACCTTCGCCTGCGTCCGCTGCGGCCTGACCGTCGCCGCGTACGCGCCCGGCGGCGTCCGCCGCAACCACTGCCCGAGCTGCCTGCACTCGCTGCACGTGCTCGACCGGGTGGAGGGCGGCCCGTCGGAGTGCCGGTCGCGGATGAACCCGATCTCCATCGCGGTCCTCCGCACCGGCGACTGGATGATCATCCATCGCTGCTCGCGCTGCGGCGAGCTGACGTCCAACCCCATCTGCGGGGACGACAACCAGCTCATCCTCATGCGCATGGCCGTACGCCCGCTCGCGCAGCCGCCGTTCCCGCTCGAAGCGTTCGGCGACCTGTGACATGCCCAGGAGGAACCCTGGCCGGGCCAGGCCGCAACAGCCCAAGGCCGTACAGCGCGGCGAGCGCGGCGACGCGTTCCGCTGCGTCGGCTGCCGGCTGGACGTACCGATGGACGCGCCCGGCACGGCGCACCGCAACCACTGCCCGCACTGCCTGACCAGCCTGCACGTCGACCACCGGATCCCGGGGGACCGGCGGGCGGGCTGCCGGGGCCTGATGGCGGCGCTCAGCGTCACCGTCAGGCCGGACGGGGAGTGGCTGATCATCCACCACTGCCAGGCGTGCGGCGGGCTCAGCGCCAACCGCATCGCCGGCGACGACAACGCGCTGGCCCTGCTGCGCATCGCCGTACGGCCGCTGTCCGACAGCCGCCTGCCGGTGAACGCCCTGCTGGCGCTCTGACAAGGGGCGCGCTCTGACAAGGGGCGCGCTCTGACAAGAGGTGCTCACAGAAGGCGCTCGGGAAGCGCCTTGACGACGGCGGGCCGCCCTCCGGGGCGGCCCGCCCCCTCGTGACGGCTCAGTCGTCGCCGAACTCCAGGCGCAGGGCCAGCGTGAAGTCGGTCACCGCCTCCTCGTGCCGCTCCATCTCCTGGAAGATCTCGCCGCGCACCCGGTAGGCCCAGATGTACTCGGGGTCCAGCTCGATGGCCCTGTCCAGGTCGCGCAGCGCGGCCTCGTTGTCGCCCATCTCGCTCAGCACCGCGCCCCGGCTGCCGAACGCGCGGTCGTTGTCGGGGTCGAGCTCGACCGCGCGGTTCAGGTCGGCCAGCGCCTCCTGGTAGCGGTCGATCATGCGCAGCGCCTCGCCGCGCCGGCTGAGCGCCCGCACGTGGTCGGGGTCGGCCTCCAGGGCCCTGGTGTAGTCGGCGATGGCCTCGCTGTAGAGGTGCATGCGCTGGTACAGGTCGCCGCGCGCCACCCACGAGTACGCCAGCTCCTCGTTCAACGCGATGATCTTGGCGTGCTCGTCCAGGGCCTCGTCCAGCCGGTCCATGTCCACCAGGGCGTCGGCCTTGGCCTCCAGGATCCACAGGGACTCGGGGGCGAGGGTGAGCGCGTGGTCGAAGTCGTCCATCGCCTCCTCCAGCCGGCCGAGCGCCGCGTACGCCTGCCCGCGCGAGCCCAGCGCGTACGCGCTGTCGGGTTCCAGTCTCAACGACTCGTCGAAGTCGGCCAGGGCGGCCTCGTACCGCTCGATGACCCGATGGCTCTCGCCGCGCAGCCGCCAGGCGCGGGCGTTGTCCGGGACCAGCGTTATCGACTCGGTCAGATCGGCGATAGCGGCCTCGTGCCGCGACAGCGCGATGTACGATTCGGCTCGGCTGCGCAGCACGGACGCGCGCGACTGGGCGGCTGCCTCGGACAGCTCGGACTGGTCGTTGATCCCCTCGCTCATGGAGGGAATCTATCTAACTAAATCTGGATGATGGCCGCCTTTTCCCGGGTGTACTCCAGGACGGAATCGTGGCCGTACCCGCTGTCCTTCACGCCGCCGAACGGCAGGCCCGGAGGCATCTGGCGGTAGGTGTTCACCCACACGGTGCCGCTCTGCAGATCCCGCACGAACCGGTGCGCCCGTCCGAGGTCCCGCGTCCACACCCCGGCCGCCAGCCCGTACGGCGAGTCGTTGGCGATCTCCAGCGCCTGCTCGTCGCTGTCGAACGGGATGGCCACCGCCACCGGCCCGAAGATCTCCTCCTGGCAGATGCGCAGGCCGTTGTCCTCGGTGGTGTAGAGCGTGGGCGCCACCCAGTAGCCGCCCGGCAGGCCGGGCACCACCTCGGCGCCCGACCGTCCGCCGAAGACCAGCTCGGCGCCCTCCTTCTCGGCCGTCTCCAGGTACGAGCGCACCCGCTCGAACTGCCCGGCCGACACGATCGGGCCCATGGTCGTGGCCAGGTCGAGAGGGTCGTCCAGGACCAGCCCGGCGCAGATGTGCCTGATCCGCCCGAGCAGGTCGTCCCAGATCGACCGGTGGACGAGGATGCGCGAGCCGGCCACGCACACCTGCCCGGCGTTGCCGGTGTAGACCGAGTTCACGGTGACGCCCTGCGCGGCGGCGTCCAGGTCGGCGTCGGGGAAGACGATGTTGGGCGACTTGCCGCCCAGCTCGAACGTCAGCGGCTTCAGCGCGTCCGCCGAGGCCCGGGTGATGGCCTGGCCGGTGGCCGTGGAGCCGGTGAGGCTGATCTTGCCGACGTCCCGGTGCCGGACGAGCGCGTCGCCGACCTCCTCGCCGAGCCCGCTGACGATGTTCAGCACGCCGGGCGGGAACACCTCGGCCAGTAGCTCGCCCAGCCGCAGCACCGACGCGCTGGCCTGCTCGGCGGGCTTGACGATCACCGTGTTCCCGGCGGCCAGGGCGTAGGCCGCCTTGGCGGAGAAGGTCGAGACAGGGGAGTTCCAGGGGATGATGCAGACCGCCACCCCGTACGGCTCGCGCCGCGTCAGACCGAGCGTGTCGGGCCCGAGCAGGACGGTGTCGCCCTTGACCGCCTCCAGGCACTGCCCGGCGGCGAGCTGCCACAGGTACGCCATGCCCGGCAGGTCCTTCTTGAGCGTGTCGCGCAGGATGCGGCCGTTGTCGCGGGTCTCCAGCCGGGCCAGCTCCTCGGCGTGCCGGGCGAACAGCTCCGACACCTTGCGCAGGAAGTGCGCCCGGCCCAGCGCGGGCATGGCCGACCAGGCGGGGAAGGCCGCCCGCGCCGCCGCCACGGCGGCCTCGGCCTCGCGCGCGCCGCTGGCCGGGATCCGGGCCCACGCCTCGCCCGTGGCGGGGTTGACGGTGTCCATCGTCCGGTCCGCGGGGACCAGCTCGCCGCCGATGAGATTGCGGTAGTCAGGCACGTGCCCAAGCATATGCTTGCTTGTCACGGGCAGGCCAGTCCCGGAGGGATCGGGGCATAATGGTCTTCCGTGAAAATCGAGCTGACCTGGCCGGAAACCGCCGACGAGCCCCTGCTCGCCGCCGTCCACCGCGTGCTGCACGCCGTCGTCGAGCTGGGAGGCGCGGTCGGCTACCTCGCGCCGCCCACGAGGGACGAGACCGACCCCTGGGTGGAGGCCACGCTCGCCATGGCGAGGAAGGGCGAGGGGCGGCTCGCCCTGGCCACCGTCGACGGCACGGTGCAGGCCATGGGCCTGTGGCGGCGCGGCCAGGAGGCGGTCTTCCGGCACTCCGCCGAGGTCGGCAAGGTCATGGCCCACCCGCAGGCGCGCGGGCTCGGGCTCGGCCGGGTGGTCGTGGCCGGCCTCGCCGACGACGCCCGCGCCGCCGGCATCGAGACGCTCACGCTGCGGGCGCGCGGCAACAACCACGGCGCGATCGCGCTCTACCAGAGCCTCGGGTTCCGCGAGTGGGGGCGGCTGCCGAACGTGGTCGAGGTGGGCGAATGGCGCTTCGACGAGGTGAACATGTACCTGGAGCTCGGCCGCCCGCCCGGCACCGTCCTGCACGGCTCCTCCCCGGGCGGCCCCGGCTCCTCCCCGCAACCGGGCTCCTCCCCGCAACCGACGACCTCCCCGCAACCGACGACCTCCCCGCAACCGACGACCTCCCCGCAGCCCGGCCCCTCCCCGCGGCCGCAGCCCGGCTTCTCGCCCGGACCCGGCTAGGATCGGGGCATGCTGCTGGCCCCCGGAGTGCACGCCGTCGTCACCGACCGCCACGGAGGGGTCAGCGCCCCGCCGTACGGCTCGCGCAACCTCGGCGGCATGGTCGGCGACGACCCGGCGGCCGTACGGGCCAACCGCGAGGGCCTGGCGGCCGAGCTGGGCGTGCGTGCCGTCGTCTACATGCGCCAGGTCCACAGCGCCGACGTCGCCTACGTGAGCGAGCCGTTCGGCGACGACCCGCCGCCGCTCGACGGCGTGTTCACCACCGAGCCGCGCCTGGCGCTGGCCTCGCTGGGCGCCGACTGCCCGGCCGTGCTGGTGGCCGACCCCGAGGCGCGCATGGTCGGCGCCGCCCACTCCGGACGTCCCGGCACGGAGGCGGGCGTGGCCACCGTCCTGGTCGAGGCCATGGCGGCCAAGGGCGCCCGGCCGGGCCGGATGATCGCGCTGATCGGCCCCGGCGCCTGCGGCCGCTGCTACGAGGTGCCCGAGGACCTGCGCGAGCGGGTGGCCGCGAAGGTGCCGCCCACGTGGTCGACGACGTCGTGGGGGACCCCGGCGCTCGACCTGCGGGCCGGGATCGAGTCCCAGCTCAGGGCGGCGGGCGTCGCCGACGTGCGGCACGACGCGCGCTGCACCATCGAGTCCGCCGAGCTCTACTCCCACCGCCGCGAGCAGCCCGGCGGCCGCTTCGCCGGTCTCATCTGGCTGACCTGACCCGGAAGCCCGCCCCCGGAGGGGCTACTTCTCGCGGGAGCCGTTGAAGACGACGTTCACGATGATGATCCCGACCCAGATCGGGATCAGCGCCATCGCCCGCCCGCCGCCCACGAAGGCGAGCGCGACCGTGGACAGCGTGCCCAGGGAGAGCGAGACGATCGCCAGGGCCAGTCGCTGGCCGTCCGACCCCCTGGCGGGCGCCTTGGCGCGTGGGGCCGCGCCGGCCAGGCGCTCGTCGACCCGCCGGTCGACCTCCTGGCCCACCTTGTCGAGGAACGACTCCACCAGCGCGTCCTCGAAGTCGGGGCCGAGGTCGCGCCGCGCGGACACGGCCGCCTTGAGCTCATCACCGGTGGTCATAAGGGAGAGACTAGACCGCTTTGCCCCCTAACGGGCGAGGATGTCGTCGAGGTCGTAGCTGACCGGCCGTTCCAGCTGCTCGTACGTGCACGACTCGGGCGTTCGGTCGGGCCGCCAGCGCCGGAAGTGCGCCGTGTGCCGGAACCGGTCGCCCTCCATCTGGTCATAGGCCACCTCGATCACCAGCTCGGGCCGGAGCGGGATGAACGACAGGTCCTTCTTGGCGTTCCACCGCGACACCGCGCCCGGCACCCGCTGCCCGCCGGTCGCGGGCCCCGCCGCCGGCTGCCCGGCGTTGGCCGTGGCCTGCTCGGCCCAGTGGCCCCACGGGTGCTCGCTCAGCTCCGCCAGGTACGGCTTGAGCTCCTCCACCAGCTCGGCCCTGCGCGCCATGGGGAAGGAGGCCGCCACGCCCACGTGATGCAGCCGGCCGTCGTCGCCGTAGAGGCCGAGCAGCAGCGAGCCGACGATGGGCCCGGTCTTGTGCTCGCGGTAGCCGCAGATCACCACGTCGGCCGTGCGCTCGTGCTTGACCTTGAACATCGTGCGCTTGTCGGGCACGTACGGCTGGTCGCCCGGCTTGACGATGATGCCGTCGAGGCCCGCCCCCTCGAAGGCGTCGAACCATTCGCGCGCCTGCTCGTCGGCGGTGGTGACCGGTGTGAGCCGGACGGACCCGCCCTTGTGCGGGAACAGCTCCTCCAGCCGCCGCCGCCGCTCGGAGAACGGCTCCTCCATCAGCGACTCGTCGCCCACGGCCAGCAGGTCGAAGGCGATGAACTGGGCCGGCGTCTGCTCCGACAGCAGCTTGACCCGCGAGGCGGCCGGATGGATGCGCTGCTGGAGGGCGTCGAAGTCGAGCTGCGCCCCCCGGGGCAGCACGATCTCGCCGTCGATCACCACCTTGCCGGGCAGCTCGGCCTTGACCGCCTCGACCAGCTCGGGGAAGTAGCGGGTGAACGGGCGCTCGTTGCGGCTGCCGAGGTAGACCTCGTCGCCGTCCCTGAACACGATGCAGCGGAAGCCGTCCCACTTGGGCTCGTAGAACAGGGTGCCGTCCTGCTTGGGCATGGCCTTGACCGGCTTGGCCAGCATCGGCGGCACGGGCGGCCGGACCGGGAGGTTGGGCACCGGCTCCGGCTCTTCGACGGGCTGCTCGGTCATGGGCTCTGCTCCCTCGTGTATCTGCAGAAGAGGACCCCCTCCTCTTCCAGGACCTGGCGGAGGTCAAGCGGGACCTGCGCGGCCACGCCGTTCAGTATGCGGGCCGCGCCGCCCGCGACCAGCATGGGACTCACCGACAGGCACAACTCGTCGATCAGGTCGTCGGCCGACAGCTGCGCGTTGATGCGCGGGCCGCCCTCGCACAGGACGCGGGTCAGGCCGCGCTCGTGCAGCTCGCGCACGGCCAGCCGCATGTCGACGCCGTCGTCGCCGGCGATGATCAGATCGGACCGCCGGCCGGCCAGCTTGCGGCGCTCGGCGGGCGCGGACTCGCAGGTGATCACGATCGTCGGGTTGGTCGCGTCGGTGAACAGCTCGCCGTCGAGGTCGAGGTCGAGGCTGCGGGTGATCACCGCGATCGGCGGCACGTCGGGACGCCCGGCCCGGATCGACGACCAGGACGCGCGCGGCTTGACCGGGCCGTAGCCCTCGGTGCGGACGGTCGCCGCCCCCGCGACGATCACGTCGGACAAGCCGCGCAGGATGCCGAAGATGCGCTTGTCGCCCCTGCTCGACAGCCCGCCCGAGCGCCCCTGCAGCCACGCCGCGCCATCGGCGCTGGACACCATGTTGAGCCGCAGCCAGGGCCGCCCCTCGGGGTAGGCGTACGCCTGCGGGATGTCCGGATTGTCTTGAAAGTCGGGATAGATGCGCCGCACTCCTCTACCTTGGCACACCCCACCGACAAACCGTCCCCGGGGGTTTTGCGGCTGACAGCACTTTTGAGTAACTGAAGGACGAAAGGCCCGGAGTCTGCATACGGTGACGGCAGGGACTCGCCGGGAGGTGACATGGGCCTGCTCACCGCCGTCACATGGACGATCGCCGCACTGATCGGCGTCTACCTGCTCTACCGCTGGCTCTCGGCCGGCGGCCTGCGCCGGCAGGAGGCCAAGGTCACCCGCTTCCCGGTGACGCTGCTGCTGTCCCATCCGGCGCTCGCGGCCGCGTCGCTGGCCTGCTGGGTGGCCTACCTGCTGACCGGCCGCGCCCCGCTGGCCTGGATCGCCTTGTGCGGGCTCACCGTGGCCGCGCTGCTGGGCTTCACGATGTTCACCCGCTGGCTCGGCGGCGGACGCCACCAGCGCCGGGCCACCGGCTTCCCGGTGCTCGCCGTGGTCCTGCACGGCGTGGCCGGGGTGACCACGTTCGCGCTGCTCCTCGTCACGGCCGGCATCGCCCGCGTCTTCTGACGGCCCGCCGGGTCGATGCCGCCAGGTGGTCGGCGGAGCTAGGGCGTCTGCGGCTCCCTGGGCAGCCGCAGCACCTGGAAGGACCGGCCGGTCACCGCCACCAGGTCGCCCGCCCGCCACCGCTCGTCGCCGAACGCCTCCTCCACCACGTCGTGACAGGTGTCGAGCACCGGCAGCCACTCGGCACCGAACTCCGGCCCCGGCAGCGTGAACGACAGGTTCTCGTGGTGGGCGTTGATGAGCAGGAGGAAGGAGTCGTCCACGATCCGCTCGCCGCGCGGGCCGGGCTCGGTGATGGCCTCGCCGTTGAGGTAGACCATCAGCGACTTGGCGTAGCCGGTGTGCCAGTCGCCGGCCGTCATCTCCTTGCCGCCCGGGGTCAGCCAGACCAGGTCGCGCTTGCCGTTCTCGGGATGGCGGCCGTGGAAGAAGCGGCGGCGCTGGAAGACCGGGTGCTCGCGGCGCAGCTTCGACAACGCCTTGACGAACTCCAGCAGGTCGGACTCGGCGTGCAGCATCGACCAGTCGATCCAGGCCAGCTCGTTGTCCTGGCAGTAGGCGTTGTTGTTGCCCCGCTGGGTGCGGCCGATCTCGTCGCCGTGGGAGAGCATCGGCACGCCCTGCGACAGGAACAGCGTGGTCAGGAAGTTGCGGCGCTGGCGGCGGCGCAGGGCGACGATGTGCGGGTCCTCCACCGGGCCCTCGGCGCCGCAGTTCCAGGAGCGGTTGTCGTTGGTGCCGTCGCGGTTCTCCTCGGCGTTGGCCTCGTTGTGCTTGTGGTCGTAGGAGACCAGGTCGGTGAGGGTGAAGCCGTCGTGGCAGGTGACGAAGTTGATCGAGGCCACCGGGCGGCGGCCGGAGGACTCGTACAGGTCGGCCGAGCCGGTCAGGCGGGAGGCGAACTCGGGCAGCGCGGAGTTGGTGCCCCGCCAGAAGTCGCGCACGGTGTCGCGGTACTTGCCGTTCCACTCCGTCCAGAGCGGCGGGAAGTTGCCGACCTGGTAGCCGCCCGGCCCGACGTCCCAGGGCTCGGCGATCAGCTTCACCTGCGAGATCACCGGGTCCTGCTGGATGAGGTCGAAGAACGCGCTCAGCCGGTCGACGTCGTGCAGCTCCCTGGCCAGGGCCGAGGCCAGGTCGAAGCGGAAGCCGTCGACGTGCATCTCCAGCACCCAGTAGCGCAGCGAGTCCATGATGAGCTGCAGCGCGTGCGGCGAGCGCACGTTGAGCGAGTTGCCGCACCCGGTGTAGTCGAGGTAGTAACGCCGGTCGCCGTCGTGCAGGCGGTAGTAGTTGACGTTGTCGATGCCCCGGAAGCCCAGCGTGGGGCCCATGTGGTCGCCCTCGGCGGTGTGGTTGTAGACCACGTCGAGGATGACCTCGATGCCCGCCTCGTGCAGCGCCCGCACCATCGCCTTGAACTCCAGCACCTGCTGGCCGCGGGTGCCCGAGCCGGAGTAGCGGCCGTGGGGGGCCAGGTAGGCCATCGTGTTGTAGCCCCAGTAGTTGGTCAGCCCCCGGGCCACCAGGAAGTGCTCGGGCACGTAGTGGTGCACCGGCATGAGCTCGACCGCCGTCACCCCGATGGACAGCAGGTGCTCGATGATCGCCGGGTGCCCGACCCCCGCGTACGTGCCGCGCAGGTCCTGGGGCACGCCCGGGTGGCGCATGGTCAGCCCCCGCACGTGCGCCTCGTAGATCACGGTCTCGTGGTACGGGATGTGCGGCGGCCGGTCGTTGCCCCACTCGAAGAACGGGTTGATCACCACGTTCTTCGGCATGTACGGGGCGCTGTCCTCCCTGTTGCGCACCGACGGATCGGTGAAGTAGTAGGGGAACAGCGCCTCGTTCCAGGTCAGCTCGCCGTCGATGGCCTTGGCGTAGGGGTCGAGCAGCAGCTTGGAGGGGTCGCAGCGACGCCCCTGCGACGGCTCGTACGGCCCGTGGACGCGGTAGCCGTACCGCTGGCCCGGCTGGATCCCCGGCAGGTAGCCGTGCCAGACGAAGCCGTCGACCTCCGGGAGTGGCACCCGCTCCTCGCTGCCGTCGTCGTGAAAAAGGCACAGCTCGACCCGCTCGGCGACCTCGGAGAACACGGCAAAGCTGGTGCCGACGCCGTCCCAGGTGCCGCCGAGTGGATAGGGTTCGCCCGGCCAGACCTCGCGCATGTGACCCAATTGTCGCACGCGAAAGCGTTCCTGTTAGAGGAGTTCGGCTTTCAGGGTGATCGTGGTGCCCGCCAACGCCTTGCTGACCGGGCAGTTCGCCTTGGCGGTCGCGGCGGCCTCCTGGAACTGCTCGGCCGAGATGCCCGGAACGCGCCCCTGCACGGTGAGCACGATGCCCGTGATGCCCTCGCCCGGCTGGAACGTCACGTCGGCGCTCGTGCGCAGCGACTCCGGCGGCGTGCCCGCCCCGGCCAGGCCGTGGGACAGGGCCATGGCGAAGCAGGAGGAGTGGGCGGCGGCGATGAGCTCCTCGGGGGAGGTGCGGCCGCCCGCGGCCTCGGCCCTGGAGGGCCAGGAGACCTCGAACGTGCCCACGCCCGAGGTGTCGAGCGAGACGGTGCCCGAGCCGTCGAGCAGGGCGCCCTTCCATTGCGTGGTGGCGGTGCGGGTGGTGGCCATGGCGGGTGATCCCTCCGGTCGTCGTCCGTTCGACACTATCGCGGGGCCGCGGAGCCGGTGGCGGGGGGCGTCCGCCTCAACATTTCCGGCGAATGGTGACATGCTCGGGTCGCGGCGCACCCGCCCGCCTTGGTCCGGACCACGGGAGTGTGGTGCCAGTGGAGGCACCGTACGACGACCGCCTGCTGCACCAGCGGGTGGTCGGCGGCGACGAGTCGGCGCTGGGGGAGGTCTACGATCGGCTGTCCGCGCTGATCTTCGGGCTCTCCTTACGGGTCACCAGGGACCGCGTGATCGCCGAGGACATCACCCAGGAGGTTCTGGGAGCGCCCGCTGGCCTACGACCCCGGACGCGGCACCCTGCGCGCCTGGCTGGCCACGATCGCCCACCGCCGCGCGGTCGACCACGTACGCGCCGAGGAGCGCCGCCGGGTCTCCGCGCTCGGGCCGCGGCTGTTCGAGCGCGAGCCCGCCAGGCTGGAGGAGTCCGTGCTGGCCGCCGAGGAGGCCGAGCGCGTGCGGCAGGCGGTGACGTCGTTGCCCGACGGGCTGCGCCGGCCGGTGGAGCTGGCCTACTACGGCGGCCGGACGTACCGGCAGGTGAGCGAGGAGCTGGGCGTGCCCGAGGGCACGGCCAAGTCGCGCATCCGGCTGGCGCTGCGGCGCCTGGCCGACGCGCTGGCGGAGGAAGAAGCGTGATGGATCCTGTCGAGCGCCTGTATCTGGACGCGTTGATGGAGGACCCGGTGGTGCCGGTCCGTTCTTTGCGCCCGCAGCTCCTGGCCGGGGCCAGGGCCCGCCGCCGCCCCGCGGCGCCGACCGCCGGCTGGGCGCTGCCGTACGCCGGCCGCGTCGCCGCCATGGACGCGCTGCTGGCCTCGGCGGTGGACGACGACTGGGCGCGCGTCATCGTCGAGGGCTGGACGCTCCAGGAGCTCGTGGCCCACCTGGCCGCCAAGGACGGCCTGCTGGCCGCCTCCGTCGGCGCGCCCGTGCTCGGCCCGCCGCTGGCCGCCCTGGACGCGGCCGGCCGCACGGCGGACGTGCAGGCCTACGAGCGGGCCCGCAGCCCCGAGCAGACCAGGCGCGACTGGCGGGCCCAGGCCGACGCCCTCTGCCGCCACCTGGGCGGCCTCGACCCGGCCACGCCGGCCACGGTGGACGGCATGGAGACGGTCGTGCGCGACCACGTCCTGGCCAGGAGCCTGGAGACGTGGGTGCACGCCGCCGACGCCGCCACGATGGCCGGGGTCCGCCTGCCCGACCCCGTGCCCGAGCACATCCGCCCCACGGCCGACCTGTGCGCCCGCCTGCTGCCCTGGACGATGCTCCTGTCCGGCCTGGACGGCTCCGGCCGCACCCTGCGCCTCACCCTCACCGGCGCGGGCGGCGGCGACTGGCGGATCCCGCTCGGCGTCGCCGACACCGCCCCCGGCACGCCGGACGCCCACCTGACGGCGGACGTGGTCGCGTTCTGCTTCCTGCTGGGCGGCAGGGGCGAGCCGGACGCCTTTCCCGCCGAGCTGACGGGCGACCTCGCGCTGGCCCGCGACGTCCTGACCACGGCTCCTGCGCTTTCGGGCCCGTGAGCGGATAAGCTGTGATCGATCTGTGACCTAATATAGGGTGATAAATCGGGATCCATAGGGAATCCTTTGATCCGAAGTCCAGCAGAGGGCTTCAACTCACGTTCAAACGTGGCGTGCCTCTGCCTGGGCTTTTTCCATGGACGGGGCCGCCTTCGGGCATATGGAGCTACTCAGATGGCCGTCCTGGATATCGCACTCGACGAAATGACCGCCGAACAGCTTCTGGCTGAGATGAACAGGCCGGAAGCCTCGGACGAGCACAAGGCCCGCATCCGTGAGCGCGTCGTCACCATGTACGACTCCCTCGTCACCGAGGTCACCCGTCGCTACCGCCACCAGCGCGAGCCGATGGAGGACCTGCGCCAGGCCGCGTACGTCGGCCTGATGAAGGCCATCAACGGCTTCGACCCCGAGCTCGGCCACGAGTTCCGCGGCTACGCCATGATCACGATGGTCGGCGAGGTCAAGCGGCACTTCCGCGACCGCACCTGGGCCGTCAAGGTGCCGCGCGTCTACCAGGAGCGCCGGCTGGAGCTCAACAAGGCCACGGCCGACCTCACCCAGACGCTCGGCCACTCGCCCACCGTCGCCGAGCTCGCCGCGCACATGAACATCACCGAGGAGGACGTCCTGCTCACCCTGGACGCCTCGACCGCCTACAGCGCCCTGTCGCTGGACGCCCCCGTCGGCGGCGACAACGACGGCGCCGACCTCGGCGACTTCCTGCCCTCGCAGGACGAGTCGCTGGACACGCTGCTCGGCAAGTACTCCGTCAAGCCGCTCATCGACGCCCTGCCCTCGCGCGAGCGCAACATCCTGCTGATGCGCTTCTACGGCAACATGACCCAGTCGGAGATCGCCGCCGAGTTCGGCATCTCGCAGATGCACGTCTCCCGCATCCTGCGCGCCGTGCTGAACCAGCTCCGCACCGCCCTGTCGGACTGACCGGGTGGGCGGGCGGCCCCTGCTCCAGGGCCAGAACCCCGCGCCCCCGGCGGCCCCGCCCAGCGGGCGGCCGCCGGGGGCGACAGGCTCACTCCCCGCCGATCCCCGTGACGAGGTCTCTGGCGTAGTCGTCGTCGCTCTCCTCCAGCACCCGCCGGACGCCCTGCTCGGCCCGCTCGTCGCCGCGCGCCGCGAGCCCCCGCGCCGCCTCGGCCACCGTGCGCAGGTCGGCGTCGCCCAGCCGGTCGGCCAGCGCCTCCCGGATGCGGGGCGTGTCCGCCGACAGCCCGGCCAGCCCGGCCGTGGCCCAGTCGCGGATCTCGGCCTCCTCGTCCCGGGACATCTCGACGAGCAGCGACAGGCCCTCCTCGTGGTCGGCGGGCAGCACGTCGGCCAGCGCGATGGCGTCCGTCATCGTGCGCTTGTGGCCCGGCCGGCCGATGATGTCGAGCACGGCGGGCAGCGCGCGCGGGTCGCCCTGGTGGCCGAGCGCGGCCAGCACCGAGCGCAGCACCTGCGGGTTGCCCTCGGTGGTCACCATCTTCTGCAGCAGCGCCAGCGTGCGGTCGAGGTAGGGCTTCTCGCCGTCGGCGAACCCGAACTGGGCGATCGCGTCGACCCCGAACTCCCGCTCGCGCGCGTCCTCGCTCACGCACAGCCGGGACAGCGCCTCGTAGGTCTCGTCGTCGGCCCGCCGGCCGAGCGAGTCGGCCACGATCCACCAGGTCTCGGCGTCCTCGTCGACGTCGCGGTGGGCGACGGCCCTGGCGACGAGCTGGTCGACCGGCGTGTAGACGCCCGACGCGTCCTCCAGGAGGGTCGCCACGGCGGCGTGGCCCCGCTGGGCCTGCACCTGCTCGGTCTGCGAGCCGTCGGGGGAGCGGCCGGCCACGGTGACCAGCTCGGTGCCGTCCTTGGCGTACTGGCGGCCGACGACGTACTCCCAGCCCTCCTGGGCGATCTGGTCGAGCAGCGCCGACTCCAGGTGCACGCCCACCCAGTCGGCCGCGATGTCGAGCGGGCTGTCGCCGTCGCCGTCGAACTTCTCGTGGTCGGCGCCCGCCTCCAGCAGCGTCTGGACCACGCCCAGCGCGCCGCGTCTGGCCGCCAGCGTGAGCGGCGTGTCGCCGTCGTCGTTGGCCGCGTCGACCTCGGCCCCGGCCTCGATCAGCACGCCCGCGGTCGCGGCGTGGCCGTTGGCGGCGGCCCACAGCAGCGCCGTCCAGCCGCCGGCCTCGCGGCCGTTGACGTCGGCCCCGGCCGCCAGCAGCGCCTCGGCCACCTCGACGCGGTCCCAGGCGGCGGCCGCGCAGAGCGGCAGCCCGGCCTCCTCGCCCTCGCTGGCCTTGTTGGGGTCGGCGCCGCCGGTGAGCAGCTTGCCCACGGTCTCGGTCTCGCCGTTCAACGCCGCGCGATAGAGCTGTTCCTCATGCATGACAGGACCCTAGCGTCTTCGCAGCCCGAGGTGGCCGGAGCACGCTGAGCGGCGGCCTCGGGCCCCCGGACCCATCCAAGGGTGTACGGATGTTCCTCCCAGGGGAGGAGCCCCAACCGGCCCAAGACGCGATATGTTGCGTCTATGACAGATCCGGGTGAGGTGCGCGCGTCGGACGCCGAGCGCGAGGCCGTCGTGGAACAGCTCCGTGTCGCCTCGGTCGAGGGCAGGCTCACGCTCGCCGAGCTGACCGACCGCACCGAGGCCGCCTACACCGCGACCACGCACGCCGAGCTCGCCCTGCTCACCCAGGACCTGCCCGTGGGCGGCGGCCCCGCGCCCGCGCCCGTCCCGGCCCGCGAGGGCGGCAAGCGGCGCTGGTTCGTCGGCATCATGGGCGACACCAAGCGGCGCGGCACCTGGCGCATCGACCAGGAGCTCGGCGCGGTCGCCGTCATGGGCGACGTGCTGCTCGACCTGCGCGAGGCCGAGGTGCGCACGGACGTGGTCGACGTCACGGCGGTGTCCGTGATGGGCGACGTCAAGATCATCGTGCCCGACGGGGTGAACGTCGACCTCGACGGCGTCGCCGTGATGGGCGACAAGAAGGTCGACGTGCTGGAGGCGGCCCCCGGCATGAACGTGCCGGTGATCCGGGTGCGCGCCTACGCCGTGATGGGCGACGTCAAGGTGCTCGGCGACTCCCGCGCCCAGCCGCTCAAGCGCGGCCTGGCCGCCTGGCGGGAGCACTGGCGGGCGCTGCACGGCGACGACTGGCGCGAGATCGGCCGCCAGATGCGCGACGACGCCCGCGAGGTCGGCCGGCAGATCCGCGACGAGCACCGCGCCCTGGAGCGCGAGCGCCGCCGCGACTACCGGGATTACTGAGGCCGTGCAACGCCGCCGGGGGTCTTCGGCGTAGTCATCGGTGAACATCACCGGACAGTGAGGACCCCTCGATGCGGGATCGTGCCGACTTCGAGCGATACGTCGAGCAGCGCTCGGCCCGCCTGCTCAGGACGGCGTACCTGCTGTGCCGCGACTGGGCCACGGCGGAAGACCTGACGCAGACCGCGCTGGCCAGGGCCTGGCTGGCCTGGCGGCGGGTCGGCGCGAACCCCGACCCGTACGTCTACCGCATCCTGACCAACACGCACGCCTCCTGGTGGCGGCGGCGCTGGCGGGGCGAGGTGGCCACGGGCGAGCTCCCGGACCGCCCCCAGGACCAGGACGACACGGCCGGGCTCGGCACCCGGGACGCGCTCAGGGCCGCCCTGGCCGCGCTCCCGGCCAAGCAGCGGGCCGTGGTCGTGCTGCGGTACTTCGAGGACCTGCCCGACGAGGCCATAGCCGAGATCGTGGGCTGTTCGGTGTCCACCGTACGCAGCCAGGCCAGCCGCGCGCTGGCCAAGCTGCGGCTCGACCCCGCGGCCAGGGCCGCGGCGGAGACGGGGAGCTGACGATGACACAACAGCGACTGCGCGACCTGCGCGACCTGCTCGACGACGACAGCGCCGGCGCGCCCCCGGGCGGGGTGCGGCTGGCCGACGTGGACGCCCGCGTCCGCCGCATCCGGCGGCGCAGGGGCCGGGCGGCGGCCTCGGTGGCGGCGGCGGCCCTGACGGTCACGGCCGTCACGGTGCTCACCGTGGACGCCCGGCCCGTCCCCGCGCCCGCCGCCGGGGACGTGTGGGCCGGCGCCCTGGCCCAGCCCGCGCCGGCGCGCGCCCAGCCCCGGCCGCCGCTCTTCCACGGCTACACCCAGGGAGGCAGGCGGGAGACGTTCACCTTCGAGTCGAAGGCCCAGAAGCTGTCCCTGGCCCTCACCTGCCCGCCCGGCGGCTACGGGCTGGTCTGGCTCAACGGCGACCTGGTCGCCTCCGGCGCGTGCGGGCCCACGGTCCGGCAGGATCCCGGCTGGTTCGGCGACGCCCAGGCCCGCGACGGCGTGAACGAGGTGAGCGCCGCCGTGGTGAAGGCCACGGCCGCGGGCACCGGCACGATGACCGCCGAGCGCGCCGACGAGCTGCTGGCCTGGACCGCCTCCTACCCCGCCGAGTGGCGGCTGACGCTGGTGGACGCCCGCACCCGGTCATGCCGGCCCGACCTGGTCAGGGTCGATGCGAGGACCGGCGAGATCACGGCCCGGTGCTGAGGGCTCAGCCGGCCACGGGCAGGCGCTCGCGCAGCGCCGTCTCGTACCGCTCCAGCAGCACGTCCACCAGCTCGGGCGCCGGGCCGAGGACGTCGGCGCAGACGGCCGGGGCGGTGGCCCGGCGGATCCGGTCGGCGAAGAAGCCGGGAGCCAGCAGGTAGGGGGCGACGGCCACCCGGGGCGCGCCCGCGGCCCGCAGCCGCGCGACGGCCTCCCCGGGCGTCGGGCCGGCGGCCGAGGCGTAGGCCGCGGTCACCGTCCACCAGCCGGCGCGCCGCCAGGCGCGGGCCATGCCGGCGATCACCTCGTTGGCCCTGGCGTCGCTCGACCCGGCCGAGACCAGCACGACCGCCGTCTCCGGGTCGCCGGCCGGCACGCCCGCCTCCGCCAGCCGCCGCTCCAGCGCCGGCAGCAGCAGCGGGTGCGGCCCGAGCGTCGTGCCGTAGCGGACCCGCAGGCGCGGATCGCGCGCGCGGGCGTCGTTGAGCGCGGCCGGCAGGTCGACCCGGCTGTGGTAGGCCTCGGTGAGCAGCAGCGGCAGCACCACGGCCTCGCCCAGCCCGTCGAGCGCCTGGCCCAGCGTGGGCGCGCAGTGGTCGAGGTAGGCCACCCGCACCGGCACGTCGGGACGCGCCAGGCGCACCCGCTCCAGCAGCGCGGCCACGGTGGCGGCGGCACGCGGGTCGCGCGACCCGTGCGCCACCGCCACCAGTGGCACGCGCCCGGGGGCCGGCCCGCCTGCCAACGGGACGCGGCCCCTGCCGGGGATCACAGGTGAATGCCGCATTCGACCTTCCCCAGCCCCGCCCAGCGGCCGCTGCGCGGGTCCTCGCCCTCGGCGACCTGGCGCGTGCACGGCGCGCAGCCGATCGAGGGGTAGTTGTCGTAGTGCAGGGGGTTGATCAGCACGCCGTTGTCGGCGATGTAGTTGTCGACCTCCTCCTGCGTCCAGGCGGCGATCGGGTTGACCTTCACCATCTGGCGCTTGGCGTCCCACTCGACGACCTTGGTGTCCGTACGGCTGGACGACTCGTCCCGGCGGATGCCGGAGATCCACGCCAGGTACGGCTCCAGCGCCCGGTTGAGCGGCTCGACCTTGCGCAGGTAGCAGCACAGGTCGGGGTTGCGGCCGAACAGGCGCGGCCCGAGGTCGCGATCCTGCTCCTGGACCGTCCTGGACGGCTTGATGTCGATCACGTTGACGTCATAGACCTGCCGCACGGCGTCACGGGTGCCGATCGTCTCGGCGAAGTGGTAGCCGGTGTCGATGAACAGCACGTCCACGCCCGGTTTGACGCGGCTCACCAGGTCGATGAGCAAGGCGTCGCTCATGGAGGACGTCAGGCACAACCGGTCGCCGAACGTCGCCGCGGCCCACCGGATGATCTCCCGGGCCGGGGCGCCCTCAAGGAACGTGGCGGCGGACTCGACGATGTCCTGCAGGTCGAGCGTGCCACGCTGATCTCGCAAACCCACCTCGATGTCGACGAGCGTCATATCTTCACTCCGATCCCGAGAAACTTCAGCTTGAAGGCGCGGGCGCAGGCGCGGCAGTACCAGCCGCCGTCCCCCTCGTAGGGCTCCAGGTCCTCGTCACCGCAGTACGGGCAGTGGAAGGGGACCGCTCGCGTAGTCATTTCAGGTCCGCCTCGTCCGCGCGCTGCACCCAGTCGGCGAAGGACTCGCCCTCCTTCTTCTGGGCGTCGTAGTTGCTCACCACGCGCTCGACGTAGTCGGGCAGGGCCTTGGCGGTGGTCTTCAGGCCGCGCACCTTGCGGCCGAAGCCGGAGTTCACGCCGAGCGAGCCGCCCAGGTGGATCTGGTAGCCCTCGACCTGGTCGCCGTTCTCGTCCACGACGAGCTGGCCCTTCAGGCCGATGTCGGCGACCTGGATGCGGGCGCAGGAATTGGGGCAGCCGTTGACGTTGATGGTGAGCGGCTGCTCGAAGTCGGGCAGCCGCCGCTCCAGCTCGTCGATCAGGTGCGCGGCGGTGGCCTTGGTCTCGACGATGGCGAGCTTGCAGTACTCGATGCCGGTGCAGGCCATCGTCTGGCGGCGGAACGTGGAGGGGTTGACCTGGAGGTCGTTGGCCTCCAGCTCGGCCACGATGGACTCCACCCGGTCGGGCGCGACGTCGAGGACGACCATCTTCTGCTCGACGGTGGTGCGCACCCGGCCGGAGCCGTGCCGCTCGGCGATGTCGGCGATCAGGTTGAGCTTGTCGCCGTCGAGGCGGCCCACCTTGGGCGCGAAGCCCACGTAGAAGTTGCCGTCCTTCTGCGGGTACACGCCCACGTGGTCGCGGCGGCTGCCGCGCGGCAGGGCGGGCGCCGGGCCGTCGGGCAGGCTCTCCTTGACGTACTCGGTCTCCAGCACCTCGCGGAACTTCTCCACGCCCCAGTCGTTGACCAGGAACTTCAGCCGGGCCCTGTGCCGCAGCCGCCGGTAGCCGTAGTCGCGGAAGATGCCGATCACGCCCGCGTACACGTCGTCGACGCGGTCGGGGCTGACGAAGACGCCGAGGCGCTTGGCCAGCATCGGGTTGGTGGACAGGCCGCCGCCGACCCACAGGTCGTAGCCCGCCTCGCCGTGCTCGTTGACGACGCCGACGAAGGCGACGTCGTTGATCTCGTGCACCGTGCAGTGGGCCGGGCAGCCGCTCAGCGCGCTCTTGAACTTGCGCGGCAGGTTGGAGTACTCGGGGTTGCCGATGAACTGCCGGTTGATCGCCTGGATGTCGTCGGTGGCGTCGAGCACCTCCTCGGCGTCGATGCCGGCCAGCGGGCAGCCCAGGATCACCCGCGGGGTGTCGCCGCACGCCTCGGTGGTGGACAGGCCGACGGCCTCCAGGCGCTCCCAGATGTCGGGCACCGACTCGATCTCGATCCAGTGGAGCTGGATGTTCTGCCGGTCGGTGAGGTCGGCCGTGCCGCGCGCGTACTCGTTGGCGATGTCGGCGATCGTGCGGAGCTGGCGCAGGTCGAGCTGGCCGCCGTCGATGCGCACGCGAAGCATGAAGTAGCGGTCGTCGAGCTCCTCCGGCTCCAGGACCGCGGTCTTGCCGCCGTCGATGCCGGGCTTGCGCTGGGTGTAGAGGCCGTACCAGCGCATCCGGCCGCGCAGGTCGGCGGGGTCGATCGAGTCGAAGCCGCGCTTGGCGTAGACGTCGATGATGCGCTGGCGGACGTTGAGGCCGTCGTCGTTCTTCTTGTTCTCTTCGTTCTTGTTCAGCGGTTCCCGGTAACCGAGGGCCCATTGGCCCTCGCCGCGCGGGCGCTTGTGATGCCGGCTGGCAGGGGTGCTCATTGCGCGTCCTTCGTTTTGTGGGCGCGCGCAGCGTTCCTCCTGCCTCGTCGTCGAGTGCAGGGGTTCAGGTGGGTGCGACGCGCTCTGCGGTGGAGAAGATGAGTTAGCGGGCGTCGCAACAGATGGCACTGCGGACACGCTGAAGGTCGACGTGGCGTCGACCGACGAGCATGGGGTCCGCTGGCATACCTTGAAGATACTCCGGAGATCCCGGATGTCCAAGATGGGGTCCAGAGTCTGGACTCCGCCGGCCCCTAACCCTGGCGCGGCCAGTCGAGCGGCGACTCCTGCGGCCGTTCCTCGCTCTGGTGCTGGCAGTCGCACCAGGAGCCGCCGCGGCAGTCGTCGTGACGCTTGTCCTTGCAGCTCTCGCAGATCACGTCTGCATTATTCTCCCAGAACGTTGTTCGGGTTAGGCTGGCGCGCGTGGATCTCATGGCCGCACTGCTGGCCGACCTCCGGGCCGAGAGCGATTCCCTGGAGGCGCTGCTGGCGCCGCTGCGCCCCGCCGACTGGGAGCGGCCCACGCCCGCCGCGGGCTGGGCGGTGCGCGACCAGGTGAGCCATCTGGCCTGGTTCGACGACGCCGCCGTGGTGTCGGTCACCGACCCGGACGGCTTCCGCGCCCTGGCCGCGCGCTCCGGCTCGGTGGACGACCTCGCGCGGGCCGCGCGCGGCCTGCCGCCGGAGGAGCTGCACGCCTGGTTCCGCACGTCCCGCGCCCGGTCGCTGGAGGCGTTCGCGGCGCTCGGCGCGCGCGTGCGGGTGCCGTGGTTCGGGCCGGCGATGTCGGGCGCGTCCTTCGTCACCGCGCGCCTGATGGAGACCTGGGCCCACGGCCAGGACGTGGCCGACGCGCTCGGCGTCGCCCGGGAGCCCACCGAACGGCTGCGGCACGTGGCCCTGCTCGGCGTCCGCGCCCGTCCCTACAGCTTCGCCGTCCGCGGCCTGCCCGAGCCCGACGGGTCGGTACGCGTCGAGCTCACGACCCCCGGCGGCGACCTGTGGACCTCGGGGCCTGCGGACGCGCCCGCCGCCGTGCGCGGCCCGATGCTCGACTTCTGCCTGCTCGTCACCCAGCGCGTGCACCTGTCGGACACCGCCCTGGAGGCCGCCGGCGAGCCCGCCCGCGTCTGGATGGAGATCGCCCAGGCGTTCGCCGGGCCGCCGGGGCGGGGGCGGCCGCCCCGGTCAGGGTAAGTTCAGGGTCGTACCGGATGACGTCGAGGGCACGGCCGGTGACATGCTGTGAGCATGCGGACCATTCTGAACGTCATCTGGCTCGTGTTCGCCGGCATCTGGCTGGCGATCGGCTACGCCGTGGCCGGGATCATCTGCTGCATCCTCATCGTCACCATCCCGTTCGGCATCGCCTCGTTCAGGATCGCCGCCTACGCTCTGTGGCCGTTCGGCCGTACGGTCGTGCGCGATCCGGACGCCGGCGTCCTCTCCCTCATCGGCAACGTCATCTGGTGCGTGGTCGCGGGCATCTGGCTGGCGATCGGGCACGTGGTCACCTCGATCCCGCTGTTCATCTCCATCATCGGCATCCCCATGGGCATCGCCAACCTCAAGCTGATCCCCGTCTCCCTCCTCCCGCTGGGCGCGCGCATCGTGGACAACGACTAGGGCAGGAGCCGGGACGTAAGCTGTCCCGGAGAGTCACTGCGAAATACCGTTGGGTGCCATGACGTCCACCAATGCGCCTTCCCGGTCCAGGAGGCGGCTCGCCTCGAACGCCCGGGCCAGGCTGAACTGGGTGCTCGACACCAAGTCGTGGGCGATCGTGCGCGCGGCCACGAACGCCGGTGTCAACTACCGGGTCACCGGCCTGGCCGGCGAGGCCGCGTTCTTCGCGCTGCTGTCGCTGCCGCCGTTCGTGCTGGGCCTGATCGGCGTGCTGGGCAAGCTCGGCACCTGGCTCGGCGGCGGCGTCGTCACCGAGGTCAAGAGCTGGGTGATCGAGCAGGCCGGGCTGCTGTTCACCGACGACGCCGTCAAGAAGGTGATCAACCCGCTCATCACCGACGTCCTCAGGGACGACGCCAACAAGGTCTCCATCATCTCGCTGGGCTTCCTGCTGTCGCTGTGGTCGGGCTCGCGGGCGCTCTACGTCTACGTCGACCTCATCTCGGTCGCCTACGGGCTGGGGGAGGAGCGCGGCATCATCCGCACCCGGCTGATGTCGTTCGGCCTCTACGTCGTCGGCCTGATCATCGGCATCATCGTCATGCCGATCCTGGTCATCGGCCCCACCCTGCTCAAGGACGCCCTCCCCGGCGAGTACGGCATCCTCATCGACATCCTCTACTGGCCCGTCGTGATCAGCGGCTCGGTGCTGTTCCTCACCGTGCTCTACCACGTCAGCGTGCCGGTGCGGACGAAGTGGTACCGGGAGCTGCCCGGCGCGATCCTGGCCCTGTTCCTGTGGATCGTGTGCGCCGCCGTGCTGCGGGCGGTGCTGGCGGCCTGGTTCTCGCCGGTGTCCGTCTACGGCTCCCTGGCCGCACCGATCGCGCTGCTGCTGTGGCTGTACATCACCGCCCTGGCCGTGCTCATCGGGGCCATCCTCAACGCCGAGGTCGACCGGCTCTGGCCGGGTGTGAGCCGGACCAAGTAGCGGGAGGAGCGGCCGGTTGCGCATCCGCTATCGTCTAGGGCGACACGACTGGCGCATTCGGTGGGATCGACCACCAGGGAGCGAATCAACCGGGAGCGGAGGCCGAGCGCCTGGGTCTTCGCCAATTGTCAATGATGACAGGGGAGTCATGAGTTCTCTTGCTAGCGCCGACCCGCAGCTCGCCGAGCTCATCAAGGCGGAGGAGCGCCGCCAGGCCGACACCGTCAAGCTGATCGCGTCCGAGAACTACGTGTCCAAGGCCGTGCTCGAAGCGACCGGCACGGTGCTGACCAACAAGTACTCCGAGGGCTACGCGGGCAAGCGCTACTACGAGGGCCAGCAGGTCATCGACCAGATCGAGACGCTGGCGATCGAGCGGGCCAAGGCCGTGTTCGGCGTCAACCACGCCAACGTCCAGCCGTACTCGGGCTCGCCCGCCAACCTGGCCGTCTACCTGGCCTTCCTGCAGCCCGGCGACACCGTGCTCGGCATGGGCCTGCCGTTCGGCGGCCACCTGACCCACGGCTGGTCGGTCTCGGCCACCGGCAAGTGGTTCAACCCGGTCCGTTACGGCGTGCGCCGCGACACCGGCCGCGTCGACCTCGACGAGGTCCGCGAGCTGGCCCTGGAGCACCGGCCGAAGCTGATCTTCTGCGGCGGCACCGCGATCCCGCGCACGATCGACTTCGAGGGCTTCGCCTCCATCGCCCGCGAGGTCGGCGCCGTGCTCGCGGCCGACATCGCGCACATCGCCGGCCTGGTCGCGGGCGGCGCCCACCCGTCCCCGGTGGGTCACGCCGACGTGATCTCCACGACCACCCACAAGACGCTGCGCGGCCCGCGCGGCGCGATGCTCATGGCCACCAGCGACGAGCACGCCACCGCGCTCAACAAGGCCGTCTTCCCCGGCCTCCAGGGCGGCCCCCACAACCACACCACCGCCGCCATCGCCGTCGCGCTGCACGAGGCCGCCCAGCCGTCCTTCCGCGACTACGCCCACCAGGTCGTCGCCAACGCCAAGGCGCTGGCCGAGGAGCTGTCCAGCCGGGGCTTCGACCTGGTCTCCGGCGGCACCGACAACCACCTGATCCTGCTCGACCTGACGCCCAAGGGCATCGGCGGCAAGCCCGCCGCCCAGGCGCTCGACCGGGCCGGCCTGGAGACCAACTACAACGCGGTGCCGTTCGACACCCGCAAGCCGTTCGACCCCTCGGGCATCCGCATCGGCACCCCGTCGGTCACCTCGCGCGGCATGGGCGAGGCCGAGATGCGGCAGATCGGCGCCTGGATGGACGAGGTCGTCACGGCCCTGGCCAAGGGCGACGCCGAGGACGTCATCACCCGCGTCCACCACGAGGTCAGCGAGCTGACCGCCCAGTTCCCCGCCCCCGGCCTGTCCTGATCCCGCGGCCCGCCCGTCCGGCCCGTCCCGCCCCTCGCGGCGGGCGGCCGGACGGTCAGTGCCGCACGGTCACCACGATCTTGCCGAACTGCGCGTTCGACTCAAGGTGCCGGTGGGCCGGCACGATCTCCTCCAGGTCGAACGTGCGGTCCACCACCGCCCGGAACGCCCCCGAGCGCAGTCCGGAGGACACGAACGCCGCCGCCCGGCGCAGCCGTTCGGGCACCCGCGTGGTCTCGTGCATGGTGTACGTCCGCATGTTCAGCGCCGGCATGCCGAGGTCGATCCCCGGATAGGGCGTCGGCTCGCCGCTCAGCGCGCCGTACACCAGCAGCAGCCCCTCGGGGGCGACCACCCTGGCCAGGTCCGTCACGCCCGGACCGGCCACGGCGTCGAAGACGAACTCCGCCCCGCGGCCGCCGGTGGCCGCCAGCACCCGCTCGGTCACGTCCTCCTCCTCGGTGACGATCACCTCGGCCGCGCCCTCCTTCAGCAGGGCCTCCTTCTTGGCCGCGGTGCGGGTGAGCGCGATCGGCGTGGCGCCCATGCGGTCGGCGACCCGGATGGCGGCCAGGCCCACGCTGCTGGAGGCGGCGTTCAGCACCACCGTGTCCCCGGGACGCATCCCGCCCACCTCCACCAGCGCGCCGTAGGCCGTCACGTACGGCATCCACACGGCCGCGCCCTCCACCGGGCCCACCCCCTCGGGGCGGGGCAGCACCGCCGCCGCCGGCACGACCGCCCGCTGGGCGTACACGCCGTAGTCGTTCTGCGAGAACGCCGGCACCGTGCTCACCGGCTGGCCGGTCCGCAATCCGGTGACGCCCGGGCCCACCGCCTCGACCACCCCGGCGGCCTCGGTGCCCAGCCGGGCGGGGAAACTCCGGACGGGCTCGATGTAGTGGCCGCTGCGGAACAGCGCCTCGGCCCGGTTGAGGCCGATCGCGTCCACCCGGATCCGCACCTCGCCCGGCCCCGGCTCGCCGGCCGCCACGTCCGCCGGCTCCAGCACCTCGGGCCCGCCGAGCTCGTGGAACAGCACCGTCCTGGTCATCACATCGTCCTTCCGTGTCAGAGGCCGCCATTCAACCGCCGAAGTACGACTGCCGTCAAACTTCGACGGATGTCGTACTATGGGCCCATGGACGCCGACCGCACCCCGAACCATCCCGACCTGCGCGAAGTCACCCTGCAGCGGGTTCTCGAAGCCCTCGTCGACCCGGTCCGGCGCAGCATCGTCACCCAGCTCGCCACCGCCGCCGAGGACATCAGCTGCGGCGGGTTCGACATCTCGGTGAGCAAGTCCACCGCCACCCACCACTTCCGGGTGCTGCGCGAGGCCGGCCTCATCCGGCAGCACTACGCCGGCACCTCCCGCCTGAACACCCTGCGCAGGGCCGAGTTCGACCAGGCGTTCCCCGGCCTGCTCGACGCCGTCGTCACCGCCGACCGCGCCTCCGGGTGAACGCGGCGAGGCCCTCCCGCCGGCGGCGGAAGGGCCTCGCGCGGGCCGGCGGCCTCAGGTCCTGACGGTGAGCAGGGTCGTGCCCGTCCTGGTGACCACCTCGAAGCGGTCGATGTCGGCCAGGGGCGTCGCGCTGCCGCCGTGCATGTAGAGCGGGGCCGGCGAGCCCGGCACGCCGTAGCCCGGCGCCGGCACCGACCACCCGGTCATCACCCGCCGCTCGCCCGACTTGCCCACCGACACCAGCTCGCACTCCAGCGGCCCCTTCACCCCCGACAGCTTGAGCGCCGCGTGCGTGCCCCAGCCCTTCGACTCCACCACCAGCCCGCCCGACACCCCGCCGACGCCCTTGCCCGCGATCGGCGTGCCGTCGGCGTAGAACTGCTCGGCCGGGCCCATGTGGTCGGCGCGCCCGGCCATCGCCTGCGGCGGCTCGCCGCCGGCGAGCTGCGTGCCGACGGTCAGCCCGCCGGTCACCAGGGCGACCGCCGCGGCCATCCCGAGCAGGAACGTCCCCCTGCGGGCCCGCCGGTCGGCCGCCTTCTTGCGGTGGAGCAGGTCGACCACGCCGGCCTGCCCCTCACGGGGAGGAGGGCCGGCGTCCTCCAGCGGGCCGAGGCCGTGCAGCACGCCGGCGACCGGCGCCAGGTCCGACAGCTCGAAGCGGCAGGACGGGCAGGTGCGCAGGTGGGCCTCGAAGGCCAGCCGGTCGTCCTCCTCCAGCAGGCCGAGGGCGTATGCGCCCACGTCGGTGTGCTCGACTTGCGAGGTCACGCCGTCACCCCCCGCTCCTCCAGCGCGACCCGCAGCGCGCGGACCGCGTAGTAGACCCGCGACTTCACGGTGCCCACCGGGATGCCGAGCGCCGCGGCGGCGTCGTTGACCGACCGGTCCCGCAGGATCGTCTCGTTCAGGATCTCTCGGTGCGCCGGCGACAACGCCTTCAGCGCCTCTGACACGACCACCTGGCGCAGCAGCCCCTCCAGCTCGTCCGGCACCGGCACGCTGTCCAGCGCTGCGTCGCCCGATTCGGGCGGGCGCGCCTCCCTGCGCCGCCGGTCGTCGATCACGATGCGTCTGGCCACCGTGGCGAGCCAGGGCATGAGCGAGACCGAGTCGGGGTCCAGCCGCTCCGCGCTGCGCCAGGCCCGGATCATCGTCTCCTGCACCACGTCTTCCGCCCACTGCCGGTCGCCCGCCGTCAGGCGTACCACGAAGGCCAGCAGCGGCCGGTGGTACTCCCGGTAGAGCGCGGACACGACCACCTCGTCGTCCGGTCGCACCCGCCGGATCAGGTGGCGTAAGCGCGGCCTGCCCGCCGGGGCCGTCCCCTCGGCCGAGGGCGGGGGATACGTGCTGATCCGCATCATTCCCCTTTCTCGCGTCCGTCGGGAGGGAGTACGCTCGGCCGCCCTGGCGGGGTTCAACGGATCGCCGAAACATAATGCGATTGCATCCGCCGGGACAGGGTGGTTAGAGTCGCATGCGTAACCGATCGAGGAGGTGAGGGGCTATGCGGGTCGTTCTGTTCCGCCTGTCGTCCGTCTACCTCCGGGGGCTCGTCTGAGCTGCCCGTTCCTTCTCGATCAAAGGTTTCACCGTCTTGTCTTACGATCTTTCCCTGCTCGGCTGGACCGCACTGCGCGCCGCCGAGCTCCCCGCTGACACCGTTCCGGCGCGGGTGGCCCGCGTCGACCGCGGCGCCGCCGAGGTGATCGCCGCCGACGGTCAGCACCACGTCCGCTACGGCGCCCGCGTGCGCCGTTCCTCCGCCGACGACCCGGTGGCCCTGCCGTGCGTCGGCGACTGGGTCGCGCTCAGATGGCTGCCCGAAGGCCGGTACGAGCTCGACCAGGTCCTGTCCAGGACCACCGCGTTCATCCGGGGCGGCGTGAGCCGCCACTCGACCGGCGGCCTGTCCGGCGACGGCCAGGGCCAGGTGCTGGCGGCCAACGTCGACGTCGTCTTCGTGGCCGAGCCGTCCATGCACTCGACCGACTTCGCCGACCTCGGCCGCATCGAGCGCCTGGTGGCGCTGGCCTGGGAGTCGGGCGGCACGCCGGTCGTGCTGGTCACCAAGTCCGACCTGTTCGAGGCGGGCCTCGACGAGCTGATGGCCGACGTGCGCGCCGCCGCGCCGGGCGTCGACGTGCACGCCGTCTCCTCCGTGCTGGGGGAGGGGGTCTCGCTGGCCGCGAGCTACCTGCACGGCTCCCGTACGGCGGTCGTGCTCGGGCCCTCCGGCGCGGGCAAGTCCACCCTGGTCAACGCGCTGGCCGAGACGGGCGTGATGGACACCCAGCAAGTGCGCGCGGCCGACGGGCGCGGGCGGCACACCACCGTCCACCGGGAGCTGATCCCGCTGCCCGGCGGCGGCCTGATCATCGACACCCCGGGCATCCGCCGGATCGGCCTCTACGACATCGGCGAGGGCGTCGATCTCGTCTTCGCCGACATCGAGCTGCTGGCCGAGCGGTGCCGCTTCGCCGACTGCGGGCACGTGAGCGAGCCGGGCTGCGCCGTCCTCGACGCCATGGAGAACGGCGAGCTGCCCGAACGCCGGCTGCAGAGCTGGCGCAAGCTGCAGCGCGAGGCCGCGTGGATGGCCTCCCGCACGGATGCGCGGCTGCGCAAGGAGCAGCAGAACAAGTGGAAGATCATCCACAAGGAGATGCGCCGCTCCAGCCGCAACCGCCCCTGACCGTCCCGGCGGCGCCGGCTCTCCCGCCTTCCTCCTGCCTGGTGCAGGAGGGAGGCGAGTAGCGCCGGTTGTGCGGGTATGCACAGGTCATGCAGGTGTTCGCGGATCGGGCCGAGGCCGGGGCGTTGCTGGCCGAGCGGCTGCCGGAGGTGCCCGACCCCGTCGTGCTGGCGTTGCCGCGCGGCGGGGTCGCCGTGGCCGTGCCGGTCGTCCGCCGGCTCGGCGGCGAGCTGGATGTGCTCGTCACCCGGAAGATCGGCTACCCGCCCGCTCCCGAGCTGGGCGTGGGGGCGATCGCCGAGGGCGGCGAGCCGGTGTTCGACCTGACGATGCTCGACCGGCTGGGCCTGACGCCCGAGGACGTGGCCGACGTGGTCGAGCGGGAGCGGCACGAGCTGGCCAGGCGCGTACGGGCCTACCGGGGTGACCGGCCCCTGCCCTCGCTGGCCGGACGCGAGGTGATCGTCGTGGACGACGGCCTGGCCACGGGCGTGACGGCGCGGGCCGCCCTGCGCGCGGTGGCCGCGGCCGGCCCCGCCAGGGTGACGCTGGCCGTGCCGGTCGGCGCCGCGGAGACCGTCGAGATGATGCGTGCGGAGGCCGACGAGGTGGTGGTGCTGCTGACCCCGGTCGACTTCAGGGCGGTCGGCCAGTGGTACGAGCACTTCGACCAGCTCGACGACGACGACGTGCTCGACCTCCTGGAGCGGAGGTGACCTTCACCGGACGGCGCCGCTCGTACCGGTGTCTATGCGGACAGGACCGCCCAGACCAGCTTCCGTGAGCCGCCGGGGGCGAACCAGCCCCACGCGCTGCACAGCGCGTCGACCAGCCGAAGCCCGCGCCCGAACTCGGCGAACACGTCGGCCGGCGCCGCCACCGGGACGGTCTCGCTGTGGTCGGTCACCACGCAGGCCAGCTCGGGCCGGCGGAAGAGCAGCCGGAGCTGCACGGCTCCGCCGCCGTGCCGCATCGCGTTCGTGACCAGCTCGGAGACCACCAGTTGCACGTCGTAGGCCAGGTCGGCGGCGGCCCACGAGGTGAGCGTCTGGTCCACGAATCGCCGGGCCATCGCCACGCACGCCGGTTCGACCGCGGTGCGTTCGTGGAAGGGGAACACCGCGTCGCACTCTCCGGCGCGCCCATCCACCAGAATGGTGGCGAGCCACCCTGGTGGCCGGGAACCGATGGCGGCTTGCGGCCGAGCGTCGAAAGTCGTCATTCTGGCCCCCGAAGCGCGGTCTGGTGATCCAGTGCCCATCTTTACGGGGTGTGGGTAGTGATGCAAGACTTTTCGTGTTTTACCGATGCGAATACCATCTGCACGTGCAGATGATCTAGGAGCGGTCGAGTGAGCGCACAGAGCGCGGAGGGAAAGCTTCTCAGCTACACGCCGGGAAGCCCGACGGTGCTGCGGATCCTGCTGGGTACGCAACTGCGCAGGCTCCGTACCGAGAAGGGTATCTCCCGAGAGGATGCCGGGTACTCCATTCGCGCATCTCATGCGAAGATCAGCCGACTTGAGCTGGGTCAGGTCAGTTTCAAGCAGCGCGACGTCGCCGACCTGCTCACCCTCTACGGCGTCACCGCCCCCGAGGACCGCGAGCCGCTGCTCGCCCTGGCCCGGCAGGCCAACGCGCCGGGCTGGTGGCACAAGTACGGCGACCTGCTGCCCGGCTGGTTCGAGGTCTACATCGGGCTGGAGGGGGCCGCCTCGGCCATCCGCACGTTCGAGAACCAGTTCGTCCCCGGCCTGCTGCAGACGCCCGCGTACGCCAAGGCCGTGATCCGGCTCGGCAACGAGAAGGCGCTCGACCCCGAGCTCGACCGCCGCGTCACCCTGCGCACCACCCGGCAGCGGCGGCTGGAGAACGGGCTCAAGCTGTGGGCCGTGATCGACGAGGCCGTCCTGCGGCGGGGGCTCGGCGGGGCCGAGGTCATGCGGGAGCAGATCCGCCACCTGCTCGACGCCACCGAGGAGCGCAACGTCACCGTCCAGGTGATGCCGTTCGAGAGCGGCGGGCACGCGGCGGCCGGCGGTTCGTTCAGCATCCTGCGCTTCCCCGAGCGCGAGCTGCCCGACGTGGTCTACATGGAGCAGCTCACCAGCGCCCTCTATCTGGACAAGCCGGCCGACTCCGACCACTACATGGAGGTCATGGACCGGCTGAGCATCCAGGCCCTGGAGCCGAAGCAGACGCGACGCTTTCTGGAACAGCTCATTTCCGGATGAGCTGCTGAAACTCCTGTGATCCACTCCATAGTCGGATTTTTGGTCATCCGGTATATGGAGTCTGTCGTGCTGTCGTATGGTCAGCGCAAACGCGGATGCACGTGCATCCGTAAGATCGCTAGGAGCTTCCCCCATGCACGAGTTCCGGAACGGAACCCCCGCCGGTCACCTCCCCGTCGTGTGGCGCAAGAGCAGGCGAAGCAATCCCAACGGCAACTGCGTCGAGGTCGCGGGCCTGCCCACGGGTGAGATCGCCATGCGCAACTCCCGCTTCCCCGACGGCCCCGCGCTGGTCTACACGCAGGCCGAGATCAGCGCGTTCGTCCTGGGGGCCAAGGACGGGGAGTTCGACGACCTGATCGTCTGATCCCCGTCTGATCAGCGGGGTTCGTTGTGCCAGCGCCACCGGGTCCGGCGCGGCCGTCCGGGCAGCTCACCGCGGCCGGTCGCCCACAGCAGCGTGGCCCAGGGGGCGGTGTCCACGGGGGCGTCGGGGAACAGGCGGGCCAGCACCCGCGAGCACAGGTCCGCGGGCGGCTCCCAGGCCAGCCCCAGCCCCTCGGCCACGTCGTGCATATGCACGAGCGTTTCCACCAGGCCCATCGCGGCGGTCGCCGACGCGTCCGCCATGCCGAAAACGTGATGACCGCGCGCCTGCGGCGGCGCGGTGCGGACCATGGCCGACAGCAGCGCGCCGGAGGCCTGGAGCACCTGCAGCAGCCCGGTGGGCCCGGCCGCGCGGTCGGCGTGGATGGTGTTGTTCGGGCCGCCGGGCCTGCGCCGCTCCAGCGCGAAGGGCACGTACGTGTCCAGCGGCGGCACGTTGAGCCCGAGCTGGGCGGCGTAGGCGAACAGGTCGTCGGCGAGGTGCTCGACGGTCTCCCAGCAGGTCCACTCCAGGGTGCCCGCCTTCGCCTCCCACGCCTGCGGCGGCGCGTCCCGCAGCGTGTCGACGGCGAGGGCGACGGCCTGGTCGAGGTCGTCCGCGGTCACGAGCGCTGAATCCGGCATGCAGGGCACCTTACCGCCGTCCGCTTCGTGCGCCCGCGTGTAGGTCGTCATGGTCCGCACGTCCGGACGGGAGCCGTACCGCATGACCGGCCCCGAGGACCTCACCGCGCGCGCCCGCATCAGGCAGGCGGCGCCGCTGCACTTCGGCGAGCACGGCTTCGGCGTGGACGTGTTCAGCCCCGAGGGCGCCCACCCGCTCGCGCTCACCCTGCTCGACCTCTACTCCCACCCCTTGCTGACCCCGGAAGCGGCGGCGGGGCTCCGGGACGCCCTCGCCAAGCCCCCCGGACACGGATGATCCCGCTCAGGATGGGTTCTTTGCGGACGGATCCTCTCAGGACAGGAAGTCCGTCAGCGTCGGAAGCAGCGCCTCAGGCCGGCCGAGCACGCCGTGGTCCTCGCCCGGCAGCACCACGTGCCGCGCGCCCGGCACGGCGTCGGCGACGGCCCGCACGGCGTCCAGCATCCACTTCGGGGACTGGTCGCCGCCGATCGCCAGGGTGGGCACGGTGACGCGGGACAGCCGCTCGACCGGCAGCGACTGCCCCGGGCCGCACACGGCGGCGTCGTAGGCGAGCGTGTGCGCCAGGCTGGTGAACCAGCCCCACACGGGCTCCGAGCGCATGCCGGCCACCACCTCGGCGGGCACGTCGGCGCCCTCGGTCAGGAACAGCGCCACGGCCTCGTCGCGGCGGTCGCCCTCGACCAGGGCGCGCAGGCGCTCGGCGAAGTCGCCGCCGGGCGCGGTGCGCGCGCCGTCCACGACGTACGGCGGCTCGTAGACGGCCAGGCGGGCGATCGGCAGCCCGTACGCGGCGGCCTCCAGCGCGAGGACGGCGCCGGAGGAGTGGCCGAAGACGCTCGCCGAGCCGCCCGCGTGCTCGATCAGCGCGGCGAGGTCCTCGATCTCGCGCTCCACGGCGTAGGCGGGCGCGTCGCCGCTGCCGCCCCGGCCGCGGCGGTCGTGGGCGATCGCGCGGAAGCCGGGGGCGAGCGCGGCGGCCAGGGCGGCGACGGTGGTGCGGTCGTTGAAGGCACCGCCCACCAGGATCACCGGGTGGCCCTCGCCGCTGCTCTCGAACGCGATGCGGGTGCCGTCGGCCGAGGTGACGGTCTGAAGCGTGGACTGCATGTCGAACTCCTTCTGCGGGCTCTTGTCAGCAGGAGGTCGGAGCCGTCCCACGCTTCTCTACATGCTTCTACCGGAAAATTCGCGGATCAGCCTGAAGGCCGCGCGAGAGCCGGACGGTGATGAACTCGTTGTCGTCGGGACGGCCTGGCGTGCGGCCGCTGGAGAAGGGGAAGTTGTTGTCGTCCAGGAGGCCCAGGGTGCGGTCGTCGAGGACGACGACGTCCTCGATGGTCTGGAACGGGAACCTGAACGTGCCGGACGTGCCGCCGAGGCCGCGCGGGTCGGCCAGGTCGAGCAGGTCGGCCACCTGCGTCTTGTCCAGGGCGCCGTCGTGGTCGCGGTCGCGCGTGTCGGCCAGGTAGACGCGCTTGACCTTGGCCGCGTCGCCCTGGAGGTTGTCCCGCTCGATGATCAGGAAGCGGTCGGCGTCCACGGCGACGGCGTCGCCGATGGAGTGCGACGGGTCCTCCAGCCGGTACGTCCACGTGCGCCCGGTGTATGTGCGCTTGCGCAGGTCGAACTCGTTCATCCGCAGAGTGCCCGCGGGGTCGCCGGTCACCGTGCCTTCGAGCAGCGGGTAGAGCCGGCGGCCGTCCACCGACCTGGCCATGCCCTCGAAGCCCTTGGAACTGGCCAGGTTGGGCTGGGCGCCGTTCAGCCAGGGGTTCTCGGGGGCCTTGACGCCGGGCAGCTCGATCGGGGCGTCGAGCAGCCGGCCCTTGCGGTCGAAGTGCAGCAGGAACGGGCCGAACTCGTCGCCGATCCAGTACGTGCCGTCCGTCGCGCGCACGATCGACTCGACGTCGAAGTCGGAGCCCGTCAGCGTACGGTCCTGGCGGGTCAGGGCGAAGGGGACGAGCCCCCGCGGGTCGGTCAGGTTGAAGCCGCCGAGCACCTCGACCGTCCTGGCGGCGAAGTCCGGCTTGACGCGGTGCACGCGCAGGAGGAAGTCGGCGCTGTTGGCCTTGTTGCCGAAGCCGTTGTCGGACAGCACGTCGAAGGTGCCGTCGTGGCGGCGGGCGATGCCGCTGAAGCCCTGCACGGGCTGGCCGGGGAAGGGCGGGGTGACGCCGTTGACCGGCGCGGCGCCGAGGAGGGAGCCCGACGGCTCGCTGCCGGGCACGTAGGTCTGCGCGGGCAGCGCGGCGAAGCCGGTCAGCGTGGCGCGGCCGAAGGCGGCGGGACCGCGGTCCTGCGGCCGGGCGGGGTCCGCCGTGGCGGCGGTGGCCGGGGCGGCGAGGGCGAGCGCCATGGCCGCCGCGCACGTCAGGGTGGTGATGCGTCTCATGGCGGGCACGCTAGAGGCGGCACATGACGGCATTCCGAACATGAGACGACCTTTAGGGACGCTCACGGAGGAATCGGACAGGCCCGAACCGGGTGACCTGCGCACATTCCCAGACGAAAAGCGTGCACCGCAGGAAACGCGACGGCCACCCCTGCCCTGGATCGGGCGGGGGTGGCCGGGCGATGCTTTGTGCGGGATGACGATCTCGGGCCTGATCAGGCAGTTGCCCCGACCGGGTTCGCCAGAGCCTGGGCATGGAAGGCCAGGCTCCGGTTCATCGGGACAACTGAGTGATCACGCGATGATCGTTGATGCTGCCGAGGTGTGTCAGGCGGCGGAGATGCCGGCGCTGGCGGCGCGGCGCATGCGACGGCGACGCTCGCTGGCGCGCTCGTCCTCGTTGAGACCGCCCCACGTGCCGTACTTCTCCGGCCGGGACAGCGCGTAGTCTAGGCACTCGTTGCGGACAGGGCACCCGGCGCAGATCGCCTTGGCCTTCCGCTCACGTACGTCACGCTCGGGCTGCCGCTCCCCGTCGGGGCCGAAGAAGAGCACGAGATCCTCACCCCGGCACGCGGCATCATCCTGCCAACCCCAGCTGGGGCGCGGGCGGGCGAGCTGCCGACGTACCTGAGACATGAGAAAACCACCTTCGTGAGAGGTATTTCGGTAATTGAGCCGCATTGGACGCTTTTGGCGTCACTGTTCCAACGCAAGGACGGGCCGTGATGTTCCCTAGTCAGGCGAGGGCGGGCGTGGCGTACCGCACAGGCGTGAGCCTGTCCAGCGAAACCAGCCGGTAGGTGGTGATCGTCTCGGCGCAAGCCGTACCACACGGCGCTGTGAACGCCGATGGCTCAACCACAACCTGGAACCGGACGTCTCCGCAGCGCACGACTGCTTCGGTGACGTCGCCGTCCGACCTGGAGGATTCCACGGCCACTGCGCCGACGGAGCACTCTCCCGTATGGGCTCGGGCAAAATGCTCGACGGCTTGCAATGGCTCAGGGATGCCTGCGCGCCCCCGGAGACGGTCGAGAATGACCTCGCCCGACCGGTACGCGTTAGCCGCTGCCAGTGCAGCAGCCTGAGACATGCTGCCGTAGAAAATTCCGTGTGGCAAGCACACGAGGTTGGCGGCGTAGCGATCGCCGCCAACGTGTGACGTTTCCCACACTCTGTCCGGCAAAGATTCGGCCAGCGACCGAGCGAGGGGTAGTCCAATGCGGGCGCAGCACGCATTGCGCTTGGCGTGCGTGCAGACCAGAAATACCGGCTCGTCTTCAAGTATGCAGGACTCCGGGAGCACTCCGGCCACGAAGGCGTCCAGGTCAAGATCGTCCGGACCTGCGACGACGCCACTGGCCAACCAGGGGCGGTCGCCCGCCGCGTAGGCCAATAGCACACGGATGCCCTGGTCCCGCTGGCGGGTTCGCCTGCCCGGACGCCGGATGAGCTGGGGCCTGATACCGCGTTCGAGCGCTCCGCGCACGAGTTCGGAGATTTCTTCAGGAAGTTGCAAGTTTTCCAGGTGGGACGGCCACGGGCCGGCGTACTCGACGAGCAGCCAGAGCCGGGCTCCCGCGGTGGCGCTGGCCAGGGTGGGCATGGCTCCCGTGTGGCAGCCCGCCGGATGCTCGCATCCCCTCGCCAACGCCTCCCCCTTCCCGAAGAATTAGGTAAGGATAACCTAACGCATCGGCGGGTTTGGGGCCGGGGTCACCCGATCCCGAGCACGTCGCGTGTCGGGGGCAGCGCCCGGTCGCGGTCGGCGGCGACCAGGCCGATCCTGGTCCTGCGGTCCAGCAGGTCGGCCTCGTCGAGCGCCCCCTCGTGCCGGACCGACCAGAGCAGGTCGCCCTTGGTCAGGCCGAGCCCGACCTCCTCGGGGTGGGCCTTGACCAGCTCGTACGCCGCCGCGGCCTCGCTGCCGTACCGCTCGGCCAGCCGGGGCGGCACGCCGTCCGGCTGGGGCCCCGCGCCGACCAGGGGGATCTGCCTCGTCCGGCTCGGTCCGGCGCTGAGGTCTTTGAGGGAGATCGCCCGGTCGACGGCGTCCTCGGCCATGCGCCGGTACGTCGTGAGCTTGCCCCCGACGACCGTGACCACGCCGCCGTCCGACAGGACCGCGTGCCGGCGCGAGAGGTCGGACGTGCGGCCGTCGGCGGCCAGGAGCGGCCTCAGGCCCGCGTACGCGCCCGCGACCGCCTCAGGGGTCACTGGAGTCTCCAGAATGCCGTTCAGCACCTCCAGGAGCGCCGTGACGTCCTCGGCGGGCACCTCGGGGACGTCGGGCACCGGCCCGTCCACCGGCTCGTCGGTCAGCCCGACGTAGACGCGGCCGTCGCCCTGGGGGAGTACGAGCGCGAATCGGTTGCTCTCTCCGGGAATGGGCACGTGCATGCCGGCGATCAGCCCCGGCAGCGTCCCGGCGTCCAGCACCAGGTGGCTGCCCCGGGACGGCCGCAGCCGCACCGCCGGGTCGAGTTGCCCCGCCCACACGCCGGTCGCGTTGACCACCGCCCTGGCCCGGATGGTGAACCGCTCGCCGGTCAGCTCGTCGCGCACCTCGGCGCCCTCGTCCGTGAGCCGCAGGGCGCGGCAGCGGGTCAGGACGCGGGCGCCGTGACCGGCGGCGGTCCTGGCCAGCGCCACGACCAGGCGGGCGTCGTCGAGCAGCCGGCCGTCCCACGACAGCAGGCCGCCGCGCAGGCCGTCGCGGGCCAGGACCGGCGCGAGCGTGTGGGCGCGCGCCGCGCCGAGCCGCGTGGGGCCGGGCAGCAGGCGGCGCGGCGTGCGCGCGGCGGTCCGCAGCCCGTCGCCGAGCCGGTAGCCGGTCATCACCAGGGCGGCCTGGCGCGGGGAGACCGCCGGCGTCAGCGGCAGCAGGTACGGATGGGCCTTGACCAGGTGCGGGGCCGTCGTCCTGAGCAGGATGCCGCGCTCGACCGCGCTCTCGTAGGCCACGTCCACCTGGCCCTTGGCCAGATAGCGCAGCCCGCCGTGGACCATCTTGGAGCTCCACCTCGACGTGCCGAAAGCCAGGTCGTGCGCGTCGATCGCCGCTACGCTCAGCCCGCGGGAGGCGGCGTCGAGGGCCGCGCCGGCTCCCGTCGCGCCGAGCCCCACCACCAGCACGTCCAGCCGCTCGGCGGCGACCACGCCCAGTTCGTACGACCTTCTGCGGGCGTTCAGCGAGCTATCCAAGGTAGGCCTCCAGCAGGGCGGCGAGTTCGGCGTCCAGGTCGTCGAGCGTCACGGGGTCGAGCATCGTGGGGGCCGACAGCAGGAACGACTGGGCGACCAGCAGCACGGCCCGCGCCCTGGCCGGCCCGCCGACGGCCGGCTCCAGCAGGGCCAGCACCGCCTCGTGGCTCGCTCCCCGCCGGTCCAGCAGATAGGGCAGCAGCAGCTCGGGGTCCGCCTCCACGATCTTGCGCCACAGCGGGTGCCCGCGCAGCCCGCGCACGCCCGCCACGATCGCGGGCACCGGATCGGCCAGGTCGAGCCCCGACACGACCGCGACCCACTCCCGCGTCATCAGGTCGGCGACCAGCGAGCGCACGTCCGGCCAGCGGCGGTAGATCGTCATCCGCGACACGCCCGCCCGCCTGGCCACGTCCGTGAGCGTGGTCCTGCGCACGCCGTAGGCCAGCACGCACGCGCGGGCCGCGTCCAGTACACCCTCGTTGTGACGGTTCGACGTCATGTGTCACAGTGTATGCGTGACCGGTGAACCCATGCTGTGGTGTGGCTGGGGCGACCCCGCCAAGGCCCGCGAGCTGCCCGAACAGATCCGCAAGCTGCTGCACGACCTGCTCGGCGTGCGCGCGCCCGACAGTCCGGCCGCCGCCATCGACGAGGTCCGGCTGCCGCCGGTCGCGCTGCCCGAGCCGGTGCTGGCCGCGCTCGCGGCCGTCACCGGGCCCGCCCACGTGCTGACCTCCCACGAGGCCAGGCTGCGGCACACGCGCGGCAAGTCCACGCCCGACCTGCTGCGGATGCGCGCGGGAGACGGCTCCGACGCCCCCGACGCGGTCGTGCTGCCCGGCTCGCACGAGGAGGTGGCGGAGCTGCTGCGGCTGTGCGCGGCCGAGCGGGTCGCGGTCGTGCCGTTCGGCGGCGGCACCTCCGTCGTCGGCGGGCTGGTGGCCGCGCGGGCCGGCTTCACCGGCGTGATCGCGCTCGACCTGGGCAGGCTCGACCGGCTGCGCTCGGTCGACGCCGAGTCGATGGTGGCCGACTTCGAGCCGGGCGTGCGCGCCCCCGAGGCCGAGCGGCTGCTCGCCGAGCACGGCCTCACGCTGGGGCACTTCCCCCAGTCCTTCGAGTACGCCACGCTCGGCGGCTTCGCCGCGGCCCGCTCCAGCGGCCAGGCCTCGGCCGGGTACGGGCGCTTCGACGACATGGTCGTCGGCCTCACCCTGGCCACGCCGTCCGGGACGCTGGAGCTGGGCCGCGCGCCCAAGTCCGCGGCCGGGCCCGACCTGCGCCAGCTCGTCCTGGGCTCGGAGGGGGCCTTCGGCGTCATCACGTCGCTGCGCCTGCGGGTGCGCAGGCGGCCGGCCGAACGCCGCTACGAGGGCTGGCGGTTCGAGTCGTTCGGAGCGGGGACGGCCGCCGTGCGGGCACTCGCCCAGGAAGGCCCGCTTCCCACCGTGCTGCGGCTCTCCGACGAGACCGAGACCATGATCGGCCTGGCCCGGCCGGACGCGATCGGCGGCGGCGGCTCCGGCTGCCTGGTGATCCTCGGCGTCGAGGGCGACTGGATCGGCCACCGGCACGCCGCGGCGGCCGCGGTCCTGGCCCGGCACGGCGGCGAGCCGCTGGGGCCCGAGCCCGGCCAGGCGTGGGAGCACGGCCGCTTCTCCGCGCCCTACCTGCGCGACTCGCTGCTCGGCGCGGGCGCCACCGTGGAGACCCTGGAGACGGCCGGCTTCTGGTCGAACCTGCCGCGCCTGTACGACGCCGTCCGGCTGGCGCTGCTCGGCGCGCTCGGCTCGCCGCTGGTCATGTGCCACGTCTCGCACGTGTACGAGACCGGCGCCTCGCTGTACTTCACCGTCGTGACCCCGCAGCAGGGCGACCCGGTCGAGCAGTGGCAGCGGGCCAAGGAGGCGGTGAACGCGGCGATCGTCGAGGCCGGCGGGACGATCTCGCACCACCACGGGGTGGGCCGCGACCACCGGGACGCCTACGGCGCGGAGCTGGGCCCGCTGGGCGTGGGCGTGCTCCAGGCCGTCAAGGAGCGGCTGGACCCGGCCGGGATCCTCAACCCGGGGGTGCTCGTCCCTCAGTCGCCGCCGGGGATCTGATCGGCCTCCGCCAGCGTCTCGGCGGCGTCGCTGTAACGGTGGAGGGCCTCGTACGCCTCGGCCAGCCGGTAGAGGGAGACCGCGAGGTGGCCGCCGCCGAGCCCGCGGCTGAGCGCCACCGCCTCCTGCGCCATGGGCAGCGCCTCGGTGGCGCGGGAGCGGTCGAGCAGCAGCCTGGCCGTGGTGCGCAGGCAGTGGGTCAGCAGGCCGGTGTGCTCGGCGGGGGAGCGGGCGGCCAGCGCCCGGCTCTGGGCGACGGCTTCCAGCGCCCGGTCGACGCCCCGGCCGCCCCGCCGGGGGAGGGTGAGGGCGTAGGCGAGTAACGCCTGCACGGCCGCCGCGTCGGGGCTGCCCATCCGGGTCGCGTCGTCCGGGCCGTTCCGGTTCATGGCAGCCCACCTCCGCGTCCCAAGGGCTTGCTTGGGGACGTGAGGTTACACCATGCCGCACCATCTGTGTTTCCGGGAGTACGGAGCGTGGAGTGTGCGCGAATGGTGGATGCCGGTAAAGATGTGGTCATGGTGGAAGTCGCGGCCGAGCGCGGGAAGCAGCATTCGTCACGGGTGTCGGAGGCGGGGGCCGGCTGGTCCTGTGCGCAACCGGGGACGTTCGCCCAGCTCAGACCGGACAAGGGCGGATTCACCTGGCTGAATTTAGGCACGCTCTGGTTGTCCAGGAACGAGATCCTGGCGAGCTTGTTCGGCGACCCTTCGGGGGAGGTGCGGAAACGGTGGATCGCGGCTCAGGAAGCCCGCGGGATAGATCCGGAATTTCGCATCAAGCCCGGCGTCGGGGGAAATTTCAATTTCCTCATTCTGGGCGACACCGGCGAGGGCGACGCCTCCCAGTACGCCGTCGTCCCCGGGATGCTGAGGCTCGGGCAGGACACCTCGTTCGCGGTCATCGCCAGCGACGTCATCTACCCGACGGGGTCGGGCAACGAGTACGGGGACAAGTTCTTCCGCCCGTACAAGGACTACGACGCGCCGATCTACGCGATCCCCGGCAACCACGACTGGTACGACGGGCTCGGCGGCTTCATGCGGGTCTTCTGCGACGCCCCGCCGCTCAAGCCGAAGCCGGACCGCGGGCTGCGCGGGCTGCTGTGGCGCAGGCCGGAGACGATCGACGAGGGCAGGCTGGCCGAGGCGCGCAGGCTCCGGGGGCGGCCGGCCCAGCAGGCCGCGCAGCCGGCGCCGTACTGGGCGATCGAGAGCGACAGCCTGCTGATCGTGGGCGTGGACACCGGCATCAAGAACGTGATCGACAAGGCCCAGACGGCCTGGCTGCGCCGCGTCTCGCTCGACCCGCGGCCGAAGATCCTGGTGACCGGGAAGCCCATCTACACCGGCAACGTCCACAAGCCGTCACCGCTGGAGGAAGGCGGCACGATCGATGACATCGTGCGCGACCCGGCCCACCGGTACGTCGCGGCCATCGGCGGAGACGTGCACAACTACCAGCGCTATCCGGTCAAGGTGGGCGACCGGGTGATCCAGTACATCGTGACCGGCGGCGGCGGCGCCTTCATGCACGCCACCCACATCATCGGCAGGGTGGACGTCGCAGGCGTGGCCGAGGACGACTTCAAGTGCTACCCGCTGCGCGGCGACTCGCTGTCCTTCTACAGCCAGCTCTACGCCCGCCGCCTGCGGATGAAGTGGCTCTGCCTCACCCCCGACGAGGCGGTGTGCATCATGTCCAGCCAGATCGGCAACCGCCCGGCCCGGCCGGTCGAGGGCGCGGTCACGGTCACCCGGCGGATGCGCTGGGCGGCGCGGCTGCTCGGGGCCTGGCCGTGGCCGTTCCGGCTGCCGGTGGACAAGGTGTTCCACCGCTTCCTGTCGGAGCTGTCCGACTGGGACCAGCCGCCGTTCTTCAAGCAGTTCCTGCACGCGTCGGTCACCCCCGGCCGGCTGACCCTGCGCTGCTTCGCCGCCACCGGCTGCCTGGAGCAGGAGCTCCGGCCGCCGCTGGAGGACGAGGTGCACATCGATTTGTCGTAGTCGTTTGGCACCCTTATGTGCGTGTATGTCGTGGTAGCGGGGGAGACGGTGCTCCCCGTCGGAGGAACGGCCCGGCGCGCGGCCGATCCGGCGTCCGCGGTGCGGGAGCTGGAGGCCGGGGGCGGGCCGCGGTGGGTCTGGGCCGACACGCGGGAGACGTACCCGCCGCTGCTGGAGCAGGGCGTGCGCGTCGCGCGCTGCCACGACCTCGCGCTCACCGAGGGGCTGCTGCTCGCCCACGAGGGCCGCTACGGCGAGCCGCGCTCGGCGCGGGCCGCCCACGCCCGGCTGCATGGCCTGCCGGTGCCCGACGACCAGCCGAGCGTGCCCGGCACGCTGTTCGCGCCGGAGCCGCTGGGGGCCGAGGCGGTGGCCGAGGTGCTGGCCGACCAGCTCCGCCGGATCGAGGAGCTGCCCGAGCCGGGCCGCTTCCGGCTGCTGGTCGCCGCCGAGTCCGCGGGCGCGCTGGTCGCGGCCGAGATGTCGCACGAGGGCATGCCCTGGCGCCGGGACGTGCACGACGCGCTGCTCACGGACATGCTCGGCCCGCGGCCCGTGCACGGCATGCGCCCGGTCAAGCTCCAGGCGCTGGCCGACGAGGTGGCGGCGGCCTTCGGGCGCCCGGTCAACCCCGACTCGGTGCAGCAGCTGGTCAAGGCGTTCAAGGGCGCGGGGGTGGCGCTGAAGACGACCCGGTCGTGGGAGCTGAAGAAGATCGACCATCCCGCCGTCGCGCCGCTGCTGGCCTACAAGGAGCTGGCCCGGCTCTACAGCTTCCACGGCTGGGTCTGGGCCGACCAGTGGGTGCGCGGCGGGCGCTTCCGCCCCGAGTACGTCGTCGGCGGCGTGGTGTCCGGCCGGTGGGCGACCAGCGGCGGCGGCGCGCTGCAGATCCCCAAGGTGATGCGCCGGGTCGTGGTGGCCGACGAGGGATGGACGCTGGTCGTCGCCGACGCGGCCCAGCTGGAGCCGCGGGTGCTGGCCGCGATGGCCGGCGACGGCGGGCTGGCCAGGGCGGCGGGGGAGATCGACCTGTACTCGGCGCTGGCGCAGTCGTTCGGCGGCGAGCGTGACAACGCCAAGATCGCGATGCTGTCCGCCATGTACGGCGGCACCAGCGGCGACGCCTCCAAGCTGCTGGCCGTCATGCGTCAGCGCTTCCCCAAGGCGTACCAGTTCGTGGAGGACGCGGCCAAGGCCGGGGAGGAGGGCCGGCTGGTGCGGTCGTGGCTCGGGCGGACCAGCCCGCCGCCGTCCGGGCGGTGGAAGGAACTGGTGTCCGGCCCGGAGGGCGGCCGGGCGGCCCGCGACCGGGGCAGGTTCACCAGGAACTTCGTGGTGCAGGGCACGGCCGCCGAATGGGCGCTGGCGTTGCTGGCGGTGCTGCGCGGGCTGCTGCCCGAGCCCGCCAGGCTGGTGTTCTTCCAGCACGACGAGGTCATGGTGCACTGCCCGCTGGAGCAGGCGCAGGAGGTCGGCGCGGCGGTGACGGCGGCGGCGGCCGAGGCGAGCAGGCTGCTGTTCGGCTCGACCCCCGTGCGCTTCCCGATGGAGACGGTCGCCGTGGGGTGCTACGCCGACGCGAAGTGAGCGTTCAGGCCGCGACGGCGCGGTCTCGGTACCGGGCCGAGACCAGCCAGAGCCCGGCCAGGGTGACCATGACGCCGACGACCAGGCCGAGCACGCCGTAGGACAGGATGCCGACGATGGCGCCCGCGATGATCGTCCCGGTGGCGCCGCAGACGTTCATCAGCAGGTCCGACAGGCCCTGCACGGCGGGCCGGCGGTCGATCGGCACCGACTCGGTGACCAGCGCCGACCCGGCGACCAGCCCGCACGACCAGCCGAGCCCGAGCACGACCAGGGCCGTCGTCACCTGCCACACCCGGTGCCCCGCCGTGCCCGCCAGGACGGCGGCGGCCAGCAGCAGCGCCGAGCCGAGCACCAGCACCGGCACCTTGCCCGCCCGGTCGGCCAGCCAGCCCACGACCGGCGAGAACATGTACATGCCGGCGATGTGCAGGCTGATCACCAGGCCGATGACGTTCAGGTTCGAGCCGTCGTGGTGGAGCTTGACGGGGGTCATCGACATGATCGAGACCATCGCGGTGTGGGCCACCGCGATCATGACGAGCGCGCGGCGGGCCATGGGGGTCTCGCGCAGCGTGCGCAGGCCCGTCCTGATCGTGCGCTGGCGGCCGGGGCCGGGCTCGGGGGCGCCGTCCAGCTCGCGGGCCAGCTTGAGCGGGTCCGGGCGCAGGCCGCCGATGATGATCACCAGCGCCACGGCGAACGCCAGCGCGGCGAACGCGAACGGCCCCGCCTTGGCCGCCAGCCCGGCCCCGATCCCCATCCGGTCGGCGGGCTCGGCCAGGTTGGGCCCGGCGACCGAGCCGACGGTCGAGGCCCACACCACCAGCGACAGGTGCCGGGCCGAGTGGCCCTGGGGCGACAGGTCGGTGGCCGAGTAGCGGGCCGCCAGGCTGCCCGCGCTGCCGCCGCCGACCAGCACCAGCCCGGCCAGCAGCAGCGGCCAGTTGCCCAGGCTGATCGCGGCCACCGAGATCGCGCAGCCCGCCAGCGCGGCCAGGTAGGCCAGCGACAGGCCCGCCCGGCGGCCTCCCAGGCTCGACAGCCGCGCGGTCGGCAGCGCGAGCAGCGCCGCCCCGAGCACGGTCGCGGTCCCGGCGAACCCGCTGATCACGGTCGAGCCGGACAGCTCGTCCACGACCACCGAGCTGAGCGCCAGCCCGACGGCCACCCCCACGCCGCCCACGATCTGCGCGGCGGACAGGACGAGCAAGGTTCGACGCTGGACGCTGACGAGGTCAGGCAGGGAGACGGGGGTTTTCGTGGGGGCGCTGGTCACCTGTGAAGTCTCGCATAGCCCCCGACATCCCCCCAAAGAGGACAGGCATCCATTTCTATTGGGAAAGGTGCCTTTTTTAGAGGATGGTGACGGAATCCCCCACGGTGATCGTGCCGGGGGCGTCCGGGATCAGGTTGATGCCGAACCAGACCTTGCCGTCCCACTTGCGGTGGCGGGACAGCGTCCTGATGGGCTCCTTGCCCTTGGTGTAGGTCGCGGTGTCGATCGTGGTCAGCACGCAGCGGTCGCAGCCCTTGGTCACCCGGAAGGCGACCCCGCCGATGCGCAGCCGCTTCCACTCGTCCTCGGCGAACGGCCGCTCCACCCCGCCGATCACCACGCTGGGCCGGAAGCGGTGCATGGGCAGCGGCGCGGGGACCTCCTCGCCGCGTTCGGCCGCCGTCTCGGCGATCCAGTCGTTGAGCCGGCCGAGTGAGGCGGTCGTGGTCAGCAGCAGCGGGTAGCCGTCGGCCAGGCTCACCCGGTCGCCGGGCAGGCCGTACTCGGGGTTGACCGGACGGCGGGTCGGGTCGTCGAGCCAGGCCAGCCGCGCCGGGCGGCCGATCAGCTCCGACAGCCAGCGTGCCGCGTCGTCGCCGCAGTCGGTGAGCTCGACCGGCGTGCGCCAGACGTCCACGACGGTCCTGGTGGTGGTGGGGGTGACCCGCAGCGGGGGCGCGTGCGGGCCGGTCAGCGTGAGGACGTCGCCGTCGAGCTGCGCCACGCAGCTCAGCAGCAAGGGGTGCTCGCGGGCGGTCAGCTGGCCGCCCTGGCCGTCGGTCACCAGGTAACGCCGGTCGCCGGCCAGCCCCCACGGCTGCACCTCGGCCTCATGGACGTCATGCCCGGCGGTGGACTTGACGGGATAGAAGTGGATGCTCGCCAGTTCCATGGCCAGGACCGTACCTCACGCCCTCGGGACGGCTTCGGCCCGGTGGGCCGTGGCGACCGGCTCCCGCCCCGGACGGGCGGACAGGGCCACCACGCCCAGGGCCGCCACGCCGAGCACGGCGCCGATCCAGCCGACGGACGGGTATCCGGCGCCCGCCCCGATGGCCAGCCCGCCGAGCCACGGGCCGACGGTGATGCCGACGTTGAAGGCGCAGACGTTCATCGCGGCGGCCATCGTGGGGGCGTCCTTGGCCAGGGTGAAGACGCGGGTGTTCAGCGTCGGGTTGGTGGCGAAGCCGAACCCGCCGAGCAGCAGGACCAGCGGCACGGCCAGCACCGCGACCGGCGCGGCGAGCGCCAGCAGGACCGAGGTCACGACCAGCCCGGCGATGCCCGCGTACAGGGTCGGGAAGGGGCGCGCGTCGGCGGTGCGCCCGCCGATCGTGATGCCGATCACCGCGCCGACCCCGTACAGCGCCAGGACGGCGGGCACCCAGGCGGCCCGCATGCCGGTCGTGTCCACGAGCATCGCGCTCAGGTAGCTGAAGGAGACCAGCAGGGCGCCGGTCGCCACGGCGGTGGTGGTGAAGGCGAGCCACAGGCGCGGGCTCAGCATCGAGCGGAGCTGCTCGGCGACGCCCGGCGCGGCCTCCCGCTCGGGCCGGCCGCCGGGGATCGTGGCCAGCACGCCCACGGCCGCCAGCGCCGACAGCGCGGCCACGGCCCAGAACGCGGCGCGCCAGCCGAGGTGCTGGCCGATGACCGTGCCGAGGGACAGCCCGACGACGGTGGCCACGGTCAGCCCGCCCGCCACGATGCTCATCGCCTTCCCCCTGGCGTTCGGCGGCACCAGGCCCACCGCCGTGGACGCCGCGACCGCCCAGAACCCGGCGTAGACGAAGGCGCCCGCCACGCGGGTGGCGAACAGCAGGCCGTAGCTGGTGGTCAGGGCCCCGGCGACGTGGGTCAGCGCGAAGACCGCCATGAACGTCAGCAGCGCGGTCCGGCGCGGCCAGCGCATCGTCACGACGGCCAGGACCGGCGCTCCTGCCAGCATCCCGATCGCGAACGCCGAGATCAGCAGCCCCGCGTCGGGGACGGACACGCCCAGGTCGGCGGCCATCTCCGGCAGCAGTCCGGCCAGCATGAGCTCCGAGGTGCCCTGGGCGAAGATCGCCAGCCCCAGGATGAACACCGCCAATGGCATGAGAACTCCTCCAGTTTTAGAACGCTCAGTACAAAATTCGGACACGAAAAGGGGGCCGGGAAGGGTCAGAAAGCGGTCAGCGCCGTCGTCGCGATGGATTCGAGCACCGCCCGGCCCGCCCCGCCCCGGGCCGCGACGCGCAGGCCGCTGACCGTGGCCACGACGAAGTGCGCGAGCGCCAGGGCGTCCTTGTCCGCGCCGATCTCGCCGAGGGCCTGCCCGCGCTCGATCGCGCCCCGCAGCGCCTCCACCCGCCGCTCGCCGTCGCGGCGCAGCAGGACGGCGATCTCCGCATCGTGCGGAGCCAGCTCCACCAGGGCGTTGACCACCAGGCAGCCGGCCGGGTCGCCGGCCTCGGGGTCGACCGCCTGCCACAGCACGGTCCGGATCTTCTCCATGGCGGGCAGGCCGGAGGCCATGAGCTCGATCAGCGCGGACGTGCGCTCCTCCTGGTAGCGGCGCAGGGCCCGCTCGTAGAGGTCGCGCTTGCTCGCGAAGGTGTTGTAGATGCTGCTGCGGCCGAGGCCGGTGGCCTGGCACAGGTCCTGGGTCGAGGTGCCTTCGTAACCCGCGTCCCAGAACGCGCGCATGGCGGCCTCGACGGCGCGGTCCTCCTCGAACGTCCGTGGTCGTGCCATGACGAGCACGCTAGCACGTTTTGGAATGATCAGTGCAATATAGGTCAGGTGGTCTGGCGGAAGGTGTCCAGGAACGTCTTGCGGGCCCCGGCCTGGTCGTCCCACTTCAGCTCGGGCATGTCGAACGAGATCGTGAAGGCGGTCTTGTCGTCGAGCGTGACGTACCGGGTCAGGGCGTGCATCGGGACGCCGTCCTTGGAGGTGTAGGTGTACTCCCAGTCGGCGGCCTTCCAGCCCCGGTAGTCGGTGGCCTGGAGCTGCACCTGGATGTAGCCCTCCACGCCGCCGTCGGCCTCGCGCCGGCTCAGCTCGGCCAGGGCGTCGGCCTGCGGGGCGGCCTGCTCGACGACGATCCGGGTGCCGGAGTCCTTGGGGCCGGTGAAGGTGGCCGCGTCGCCCGAGGCGGCCAGCTTCCAGCCGTCCGGGACCGCCGCCGCGAAGCCGGGCGGGGTGTGCTCCTTGTAGCCGTCGGGCACCGGCGACGGCCCGCTCTTCCGCGGCGCCTGGCTGGTGGCGGCGGCCGACTGCGTGCCGGGCGAGACCTGCGGCGCGCCGCCGGACAGGATGACCACGATCGCGCCGATCACCACGGCCACGCCCGCGACCGCGCCGGCGATCAGCAACGGCGTGGGCCGGCCTCCGCGCATCCAGGGCCCGTCGCCCTCCTGGACCCTGCGGCGGCTCGTGCCCGCCCGCGAGGGGCCGTTGCGCGAGGGGCCGCCGCGCGGGGAACCGGTCCGGGTGGAGCCGGTGCGCGAGGAGCCGGCCCGGGTGGAGCCGGTGCCGGACGGGCCGGTGCGCGCCCCGGCGCCGGAGCCGGGCAGGGTCGCCAGACGGCTGTGGCTGATGTCGTGCGACAGGTCGCGCGAGTGCTCGCGCAGCTCGTCGGCCGAGGCCAGCGGCCACGGGGCCGGGACGGCGGCCGCCCTGCTGTCCGTGGTCAGCGGCAGGATCGGCTGCGGCGCGGGCGGGACGGGCGCGCCGAGGTCGTCGAGGTCGTCGAGGTCCGCGGCGGGCGGTTCCATCCGGTGCGGGCCGGACGGGCCGCCGAAGGCGTCGAAGCCGTCGGCCGGGGACGGGAGCCGCTCGGTGCGATGGCTGCCCGACGGGCTCGACAGGCCGTCGTAGGGCGGCATCGCGTACCCGCCGGCCGGGCCGGCCAGCGGGTCGTACGGCACCCGCACCGGCCCGGAGGGGGTCTCCACGATGCGCGACGGCATCGGCCCGGACGGGTGCTCCAGCGGCGGCAGCATCCCCAGCGGCGTCGGCTCCGACTCGGCCGGCAGCGTCTCGGGCGGGCGCGGACGGGCCGAGCCGTGCGCGCGCAGCACCGCTTCCAGCAGGTCGGCGACCTGCTCCGCGGTGAGCCGCTCGGCCGGGTTCTTGCGCAGCAGGCCCTCGATCACCGGCAGCAGCGCCCCGGCCCGCTGCGGCCTGATCGGCTCCTGGGTGAGCACCGCGCCCAGCACCGCGATCGCGTCCGGCCCCTCGTACGGCGGCCGCCCCTCCACGGCCGCGTACAGGGTCGCGCCGAAGGACCACAGGTCGGCCGCCTGCCCGATCGGCTGCCCGGACAGCCGCTCCGGCGGCACGTACGCGGGCGAGCCCATGAGCAGCCCGGTCTGCGTGATCGTCACGTCGCCCTCGATGGCGGCGATGCCGAAGTCGGTCAGCACCACGCGGTCGGAGGTCAGCAGCACGTTGCCCGGCTTGATGTCGCGGTGCAGGATGCCGGCGGCGTGCGCGTGCCGGAGCGCGTCGAGCACGCGGATGCCGATCTCGGCGGCCTGGATCACCGGCAGCGGGCCGCTCTGCCGCACGGCCTGCTCCAGCGACCAGGCGCGGACCAGCTCCATCACGATCCACGGCCGGCCGTCCTCCTCGACGACGTCGTGGACGGTGACGATGCCCGGATGCGTCAGCCGGGCCGCCGACCTGGCCTCGCGCAGCATGCGCCGGTGGGCCATCTGCTTGCCCGCCTGATCCAGCCCGTACGGCAGGATCAGCTCCTTGACCGCGACGTCCCGGTCGAGCAGCACGTCGTGGGCGTGCCACACCATCCCCATGCCGCCCCTGCCGACCGGCGACATCAGCCGGTAACGCCTGCCGACCAGACGCCCCTGGCTCTGCGGGTCACCCCCCGGCGCACCCTGGTCCGGGCCGGGCCCGCCGAGCAAGCGGTCGGCTGCCATCTTGCCGCCCCCATTCAGCCTCATCCGTCACATCAGAGCGTGACCACTTCGTGCGGTGGATCGCCGTACGCGTCACCGTGCGCCATGCGCTACTTGCACATTATGAGGTTCGCCACGATATCGGCGGAAAATCGGTAATGGAAGGCGAAGAGCCTTTACAGCCGCTCTGACCTGCAGATATACGGCTTTTCAAACTGATCACTTACTCAGCGGCGAGTGCGATCAAGGCGCTGGTGAACGCCTGCGCGGGCGGCTCCACCAGGCCCGCGCCGACCTGACCGGTGCCCGCCACGCGCCCCGCGATGCCGGTGTTGACGACCGGCAGAATGCCCGTCCTGGCGACGAGCGTCACGTCGATGCCGACGGGCGTGCCGCGGAATCCGAGCCCGGGAATCTGGTACGCGGGATGCTCGGCGAGCGTGATCTCGTACATCGAGCGGGTGGCCCGGACCGCGTCGGCCACCTCGCCGCCGACGAAGCGCACGATCGCGGGCGCGGCGGCCATCGCGAAGCCGCCAAGCCCGGAGGTCTCGGTGATCGTGGAGTCGCCGATGTCGGGGTTGGCGTCCTTGGGGCCGTACGCGCCGAGGTAGAGGCCGTCCGGCACCCCGGCGGGGCCGGTGAACCAGCGTCCGCCGAGCCCGGAGACCTGCACGCCGAAGTCGGTGCCGTTCCTGGCCATGGCCACGACCAGCGAGGAGCCGGGGACGTCGCGGGCGGCGTCCGCGCTCACCTTGCCCGCGGCCATGCCCGCGTTGAGGAAGAAGTGGTCGTTGCCGTTGACGAAGCGCAGCACCTGCGCCGCCTGCGCGGGCGCGGCCTCCACGAGGGCCGGGGCCAGCTCGCGCAGCAGCAGCGAGGTGGCCGCGCGGTTGCGGTTGTGCAGCTCGTCGCCCATCTGCAGGGCCTGCGCGATCAGCGAGCGCAGGTCGATCGGGCCGGTACGGGCCAGCGTCGCGGCGAGGACCGGGCCGAGCACCTCCTCCATCCAGCGCAGCCGGTCGAGCACCTCGGGGCCGTACGCGCCGTACCTGAGCACCTTGCCCAGGCCCTCGTTGAGCGAGCAGTAGGCGGTGCCGCCGTGCTCCTCGTCGCGTACCTCGAGCAGCCACATCGACGGGCTCACCACGCCCGCCATCGGGCCCACCGTGGCGTGCTCGTGGCAGGGCCGCAGCGCGACCGCGCCCGCGGCCAGCCGGGCCTCGGCCTCCCGCTCGTCGCCCGCCCGGCCCTCCAGCAGCATCGCGCCGATCAGCGCGCCGCGCATCGGGCCCGAGGCGCGCTCCCACTCGATCGGCGGCCCGGCGTGCAGGAACGTCCCCGCGGGCAGCACCTCGGCGGCCCGCCGCAGGCCCACCAGGTACGGCCGCGCGCCGGTCAGCCTGCGCACGGCCAGCTCGTTGGCGGCCGTCCTGCGCGGGTCGGCCAGCACCTTGGCCAGGGCGCCGGCGGTGCCGGGCAGCGGCGGACGCCAGGCCACCGGCGTCGTCGGCACGGCCTGGGCCGCCAGCGCCTCGTCGAGCAGCCCCGCGCCGACGGTGATCACCCGCGGTGGCCCCGACAACAGGCTCGACGCCGGGGCGGGCGGGGTCACAGGAGGCTCCGGGCGTGGCGGGCGGCCTCGGCGTTGGAGACGAACACGGCCGCCCCGGCCCCGCGCAGCGCCGCCGCCTGCCGGTGCAGGTCCTGGGGGTCGCCCGCGCTGCCGACCAGCGCCACCACGACGGTGGCCGGCGTACGGGCGAGCGCCGGCGCGAGCCAGGCCGCCGGGTCGGGGTCGGCGGCGTGGCCGAGCACGACGTCCATGAGCACCACCTCGTCGGCCCGGACCCGTGACAGGGCCTCGAGGCGCAGTGTCGGATCGATCATCGGATGCGCCCTGCCCCTGGTGTAGGCGTCGTCCCCGAAGTCGGTGAACTCGCCGGGCCCGGCCAGGGCGGCGGCCTCCGCGCAGAGCGTGCCGCCCGCGTACAGGCCCCTGACGCTCCGCGGCTCCCCGCGCAGCGCGCCCGGCCACGACGGCCATCCGGGCACGCCGCGGCCCAGCGCCCGCAGCGCCCGCCCGGCCGCCTCGGTGAGGTCGGTCTCCGGCAGCACCGCCTCCACCACCGGCGTGCGCAGCCCGGCGGCCACCTCCCGGACGGCCTCCGCCACGCCCGGGCCGGGCGGCTTGCCGACCAGCACGATCAGCTCGGTGGCCGGGTCGTCGTCGAGCAGCCGCAGGGCGCGCGCCGTGGCCAGCCCGCCGACCTCGGCCGACAGGTCCCTGCCGCCCACGCCGAGGATGTGGCTGACCCCGGCCTCGGCCCAGTCGAGCAGGCAGGACACCTGCTGGGCGCCCGTGCCGGAGGCGGCGACCAGGCCGACCGGCCCCGGCCGCAGCACGTTGGCGAAGCCGAGCCCGACGCCGGCGATCGAGGCGGTGCCGCAGTCGGGCCCCATGACCAGGACGCCGCGCTCCTCGGCCAGCTCCTTGAGCCACCGCTCCTGGGCCAGGGGCACGCCGTCGCTGAAGATCATCACCGGCAGCCCGGCCTCGACGGCGTCGTACGCCTCGCAGAAGGCGTGCTCGCCGGGCACGGACACCAGGACCAGGTCGGCCGGCGTCCTGGCGGCCGAGCGGGTGGTGAGCGGCGGCTGCTCGCCGGACCCCGCGGCCGCGGCGGTGGCGGCCCGCGCGGTCAGACGGGCGTCCAGCTCCTCGACGGCCCGCGCGGGGTCGGCGCCGCGCAGGGCGATGACCAGGTCGCCGGGGCCCGCGGGCGGGGGCTCGAAGCCGAGGTCGCGGACGATGGCGAGGTTGAGCTCGGTGGCCATGGCCACCATCGCCACCTCCACGCCCGGCATTTCGGTCAGCGCCCGACTTATTCGCATCAAGGTGACGGAGTCGTGGTACGTCCCTTTTCTGAGCTGGATCAGGTCGTCGCTCACGGGCGCCCGCTCAACGCCCGGACCGAGGCCAGCCCGATCGAGATGCCCTGGGCGAGGTCGGCGCCCGAGGTGTGGCCGAGCCGGTGCAGGCGCCGCAGCGCCGGTTCGAGCGCCTGCCGGCCGGCGATGCCGCGCAGCACGCCGGTCACCTCCGGGCTGGCCTCGCCCCTGGCCGCGCAGTGCAGCAACGTCGCCGAGATCGGCGTCGTACGGGTGCGCGCGTCGTAGGTGACGGTCGCCGCCAGCCAGTCGGCCAGCCAGACCGCCCGCCGCGTGCCGGTCGCCGTGCCGAGGTGTCTCAACGTCACCAGCAGTCCGGCCAGCACGTCGTCGCCGCTCGGCGTGAGCCCGGGGCCGAGTCCCACGAGCCGTTCCGCCGCCGTCACCGCGCCCAGCAGCCGGGCCTGCGCGCAACTGCGCGCCAGCAGCTCGACCGCGTCGTTCCCGGCCAGGCCGGGCCGTCCGGGGCCGTCCAGGACGACGCCGGCCAGGCTCAGCGGGTCGACCGGGCCCAGCGCCGGAGCCGGGTCCCACCAGCGGCGCACGCCGAGGCTCAGCGAGCCCAGCTCGATGCCGCGGTCGCCGACGGAGGCGTCGTCACCCACGGTGACCTGCGGCAGCGGCGTGGCCAGCAGCACCGAGTTGGGCAGCCGGGCCGCCTCGCCGGTGATGAGGGCGATCACCGAAGGCTCGCACTCGGTCCTGACCTCCAGATATATCCCCGCCGAGAACGCCGCGAGCACCCGGGCGGGGCTGCGCGGGGCCTCCAGCACGGGACGCACGGCGGTGCTCGCCGCGCCCGTCACGCGGACCCGGGTACGCCGCGCATGAGTACTGACGGTCACCGAACCTCCCATCGGACCCTGGTCCTGACCGTAGAACGGCCGGGGAACCCTCCGTACGGAGAAATTTGCCAACAGTCAGCGGGAAGGTTGGCTCTTCCTGACAGACCACCTGGGGAGTCACAATCACCACATGGAGCCCCCCGTGCGTCTGGCCAGCACCGGAACGATCATCCACGGCGTCTCCGTCGGAGAGGTGCTCGGCGTCTCGACGCTGGCCGAGGCCAGGCTGATCGCGGGGGAGAGCGGGCTCGGGCGCATCGTGCAGCGGCTCAACGTGATGGAGGTGCCCGACATCCTGGCCTGGGTCAAGCCGCACGAGCTGCTGCTGACCACCGGCTACCCGCTGCGCAACACGCCGCAGTCGCTCGGCCGGCTGGTCGCCGACCTGGACGAACGCGGCCTGGCCGCCCTGGCGATCAAGCTCGGCCGGTACGTGGACGAGCTGCCCGCCGAGATGACCGAGCAGGCCGACCGGCTCGGCTTCCCGCTCATCCTGCTGCCCAACGACGTCGGCTTCGACGACATCCTCAACCAGGTGCTCACCGACATACTCAACCGCCAGGCCGCCGTGCTGGCCCGCGCCGAGGAGGCGCACCGGGCGCTGGTCCACGTGGTGCTGGCCGGCGGCGGGCTCGACGAGGTCGCCGCCGAGGTGGCCCAGCTCCTCGACGTGGCCGTGGCCGCCGTGGACGGCTCCGGCCAGGTCCTGGCCACCGCGGGGGCGGCCGAGCACGTCGCCGCGCTGCGCGAGTCGATCTCCCGCGAGGGCCCGCCGCCCGCGCGGACCGCCGAGACGCCGGGCCGCGGCAGGGCGTTCGCCTCGGCCCCCGTGCTGGCCGGCGGCCACCACCACGGCCGGATCGTCGCCTACAGCGCCACCGGCGCGATCCGGGACAGCGACATCGGCATCCTCGAACGCGCCGCCACCGTCGCCGCGCTGGTCGTGACCCGGCAGGAGGCGGTCAACGCGGTCGAGAGCAAGTACCGGGCCGACTTCCTGCGCGACGTGCTCACCGGCCGGGCCGGCACGCCCGAGCGGGTCGACGCCAGGGCCAGGGCGTTCGGCTGGGACCTGGCGCGGCCGGTGATCGTGCTGGTGGCCGAGCTCGACCCCGACGGCGACGAGCGCAGCGCCCAGGACCGGCTGGTGTCCTGCTGGACGGCGGCCGTGCGGCGGCACGACCCGCGCGGCGCGGTGGCCGGGTTCTCGCACGAGGTCGTCGCCGTCGTGGACGCCTCGCTGGACGCCGCCAGGGTGGCCAAGGACGCCGCCTCGGCGTTCGCCGACATGCCGCCCGCGACGTTCTCGACCGGCACCTCGCGGCCGAGCCCCGGGGCCGGGACGCTGCCGGAGGCGTACGCGCAGGCGCTGAAGGCGGCCCGGGTGGGCCGGCAGCTCCACGGGCCGGGCGCGGTCGCCCACTTCGACCAGCTCGGCGTCTACCGGCTGCTGTCGCTGGTGAACGACACCGGCGAGCTGCACGCGTTCGTCCGCGAGACGCTGGGCCCGCTGGCCTGGGACGAGGACGCCGAGAACGCCGACCTGCGGCGCACGCTCCAGGTGCTCCTGGAGACCAACCTCAACGTCGCCGAGACCGCCCGCCGGCTGCACTTCCACTACAACACGCTGCGCTACCGCATCGGGAAGCTGGAACGCCTGCTCGGCAACTTCACCGACGACCCCCACCTGCGGCTCAACCTCACCCTGGCCCTGCACGTGCTGCGCATGCGCGGCATCTAGGCTTGGGGCTCGTGGATCTGGATTTCGAACTGCGTTCCGAGTACATCCCGCTGTGCGACCTGCTGAAGTACTGCGGGGTCACCGAGACCGGCGGCATGGCCAAACACCTCATCGCCGAGGGCCTGGTCCAGGTCGACGGCGAGGTCGAGCTGCGGAAGACGGCGAAGATCCGTACCGGCCAGGTGGTGAGCGGCGACGGGTTCACGATTCACGTGCAATAACGGCCCGCCGTATCCGGATGGTCGCGACACCCCTTATTGTGCTCTCCGACATGGTTCGGAAGACGTCGCCGCTGCTCAGGCGGAAGATTGAGGTGGGTTCGCGGTGTTCGGGTGGAAGCTGCACGGCGACGGCAAGCATCTGACGCCGGGAGAGGTCGTCAAGCCTGACGAGCGGCTCTCCTGGCCCCGGATGGTCGGCATCGGCGCCCAGCACGTCATCGCCATGTTCGGCGCGACGTTCGTGTTCCCGCTGGTCATGGGGCTCGACGCGAACCTGGCCGTGATGATGTCCGGCGTCGCGACGATCCTGTTCCTGCTCATCGTGAAGGGCAAGATCCCCAGCTACGTCGGGTCGAGCGCGTCCTTCGTGGGGGCCGTGGTGGCGATCAGGGCGGCCGGGGGCGGCGACGCGACCGTCACCGGCGCGCTGCTGGCCGTCGGCGTCGTGCTGGCCGGCTGCGGGCTGGCCATCCACCTGCTCGGCGTGCGGATCATCCACCGCGTCTTCCCGCCGATCGTCACCGGCGGCGTGGTGATGCTGATCGGCTTCGGCATGGCCTACGTCGCGGCCGACGTCTACTGGCCCAAGGACCCGTGGGTGGCGCTGCTCACGATGGCGGCCACGTTCGTGTTCATCGGGGTCTTCAAGGGCTTCCTCGGCCGGATCGGCGTGCTGCTCGGCCTGGTCTTCGGGTTCGTCCTGTCGTGGGTCTGGGACGTGGTGGGCGGCAGGATCCTGGCCCCCGACGCCACCGGCAAGGTGACCGAGCACTTCCGCGTCGACCTCCAGGGCGTCGCCAAGGCCGACTGGATCGGCCTGCCGTCGCTGCACGGGCCGGTGTTCGAGGTGTCGGCGATCGTGCTGGTGCTGCCGGTCGTGATCGCGCTCATCGCCGAGAACGTCGGCCACGTCAAGGCGGTCGGCGAGATGACCGGCGCGGACGTCGACGGTTACATGGGCCGCGCCATCATGGCCGACGGCGTCGGCACCGTGGTCGCCACCTCGGTCGGCGGCCCGGCCACCACCACGTACGCCGAGAACATCGGCGTCATGGCGGCCACCAAGGTCTACTCCACGGCCGCCTACTACATCGCCGCGGTCATCGCGATCCTGTTCGGCCTGTGCCCCAAGTTCGGCGCGCTCGTGGCCGCGACCCCCGACGGCGTGCTCGGCGGCGTCACGACCATCCTCTACGGCATGATCGGCCTGCTCGGCGCCCGCATCTGGATCGAGAACAAGGTGAACCTGTCCGACCCGGTCAACCTGGTCCCGGTGGGCGCGGGCATCATCATCGCCATCGGGCCGGTCGCGTTCCCGATCACCAGCACGTTCTCCCTCAGCGGCATCGCGCTCGGCACGATCGTGCTGCTCGTCGGCTACCACCTGCTGCGCGCCACGCGCCGCGAACCGGTGCCCGAAACAGGCCGATAACCCCCTCTCTGACCGGCCGGCGACTTCCTCCGTACGGAGGTTCGCTCTGGTGACCGCGGGATATTTGGCAGATCATGCCCGTGTAGCCGCATCCCAGCGGTCCTAATGTGCCCGCAAAGGCACGGTCGCCGGCCCGGAAGAGAGGGCGCAGATGGTTTTCGGATGGACCAGACACGGTGACGGCAGGCATCTGGCGCCCGGCGAGGTGGTCAGGCCCGACGAGCGGCTGAGCTGGCCGCGCATGGTCGGCTTCGGCGCCCAGCACGTGATCGCGATGTTCGGCGCCACGTTCGTGTTCCCGCTGGTGATGGGGCTCGACCCGAACGTCGCCGTGATGATGTCCGGCGTCGCGACGATCATGTTCCTGCTGATCGTGAAGGGCAAGGTGCCCAGCTACCTGGGCACCAGCGCGTCGTTCGTCGGCGGCGTGTTCGCCATCAGGGCCGCCGTCGGCACCGACCAGAGCATCGCCGACGCCATCGTGACCGGCTCGATCCTGGTGGCCGGGCTCGTGCTGGCGCTGGCGGGGCTGGCCGTGCACGTGCTCGGGGTGCAGATCATCCACCGGGTCTTCCCGCCCGTCGTCACCGGCGCGGTGGTGATGCTCATCGGGTTCGGGCTGGCGTACGTGGTCGCCGACGTCTACTGGGGGCAGGACCAGTGGGTGGCGCTGGTCACGATGCTGGTGACGTTCGTGGTGATCGTGGCGTTCAAGGGGTTCGCCGGGCGCGTCGGCGTGCTCATCGGGCTGGTCACCGGGTTCGCGCTGTCCTGGGTGCTGGACCGGGTGGCGGGGCCGGTCACCTCCGTGCTGCCCGGCCAGAACCTGCGCGACGCGGCCGGCGCCGCCTGCCCGGCCGAGGGCACGTACTGCGTGGCCACGGCCTTCCCGCACGACCGGGTCAGCTTCGACGCCGTCGCCAGGGCCGACTGGTTCGGGCTGCCGGACTTCCACGCCCCCGACTTCCGGTTCTCCGCCGTGCTGCTCGTGCTGCCCGCGGTGATCGCGCTCATCGCCGAGAACGTCGGCCACGTCAAGGCCGTCGGCGAGATGACCGGCACCGACGTCGACCCCTACATCGGCCGGGCGATCATCGCCGACGGCGCCGCCACCGTCGTCACCAGCGCCGTCGGCGGCTCGCCCACCACCACCTACGCCGAGAACATCGGCGTCATGGCGGCCACCAAGGTCTACTCCACGGCCGCCTACTACATCGCCGGCCTGATCGCGATCCTGTTCGGCCTGTGCCCGAAGTTCGGGGCGCTGGTCGCCGCCACGCCGGGCGGCGTGCTCGGCGGCGTCACCGTCATCCTGTACGGCATGATCGGACTACTCGGCGCCAAGATCTGGATCGAGAACCGGGTGGATTTCGCCGACCCGGTGAACATGGTCCCGATCGGCGCGGGCATCATCCTGGCGATCGGACCGGTGACGCACATGATCGGCGGAGACTTCTCCCTGGAGGGCATCGCGCTCGGCACCGTCGTGGTGGTGGGCGGCTACCACCTGCTGCGCGTCATAGCCGGGCGCCCTTCGAGACCCGCCCCGAACCCCGCTCCCGGCGAGGCCGGGTGAAGCCGCCGCCGTTCACCCACCACGCCCCCCGCGACCTGGGCGCGGCGCTGCGGACGCTCGCCGAGGTGCACGGCAAGGTGCTGGCCGGCGGCCAGAGCCTGATCCCCATGCTCAACATGCGGCTGGCCGCGCCCGAGCACATCGTCGACATCAACCGCCTGACCGCCCTGGACACGGTCGAGGCGGGCGGCGACGGGGTGCGGGTGGGGGCGCTGGCCCGGCACTCGCGGGTGGCCAGGTCCGGCGCGCACCCGCTGCTGACGAAGGCGCTGCGGCTGGTCGCCCACCCCGTGATCCGCAACCGGGGCACGGTCGTCGGGAGCCTGGTGCACGCCGATCCCGCCGCCGAGCTGCCCGCGGTGCTGGCCGTCCTGGGCGGCTCGGTGCGGCTGGCCCGCTGGACCCCCGCCGGGATCGCCGAGCGGGACGTGCCGGCGGAGGAGTTCTTCGTCGGGCCCCTGGAGTCCGCCGTCCGGCCGGACGAGCTGGCCGTGTCGGCGTACTTCCCCGCGCTCGGCGGACGGGCCGGGACGGCGTTCGAGGAGGTGTCCCGGCGGCACGGCGACTACGCCCTGGCCGGCGTCTGCGCCGTGGTCACGCTCGACGACGAACTGCGCGTCGCCGCGGCCAGGGTCGCCTGCGTCGGCGTGGGCCCGGTCCCCGTCCTGACGGACGTGACGGACGCCTGCGGCCACCGGCCGCCCGACGGCGTCGACTGGCCGGCCGTCGCGCGGACCGTGCGGGAGGGGACCGACCCCGAGGGGGACATCCACGCCACCGCCGCCTACCGGCGGCACCTGGTGGGCGTGCTGGCCGAACGGGCGCTGCGCCAGGCGGCGCGAGAGGGGACGGCGACCGGTGGAACATGAGATCACGCTGACCGTGAACGGCACGGCCAGACGGGTCAGCGTCCCCGCCCGCCGCCTGCTGTCCGACTGCCTGCGCCACGACCTCGGCCTGACCGGCACGCACGTCGGCTGCGAGCACGGCGTCTGCGGCTGCTGCACGGTGCTGCTCGACGGCGAGCCGGTCCGGTCGTGCCTGACCTTCGCGGTCACCGTGGACGGGCACGACATCACCACGGTCGAGGGCCTGGCCGGCCCGGACGGGCTCTCACCGGTGCAGCGGGCCTTCGCCGAGTGCCACGGCCTGCAGTGCGGCTTCTGCACCCCGGGCTTCCTGTGCACGGTGACCGCCCTGCTGGCCGACAACCCGGCGCCCACCCACGAGGAGGTGCTCGAAGGCGTGTCCGGCAACCTGTGCCGGTGCACCGGCTACCAGAACATCGTCAAGGCCGTCCACCGCGCCGCCGAGCTGCTGGCGGAGGAGTCGTGAGCTTGCTGGGGGAGTCATGACGACCAGGATGTTCGGCGAGCCGGTGCGGCGGCGGGAGGACCCGCGGCTGCTCACCGGCCAGGGCCGCTTCCTCGACGACCTGGGCCCCGACGCGCTCGCCGCCGCGTTCGTCCGGTCGCCGCACGCCCACGCGCGCATCGGCGACATCGACGTCTCCGCCGCGCTCGACGTGCCGGGCCTGGTCGCGATCTACACCTGGGAGGACCTGCCCGAGCGGGTGGGCCGGCCGCTGCCGCTGCTGATCCCGCACCCGGCGCTCACCCACGGGCGCACGGCGTACCCGCTGGCCAGGGAGGTCGTCCGGCACGTCGGCGAGCCCGTGGTCATGGTCGTGGCCGCCGACAGGTACGCCGCCGAGGACGCCTGCGCGCTCATCGAGGTCGCCTACGAGCCGCTCAAGCCGGTCGTCGGCCTGGCCGAGGCGGTGCAGGGCGTCCGGCTCGTGCACGAGGACGTGCCGGGGAACGTGGGGGCGCACCTCGTCCAGGAGGTGCGGGGGGCCGACGGCAGGGGCGCGCGCGAGGCCGTCGAGAGCGCGCCGCACACGCTGGCCTTCCGGCTCGACATCGAGCGCAGCGCCAGCATGCCGCTGGAGGGACGCGGCGTGCACGCCCGCTGGGACGGCCGCGACCTGCGCGTCCACTCCAGCACCCAGACCTCCACCAGCGTGCGCATGGCCGTCGCCGCCGCGCTCGGGCTGCCGCTGCCGCAGGTCGAGGTGATCGCCCCGGACGTCGGCGGCGGCTTCGGCGTCAAGATCGTGCACCCGTGGCCGGAGGAGATCCTGGTGCCGTGGGCCGCGATGACGCTCGGCCGCGAGATCAAGTGGACCGAGGACCGCAGGGAACACTTCATCTCCTCCGCGCACGAACGCGCCCAGATCCACCACGTACGCGTCGGCTTCGACGACGACGGCCGCGTCCTGGGCCTGGACGTGACGATCCTGCACGACCACGGCGCCTACACGCCGTACGGGATCATCGTGCCCATCGTCACCTCCACGCAGTTGCTGGGGCCGTACAAGCCGGGGGCCTACCGGGTCGAGTTCACCGCGGTCTACACCAACACCGTGCAGGTGACGCCGTACCGCGGGGCCGGCCGGCCGCAGGGCGTGTTCTGCATGGAGCGGACCATGGACAAGATCGCCCGCTACCTGGGCAAGGACCGCACCGAGGTGCGCGCGGCCAACTTCATCCGGCCCGAGGAGTTCCCCTACGACCAGGGGATGACGTTCCAGGACGGCCGCCCGCTCATCTACGACAGCGGGAACTACCCGGAGATGCTCCGCATGCTCAAGGAGCTGATCGGCTGGGACTCCTTCGAGCGGCGTCCCGGCCGGGGGATCGGCATCGGCTGCTACGTCGAGGGCACGGGCGTCGGCCCGTACGAGGGCGGGCACGTGCAGATCACCTCCGACGGCCGGGTGCACGTCTCGACCGGCCTGACCTCCCAGGGGCAGGGCCACGAGACCGCCTTCGCCCAGATCGCCGCCGCCGAGCTGGGCGTGCCCATCGAACGCGTCAGCGTGGTCACCGGCGACACCCGCAGGTTCGGGTACGCGGTGGGCACCTTCGCCTCCCGCGCCGCCGTCGTCAGCGGCAACGCCATCGCCCTGGCCTGCCGGAAGGTCAAGGAGAAGGCGCTGCGCATCGCGGCCGACGCCCTGGAGGCCGACCCGGCCGACCTGGAGATCGACGACGGCCTGGTGCACGTCGTGGGCGCGCCGACCGCCGCGATCCCGCTCTCGACGGTGGCGGTGCTGGCCAACCCGCTGCGCTACGCCTTCGACGAGGAGACGGCCAGGGCGACCCAGTTCTCCGGCGCGGCCGACCCGGCCCGCCCGCCGGTGGCCGAGGGCGACGAGCCGGGCCTGGAGGGGCGCGAGTTCTACTCGCCGATCAGGTCCACCTTCGCCTCCGGCATGCACGCGGCCGTCGTGGAGACCGACCCGGACACCGCCGAGATCAAAGTCGTCCGGTACGCCGTCGTGCACGACTGCGGCCGGCTGATCAACCCGATGATCGTGGAGGGCCAGATCCACGGGGGAGTGGCCCAGGGCATCGGCGGCGCCCTGTACGAGCGCATGGAGTACGACGTCCACGGCCAGCTCGTCAACGCCTCGTTCATGGACTTCCTCATGCCGTACGCCACCGAGATCCCCCCGATCGAGACCGCCCACCTGGAGACGCCCTCGCCGCTCAACCCGCTCGGCATCAAGGGCGCGGGCGAGGCCGGCGTGATCCCGGTGTCGGCGGTCATCGCCTCGGCGATCGAGGACGCCGAGGGCATCGAGATCGACCGCATGCCCATCTCGCCGTCGGACCTGTTCGAGCTGCGTATGCGATGATCGGCGCCATGCTCGCTCCCGGCGCCGGCCTGACCCGCTTCCCCGACGTCCCCGACGACGTGCGCACGATCGACCTGGCCTGGAACGAGCTCACGCACGTGCCCGGCAGGGTGGGCGGGCTGGCCGCGCTGGAGGAGCTGCGGCTCGACGGCAACCGGCTGCGCGAGCTGCCCCGCCTGTCCGGCCTGACCGCGCTGCGCGCCCTGCACCTCGACGGCAACGAGCTGAGCGAGGTCCCCGCCTGCCCGCCCGGCCTGGAGACCCTCTTCCTCTACGGCAACCGGATCGAGCGCCTGCCCGGCGACCTCGCCCCTCGCCTGCGCCACCTCGCGCTCGGCGGCAACCGGCTGACCTCCGTGCCCGCCGCGCTGTGGAAGCTGACCGCGCTGGAGTCCCTCAACCTCGCCGAGAACGCCCTCACCGAGATCCCCGCGGCCATCGGCGGCCTGACCCGGCTGCGCATGCTCGACCTCGGCCACAACCGGCTCGCCTCGATCCCGCCCGAGGTCGGCGACCTGCCGCTCACCGACTACCTCTACCTGAGCGACAACGGCCTCACCGACGTCCCGGCCGCGCTCGGCCGCCTCGACCGGCTGGCCTACCTCAACCTCACCGACAACCGGCTGACCAGGCTCCCGGACGCGCTCGGGTCGATGGCCTCGCTGGTGGAGCTGCGCCTGTACAACAACCGGCTGGAGACGCTGCCCGAGACCGTCGGCGGGCTCGGCCGGCTGCGCGAGCTGCACCTGCAGGGCAACCGGCTGACCCGGCTGCCCGCCCTCGCGGCGCTGACCGAGCTGCGCGTGCTCGACCTGCGCGACAACCACCTGAGCGAGCTGCCCGCGCTGCCGTCCGGCCTGACCCATCTCGACCTGCGCAACAACCGGCTGCGCGAGCTGCCCGCCGCGGTCGCGGAGCTGACCGGCCTGCGCAAGCTCGACCTGCGCTGGAACAAGCTCTACGACGACCCGCCGGTGCTCGATCTGCTGCGCGCCCGGGGCTGCGCCGTCCTGCGCTGAACCGATGTGCCGAACCGGTGCTGAACCGGCGCGGGCGGCCGTGCGTACCTCCGCACATGACGACACTTCCACGTCTGGCCGTCCTCGCGCTGCTGGCCGGGCTGGTCGCCGCCTGCTCCGCCGGCGGCGGCTCCGGAGCCCCGGCGGCGGCCGGCCGGAACGCCGCGCGGGCGGCGGCGCCCCAGACGGTCGAGCAGCTCGCCGCCAAGGTCGGCTGCAAGCCGCGCATGCAGGTCGACGCCGCCGAGATCCGTACGGGCTACTGCCGGACCGCCGACGGCCAGTTCTTCGTCACGACGTTCGCCAGCCAGTCCGGCAAGGACGCCTGGATGGACGCCGCCCCCGAGTACAACCCGCACCTGGTCGGCAACCTGTGGACCGTGCTGTCCAGCCGCAAGGTGCTGGAGCTGCTGAAGGAGCGGCTCGGCGGCGACCTCCACCTGAAGGACCACCGCACGAACCGGATGCGCACGGTCGGCTGAGGCGCCCTACGCCGCCGCCAGCATGACCCGCTTGCGGAACACCCAGTACGTCCAGCCCTGGTAGACCAGCACGAACGGCAGCGTGATCAGCCCGATCCAGCTCAGCATCGTCAGCGTGTACGGCCCCGAGGCGGCCTGCGCCAGGGTCAGTCCGGGCAGCGGCGCGAGGCGCAGCTCCATGAAGACCGCCAGCGTGGCCAGCACGATGCCCGCGGCGGTCGCGCCGAACGCCCAGCCCTCCCTGCGCCGCCAGATCAGCGCCGCCGCGGCGGCCAGCGCGGCCATGGCGGCCAGTGCGGGCGGCGAGCCCAGGTTCGACAGGGCCAGCACGGCCACCGGGATGGCCACCGCCGCCGCGGCCATGGCGGCGGTCCTGGCCCGGCGGCGCACCGGGCCGGTGGTGCGCAGCGCGAGGAAGACCGCGCCGTGCAGCACGCAGAGCGTCAGCGTGAACGCGCCGCCGAGCAGGGCCGCCGGGCCGCTGTCGAACAGCACGTCGGCGAAGATCGCGCCCCACAGGAAGGCCGGGAGGCCGCTGCCGACCAGGATGCCGAGGTCGCACCAGATCGGGTTGGCGACCTTGCCGCGCCATTCCAGCCCGACGCCGCGCACGATCAGGCCGACCAGGATGAGCGTGACGGGCAGGTAGAACGCGCTGAACAGGCCGGAGTACCAGGCGGGGAAGGCGGCGAACATGGCGCCGACCGCCGTGATCAGCCACACCTCGTTGCCGTCCCAGACCGGGCCGATGGTCTGCAGGCTCTGGCGCTGCTCGGCGGCGTTCCTGCTCAGGAGCGGCGCCAGCAGGCCGACGCCGAAGTCGAAGCCTTCGAGGACGAAGTACCCGGTCCAGAGGAAGGCGATGATGACGAACCACAGGTTGATCATGGTCTGGTCCCTCTAGTACATCAGCGACGGTTCGAGCGGCTGCGCCTCGGGAGCGGGCTGCCGCTCCTCGACGCCCTTGCGCACGTGCTTGGCCAGCAGGACGACCTCGGCCACGGCCAGGCCGCCGTACAGGAGCGTGAAGACGGTCAGCGAGATGGCGACCTCGGACAGGCTCACGCCGGGCGAGACGCTGGCGGCGGTCAGCAGCTCGCCGGCGACCGTCCAGGGCTGCCGGCCGATCTCGCTCAGCAGCCAGCCCGCGATCACCGCCGCGAACGGCAGCGGCAGGGCCGGCAGCAGCGCCCGCGCCAGCCAGGACGGCACCTCGCGCCTGCGCCGGGTCAGCCAGAGGCCGAGCAGCGCGAGCCCCGCGGTGGCCATGCCGAACACGATCATCACGCGGAACGACCAGAACACGATCGTCTGGTCGGGCCGGTAGTCGCCGGGGCCGAACTGCCGCTCGAAACGCCGCTGCAGGTCCTCGGTGCCCTGGACGGTGGCGTCGAAGTCGTTGGTGGCCAGGAAGCTGAGCACCTTGGGGATCTCGATGCCGGGCGCGAGGGAGAAGGCCGCGCCCGCGGTGTCGCGCTCCAGGCCCTCGGCCGCGGCCAGCTTCATGGGCTGCTGCTCGTACATCAGCTTGGCCGACATGTCGCCGGTGCCCGCGACGACCGCCCCCGCGATCGCCGTCATGACCAGCGCGCCGCGCGCGGCGCTGCGCCACATCGGCGCGCGCGTCCGCAGCAGCCAGTAGCCGCTCACCGCCAGCACGAACCCGCCCGCCACGATGAACGCGGCCCCGATGACGTGCGGCACCTGCGCGACCGCCGTGGAGTTGGTCAGCACGGCCCACAGGTCGGTCATCCTGGCCTTGCCGTCCACGACCTCGTAGCCGACCGGGTGCTTCATCCAGGCGTTGGCCGCGAGGATGAAGTAGGCCGACAGGTTGGAGCCGATGGCTGCGGCCCAGATGCTGGCCAGGTGCGCCTTCTTCGGCAGCCGGTCCCAGCCGAAGATCCACAGGCCGAGGAACGTGGACTCCATGAAGAAGGCCAGCAGCGCCTCCATGGCCAGCGGGGCGCCGAAGACGTCACCGACGAACGTGGAGTACTCACTCCAGTTCATGCCGAACTGGAACTCCTGCACGATGCCGGTGACCACGCCCATGGCGAAGTTGATCAGAAACAGCTTCCCGAAGAACTTCGTGAGCTTGAGGTAGTGCTCCTTGCCCGTGCGGTGCCAGGCCGTCTGGAGGCCCGCGACGAAGATGCCCAGACCGATGGTCAGGGGCACGAACAAGAAGTGGTACACGGTGGTCACCCCGAACTGCCACCGTGCCAGGTCAAGCGCGTCCATCAATCCCCACCCGCTCATAGCTCTACAAGCTGTAGTACTTCTACCTGTAGTAGTACTACAGGCCGTAGAGCAACGCGATGCGACGTTGGTCACATCCCCCAGTTCTGCCTACTTTTCGAGGATCCCGTACGGGTACGTCCCGGCGCGTCACCCGCCGGGCGGATTGCGGGCTACCCCGCCCGGCGGACCCCGCCCGCGGCGTCGAGGTAGGCCCGCAGATTGCCCAGCTCGAAGCCGCGCCGCTTGATCTTGTCGATCAGCACCCGGAAGTCGGCCGCCAAATCGGGCCGGAAGTGCAGGAGCAGGATGTCGCCCGGACGCAGGCGCTTGTCGGGCACCTGGTAGGCGATCTTGCCGCCCGGCTGCACGGTGGCGGTCCACAGCAGCACGGCCTTCACCCCGCACCGCCGGGCGGCCCGCAGCGTGTCGGTGTTGTAGCTGCCGAACGGCGGCCGGAACAAGGTCGGCCGGGTCCCGATCTCCTTGCCGACCACCTGGGCCGCGCCGCAGATCTCCCGGCGCTGCCCGTCGAGCGGCAGGCGGCGCAGGTCGGGATGGGTCAGGGTGTGGTTCTCGACGGGCACGTGGACGTCGCGGAGCTGCCGGAAATATCCCCACTTGCCGGCGCCCACATAGCGTCCGGGTCCGCCCGCCGGGTCGGGGCTGCCCTTGGCCTCGACCGCGTCGCGCATGGCGAAGGCGGTGATGGGGACGCGCCGGTCGCGTACCAGTTTGACGAAGCCGGGGTCCTGCTCCCAGCCGTCGTCGATGGTCAGGAAGACGACCTTGCGCTTGGTGGGGATCGAGCTGATCACCGGGGGCAGGCCGTCCTCCCCGCTGATCGGGCCCACCTCGCCGGCGCGCGGCAGCGCCCCCGGCGGGCCCTGCGGCGTGGGCCGGGACGAGGGGACGCCGGTCGCGGACGGCTTCGCCGACGGCCCGGTCACGACCCCGCCGGTGCCGCCGGCGTCGCCGCCCGTGCCGCATCCGGCGGCCAGCGCCACCAGCACCCCGGTGAGCACGGCCGGCCCCAGCCCGCCACGCCCGGCCCCGCCCCTGACCGTTCCACGCCCCCAGCACATGGAGCACCATCTTGCCAGCCCTGATCCGCACGACGCGTCGCCCGACTGGCAGGTCTTGCCCTTAACCAGCCCGTCACCGGTGCCTAGAGTGGCCGCATGAAGGTGGCGGGCAGCGCCGTGATCGGCGTACAACGTGATCGAGTGTGGGCCGCGCTCCAGGACCCGGCGGTGCTCGTGCGCACCATCCCGGGCTGCGAGCGCCTGGAGGAGACCGGGCCGGACACCTACAGGATGACGGTCAACGCGGGCGTGGCGTCCATCAAGGGCGTCTACCAGGGGGAGGTCGCGCTGGCCGAGCCGCGCGCGCCCGAGAGCTTCACGCTGCGGGCGCGCGGCCAGGGCGCGCCGGGCACGGTCGAGGCCACCGTCCTGGTGCGGCTGAGCGAGATCGACGGCGGCACCCGCGTGGACTACGACGCCGACGCGGTGATCGGCGGGATGATCGGCGGCGTCGGGCAGCGCATGCTCGGCTCGGTCGCCAAGCGCACGGCCGGCGAGTTCTTCTCCGCCGTCGAGGGCCACCTCAGCGCCCCGCCCCCGCTCCCGGCGGCGCAGACCGCGCCGGAGGCCGCCCATGAGGCCGCCCGTGAGGCCGCCCGTGAGGCCGCCCCGGCGGTCTACGAACGGCCGCCCGCGCGGCACGCCGAGCCCCGCCCGTGGGCGCTGCTGGCCGCCTTCGGCATGGGCGCGGCCGCCGCGCTCGCCGGCGTCACCGTGGGCCGGCTGCTCGGCCGCGAGGCGGGCGGCGGTGGGCGCGGCCGGCGCGGCTGAGGGACGCGCCACGACGACTCTCGCGGAAAAGGATCTCCAGGCGTAGCGTGGCGGTATGCGGCAGGCACACGCTGAAGACGCACGGAACGAAGCCAGGCGCATCGTACGCGACCTGCTGGGGGAGGAGCGCCCCACCGCCGAGTCCCTGGTCGCCGAGGTGCGGCCGGTATTCGGCGACCAGCGGACCGACCGCGCGCTCGGGCTCGCGCTCGGCGCCTCGCTCACCCGCCGATCGGCCGAACTGGCCGCCATCGCCGCGCTCCTGGTCGGCACCCGCGAGCTGGGCCCCGGCTGGTGGACGCGGCCCAGGGGCGGCAAGCTGCCGCCGCCCGACGAGGTGCTGCGCACGGCCGTCGCGATCGAGCCGTGGACCGACCTGACCGCGCTGGAGATGCTGGCCGCCTGGATCGCCGACGACGCCGCCGACCGGCTCTGGGGCCCGCCCGTCGCCGAGGTCGACCTCAACTCCTGGCAGGCCGAGGACCGCTTCGAGCTGCCGCCGGGGGTCACGCCGGGCCGGCGGCTCGTGGTGCACTTCGACGCGGGCGGCCGGCTCGACGCGGTCGTCGCCCGCCGTCCCGACGACGAGCTGGGGTCCAACCTCGACTTCCAGTCGCTGCGTTACTCCAGGCCCGCCGAGGCCCAGTGGAGCTGGGGGGTGGCCGCCGGGCTCGGGCCCCACCGGCTGCCCGGCGAGAAGCCCGACCCGTACGCCCGCGAGATCCCGGCCGCCGCCGCGGGCGTGCTGCGGGCCTGGGCCGTGCGCCACGGCGTCACCCGCGAGGAGCTGGGCGAGCGCTGGGCGACCGTCGGCGACGTGGTGGCCGCCATCGAGCGGGTCGACTGGATGTGGCGCAGCGGCGAGTGGTTCGGCTGGTGGCGCGGCGCGTCCGCCCTGGTGGACGACTCGGCCTACCTGCCGTACCGGCTGGAGGAGCTGGCCGCCGGCTGACCCGCGGCCGGCGGAATCGTCGTGCGGGCCGCGTGGTTGTCGCTGGGGTGAAAGTCGAGATTTTCTCCGATGTCGTGTGCCCCTGGTGTTATATCGGGCACGTCAGGTTCGCCCGCGCCGCCGAGCGCTTCCGTGCCAAGGGCGGCACGATCGAGGTGACCATGCGCCCGTTCCAGCTCAACCCCGACGCCCCCGTCGAGGGCGAGCCGCTGATCCCGGCCCTTGAGCGCAAGTTCGGGCCGGGCGCGCGGCAGATGACCGAGCGCGTCAGGGCCGTCGCCGTCGAAGAGGGCCTGGAGATGGACTACGAGCGGGCCGTCAACGCCAACACCTTCGAGGCCCACCGGCTCATCGAGGCCGCCACCGCCCAGGGGCTCGGCAAGGAGATGGCCGACCGGCTGTTCCGCGCGTACTTCGGCGAGGGCACGAACGTCGGCGACCCCGGCGTGCTGAGCCGCCTGGCCGGCGAGGTCGGCGTCCATGACACCGGCGAGGGCGCCGGGCAGGTGCGCGAGCAGCTCGCCAGGGCCGGCGCGCTGGGGATCAGCGGAGTGCCGCTGTTCCTGTTCGAGGGCAAGTTCGCGGTGTCGGGCGCGCAGCCAGAGGACGCCTTCGCGGCGGCGATCGACGAGGTCGCCGAGCGCACCGGCCAGACGCCGATCACCCAGCTCGCCCCGCCCGCCGACGGATGCGACGACGACGGCTACTGCGCGGTCTGAACGGCCTCGCCCGCGGCGGTGGGACAATCGGAAGGTGTCGAGCCGCCGCCTTGGTTACCTGCTCAAGCATGCCGCGCTGCGCCTGGCCGAGTTCACCGGCCCGGCCCTCGCGCCCTACGGGATCGACGGGCGGGAGCTCGGGGTGCTGTCGGTGATCGACGCCCCCGAGCCGCTGTCGCAGCAGGAGGCCGCCCAGCGGCTCGGCATCGACCGCACGACGATGGTCGCCATGATCGACGCGCTGGAGGGCAAGGGGCTGGTGGCGCGGCGGCCGCATCCGGGCGACCGCCGCAAGAACGCGGTGGAGCTGACCGAGCGCGGCCGCGAGACCATGCGCCTCGCGGTGCCGGCCGTGGAGGAGGCCGAGCGCGCCTTCCTGTCCGCCCTGCCGCAGGACGAGCGACGCCTGTTCCACGACGCCCTCGACCGGCTGGTCTGAGCCACCTGGCTCACGCCACAGCCCCCGGCACGCGGGTCAGGCCGGGGCGCCGCCCTCGCCGAGCTGGCCGGAGCGGTGGTGGCGGCGGCAGAGCACCTGGTAGCGCACCGGCGAGGCGTCGGTGTCGCCGATCACGACCTGCTCGCCCGTCCGCGCCAGCACCCCGCCCACCACGCGCGCGTTGAGCTGCCCGGGGCGTCCGCACCAGCACAACACCTCGACCTGCAGCCGGCACACCTCGTCGGCCAGCTCGAACAGGCGCTGCGCGCCGGGGAACATGACCGACCGGAAGTCGGAGGCCAGGCCGAAGGCGTAGACGTCGATGCCGTGCTCGTCCACCAGGTCGGCGAGCTGCTCGATCTGCTCGACCGTGTAGAAGCAGGCCTCGTCGCAGATCAGGTAGTCGATGCGCTCGTGCGAGGTGACCAGGCCGACGAGGTCGAGGGAGTCCTCCACCTCGATCGCCTCAAGGCCCAGCCCGATCCGGCTGGTGACCTTCGGGCCGCCGGAGCGGTCGTGCTTGGTCAGGACCAGCCCTCGCCGCCCCTGGCGGCCGTGGTTGTAGTTCATCTGGAGCGCCAGAGTGGACTTCCCGCAGTCCATGGGGCCGAAGTAGAACTTCAGCACGGCGTCCCGGGCTCCGGATGGCACGGCTGACAAGGCAGACAGTTCGGTCACAGGAGGCCAGCTTAGCGGCTTGGCTTGTCCCATGACCTCGTGGGACATTTCTCCCCTGGACTCTCAGGAGGAACTGTGGTCACCGACAATCCACCGACGCTCGACGCGATGCTGACACAGGACGACGTGACGGCCGCCCAGGCCGACGCCACCCGCTGGCGGTACGGCTTCCTGGTCGTCGTGGCGGGCATCGTCGCGATCCTGATCGCCTTCGGCGCCGCCGTGTTCGCCACCCGTGAGTTCGCCGCGCTGTTCGCGGGCGTGGCAGGAGTGGTCGGCACGATCATCGGCGCCTATTTCGGCGTGCAGGCCGGCCAGTCGGGGAAGGCCAGAGTCGAGGCCGAGCTGGCGAAATCCCAAGAGCTGGTGGTGCGCCTGGCGGCCTACGTCGGCACCCAGAACGCGCCCCGGGTCATCGACGAAGTTCTCGGCCGGCGCCGAAGCTGAGGAGCCATGCGTAGCGTCCGAATCGGAGTGGACACCGGGGGCACGTTCACCGACGTCGTGGCGGTGGACGAGCAGACCGGTGAGATCGTCACCACCAAGACCCCCTCGACGCCCGCGAACCCGGCCGACGGGTTCGTCGCGGGCATCGGGAAGCTGGGCGAGCTCGACGTCGCCTCCATCGTCCACGGCACCACCGTCGCAACGAACCAGCTGCTCGAAGACCGCATCGGGAACCTCGGGTTCATCACCACCGAGGGCTTCGAGTTCATCCTGGAGATCGCCAGGCAGAGCGTGCCGGACGGCTACGGCAACTCCTACTTCTGGGTCAAACCGCCGCGGATCGTCCCCGTGCACCTCGTCAGGACGGTCGGCGGCCGGCTCGACCACCTCGGCAACGAGGTGCGGCCCTTCTCCGAGGAGCAGGCCGTCGAGGCGGCGCGCTGGTTCAGGTCGAAGGGCATCACCGCGGTCGGCGTGTGCTTCCTGCACTCCTACGCCAACCCCGAGCACGAGCGCCGCATGCGCGAGATCCTCTGGCGCGAGCACCCGGAGGCGGTGATCTCGCTCTCCAGCGACGTGCTGCGCGAGTACCGCGAGTACGAGCGCTCGATCACCACCCTGGTGGACGCCGCGGTCAAGCCCGCCATGCGCGGCTACATCGCCGGCCTGTCCAACCGGCTCGGCATGCCGTTCTCGGTGATGAAGTCCAACGGCGGCGTGCTGTCGGAGCGCGAGGTCGTCAACCAGCCGATCACCACCGTGCTGTCGGGCCCGGCGGCGGGCGCGCTCGGCGCGGCGCTGATCGCCTCCACCGCCGGGCACCCGTCGGTGATCACCCTCGACGGCGGCGGCACCTCGACCGACGTGGCCGTGGTGATCGACGGCGAGCCGTCCCTGACCACCGAGGGCACGGTCGGCCGGTACCCGTGCAAGATCCCGATGATCGACATCGTCACGGTCGGCGCGGGCGGCGGCTCGGTGGCCTGGATCTCGCCCGAGGGCACGCTGAAGGTCGGCCCCCGCTCCGCCGGCGCCGATCCGGGGCCCCTGTGCTACGGCAAGGGCGGCTCGGAGGTCACGGTCACCGACGCGCACGTGTTCCTCGGCCGCATCCCGCCCCACCTGCTGGGCGGCGAGATCCCGCTCGACGCCGACGCCGCCCGCCAGGGCATCGAGGCGCTGGCCGACAAGCTCGGGCTCACCCCCGAGCGCACCGCGACCGGCATCCTGGAGATCAGCGCGTTCAACCAGAGCAACGCGATCCGGCAGCTCACCGTCAAGCGCGGCCTCGACGTCCGGGACTTCCCGCTGGTGACGTTCGGCGGGTCGGGGCCGCTGCTGGCCTGCCGCCTGATCGACATCCTGGGCCTGCCCGCCGTCGTCGTGCCGCGCGACCCGGGCAACGTCTCGGCGTTCGGGCTGCTCACCGTCGACGTCAAGAACGACTACGTGCGCACGTACGTCACCCGCGACCTCGCGCTCAAGACCGCCGCGCAGATCTTCCAGGAGCTGGAGGGCCAGGCCGCCGAGGCGCTCGACCGCGAGGGCTTCGACGACCCGGTGTACGTGCGCAGCGCCGACCTGCGCTATTACGGGCAGGCGTTCGAGGTGCGCGTCGCGGCCCCGGCGGGCCCGCTGGACGACGACTGGAAGCGCACGGTGATCGACGCCTTCCACGACGCCCACGAGAAGCTGTACGGGTACGCCTACCGCGACGACCCGCGCCACGGCGTCGAGTGGGTCAACCTGCGCGTCTCGGGCATCGGTCCCATCACCCGTCCGGCGATCCGGCGGCTCGACAAGCCGGGGGAGGGGGCCACCGCGGTCCGTCCGGTGCACTTCGAGGAGACCCGCGACACCCCGATCCACCAGCGGGCCGCGCTCGGGCCGGGGGCCACCGTCCAGGGGCCGGCGGTCATCGAGGAGTACGGATCGACGATCCCCGTGCACCCGGGCTTCACCGCGAAGGTGGACGAATACGGAAATGTGGAGATCCGACGTGATTGATCCGATCCTGGTGGAGATCGTCGAGGGCACGCTGGCCTCCGTCGAGCGGGAGGTCGAGACGGCCATCGCCCGTACGGCCCGCTCCCCGATGATCCGCGACGCGCACGACTTCCGCGCCGGCATCCACGACGCCCGGCTGCGCAAGCTCACCGGCCGCTCCTACAGCGCGCTCGTCCAGCCGATCGTGCGCGACTTCCCGATCGAGACGATGAAGCCCGGCGACGTCTACTTCCACAACGACGTCTACCTGTCCGAGGGCGGCATCGGCCACCTGCCCGACCTGTGCGTCACCGTGCCGGTCTTCCACGACGGGGCCGTGGTGGCGTTCGTGCAGGCGTTCGGCCACCACGACGACATCGGCGGCGCGGTGCCCGGCTCGATGCCCTCGCACGCCCGCTCGGTGTACGAGGAGGGCCTGATGATCCCGCCGATCAAGCTGTGGGACCAGGGCGTGCCGAACGAGACCGCGCTGCGCATCATGACCCGCAACTCCCGCATGCCCGACTCGCTGGCCGGCGACCTCGACGCCGAGTGCGCGGCCTGCCTCATGGGCGCCCGCCGCCTCGGCGAGCTGTTCGACCGGTACGGCAGGCAGGCCGTCGAGGAGTGCTTCGACGCGATCGTCTCCAAGACCACCGAGACCTTCCGCAGGGAACTGCTCGCCAAGATCCCCGAAGGCACGTACGTCTGGGAGGACTACGCCGAGCACGACGGCGTCGACGAGCCCCGCCTGCACGCCCAGCGCATCACGCTCACCGTCGACCACGCCGCCGACGCGCCGCTCACGATCGACTTCACCGGCACCTCACCCCAGGCCAAGGGCCCGATCAACCACGCGGGCGACTACGCCGACGGCGTCTTCCTGAAGAAGTGGCTGGCGCCGGTGCTGCGCAACCTCGCCGACACGCCCGAGCGCATGGCCGAGCTCGACGTCAACGAGGGCGTCGTGCCGCTGATCGACATGGTCTTCCCGGAGAAGGGCACGCTGCTCACCCCGGTCTTCCCGGCGCCCACCAACGCCCGCACGTTCGTCATCCTGCGCCTGCTCGGCGTGCTGGCCGGGGTGCTGGCCAAGGCCACCGGCGGACGCATGCCCGCCGACCAGGAGACCATCCGCTACACCGGCGTGTACGGCAGCGACGCGGACGGCACGCCGTACCTGATGCGCGAGGTCCTGGGCGGCGGCTCGGGCGGCCGCTGGTACGCCGACGGCGAGGACACCATCCACGTCGTCCCGGACTCGCGCAACATCCCGGTCGAGTTCGCCGAGGCGCGCTGGCCCTTCCGGGTGGAGCGGCTGGGGCTGGCCTGCGACTCGGGCGGCCCCGGCATGTTCCGCGGCGGCCTGGGCTACGACAAGCACATCAGGATGCTGCGGGACGCGTCTTACATGTCGATCGCCGACCGGTCGATCCTGTCGTGCTGGGGCGTCAACGGCGGCCTGGCCGGACGCCCGTTCCGGGTGGAGATCGCCGGCAAGGAGATGGACGGCCTGGTGGACGACCACCCCGTCCAGGCCGGCGACCTGATCCGCATCCGCACCACGGGCGGCGGCGGCTGGGGATCCCCCTACGACCGCGACCCGCGGGCCGTGGCGGCCGACGTGCGCGACGGCAAGGTCTCGATCGCCGGCGCCCTGGGCGACTACGGCGTGGTCCTGGACGGCGACCGCATCGACGAGCGCGGCACCGCCGAGCTGCGCGCCCGCCTCCGCCCGCCCGCGGACCGCTTCTTCGACCGCGGCCCCGGCTACCCGAGGCTGTCCGGCGGCAGGACGTTCGCGGAGGTGGACGAACTCTAGCGAACCGGCGAGGACTACTCCTTGTCGAAGCTGGCGAAGTAGGTGGCCACCATGTCCTGGTCGCCGTGCCCCTGCGCCTCGGCGCGGCGCAGGCGCTCGCCGGCCGCCGCCACCATGTCCAGCCGCACCCCGGCCGACTCGCCGGCCTGGGTGATCAGCCGGGTGTCCTTCTCGGCGTTGTGCACGGTGAAGGACGGCTCGAACTCGCCCTCCAGGATGGCCTTCGACTTGGCCTGGAAGTAGACGTTGTCCAGCGGGCCGCCGGTGATCACCTCGCGGACCTGGCCGGGGTCGAGGCCGAGCCCCTTGGCCAGGGCCAGGGCCTCGGCCACGATGCCGGTCATCGAGATCGCGTAGCTGACGGCGGCCATCTTGAGCTTGGTGCCGGTGCCCTGGGCGCCGTCCTCGCCGAGCCACAGGGTGCGCGAGCCGACGGCGTCGAACACCGGGGCGAGCGCCTGCCTGGCCGGCTCGGGGGCGGCCGCCAGGATGAGCAGCGTGCCCTGCTCGGCCGGCTGCTTGGTGCCCTGGACGGGCGCGTCGGCGAAGGTCAGCCCGTGCTCGGCGGCCAGGGCGGCCAGGCGGCCGACCGCCGCCACGCCGACCGTGCTCATCTGCGCCCACACCTGGCCAGGGCGCAGCGCGGGCGCGGCGGCGGTCATCGCGTCATGCACGGCGTCGCCGTCGCTGAGCATCGTGACGATCACGTCGGCGCCCTCGACCGCCTCGGCGGGGGAGCCGGCGACGACGGCGCCGTCGGCCGCCAGCGGCTCGGCCTTGTCCCGCGTGCGGTTCCACACCCTGACCGGCAGACCGGCCTTGAGCAGGTTGCGGGCCATGGGAGCGCCCATGAGCCCGGTTCCCAGAAGTGCGACTTCAGTCATGAGGATCACCCTACGACGGTCCGGTCCGGCGGCTCCGGCGAGGTACGGCGTCCGGATGCGAGGATGGCGGGCATGGGACCTTCGCGGATCGTCGCCGTACGCCACGGGGAGAGCCAGGCGAACCTGGCGCACGCGCAGGCCGGCGACCGGCCACTGGTCTACGAGCGGGGCGACCACGAGGTGACGCTCACCGACCTCGGCCTGCTCCAGGCGCGGGCGCTCGGCCGGAGGCTGGCCGGCCTGCCCGCCGGCGAGGCGCCCGAGGAGGTGTGGTGCTCCCCCTACCTGCGGGCCCTGGACACCTGGAAGGCCGCCCAGGAGACCTGGGGCGCCGGCGCGCTGCCGGTCACCGTGGACGAGCGGCTCAGAGACCAGGAGTCGGGCGACTTCGCGCGGTTCAACCTGGCCGCCATCGGCGAGCGGTTCCCCGGCGAGGTGCGGCGGATGCGGGCCGAGGGCCCCTACGCCTACCGTCCGCCCGGCGGCGAGTCGCTGGCCGACGTGGTCGTCCGGCTGAAGAGCTTCCTGCACGGGCTGCGCGCGGCGGCCGACGGGCGGCGGGTGCTGATCGTCGCCCACGACTCGGTGGTGCTGGGCCTGCGGCACGTCATGGCCGGGCGGGACGACGCCGACCTGGCCGACGTCCTGCGGTTCGCGCCGGTGCTGAACGCGTCGGTGTCGGTCTGGCGGGCCGCGGGCGCGGGGTTCGAGGTGGTGGCGTTCAACGACGTCACCCACCTAGATCCCGCCTGAGCCGCAGCAGCCGCGCCCGCCGCGCGTGGGCCTGCCCGGTCAGCGCGGCGCTCACCGCCACGAACGCCAGCCCCAGCGTCAGCGCGCCCGGGGCCACGGCGGCGACGAGCGCGGTGGTGAGCAGGGCGGCGGCCAGGGCGATCCAGCCGGCGATCACCCGGTCGCGGGCGAACAGCGGCGTCCTGCGGGTGCTCAGCCAGCCGCCGTAGCAGGCCCAGGCCAGGCAGAACGCGGTGAGGGCGGCAAAGGCCAGGTGGGTGCGGCCGGGCAGCGGGCCGGGTTCGGTCCACCACAGGGCGCAGACGAAGACCGTCCCGGCGGCCCCGGCCAGCAGGGCGGTCAGCGCGCGCACGCGCCGCCACGGCGACAGCGACGGTTCGAGACGCTCGATGATCTGGTCGGCGGTCAGGCGCGGCTCATCGGTCATTGGTCGATCTCCTTCAGGTGGTCGCGCAGGAGGCGGCGGGCGCGGCTGAGCCGGGACTTGACGGTCCCCGCCGGGATGCCGCAGATCTGGGCGCACTCCTCGACCGGCAGGTCCTCCAGGTAGTGCAGGACGAGGATCTCCCGCTCGGGAAGGGGCAGTGCGGACAGGGCGGCGACCAGGCCGGCCCGGTCCACGACGGCTTCGGCCGGGTCGCCGGTCACCGGCTCCGGCTCGGCCGCGCTCCCGGCCCGCGCGTACTCCTCGCGCAGGCGGTCGGTGACCGCCCGGCGGGCGATGGTGAACAACCAGGGCGTGAACCGTCCCGGGGCGCGCAGCCGGGGCAGGCCGCGCACGACGGCCGCCCAGATCTCCTGGGCGACGTCGTCGGCCCGCTCGGCGTCCAGCATGCGCCGGACGTAGGTCCAGACCGGGGTGTGCCAGCGGCGTACGAGTTCGGCGATCGCCGCGCGCTCGCCCAGCTGGGCGCGTACGACGAGCAGCTCATCTGTCATGTCGTCCTTCCGTCACCCTGTCCAGTCGGGCGGCAGGACGACCCGGTTCACGTCTCGACGACGAGATCGGCGCGCTCGCGGGTGCGGTCGGCGGCGAACCAGGCCCGCTCGGCGGCGAACCACTGCCGCCAGCGGGGTTCGAGCTCGGGGCCGTCGCGGTCGAGGACGCGCCGCAGCCGCACCGCCTCGGGGGCCTCCACCCAGACGGTGAAGGCCAGCAGGCGGGCGGCCGACCGGCGGGCGGTGCCGACGCCCTCGACGACCAGCACGGGCGCGGCCGGCACGGCGACCTGGTCGGCGTAGCGCTCGCGCACCCAGTCGTAGCGGCGGAAACCGGCCGGGCGGCCGTGCCGCAGCGGTTGCAGGACCTCCTCGTCCAGCAGACGGAACCAGGCGCCGGGGCCGTCGTCCCAGTGGACGGGGAAGTCGTCGCTGTGGATCACCTGGCAGCCGAGCGCCGCCCCGAGCCGGCCGGCGAACGTGGTCTTGCCCGAGCCCGCCGGGCCGTCGACGGCCACCAGGCGGACGGGCCCGCAGGAGGGCGGCAGTGCCTGGATGCGGCGGGCCAGGGAATTCACCGGACCAGGGTAGGCGATGGTGGACGGCCGCCTGAGAGAATATTCTTCCGGCCCAACGCAAGCTGGAGGTTGACCTTGCCCGGACCCCTCGGCGACGTCGTCGTGCTCGATCTGTCCAGGGCCCTCGCGGGGCCGCACGCCGCGCAGATGCTCGGCGACCTGGGCGCCCGGGTGATCAAGGTGGAGCATCCGGACGGAGGTGACGACTCGCGCGGATGGGGGCCGCCCTTCGTCGGGCCCGATCACGACATCTCGACCTACTTCCTGGCGGCCAACCGCAACAAGCAGTCCATCGCGGTCGATCTCAAGTCCGCCGAGGGCAAGGAGCTCGTCGAGCGGCTCGTCCGCCAGAGCGACGTGCTGATCGAGAACTTCCGCACCGGCGTGCTCGACCGGCTCGGCTTCCCCGTCGAGCGCCTGCACGAGCTCAACCCGCGCCTGGTCGTCCTGTCGATCACCGGGTTCGGCCACGACGGGCCCGAGGGCGGCCGGCCGGGCTACGACGTGATCGCCCAGGGCGAGGCGGGGCTGATGTCGCTGACCGGGCCCTCGCGCGAGGAGCCGTACCGGGTGGGCGCCTCGATCGCCGACCTGCTGGCCGGCATCCACGGCGCGTACGGCGTGGCGGCGGCCCTGTACGAGCGCGAGCGCACCGGCCGGGGCCGGGTGGTGCGCACGTCCCTGCTGGCCGCGGTCACCGGCGTCCACTCCTACCACGGCACGGCCTGGACGGTCGGCGGCCAGGTCCCCGGCGCCAACGGCAACCACCACGCCTCCATCGCCCCCTACGGCGCCTTCCGCTGCGCCGACGGCATGCTGCAGATCGCCGTGGCGAACGACGGCCAGTGGAAGAAGGTGGCCAAACTACTCGACATCGACCCTGATGTGGCGAAATATGCGACCAACAGGCAGAGATTCGCACACCGGGACGAGCTGATCGCCGACATGGAGAAGGCCCTGGCCGACCACGACCGCGCCCACTGGCTGGCCAGGCTGGGCGAGGCCGGCGTGCCCGCGGGCGCGATCAGGTCGATCGACGAGGTCTACGCCTGGGAGCAGACCCGCTCCCAGGGGCTCCTGGTCGAGGTGGACCATCCCGTGCTGGGCCCGATCGAGCTTCCCGGGCCGCCGCTGCGCTTCGACGGCCTGCCCCCGGCCGAGCACACCGCGCCCCCCGCGCTCGGCCAGGACGGCGAGGCCGTGCTCGCCTGGCTCGAAGAGCGGGAGGGATGATCGGCAATTCCCGGCTCCGGCATGTACCCTCGTGCGTCACCATGGCATCATCGGTTGATCGTTAGGAGCGATAGTGAGCCGTCCGGACGCGCGCACACTGATCGAAGCGGTCCTCGACAGGGGGTCGTGGAAGTCGTGGGACGCGCCGCCCGCCGATCCGGCGGAGCCCGGCTCCTCCTATGCCGAGGAGCTGGCCGCGGCCCGCGTGAAGTCCGGCTACGACGAGTCGGTGATCACCGGCGAGGGGCTGCTCGACGGCCGCAGGGTCGCCGTCGTCGTCTGCGAGTTCTCCTTCATGGCGGGGTCGGTCGGGGTCGCCGCGGCCACCCGCATCGCGGCCGCGGTCGAGCGCGCCACGCGTGAGCGGCTGCCGCTGCTGGCCGCCCCGGCCTCGGGCGGCACCCGGATGCAGGAGGGCGCGCTGGCGTTCGTCCAGATGGTCCGGATCACCGTCGCGGTGCAGGAGCACCGCGCGGCCGGGCTGCCGTACGTCGTCTACCTGCGCCACCCGACGACGGGCGGCGTGCTGGCCTCCTGGGGCTCGCTCGGGCACGTCACGGCGGCCGAGCCGGGGGCGCTGATCGGGTTCCTCGGGCCGCGGGTGTTCGAGGCGCTGCACGGCTACCCCTTCCCCGAGGGCGTCCAGGTGGCCGAGAACTTCTACGAGCACGGCCTGGTCGACGCCGTCGTGTCGGCCGACGACGCCCGCCGGGTCGCGATCAGGGCCCTTTCCGTGCTGTGCGCCGGGCCGGCCGGCGTCGTGGCGGGCGAGCCGCCCGCCGAAGACCTGCGGCCGGTGGAGGCGTGGGAGGCGATCACCCGCTCCCGCCGCGACGACCGTCCGGGCGTGCGCACGCTGCTCAAGCTGGCCGCCACCGACGTGACGCCGCTCAGCGGCAGCGGCGCCGGCGAGAACGAGCCGGGGCTCGTGCTGGCGCTGGCCAGGTTCGGGTCGGCGCCCGCCGTGGTGCTCGGCCAGGACCGGCGAAGACAGCGCCGGCGCTCGCCGCTCGGCCCGGCCGGGCTCAGGGTGGCCAGGCGCGGCATGCGCCTGGCGGCCGAGCTGGGGCTGCCGCTGGTCACCGTGGTCGACACGGCGGGGGCCGACCTGTCGAAGTCGGCCGAGGAGGGCGGGCTGGCCGCCGAGATCGCCCGCTGCCTGGCCGAGCTGGTCACCCTCGACGCGCCGACGGTGTGCCTGCTGCTCGGCGAGGGCGCGGGCGGCGCGGCCCTGGCGCTGCTGCCGGCCGACCGGGTGCTGTGCGCGCAGCACGCCTGGCTGTCGCCGCTGCCGCCGGAGGGCGCCTCGGCCATCCTCTACCGGTCGGTCGACTTCGCCCCCGAGATCGCCCAGGCCCAGCACATCCGGGCCACCGACCTGCGGCGCGACGGCATCGTCGACCGGGTGATCCCCGAGCTGCCGGACGCCGCCTACGAGCCCAGGCAGTTCTGTGAGCGCGTCGGGCGGGCGCTGGAGCACGAGATCGCCAAGCTGCTGGCGGTGCCCCCGGCCGACCGCCTGGCGGCCCGCCTGGCCCGCTACCGGGCCCTGGGCTGACCGCCTACGGCACGGGGATGCGTTCGACCCGGATCGAGAAGACCTCCTCGCGCGGCACGACCACCTCGTACGCGCCGTGGTCGACCATCCAGTAGCCGAGCGCCTCGGCCTTCATGCCGCTGTGGCCGGTGTAGGCGATGTGCAGGCCGTCGTCGTCCTCGTCGAGGACGATGCACGGCTCGCCGCCGAAGGCGCCGACGGTGCGGACGAGCACCAGCCACTCCAGCCGCGACCTGGCCACCACCCGCCGCCAGTAGCCCGAGGCGGGCTCGAAGCCGTCGAGCTCCACCTCGCTGAACAGCACGACCTGGTCGCTGTCGGGGCCGAGCGCGGCCGGCAGCGTACGCTCGCCGAAGCGGGCCACGAAGCCGGAGGCGACCGGCGTGATCTCCTCGCTCATGCGGCGGGCCGCCAGGTCAGGCCGTCGTAGCCGGCGAAGGGCCGCTCGCCCTCGCCGGTGACGTGGACGATCTCCGCCCCCGCCGGGATCGGCATCGGCACGGTGTGGAACTGTGGCACCACGTGGTCGGGCGAGGTGGTGAACCCGTTGCCGGCGAACGGCGGCACGTCGCTCCAGTCTCCTCCCATGTGCGGGCCGTAGGGCACCGCGTAGGTGTCGACGTCGCGGGCGTGCCAGCGCATCAGGTAGAGCTCGGGCACCTCGGGGAACAGCTCCGAGCCGTCGAAGGACAGGTCGAGGCCGTAGTAGAGGGCCGCCGGCGTGGTCAGCCTGACGCAGTCCTGGACCCGGTAGACGTAGCCGGAGATCACCGTGCGCTTGCCCGACAGGTACGGCACGAGCAGACGCGGCGGCACGACCTTCTGCATCTGCGTTCCGCTCATGGCTCTACTTTACGGTCGGTTGACCCTTGAGCACCCGGTGATCCAGACACGGGAGCATGGCCCTGGCGGTGGCCGTCCATTCGGTGTCGAGGCGGACGAGCTGGACCCCGGGACCGGTGCCGAGGTCGGCCCGGACCACTCCGAGCGGGTCGACCAGCATGCTGCGGCCCACGCCGAACCCGTCCTTCGACTCCTCCGGGTTGGGCGCCTGGCCGACGGCGGCCGTCCACATCGTGTTCTCCAGGGCCCGTGCGCGGACCAGCGTGACCCAATGGTCCTCCTTCAGCGGGCCCGACCCCCAGGCGGCGATCACCGCGAACAGGTCGGCGCCCTTGTCGACCAGCGCCCTGGTCAGCTCGGGGAAGCGGATGTCGTAGCAGGTGACCAGCCCGACGCGCAGCCCGGCCAGCTCGACCACGGTCGGCTCGGCGCCCGGCGCCACCATGTCGGACTCCTTGGAGCCGAAGGAGTCGAACAGGTGGATCTTCCGGTAGGCGGCCCTGATCTCGCCGTCGGGGCCGATCGCCACGGCCGTGTTGTGCACCTTGGCGCCGGCCGGGCCCTCGCCCGGCTCGAACACGCCGGCGATCACCGCCAGGCCGTGGGTGCGGGCCGCCTCCGCCAGCCCCGACACGAACGGGCCGTCGAGCGGCTCGGCCAGCTCGGTGACGCGCCTGCCGTAGCGGGTGAGCGTGGCCTCGGGGAAGATCGCCAGGTCGGCCCCCTCGGCGCGGGCGAGCGCCTCCCCGGCCCTCTTGAGGTTGGTGGCCGGGTCAGGAGAGACCGGAATCTGGCAGAGGGCGATTGTGGTCACGGCCCGACTCTAACCGGTTGGGCACCAGTCGAAACCAGGTCAGGCACCGCCAGATCCACTCAAGTGGGCCGTACCGAAACCTGGTGAGCCACCAGCCGCTGAACAACGTCTGCGCCACCACGGTCGTCAGCGCCACCGCGAGGACCGGCCAGCGGGTCGCGCCGGTCTTCAGCGGGACCGTGCACAGCGCGATCACCGCCGTGCCGGTGACGTAGTTCGTCAGCGCCATCCGGCCCAGCGGCTCCAGCAGGGCCGACGACCACGGCCGCAGCGCCAGCAGCAGCCCGGTGGCGTACGCCGCCGCCCCCGACAGCGCGGCCACGCTGTAGACGGTCCAGTCGCCCGCCCCCGGCGTCTCCGCGACGCCCGCCCAGGTGACCGTCAGCACCAGGGAGGTCAGCGCCGAGGCCGCGAACACGGGGGCCAGCAGGCTCCGCGGCGGGCGCAGCCGCATCAGGCCCATGCCGACCAGGAACAGCCCGGGGATGAGCGAGGGGCCCGCGCCGTGCCAGGCGGCCCAGACGGTCGCCACGACGCCGAGCGCCAGCACCGGCAGGCCGCCCGGCAGGAACGAGGCCGGCAGCAGCACCGCCAGGCCGTAGAGGGCGTAGTCGGTCAGCACCTCGCCCTCGTAGAAGGTGTGCTGGAGCAGGCCGAAGCAGGCCAGCCAGGCCAGCCGGCGGGCCAGCGCCCAGCGGCTCCCCGAACGGTCGAGGAACAGCACGAAGCTGATGCCGAACAGCAGCGAGAAGATCGGGTAGAAGCGGCTCTGGAACAGCGCCTCGATCGCGCGGTCGATGCCGGTGTAGGGCACGTGGCTCGCGTGCTGCCAGGTGTTGACCAGCATGATGCCGCCCACCGCGAAGCCGCGGAGGGCGTCCAGCTCGCGGATGCGCCTCACAGGAACCAGGTGAACCACCATACGAGGAATCCGGCGCCGGCGACCGCCGCCACGAGGTGCGGCCACCGCCGCGCGTGGACCAGGGCCGCGACGCTCAGCACGGCCGAGGCCACCGCGATCCACGTGTACAGACCGGCGACCGCGCCCGGGACGCCGACGGCCAGGGCCGTCTCGTTCCTGCTCGCCATCCCGTAGAGGGCCTGGCCGGTCAGCCCGGCGAACGCCACCCCGGCCAGCCCCGCGAAGGCGGTCACCGCCCTGCCGCGCAGCGCGCCGGCCCCGAGCTGGACCAGCGCGACGAGCGCGAACAGCGCGAACGGCGCGGCCAGCCAGGGCGCCTGCGAGATCCGGTAAGGCGCGCCGGTGACGTGCGTGTCGGCGAGCCGGAGCGTGGGCGGCTGGGCCGGGTCGGGCTCGCACGCCCCCGGCGACACGCCGCCGGGGGCCTCGACGAACTCGGCGATGTGCTTCCTGGCGCACGCGCTGGTGAGGAAGACGGCGTGGCTGCCGCGGAACGTCTCGAACCGGGCGCCGGGGATGGCCCTGGCGGCGGGCCCGGCCGTCCTGGCGGGGGTGGTGGGGTCCTGGTCGCCGCCGACGACGTAGACGGGGACCTTGGGGACGGCGTTCACGGGGACGGATTTGGGAAGTTGCCACGCATCACACACCGCCTTGTCCGCATTTACCGTGAAAAGTCGGGACTTGGTGGTGAAGGTGTTGAACGGCACCTCGTCCTGGCACTGCACCGCGTGGTACAGCCCGAACTCGTGCGACACCAGCCCCTCGCCCACCGCGTCGGCCAGCGGCCGCAGCAGCTCGTCGTGCCCCTCGGCCAGCCCGCCGACCAGCGCGGGGGCCACGGCCGACACGTCCGCCTCGTGCAGCGCCTCGGCGAGCACGGTGGCCACGTCGTCGCCGGACATCGTCGCCGTGAACGGCCGGCCGAGCAGCGGATCGGTGGTCGGCACCCGGGCGGGCGAGCGGTTGAGCCGGGCCACCAGCCGGTCGAAGGCGTCGCCCGCGCCGAGCGCGGCCACGGTGTCGCGCAGGTTGCGGTCGGCGTCGTCGTACCAGGCCACGGACTCGGGCAGGAACGAGTCCAGCACGACCGACCGCACGCCCTGCGGGTCGGCCGCGGCGACGTCGGCCATGACGCGGGTGGAGTAGCTGACGCCGAACAGGTTCCAGGAGGGGTGGCCGAGCGCCTGGCGCAGGGCGACCACGTCGGCGGCGATCTCCTTGGTGTTGTAGCCGCGCAGGTCCACGCCCTGCTCCTGGAGGCGGGCGCGGCAGCGCCGGGCCGCCGCGCCCACGTCGGCGGGCGGCCTGCGCAGCCGTCCGAGCAGCGCCTCGGCCGTCTCGGGGCAGCCCAGCACCGGACGGGAGTACTTCCCGCCGCGCTGCTCGATCGTCACCACGTCTCGGTCGGGGAACATCTGGCTCAGGAAGCCGGTGAGCTGCAACGACGACGACGCCGGCCCGCCGCCCATGTAGACGATCGGGTCGGGTCTGCGGCCCGGGGCCGTCGAGGTGTGCACGGCGTACCCGACCTTGACGGTCCGGCCCGGCGTGTCGCGGCGCTCGGGGACCAGCAGGAACCCGCAGACGGTGTGCTCCGGCACGACGACCGGGCAGGGCGCGGCCTCCAGGGGAGGGGGCGTGTCAGGCGTGACGAGGGGAACGCTCAGGGCGAGGGCTAGCACGACCCGGATGATCACGAGACGAGACTAATAGTGTGGGGGCGTGACCGAACCACTTGTTTCCAGGATGCGCGCCTTCGGCACGACGATTTTCGCCGAGATGAGCGCGCTCGCCGTGCAGACCGGGTCCATCAACCTCGGACAGGGCTTCCCTGACACCGACGGCCCGGCCGCCATGCTCGACCGCGCCGTGCAGGCGATCACCTCGGGCGCCAACCAGTACCCGCCGGGGCCCGGCGTGCTGGAGCTCCGGCAGGCGGTCTCGGAGCACCGGATGGCCCACTACCGGCTCGACTACGACCCGGCGGGCGAGGTGCTGGTCACCGTGGGCGCCACCGAGGCCATCGCGGCGAGCGTGCTGGCGCTGTGCGAGCCGGGCGACGAGGTGATCGCGTTCGAGCCGTACTACGACTCCTACGCGGCCTCGATCGCGCTGGCGCAGGCCAGGCTCGCGGCGGTGACGCTGCGTCCGGTGGACGGCCGCTTCACCTTCGACCCCGGCGAGCTGCGCGCCGCCGTCACGCCGCGCACCCGGGCGATCCTGGTCAACTCACCGCACAACCCGACAGGGACGGTCTTCACCAGGGACGAGCTGACGGTCATCGCCGAGCTGTGCCAGGAGCACGGCCTGATCGCGATCACCGACGAGGTCTACGAGCACCTCACCTTCGACGGCGTCGAGCACGTCCCGCTGGCCACGCTGCCCGGCATGCGCGAGCGCACGGTCATGATCTCCTCGGCGGGCAAGACGTTCTCGGTCACGGGCTGGAAGACCGGCTGGGTGTGCGCGCCGCCCGAGCTGGTGCGGGCGGTCTCCACGGTCAAGCAGTTCCTCACCTTCACCGCGAGCGCGCCCTGGCAGCTCGCGGTGGCGTACGGGCTGCGCACCGAGCTGGAGTGGGTGGCCGCGCTGCGCGCCGGGCTCCAGGACAAGCGCGACCGGCTGATGGACGGGCTGGCGGCGGCGGGCTTCGAGGTGTTCGGGCCGGCGGGCACGTACTTCGTGCAGACCGACATCCGGCCGCTGGGCTTCACCGACGGCCTGGAGCTCACCCGCCGCCTGCCCGAGCTGGCCGGGGTGGTGGCCATCCCCACGCAGGTCTTCTACGAGCACCCCGAACGCGGCCGGCACTTCGTCCGCTTCGCCTTCTGCAAGAAGGACGAGGTCATCGACGAGGCGGTGACCCGGCTCAAGCGCCTGTCGCAGGGGTAGCCGGGCTCAGCCGCCTGTCGCAGAAGCGGGCCCGCGCAGGCCGTCGAACAGCACGGCCAGGGCCCTGGCCCGCAGGTCGTCGCTCCAGTTGTGGTGCTGCGCCGCCAGGCAGGCGGCGCTGAGCAGGGCGAGCAGCTCCGCCATGCCCACGTCCGCGCGCACCGCCCCCGCCCGCTGCGCCCGTTCCAGCAGCGCGCCGATCGCGCCCCTGATGTCGGGCGCGCCCGCCTTGGCGTCGATGCCGGCGCTGGCCAGGGCGTCCACCAGGATCTTCTTGACGGTCGAGTAGGCCACGATGCGGTCGAAGAACTCGAAGAAGGCCGCTCCGGCGTCGGCGGCGCCGGCCAGCTCCTCGGCCATCTCGGCCAGCCGTTCCTGCCGGTCGGTCACGATCGCCGCGTACAGGGCCTCCTTGGTGGGGAACTGGCGGTAGATCGTCCCCACGCCCACGCCGGCCAGCGCGGCGATCTCGCGCATCGAGGCGTCGAGCCCGTCGCGGGCCAGCACGACCTCGGCCGCCTCCAGCACGCGGGCGCGGTTGCGCCGGGCGTCGGCACGCATGGGCCCTCCTCACGTCGACATCCTTCGGGGACATCCTTCGCGCGGACATCCTTCGCGTTGACATCCTTCGCGTTGACATCCGGAACCGTTGTTCCGTATCGTTCCCGGCATCCAAGCGGAACAGTCATTCCGATTCTAGGGGCATTCGTGCACTTCCACACCATGGGACGTTCCGGGCTGCGCGTCTCCCGCGCCTGCCTCGGCACCATGAACTTCGGCACCGAGCACGGCCTGGCCGCGGGCGACGCGACCGAGGCGGGCCGCGTCATCGACGCCTATCTCGACGCGGGCGGCAACTTCATCGACACCGCCGACCTCTACCACCGGGGCGAGACCGAGGAGATCGTCGGCCGGGCGCTGCGCGGCAGGCGCGAGTGGGTCGTGCTGGCCACCAAGGGCGCCATGCCGGTCGGCCCGGAGGGGCGGGGCCTGTCCAGACGGCACCTCACCCGCGCCCTGGAGGCCAGCCTGCGCCGCCTCGGCACCGACTACATCGATCTCTACCAGTGCCACCAGTGGGACCCGGGCACGCCGATCGAGGAGACGATGGCCACCCTCGACGGCTTCGTCCGCTCGGGCAAGGTGCGCTACCTCGGCTGCTCCAACTTCACCGCCGCGCAGATCGTCGAGGCGCAGTGGGCCGCGGAGCGGGTGGGCGGCACGCCGTTCGTGAGCCTGCAACCGCAGTACTCGCTGCTCCAGCGGCTCGTCGAGGACGAGATCCTGCCCGCCTGCGCCCGCTTCGGCCTCGGCGCGGTGGTGTACGGCGCGCTCGGCGGCGGCGTCCTGACCGGCCGCTACCGGCGCGGCGAGATCCCCGACCCGGACAGCCGCATGGGCCGCCTGCTCGGCGCCGCGATGCCCGGCGCGGCCCGCTGGGCGCAGTCGCTGCTCAACGACCGCAACCTGGCCGTCGCCGAGGGGCTGGCCGAGGTCGCGGCCGGCCTGGGCGCCGACCCGGCCGCGGTCGCCCTGGCCTGGGTCGCGGGACGTCCCGGCGTCACGTCGGTGCTGCTCGGGCCACGCTCGGTACGGCAGCTACGGGAGAACCTGGCCGCCTTCGACCTCACCCTCCCCCCGGAGGCGACCACCCGCCTGGACGACCTCTCCGACCCCACCCCCACCCCCGCCGACGCCTCCTTCTTCCACCTCGTCCCCCGCTGACGCGGTCACGAGGTGAGCTTGACGGGGAGGCGGCGTTGGCGGATGGCGGTGCGGACGGCCTTGGCGAGCTGGTCGTACTCGGCCACGCGGGCCGAGGAGGCGCGGTAGGCCAGGCCGATCGTGCGGCCGGGGGCGGGGGCGGCGAAGCGGCGCAGCGCCAGGCGTACCCGCTTGCCGGTCTCCACCGGCACGGCCGACTCCGGCAGCAGCGTCACGCCGAGGCCGCCCGCCACGAGCTGCACCAACGTGGGCAGGCTGGTCGCGTACGTGGTCGCGGTGGCCCGCGCGCCCACCTCGCGGCACACGTCGATGGCCTGTTCGCGCAGGCAGTGGCCCTGGTTGAGGAGCACGATGTCCAGGCCCTTGAGCGCGTCGCGGTCGAGCGGCGCGGAGTCGGCGGCCAGGGGGTGGTCGTGGGGGAGGGCCAGCAGGAACTCCTCGTCGTAGAGCGGCGCCTCCACCAGGCCGCCCACGTCCGTCGGCAGGGCGAGCAGGACCAGGTCGAGCCGCCCCTCGCGGACCTCCTCCAGGATCGTGTCCGTCTTGGCCTCGTGGACGGTCAGCTTGAGCTGCGGGAAGCGCTGGGCGAACATGGGCAGCAGCGCGGGCAGCACGTACGGCGCCACGGTGGGGATCACGCCGAGGTGGGCCGGTCCGCTGAAGGGCTCGCGGTTCTGGGCGGCCTCGCCCATCAGGTCCTCCACGGCGGCCAGCACCCGCCAGGCGTGCTCGGCCACGCGCTCGCCGGCGGAGGTGAGCAGCACCTTCCGGGTGGTCCGTTCCAGCAACTGTGTGTCCAATATCTCCTCCAATGAGGAGATATTTCCGGACAGGGTGGGTTGGCTCATCTTCAGTGCCGTCGCCGCCTCCCTGAAGTGGAGATGCTCGGCCACGGCGAGGAAGGAGCGCAGCTGAGCGAGGGTGGGCATGGGCTCACTGATAGGAATCACCTCTCAGATTGGTCCAACTACTCGATTTCTCGAATCAATGGTAGGTGCGGCAACGTAGGTGCCCTGACCCGCACTTCCTCCGAAGGAGTAGGAACTTGCTCACCGTCGGTGACCGCTTCCCCGAGTACGAACTCACCGCCTGCGTCGACCTCGACCCCGACAAGGCGTTCGCTGAGATCAACCACAAGACCTACGAGGGCAAGTGGCGCGTGGTGTTCTTCTGGCCGAAGGACTTCACGTTCGTCTGCCCGACCGAGATCGCCGAGTTCGGCCGTCTCAACGGCGAGTTCGCCGACCGTGACGCGCAGGTGCTCGGCGTCTCGGTCGACTCCGAGTTCGTGCACCACGCCTGGCGCAAGAACCACGAGGACCTGCGCGACCTGCCCTTCCCGATGCTGAGCGACATCAAGCGCGAGCTGTCTCAGGCCTGCGGCGTGCTCGGCCAGGACGGCGTCGCCCAGCGCGCCACGTTCATCGTCGACCAGAACAACGAGATCCAGTTCTCGATGGTGACCGCCGGTTCCGTGGGCCGCAACGTCAAGGAGGTCCTGCGGGTCCTCGACGCGCTGCAGTCCGACGAGCTGTGCCCGTGCAACTGGAACAAGGGCGAGGCCGGCCTCGACGCCCAGAAGCTGCTGGCCCAGTGAGCGTCGACACCCTGAAGTCGCTCCTGCCCGACTACGCCAAGGACACCAGGCTCAACCTGGGCTCGGTCACGACCACCTCGTCGCTGACCGACCAGCAGCTCTGGGGCACCGTCCTGGCGTGCGCCCTGGCCACCAGGTCGGCGCGGGTCATCGCCGAGCTCTCGCAGGACGCCGCCGACCACCTGTCGGCCGAGGCGTTCACCGCCGCCAAGGCGGCCGCGTCGATCATGGCGATGAACAACGTCTACTACCGCGCCACCCACCTGATCGGCGACGAGACGTACGCGACGCTGCCGGCCAGGCTCCGGATGACCGTGATCGGCAACCCGGGCGTGGACAAGACGGACTTCGAGCTGTGGTGCCTGGCGGTCTCCGCGATCAACGGCTGCGGCCGCTGCCTGGAGTCGCACGAGCAGGTGCTGCGGGGCGCGGGGATGCCGCGTGAGCAGGTCCAGGAGGCGCTGCGGGTGGCCGCCGTGATCAACGCCACCGCCGCGACCCTGGAGGCCGAGGCCGCGCTCCAGACGGTCTGACCTCCCCGCGGAACCGCGAAGACGCGAACCGCAGAACCGCGTGACCGCAAGAACCGCGTGACCGCAAGAACCGCGTGACCGCAAGAACCGCGAAGGCGGGCGCCCGTACGGGCGCCCGCCTTCGGCGTGCGCGGGGGTGCTAGCTGCTCCGGGGTTCGTCGAGCGGCGTGAGCGCCTGGCTGGCCTGCTCGTGCTCCAGGCCCGTGGCCTGCAACAGGTCCACCGCGATCGACCGCAGCTGCGCGATGATGACGTGCGCCGAGAAGCCAAGCCGCTCGGGCCGTTCGCGACCGGCCACCGCGAGCAGCGCCTGCCGCGCCAGCAGGGGATCGCGCCCGGCGGCCAGCTCCAGTTGCAGCAGCAGCGCCGCCTCCGAGACCTCCCGCATCGCCTCGGCCAGCGCCGTGGGCGGCGGGCTCGCCTCGCCCAGCGCCGCCAGCGTGCGGCGGACCATCACCCGGGCGTTGCGCAGGGCCAGGTCGACGGGGACGGCGGCGGTCTCGTACCGGGCCAGGGCGGCCCGGCGATGCCAGTGCAGCGGCGAGATCATGGTGATCTCCTTGCTGGTCTCCAGCGCCATCGCGAACTCCTCGACGGCGGCCTGCGTCGTCCGCGCCTCGTCCAGCGCCTCGGCGGCCAGGTCGACGTCCCGCTTCTCGATCGCCTCCGCCGCCTGCTCCAGGACGGTGGACAGCGCGTCCAGCACCCCCGACAGGTGTTTGGCGGCGATCGTGAACGGGCTGGCGGGCATGAGCGCGACCGCCGCGACGCCGATGACGCCCCCGGTGAGCGCGTCGGCCATGCGGTCGAGGCCGCCGGCGTTCTCGCCGGGCAGCAGCGTGGCCACCAGCACCGCCGACGAGCCCGCCTGCGCGACGAACAGCGCCCCGCCGTTGAGCAGCAGCGCGACGGCCATGGCAAGCCCGACGACCAGCGCGAGCTGCCAGGGGCCCGAGCCGATCCAGGACACCAGCAGGTCGCCGACGCCGACGCCGAGGCTCACGCCCACCACCAGCTCGGCGACGCGCCGCAGCCGCTGCCCGAGCCCCACGCCGACGCAGATCAGCACGGAGATCGGGGCGAAGAACGGCCGGGCGTGCCCGAGCAGGTCGACGGCGACGATCCAGGCCAGCGCCGCGCCCACCGCGCACTGCACGATCGAGGGCGCCATGAGACCGAACGTGCCCAGTCGTTCCCTTACGTGATCGCTGAGCCTCGTTCGCACCTTTTCACCTTGGCGGATCTTTGTGACATTGAGGTCACGTTTGCCCCGTGACATCCGGCTGAACCGCGCCGGGCGCGAGCCGCCTGCGGACGAGCACGATGACCGCGACCACGACCGGCGTGGCCATCCACAGGAACGTGGAGTTCTCCCCGACGCCGAAGGCCAGGACCGCGCTGACCGCCCACAGCACGCCGCAGCCCCAGTACACCCAGGCCGAGGTGGCCATGCGCCGCCTGCTCGCGCCGGCGTTGAGCAGCCCCTGCGTCAGGGCCAGCGTGAACAGCGCGCCCTGGCAGAACATCAGGACGGCCTCCGTCCCGGCGAACAGCGCCAGCGCCAGCCCCTTGGACGCCTGCACGTCGATGTCGGCCGCCGACATCTCGCTCCACAGGTTCATCGTGTACGGCAGGAACGCCGAGCACAGCAGCAGCGGCACGTGCAGCAGCAGGACCGGCTGGGAGACCCGGTGGAGCTGGTCGAAGAGCGTGTGGTGGGCCCGCCAGCTGAACCACAGCATGAGGAAGGCCAGCGCGAACGCCGCGAACGAGCCCTGGTGATGGCTCAGGAAGCCCGCGAGGTCACGGAAGTCGCCCTCCGCCGGACGGGGGATCTCCAGGACGAGCAGCGTGATAGCAATCGCGAAGACCGCGTCGCTGAACATCCCGACCCGCTCCGGGGTCATGCCGGGACGGGGGGCCGGTGGGGGGCTGGACACAGCGGGTCTCCGTGACTCGTGGGGGGACGACCAGCATAGAGGTCCGGACCTGCCCGGGCTCACCGGTCCAGGAAGGCGTCCACCGCGGCCAGGAAGGCGGCCCGTTCCGTGGCGTGGACGAGGTGCCCGGCCTCGATCGTGACCAGCTCGGCGCCGGGGATCAGGCGGGCCAGCCCGGGGGCGTCGAACGGGCTCAGCCGTCCGCCCGAGACCACCAGCGTGGGCGCCGTGATCTTCCCCAGCTCGGCGGCCAGCGCCGGGTCGGGGTCGGCGATGTACGGCTCGGTCTGGTGCATCATCCGCCAGTCGAAGCCGGTGGAGTCGTCCTCCACGAGCGGCTGGCGTCCCTCGATCGGGTACGGCGCCGGCACGTCCTCCAGCACCAGCCGCTCGACCCGCCCGGGGTGGCGCATGGCCACGTGGTAGGAGACCATGCCGCCGAGCGAGTGCCCGATCAGCCGGACGCGGTCGAGGCCCAGGTGGTCGAGGAGCGCCACGACGTCCTCGGCCATCGTGCTCACCGCGTACTCGCCCGGACGGTCGCTGGCCCCGTGGCCGCGCAGGTCGGGGGCCAGGACGTGGTGACGGGCGGCGAAGTGCCGGGTGATGCCGTTCCAGTCGTTGTGGTTCGCGGTCCTGCCGTGGACGAGGACCAGCGGCGGGGCGGCGGGGTCGCCCTCCTCGCGGTAGACGAGCTTGATGCCGTTGACGTGGGCTTCGCGAATCACATCCAGGAACACTACCTTCGGCCCTTTTGTCTGCTTCAAGGTTCCGCCGAGAGCTTGACCGGCCAGCGCACCTTGACATCGCCGCGGCCGTTCATGGGCAGACATTGCCCATGAACCCCGCCGGGCCGCTCGGCTAGCGTCGCGACGGTGGGGAAGCCGGTACTGGAGAAGGGGCAACGCATGCCGGACCCGATTGAAGTGCGAAAGGTGCCGATCGAGAGCGTGACCGACGCCTCCGGGCTGTCCCGGCTCATCGAGGACGGGGTGATCGAGGCGCGGCGGGTGCTCGCGGTGATCGGCAAGACCGAGGGCAACGGCGGCGTCAACGACTACACGCGCATCCTGGCCGACCGGGCCTTCCGCGAGGTGCTGGCCGAGCACGGGCACCCGTCCCCCGAGAGCGTGCCGCTGGTGTGGTCGGGCGGCACCGACGGCGTCCTCAGCCCGCACGCCACCGTCTTCGCCACCACGGCGGACGCGCCGCCCAGCGACGAGCCGCGCCTGTCGGTGGGCGTGGCGATGAGCGAGGTGATCCTGCCCGAGGACATCGGCCGTCCGGCGATGGTGGAGAAGGTGGCCGCCGGGGTGCGGGAGGCCATGAAGATCGCCGGCATCGACGACCCCCGCGACGTGCACTACGTGCAGACCAAGACGCCGCTGCTCACCTTGGCCACCATCACCGAGGCCAGGAGCCGCGGCCAGGACACCGCCATCGAGGAGACCGGCCCGTCGATGGACCTGTCCAACTCCACCACCGCGCTCGGCATCGCCGTCGCGCTCGGCGAGATCGACATGCCCAGGGCCGACCAGATCCACAAGGACCTGTCGCTGTACTCGTCGGTGGCCTCGTGCTCGTCGGGGGTGGAGCTGGACCGGGCGCAGATCGTGCTGGTGGGCAACGTGCGCGGCATCGGCGGGCGCTACCGCATCGGGCACAGCGTCATGAAGGACGCGCTCGACGCCGACGGCATCTGGGCGGCCATCAGGGACTCCGGGCTGCCGCTGCCGGACCGCCCCCGCCCCGCCGACCTCGGCGGGCGGCTGGTCAACGTGTTCATGAAGTGCGAGGCCGACCCGTCGGGACGGGTGCGCGGGCGGCGCAACATCATGCTGGACGACTCCGACGTGCACTGGCACCGGCAGATCAAGGCGGCCGTCGGCGGGGTGGCGGCCTCGGTCACCGGCGACCCCGCGGTGTTCGTCTCGGTGGCCGCCGTGCACCAGGGGCCGTCGGGCGGCGGGCCGGTCGCGGCCATCGCCGACCTCGCCGACCTCAGCTAGCTGGACGGCCCCGGCGGGCACCAGGGGAGCACGGTGAGCTCGGGCCAGGCTTCGGCGCAGCGTGCCGCCTTGGCCTCGTAGACCTCGCGCGGCGCCTGCCGGGGGTTGGGACGCAGCACGAGGTTGAAGGCGTCGGCCACGCCGTAAGGGGCGTAGACCCGCCACGCCCCCGACGCGGTGAGCCGGACGCCGATCGCGCTCGTGGTGCTGGGGAAGGAGTCGATCGCGGCCTCGGAGCTGTCGTAGGGCGGGCACGGCACGCCGAAGCGGCGCTCGTACCACAGGTGGACGCGGGCCTCGTTGCGGATCTCCACCGGCACGTCGCCGAACAGCTCGCGCCCGGCCCTGATCGCGCGGTCCTCCGCCTCCCACGACAGGTCGGACGGATCGTGATAGATGAGGTCATAGTCTTTGACGCCGTAGCCCGCCGGACGTCCGGTCACGTGGTTCCAGATCGCCTGGACGACCGCGCCCGCCGCCAGCCACCAGCCGGGCAGGCCGAGCGCGCGGGCCCCGCCGAGCACCCGGACCAGCACCGGGTCGGTCTCCAGCACGGCCCGCACGGCCGCGGTCTGCTCGTCGAGGGGAAGCCGGGAGATCCGCACCCCACCTGTCTAACAGCCCGCCCCGACAGAACACCGCCGGAACGCCGGCGAACACCGCCGGAACGTCTCCAGGGCGCCTCCCGGAGCGGGGGCGGTGGCGCCCGCGGGTAGTCTCGTTCGTTGTGCCGACCATCCCACAGCCACTCGACCCCGACGACGACGGCAGCGCCGCCCCCGCCGTGGCCGCCGCCCTGGCCGCCTACGAGGCGGGCGCGTGCGGCCCCGCCGACGTGCTGGCCGCGCTGAGCGGCGCGCGGCTGCTGGTCCCGGTGGTCGCCCTGCTGACCGAGTCGGAGGTCGGTGAGCACGGGCTGCGCCAGGAGAAGGAGAGCGAGATGGCGCTGCCCAAGCTCGTCGGCCACGACGGCAGGCACGCGGTGCTCGCCTTCACCGGCACCGACGCGCTGACCAGATGGCGCAAGGACGCCCGCCCGATCCAGACCGGCACGCTCCAGGTCTGCCGGGCGGCCGTGCACGAGGAGGCCGCGGCGGTCGTGGTCGACGTGGCCGGGCCGGTGCAGTTCGTGATCGAGGGCGAGGTGCTGAGGGCGCTGGCCGCGGTCGAGTCCGGCACCGTCGACCAGCTCGGCGGCGTCACCGTCGCCAGGATGGAGCCCGCCCCGCCCCGCCGCCGCTGGTTCTCCCGCCGAACCGGCTGAGCGCCGCTTCCCGAGCCGAACCGGCTGAGCGCCGCTTCTCCCGCGGGAAGGCTGAGCGCCGCTTCTCCCCACGAGCCGGACGCGCCGACGCCCCCGGCCGGTGTCGGTCACCGGCCGGGGGCGTTCGCCGGACGTCGTCAGGAGACGGCGAGGCAGGTCGTCAGGAGACGGTCAGGTAGAACCCGGTGTCGGCCGCCACGCCGTCGGCGAGCTGGCTGTAGACCGCGATCGCCCGGTAGTGGCCGCCGCAGATCGCCGCCCCGCGCTGCACCGACAGCGAGCGCGGGTAGGTGGACCGGCCGATCGGCGTCACGTGGATCGCCAGGTCGCCGTCGTAGTCGACGTCCTCGCCGAGGATCACGCAGTACGTCCCGCGGAACATGCGCTTGGCCTCCTCGACGTTCTTGCTGTCGGTCACCACGCCGTCCGCCCGGACGGTGGCCGAGGCCTGGGCGTACGGCGTGTCCGCGTACGCCGCCGCGGGCGTCAGGACGGCCGCCGCGACGAGCGCGACGCCGGCGGCGCGCCGGATGATGTTCATATGGGTGCTCCCTCGGTTCTCGGTCAGGAGATGGTCAGGTCGAAGCCGCCGTCGGCGAGCCGGCCGGTGCTGGTGTCGTAGACGCCGACGGTGATGGTGTTGGACTCGTGGCAGGTCGCCGACGAGTTCCGGTAGGCGATGAACGGCAGGCGGCGGGGCGCCCGCGGGGTGATCTGGATCACCGCGGTGGACGTGGTGACGTGCCTGTCGACCATCACGCAGTAGCGGCCGGTCGAGGCCCGCCACGTCTTGAGGATGTTCTTGCCGTTGTTCAGCTCGCCGTCCGCGTCGACGATCGCCGCGGCCCGCGCGTAAGGGGCCTGCAGGTCGGCGTACGCGGCGGGGCCGGTCATGATGAGGCTTGCGGCGCTCAGCGCGAGGCCGCCGGCCAGGATGCCACGGAACATGGGTCTTCCTCTCGGTCACTCTTCCGGGGGGCCACGACAGAAAGTAAGTTCCTGACCACCCCCGCAGCCGCGTGCCACCCCGTCCCGGACGATCAAAGTTCCTTGGGGGATCGCCCCCGAACCCATGACCGCCGGCGTGCGTCGCGGCCCTCCGTCCGGGGCGCCGGGGCCCGCCGGGACGCGGGTTCGCTCTTGGCGCACGCCATACCCGGGCCGCCCGCCGCGATCGCGGGACGGCCGCCCGGCCGCCGGATTAGGGTCTGGTCGTGGTCGCACTCATGGCGCTGCTCGGTCTGGTCGCCGGACGACAGGTCAGGGCGCTGGCCGACGCCTACGACGACCTCGCGTCCCCGCCGTCCTGGCCGCCCGGCGTGGAACTGCTGACCGCCGCCGTGACGGCGCTGACCGCCTGGCTCGCCGGGCCGCCGTACGCGGGGCTCGCGCTGGCCGGCACGGCGCTGGCGGTCATCGACTGGCGCACCACCCTGCTGCCCGACGCGATCACGCTGCCCGCGTACCCGATCATCGCACTGACCCTGCTCCCCACCGGGGAGCTGCCGCGCGCGCTGCTCGGCGCGGCGGCGCTGGCGGCCGTCTACGGCCTGTTGTGGTTCGCCAGGCCGGCCGCGATGGGCCTCGGCGACGTCAAGCTGGCCGGGCTCATCGGCATGGCGGCGGCGGCGATGAGCTGGCAGACGTGGGTGGCCGCGGCGTTCGCCGGGCAGGTGCTCGGCGCGCTGTACGCGGTCGCGCTGCTGCTCACCGGGCGGGGCGACCGGCACACCCAGTTCCCCTTCGGGCCGTTCATGCTGCTCGGTGCTTTCGTGGCGCTCTGTCTCGGCTGGTGAACGACGGACATCCCACCCGGCCGCACATGGAAGACTTGGAGTCATGTTGCGCTGGTTGACGGCCGGAGAGTCCCACGGCCCCGAACTCGTTGCCATCCTCGAAGGACTGCCCGCCGGGGTCGAGGTGACCACGGCCGCGATCGACGAGGCCCTGCGCCGCCGCAGGCTCGGCTACGGCCGCGGCGCGCGGATGAAGTTCGAGCAGGACCAGGTGACGATCGTCGGCGGCGTGCGCCACGGCCGCACCATGGGCAGCCCGGTCGCCGTCCGCGTCGGCAACACCGAGTGGCCCAAGTGGGAGAAGGTCATGTCGGCCGACCCGGTCGACCCGGCCGAGCTGGAGGGCCTGGCCCGCAACGCGCCGCGGTCCCGTCCCCGCCCCGGCCACGCCGACCTGGCCGGCATGCAGAAGTACGGCTTCGACGACGCCCGCCAGGTGCTCGACCGGGCCAGCGCCCGCGAGACCGCGGCCCGCGTCGCGCTCGGCGAGGTCGCCAGGCGCTTCCTGAAGCAGGCGCTCGGCGTCGACATCGTCAGCCACGTCACCTCCATCGGCGGCGCGCAGACGCCCACCGAGGTGCTGCCCGGCCCCGGCGACCTGGCCAGGATCGACGAAGACCCGGTCCGCTGCTCCGACCCCGAGGGCAGCGCCGCCATGGTCGCCGTCATCGACCAGGCCCACAAGGAAGGCGACACGCTCGGCGGCGTCGTCGAGGTGCTCGCCTACGGCCTGCCGCCCGGCCTGGGCAGCTACACCCACTGGGACCGCAGGCTCGACTCCCGGCTCGCCGCGGCCCTCATGGGCATCCAGGCGATCAAGGGCGTCGCGGTCGGCGACGGCTTCGAGACCGCCCGCCGGCCCGGCTCGCGCGCCCACGACGAGATCGAGTACACCGCCGAGAACGGCGTCAAGCGCGTCACCAACCGCGCGGGCGGCGTCGAGGGCGGCATGACCAACGGCGAGGTCCTGCGGGTCAGCGCCGCCATGAAGCCCATCTCCACCGTGCCGAGGGCCCTGGCCACGATCGACGTCAAGACCGGCGAGGCGGCCAAGGCCCACCACGAGCGCTCCGACGTGTGCGCCGTCCCGGCCGCGGGCATCGTGGCCGAGGCCATGGTCGCGCTGGTGCTGGCCGACGCGGCCCTGGAGAAGTTCGGCGGCGACTCGGTGGAGGAGGTCGCCCGCAACCTGTCCGGCTACCTCTCCTCGATGGTGATCAAGTGACGGCCGCGCCGAGCGCACGAGAAGGGGTGAGCGACCAGTGACCAGAGCCGTGCTCATCGGCCCGCCCGGATCCGGCAAGACCACGATCGGGCGGCTGCTGGCCGAACGGCTCGGCGTCGCCTTCCGCGACACCGACGCCGACGTCGAGGCCGAGGCCGGCAAGCCGGTCGCCGACATCTTCGTCGAGGACGGCGAGGCCCGCTTCCGCGAGCTGGAGCACCAGGCCGTGCGCCGCGCCCTGGCCGAGCACGACGGCGTCCTGTCGCTCGGCGGCGGCGCCGTGCTCAACGAGGAGACCCAGGCGCTGCTCGCCGGGCACCACGTGGTCTACCTGCAGGTGGGCCTGGCCGACGCGGTCCAGCGGGTCGGGCTCGGCTCGGCCAGGCCGCTGCTCGTGCTCAACCCGCGCAGCCAGCTCAAGAAGCTGATGGAGGAGCGGCGGCCGGTCTACGAGCGCCTGGCCGTGGTCACGCTCGCCACCGACAAGCGCGACCCCGGCGAGCTCGCCGACGAGATCCTGGAGGGCCTGCCCGCATGACCGCGACGCGGATCCCCGTCCCCGGCGACAGCCCCTACGACGTCGTGGTGGGCAGCGGCGTGCAGGCCGAGCTGCCCGGCCTGCTCCGGCCGGGCGTGCGCACGGTCGCCGTCGTCCGGCCGCAGGGCCTGCCTGAGCTGTCCCGCCCGGTCCTCGCGGCGCTGGCCGAGGCCGGCTACGAGGTGGCCGACCTGCCCGTCCCCGACGGCGAGGCGTGCAAGACGCCCGAGGTGGCCGCCGGCCTGTGGTCCGCGCTCGGCCGCCACGGCCTGACCCGCTCCGACGCCGTCGTGGGCGTGGGCGGCGGCGCGACGACCGACCTGGCCGGGTTCGTGGCCGGCACCTGGCTGCGCGGCGTGCAGGTCGTGCTCGTGCCGACGACGCTGCTGGCCATGGTCGACGCCGCCGTCGGCGGCAAGAACGGCATCGACACCCCCGAGGGCAAGAACCTGGTGGGCACGTTCCTGCCGCCCGCCGGGGTGCTCTGCGACCTGGCCGTGCTGCCCGGCATGCCGAAGGCCGACTACGTGGCGGGGCTGGCCGAGATCATCAAGGGCGGCTTCATCGCCGACCCGCAGATCCTCACGCTGGTCGAGTCCGACCCCGAGGGGGCCACCAGACCCGACGGCCCCCACACCCGCGAGCTGATCGAGCGCAAGATCCGCGTCAAGGCCGGCGTCGTGGGCGCCGACCTGCGCGAGCAGGGCCTGCGCGAGATCCTCAACTACGGCCACACGCTGGCCCACGCCATCGAGCGCGACGAGCACTACACGATCCGCCACGGCGAGGCGGTCGCCATCGGCATGGTCTACGCCGCCGAGCTGTCCCGGCTGTCCGGCCGCGCCGACCTGGCCGCCCGCACCCGCGCGATCCTCACCTCCGTGGGCCTGCCGGTCTCCTACCACGCCGGCGCCTGGCCGCGGCTGCGCGACCACATGCGGCTGGACAAGAAGAACCGGGGCGCCAAGCAGCGTTTCGTCGTCCTCGACGACCTGGCCAGGCCGGGGCGCCTCGAAGACCCCGCCGAAGAGCTGCTCGAAGCCGCCTACAAGGAGATCGCACGATGATCCTCGTGCTCAACGGCCCCAACCTGAGCCGGCTCGGCACCCGCGAGCCCGACGTCTACGGGGCCGAGACGCTGGAGGACCTCGCCGAGCTGTGCCGCGAGACCGGCCGCAAGCTCGGCGAGCAGGTCGAGGTGCGCCAGACCGACGACGAGGCCGAGCTGATCGGCTGGCTGCACGAGGCCGCCGACGGCCGCATCCCCGTCGTGCTCAACCCGGCCGCCTTCACCCACTACTCCTACGCCGTGCGCGACGCCATCGCCCAGCGCACCGCGCCGCTCGTCGAGGTGCACATCAGCAACCCCGCGGCGAGGGAAGAGTTTCGCCACACCTCGGTCGTCGCCGGGGTGGCGACGGGCACGATCGCCGGATTCGGACTACAGTCCTACGTCCTGGCGCTACACGCTATCGCGGAGATGAACAGCAGCTCATGAGGCAATACAAGTCCTTCGTCGCACTCGGGGACAGTTTCACCGAAGGACTGAACGATCCAGGCCCCGACGGGCACTACCGCGGCTGGGCCGACCGCGTCGCCGAACGGCTCGCCGCCGACGACCCGGCGTTCCGGTACGCGAACCTGGCCGTCCGCGGCAAGCTGCTCGACCAGATCATCGCCGAGCAGGTGCCGCGGGCCATCGAGATGGGCCCCGACCTGGTCAGCTTCTGCGCGGGCGGCAACGACCTGCTGCGGCCGGGCAGCGACCCCGACGTGATGGCCAAGCGCCTGGCCCGCGCGGTGCGCGACCTGCGGGCCGGGGGCGCCGACGTGCTGCTGTTCACCGGGGTCGATCCGCGCGACACGCCGCTGATGCGGCGGCTGCGCGGCCGTTTCGCCATCTTCTACCTGCACATCCGCTCCATCGCCGACCTCTACGGCTGCCGGCTGGTCGACCAGTGGTCGATGCAGGGGCTGCGCGACTGGCGGGCCTGGAGCACCGACCGCCTGCACATGAACGAGGACGGCCACCGCCTGGTGGCGGCCCGCGTGCTCGACGTGCTGGGGGTGCCGTTCGACGACTGGCGCAAGGAGTGGCCGGAGCGGCTGGTCGACCCGCGGGCGCGGCGCCGCGAGGACGCCCAGTGGATCCGCGAGCACCTGGTGCCGTGGATGTCCCGCCGCCTGCGCGGCACCTCCTCCGGCGACGGCCTCACCCCGAAGCGCCCCGACCTCACCCCGTTCTAGCCGGTCTGGCCGGGCCGTTCCCGGATCGGGCCCGCTCAGGGGCCGTTCCCGCGGCCGACGGTGGCCACGGAGCGGGGCAAGGCGGGCTCGCGTGACGGCGGCCCGCCGGTGAAGGGTCAGCGGGCGTTTCCTGGAAGGCCGCCCGCCCCGTATGGCGGGTGGCCTGACCAGGCGAAGCCGTAAGGAAGAGGACTGTCGCCTGAGGGGGCCCGCGGCGGTCAGGACTCGGTGGACAGGCGCTTGAGCGCGGCGCGCGGGACGGCCGGGTCGGTGGTGCGCCAGAACGGCGGCAACGACCCCAGCAGGAAACCGCTGTACCGGGCCGTGGCCAGGCGCGGGTCGAGGACCGCGATGACGCCCTTGTCGTCCTGCGCGCGCAGCAGCCGGCCGGCGCCCTGGGCCAGCAGCAGGGCCGCGTGGTTGGCCGCCACCGCCATGAACCCGTTGCCGCCGCGCGCCGCGACGTGCCGCTGCCGGGCCGAGGTGAGCGGATCGTCGGGGCGTGGGAACGGCACCCGGTCGATGATGACCAGGCGCAGCGACGGCCCGGGGACGTCGACCCCCTGCCACAGCGACAACGTGCCGAACAGGCAGGTCGGCTCGTCCTCGGCGAACTGCTTGACCAGCAGCATGGTCGAGTCGTCGCCCTGGCACAGCAGCGGCACGTCGAGCCGTTCGCGCAGCGCCTCCGTGGCGGCCTTGGCGGCGCGCATCGAGGAGAACAGCCCCAGCGTGCGCCCGCCGGCCGCCTCGATGAGCTCGGTGATCTCGTCGAGATACTGCTGCGGCAGCCCGTCGCGGCCCGGCTGGGGCAGGTGTTTGGCGACGTAGAGGATGCCGGCGCGCGGGTGGTCGAACGGCGAGCCGACGTCGATGCCCTGCCAGCGCTTGCTGTCGCCCAGCCCCCACTGCGCGGCCAGCCCGTCGAACGTGCCGCCGAGGGCGAGCGTGGCGGAGGTGAGCACCACCGTGCGCTCGCCGAACAGCCGCTCGCGCAGCATGCCGCTCACGCTCAGCGGCGCGACCCGCAACATGGGCGGACGGCGGTCGGTGGCGCCGTCGAGCCAGACCACCTCGGCGCGGTCGGCCTCGGAGGCGTGGCCGTAGGCGTCGAGCATGCGCACGGCGGTGTCGTGCACCTCGTCGAGCGCGGTGAAGGCGGCCTTGCGCTGGCCCGCCTTGTCGGGATCGTCCTTGTCGGCGTTGCGCGAGCCCATGGCGGTGATGCAGCGCCAGGCCGTGTCGCGGATGAGCTGCAGCGTCAGGCCGAGCACCTGCGGCAGCTCGTCGATGCGGCCGGGCGGCGCGGCGGCCAGCAGCGCCTTGAGGTCTTCGCCGGCCTCCATGAGCTGGTCGGCGAGCGGCTGCTCGATCAGCCGGCCGACGCGGCGCACGGCCAGCATCACCGACGCCTCCGACAGCTCGGCGGTGACCACCGAGGTCACCCGGTCGACCAGCTCGTGGGCCTCGTCGACGACCACGACCTCGTGCTCGGGCAGCACCGGCAGGTCGCCCATGGCGTCGATGGCCAGCAGCGCGTGGTTGGTCACCACGACGTCGACCTCGCCCGCGCGCGCCCTGGCCAGCTCGGCGAAGCACTCGGGGCCGCTCGGGCAGCGGGTGGCGCCCAGGCATTCCTGCGCGCTCACCGAGAACTGCCGCCAGGCCTGCTCGCTCACGCCGGGCACCAGCTCGTCGCGGTCGCCCGTCTCGGTCTCCTCGGCCCACTCCTGGATGCGCTGGACCATGCGGCCGGTCGCGCTCACCTCGCGCGGGTCGAAGAGCTGGTCCTGCTCGTCCTCCTCGGGCCAGCCCGCCGTCGCCTTGTAGCGGCACAGGTAGTTGCGCCGGCCCTTGAGCATGGCGAACGTCGGCTCGTGCGGCAGCTCCTTGCCCAGCGCCTCGGCCAGCCGGGGCAGGTCGCGGTCGACGAGCTGGCGTTGCAGCGCGATGGTGGCCGTGGAGATCACGACGGGGGAGTCGCTGTCCATGGCGTGCCGGATCGAGGGCACCAGGTAGGCCAGCGACTTGCCGGTGCCCGTGCCCGCCTGGACGGCCAGGTGCTCCTCGTCGTCGATGGCCTTCTGGACGGCCTTGACCATGGTGATCTGGCCCTGCCGTTCGCTCCCTCCGAGAGCGCCGACCGCGATGTTGAGCAGTTCGTCCACTGACGGGAGATGGGAGTCCGGCACGGTCGTCAACGGTACCCGCAATCCCGGGCCGACGCGCCGGGACGCCCTGTGTCCGGTCATGCGCATCCCGGCGTTCCCGGGCTCCTCGCCGGACTCGCGTGGCACACTGTCGAGCGGAACTCCGACTGGTCAGGACGATCTTGCTGGTGTGATCGACGGGGTTCACGGTCTCGATGGTGAGAGCGGTTAGGTAGGGTTTTCCGGGGTTGAGTGGACGAATAAAGGCTGGTTAAAGCAGTATGTCTGCCATGTCGGAAGTTGTCCCGTTGCCGTCGTTCGGCGAAGTCTTCTTCGATGCACGAGGTCAGGAGCGGTGCCTCCGGGTCACGTGGCATGAGGGCACACTCGTCCTCAGCCTGTGGCGAGGGGAGATGTGCACAGCGAGCTTCCGCATGCCGATGGAGGACGTCGGCAGGCTGCTCGACACGCTCGACGACGGCTACGCCGAGGCCACGGGCGAGCAGCCCGCGGTGCCCGCGGACGATCCGGGCACCGAGGTCATGCCGGGCACCGGGACGTACCACCGGCCGCCCCAGCACGCCCAGCAGCCGCCTCCGCCCGCGCTCGACGAGCGGCCCACCGCGTCGCTGTCGCCCAACGACGTGCTGGTCGCGCGCGGCCCGGCGCCGCAGGACAAACTGGTGGCCTCCTACAGCGAGACCACCGGCCCCCGGGAGACGCCGTCGTACGGCGAGCGCACCCCCTTCACCGGCCCCCAGTACGTCGAGCAGCCCGCCGCCCAGTACCCCGGCGACCCGCACAGCGGCCCCCACTACACCGGCGACCCGTTCAGCGGCCCGCAGTACACGGGCGACCCGCTGAGCGGCCCGCAGTACACGGGGGACGCCTTCAGCGGCCCGCAGTACACCGGCGACCCGCTGAGCGGCCCCCAGTACGCCGGCGACCCCTTCACCGGCCCCCAGTACGTCGACAGCGGCGAGCCCGTCTACCAGCTCCCCGCCGACCAGCGCCGCCCGGCGCCGCTGAGCACCGACCCGCTCGGCTTCCCGTCGCAGGCCGCCGACCCCTTCCCGCCGGCCCAGCAGTACGCGCCGGACTCCTACGGCTCCTACCAGCAGCCGCCGTCCCAGCCCCAGCCCCAGAGCCAGCCGCAGCCTCAGGCGCAGCCGCCGAGCACGGCCGGGCTCGGCACGCCCATGCACGGCATCCCCGGCGCCGGCCGCAGGCACCACCCCGCGCCCGCCCAGGACCCCTACCGCCCGGCCGACGCCTACCAGGGCTACCAGCAGCCCGCGCCGCCCAACCCGGTGGACCCGCTGCTGGCGCTCGGCCGCCAGGAGTACCCGCCGCAGTCGTCCGACCCGAACATGGGCCGTCCGTACGTGACGGACCCCCTGTTCTCGACCGGCGAACGCCTGCGCCCCGACCAGCAGCAGGACTACGGCGACGGGCACGACCGCCGGGAGTGGTGACACCCTCCTCCGGCCCGCCGGGTACGCTCTCGGCATCCACCCGGGCGAGCTGGAGGAGCGTCGTTGAACCCGACCATGGGCCTGCAACTGCTGCTGATGGCCGGCGGCGCGGTCGGGGTCGCGGCGGTGGCGCGCCGGCGGGGCTGGCCGGCGCCGCTGTTGCTGGTCGCGGCCGGCCTGCTGGTCTCGCCGCTGGTGCCGGCGGTGCCGTTGCAGCCGGAGCTGGTGCTGTTCGTGTTCCTGCCGCCGCTGCTCTACTCGGCCGCGCTCGACAGCTCCTACCTGCGCCTGCGTGACGTCAAGCGGGCCGTGGCGCTGCTGTCGATCGGCCTGGTGCTGTTCACCACGGCCGTGGTGGGGCTGGTCGTCCACCTGCTGCTGCCGCAGCTCCCGCTGGCCGCCGCCTTCGCGCTCGGCGCGATCATCGCGCCGCCCGACGCCGTGGCGGCCGTCGCCGTGGGCCGGCGGCTCGGGCTGCCGCGCAAGTCGCTGACGATCCTCATCGGCGAGAGCCTGTTCAACGACGCCACGGCGCTGACGGCCTACCGGGTGGCCATCGGGGCGGCCGTGGGCGGCAGCATCGACCTGTTCCAGGGCGTGGCGCAGTTCCTGTTCGCGGCGCTCGGCGGGGTGGCGATCGGGCTGGCGCTGGCGTTCGTGTTCGCCTGGGTGTTCCAGCACACGCGTGACTCGCTGGTCGAGAACACGCTGATGCTGCTGATCCCGTTCGCGGCCTATCTCGCGGCCGAGTCCGTGCACGTCTCCGGGCTCGGGCCCGAGCCGGTGCACGCCTCGGGCGTGATCTCCGTCGTGGTCGTCGGCCTCTACCTGGGCAACCGCATGCACCAGAGGGGGTTCGGCACCCGGCTGGTGTCCGACGCGGTGTGGAAGGTCACCGACTTCTTCCTGGAGTCGATCGTCTTCGCGCTCATCGGGCTGCAGCTCGTGACCGTGGTCAAGGGCATCACCGGTTACGGCCCCTGGCAGGTCGCCGGCTACGCGCTGGCGGTGCTCGCGGTGACGATCGTGTCCAGGTTCGTGTGGGTGTTCGCCTTCACCCCGCTGGTCAAGCTCGTCCGGCGGGGCCCGGCGCCCAGCCCGCAGCAGACGGTGATCCTGGGCTGGGCCGGCATGCGGGGCGTGGTGTCGCTCGCGGCGGCGTTCTCCATCCCGCCGGAGATCCCGGCCCGCGACCGGGCCATGCTGCTGTTCCTGACGTTCACCACGGTGATCGGCACCCTGCTGATCCAGGGCATGACGTTCCCCGCGCTGATCAGGAAGCTGCGCGTGTCGAGCGAGCAGGAGCGCTACGAGGACACGCTGGCCGAGGCGGCCGCCCAGCAGGCCGCGCTGGAGGCGGGCCTGGCCGAGCTCGAACGGCTGGTCGAGCAGGAGGGCGAGCCCGACGAGATCAAGAAGCAGGTCATCGACCAGCTCAGGGAGAAATCGTGGCGGCGGTCGCTGACCGCGTGGGAACGCCTGGGCGGCGGCACCGCGCAGGGCGGCGCCGAGACGCCCAGCAGCATCTACCGGCGGCTGCGCCGTGACATGCTCACGGCCGAGCGCGAGGTGTTCGTCCGCCTGCGCGACGAGCGCCGCCTCGACGACGAGGTGCTGCGCGAGGTGATGGCCCAGCTCGACTTCGAGGAGGCCATCCTCGAACGCTGACCCCGCCCGCCGGGCGCCGTCCGCGAGGGCGCCGTCCGCGTGGGCGCCCGCCGGGTCAGCCCATCTGGTTGTCCACGAAGCACCAGCGCCAGCTCTCGCCCGGTTCGAACGACTGGATCACCGGGTGCGTGGTCGCGTGGAAGTGCTTGGTCGCGTGCTTGTTGGGCGAGGAGTCGCAGCAGCCGATGTGGCCGCACTCCAGGCAGCGCCGCAGGTGCACCCACCGGCTGCCGCTGGCCAGGCACTCCTCGCAGCCCTCTGGGGTCTTCGCCGCCGGGTCGTCGGCCTGGGAAAGATGCTCGCACATTGCCATGGATCAGATCCTAGGACCCGGCCGCCGGCGCCTTCCGCCCAGACCTCCTGTCCGGGCACTGACCTGCGAGAACGCTGTGCGGGCCGGGCCTTCGGCGAGGCAGTTCCGCGCGGCCGGCCGGGTGGTCGGCCAGACTCTTCCGGGGGGGTCCGCGCTCAGGGGAGTGAGAAGGCATGGCCGATGTGTTCGCGAAGTGTCGTCTGCCCGGGTACCAGCCGGTCAAGGAGCTGGGCGTCTATCCCTACTACCACCCGATCCAGGAGCGGCCTGGCGACGGGGAGGTGGTGGTCGGCGGGCGGGTGCTGGTGCAGGCCGGGTCCAACGACTATCTCGGGCTCTCGGGGGATCCCCGCGTCAAGGAGGCCGCCGTCGCGGCGATCCGGCGGCTCGGCGCGGGCAGCGGCGGTTCGCGGCTGACGAACGGCTCCCTCGCGCTGCACGAGGAGCTGGAGGCGCGGCTCGCGGAGTTCCTCGGGCGTCCGGCGGTCATGGTGACCAGCGCCGGCTACCTGGCCAACCTCGCGCTGGGCGCGCTGCTGGGGCCCGGCGACGTGGTGATCGGCGACCGGCTGGTGCACGCGTGCCTCATCGACGCCGTACGCCTGGGCGGAGCGCGCTTACGCCGCTACCGGCACAACGACATGGACCACCTGGAACGCCTGCTGGCCGCGGGCGACCCGGACACCGGCCGGATGATCGTGACCGAGGGCATGTTCTCCACCTCCGGGGACGTGTGCGACCTGCCGGGCATCGCCAAGCTCGCCCGCGCGTACGGAGCCCGCGTCGTGATGGACAGCGCCCACGACGCCGGCCTGCTCGGGGAGGCCGGTCGCGGCGCCGCCGAGGCGCACGGCCTGGAGGAGGCCGTGGACGTGCAGACCGTCACCTTCTCCAAGTCGTTCGGCACGGTCGGCGGCGCGGTCGCCGGGCCGGAGGAGATCATCCTCTACCTGCGCCACCACGCGCGGTCCATGGTGTTCACCGCCGCGCTGGCACCGGCCTGCGCCGCCGCCGCGCTGGCCGCCCTGGAGATCGTCGTCGCCGAGCCCGAGCGGCGGCGCCGGTTGCGGGCGGCGGCCGGGCGGCTCAGCGGCGAGCTGGCCGGGCTGGGGTACGCCGTCGTGCCGTCGGACCGTCCGGTCATCGCCGTGCCGGTGGGGGAGGACCTGCTGTGCTTCCGGCTGTGGCGGGAGCTGTTCGACGAAGGGGTGTTCACCACGGCCATGATCTCGCCGGGGGTGCCGCCTGGGCAGGCGCTCATCCGGGTCAGCCTCACCGCCACCCACACCGACGCCCAGCTCGACCGGATCGCGGCCGCCTTCGCCGCCGCCGGGCGCCGATCGGGGCTGCTTCACTGATCGCGCGCGCCGCCGCGGGCGCGGGGCGCTGGGTAAGGTCGAGGTATGCGACTCATCAAGAGCCGGTTCGTGCCCCTGGCGCTCTTCGCCGTATGCGTCCTGGCCGCCGGGTGCGGCGAGGTCAACGACACGATCGACAAGGCCCAGGCGTGCCTGGAGGCGCCGAAGATCGTCACCGACCTGGCCGCCAAGGTCAAGGACCTCACCGACGACCCCAAGGCCATGGAGAAGGCGCTCGACGACGCCGCGGGCAAGCTCAACGACGTGGCCGACAAGGCCGCCAACACCACGCTCAAGCAGGCCAGCGAAGACCTTGCCAAGACTTTGGGCGGGATCGACGTGCAGAACGTCAACGACGCCGTCGACGCGGCCCAGAAGGTGGGCAGCGAGGCGGTCGACTACGCCCAGCAGGTCGCCAAGGCGTGCAGCTGAAATCCCGGCTTCTCTAGGGGAAAAGGGGACGAATTACCATATAAGGCATGGAGCCCGACCCGCGTTTCACCTTGGCCAACGAACGCACCTTTCTCACGTGGCTGAGCACGGCGCTGGCGCTCAGCGCGGGCGGGGTGGCCATGGCGGCGGTGCCCTCCGACGTGTTCGTGCCGTGGGTCCGCACGGTGCTGGCGGTCATGCTGGTGTCGTTGTCCGCGCTGGCGGCGGGCATGGCCTATCCGCGCTGGCGCAACATCCAGCGCGCCCTGCGCAACCAGGCGCCGCTCCCGCCGCCCGCCCTCGCCGCGGTCTTCGGGTACGGCGTCGCCACCGTGGCCGTCGTCGCCCTCGTGCTCATCATCCTGTCGGTGTAGATGTCACAGGAGATCTGGGACGAGGGCCTGCAGAGCGAGCGCACCCGGCTCGCCTGGGTGCGCACCGCCGTGGCGCTGGCCACGGGCGGGCTCGGCGCCGCCGGGCTCGCGGTGCGCCACGGCCTGCCCGCCGTGGCCGTCGCGGGGTTCGCGCTGGCCGCGCTGTGCGGCGCGGTCCTGCTGATCAGGACGGGGGTGCGCTTCCGCCGGGTCCAGGAGGCCCTGCACGGCGGACGGCCCATCGACGCGGGCCTCGACGCGCTGTTCGCCTGGCTCGGCACCCTCAGCGTCGTGCTCGGCGCGGTCACCTTCGTGCTCACGGTCCGGTGACGCCCGGTCCGGCGACCCCCGGCTTGCGATGTTCCGGAGGGGAGGCGGACACTCGTAGTGAGGGGGTGACCTCAGTGGAGGAAGAACGCAGGACCCTGCCCTTCGAGTGCCGCGGCTGCTGGCACGTCTGGGAAGAGGACTACCTCGTCCGGCACGTCGACGACGAGCACGGGAACGCCGCCGAGATCTGGCTCAGGGACGGGCTCGTGGTGCCGCCGCCGTCGTACGGGGTGATCTGCCCGCACTGCGGTTGTCAGCAGACCACCACGTTCCCGGCCGGTTATCTCGCCCGCCATCCGGAGCTGTTCCGGTCGGACGAGCCCGTCGTGCCGGACGCGACGCCGCTGCTCAGCCCGGTTCCGCCGCGGCGTCCGTACTGACGGGAGACGCCACCGCGGGCGGGTAAGTGCCGAAATTTGGCGCTAAACCATGACACTTGGTAAGCGTTTCGTAGCTTGAAGTGTCATAAGGTGCGTCTTGCGTACGCGCGGAGTCAGGCGCAGACTGCAGGTCTAGACCACCGAATCCCAGCCGGGGGTGATCCTCGTGCGCGACGGGTTCGAGACCCGCGAGACCTGGCCCTTCGAGTGCCTGCGCTGTCTGCGTGTCTGGGAGGAGGAATTCGTCGTCCGGCATTTCGCCGACGACTACGGCAATGAGGTCGAGATCTGGCTCAGCTCCGGCATCGCCGTGCAACCCCCCTGGTCGGGCACCTGCTGCCCGGGATGCGGCGCCTACCACGTGACGTCGTTCCCCAGCGGTTACCTGGCCAGGCACCCCGAGCTGCGGCCGGCCCCGGAGGTGCTGCCGGAACTCGTGCCCGAGCTCGGCGCCGTGTCGGGTCCGGTGCTGGAGGAGCCGAAGGCGCCCCTGGCGGGGGCGCCTTTGGCCGGCCGGCTGCTCGTCGCGGTCGGGGTGCCCGTCGCCCTGTTCGTCGGGTACGAGCTGTACCGCAGCCTCGTGGCCGTCGCGCCCGCCCACCACTAGCGGGCGGGCGGGGTCGCGGTCACTGGCTCAGGCTCTCCAACCAGGCCCGGTGCAGCCCGGCGAAGCGGCCCGAGGCGGCGATGAGCCGGTCGGGCGGCCCGTCCTCGACGACCTGGCCGGCCTCCATCACCAGCACCCGGTCGGCGATCTCCACGGTCGAGAGCCGGTGGGCGATGATCAGCGCCGTGCGGTCGGCCAGGATCGTGCGCAGCGCCCGCTGCACCAGCCGCTCGCTCGGCACGTCGAGGCTGGAGGTGGCCTCGTCGAGGATGAGCACCGCCGGGTCGGCGAGGAAAGCCCTGGCGAACGCGATGAGCTGCCGCTGGCCCGCCGACATGCGGCCGCCGCGCTTGCCGACCTCGGTGTCGTAGCCGTCGGGCAGCCCGGCGACGAACTCGTGCGCGCCGATCGCCTTGGCCGCCTCGCGGACCTGCCGGTCGGTGGCCTCCGGCCGGCCGAACCTGATGTTGTCCGCGACCGTGCCGCTGAACAGGAAGTTCTCCTGCGTCACCATGACGACGGCCTGGCGCAGCGTCGTCTCGTCCAGGTCGCGCAGATCGACCCCGTCGAGCAGCACGCGGCCCGCGGTCGGGTCGTAGAAGCGGGAGATCAGCTTGGCCAGCGTCGTCTTGCCCGCGCCGGTCGCGCCGACCAGCGCCACGCTCTGCCCGCCGGGGATCGTCAGGTCGAGGCCGGGCAGGATCGGCATCTCCTCGACGTAGGCGAAGCGCACGTCCTCGAAGCGGACCATGCCGCGGGCCTGCTGGGGCAGCGGCTCGGGCCGGCGCGGCTCCGGCACGCCCGGCTCCTCCTCCAGCACGCCCGACAGCTTCTCCAGGGCCGCGCCCGCCGACTGCAGCGTGTTGTAGAACTGGCTGAGCTCCTGCATCGGCTCGTAGAACTGCCGCAGGTACAGCAGGAACGCGGCCAGCACGCCGACCGTGACCTCGCCCTCGATCGCCAGGTAGCCGCCGTAGAGCAGCACGCCGCCCACGGTCAGGTTGCCGATCAGCTTGATGCCGAACATGAACTCCGCGCCCAGGACCATGCTGCGCGCGTTGGCGTCCCGGTAGTCGTCGTTGAGCTGGGCGAAGATCTCCTGGTTGCGCGGCTCCCTGCGGAAGGCCTGGACCGCGCGGATGCCGGTCATCGACTCCACGAAGTGCACGATCACCAGGGCGACCGTCTCCCGCGTCCGCCGGTAGACGATCACCGACTGCCGCCGGAACCACCGCGTGAACAGCAGCAGCAGCGGCAGCGGGACCAGCGCCACCAGGCCGAGGTGCACGTCGAGGACGAGCAGCAGCGCGGCCGTGCCGAACATCGTCAGCACCGCCTTGACCAGCCCGTCGAAGCCCGACTGGAGCAGCTCGGAGATGGCCTCGATGTCGGAGGTGAGCCGGGAGATGACCCGGCCCGAGGTGTACTTCTCGTGGAAGCTCAGCGACAGCCGCTGGAAGTGGTCGAACACCCGCCTGCGCAGCTCCAGCAGCACGCTCTGGCCGATCTTCCCCGACAGGCGCAGGAACGCCTGCCGGGTGAGGGCCTGCGTGACCGCCGCGACCAGGATCACGCCGACCACGATCAGCAGGACCGACGGCCCCGATCCGCGGGCCATCGGCGGGATGCCGTCGTCGATCCCCACCTTGACCAGGTACGGGATCGCCAGCGCCGCGGCGTTCGAGACGACGATGATCGCGGTGAGCAGCGCGATGGCCTTGCGGTAGGGACGCAGCAGGTCGCCGAGCAGCCTGCGGGAGCGCTCCCGCAGCAGCACCGACACCTTCTCCGGCAGTTCGTCCTGCTCCTCGGAGGCGACGCCGCGCCAGGAGGAGACGGGGGCGGCGGTCATCGCAGGGCTCCTTCCGAGGGGTCGAAGTCGGCGTCCTGGGCCAGCAGCTCGCGGTACTCGGGCACGTCGGCCAGCAGCTCGTGGTGGCGGCCGACGTGGCTGATGGTGCCGTCGCGCAGCAGCGCCACCTTGTCGGCCAGCAGCACGGTCGAGGCGCGGTGGGCGACCACGATGCCGGTCGCCTCGCGCAGGACGTGCCGCAGCGCCTCCTCCACCAGCGCCTCGGTCTCCACGTCGAGCGCGGACAGGGTGTCGTCGAGGACGAGCACCCGCGGCCTGCTCAGCACCGCCCGCGCCAGGGCGAGCCGCTGCCGCTGCCCGCCGGACAGCGACAGGCCCTGCTCGCCGATGCGGGTGTCCAGGCCCCAGGGCAGGTCGTACACGAAGCCGGCCTGGGCGGTGGCGATCGCGTCGGCCAGCTCCTCCTCGGTGGCGTCGAGCCGGCCGAGCATCAGGTTCTCGCGCACGCTCATCGAGAACAGCGTCGGCTCCTCGAACGCGGTGGCCACCAGCGAGCGCAGCGTGGTCAGGTCGAGGTCGCGCACGTCCTCGCCGTCGATGGTCACGCGGCCCGTGGTGGCGTCGAGCAGCCGGGGCACCAGCGCGGTCAGCGTGGTCTTGCCCGCGCCGGTCGCGCCCACGATCGCGACCGTCTCGCCGGGGCGCACGTCCAGCCAGACGTCGCGCAGCACCGGCTCGGCCGCGCCGGGGAAGGCGAACCCGACGCCCTCGAAGCGCAGATGGCCCCGGGGCAGCTCGATCGTGCGGCTGCCGCTCTCGATCGCCGGGACGGTGTCCATGACCTCCATGACCCGGTCGGCGGAGGTCATCGCCTCCTGGGCCATGGCCAGGATGTAGCCGAGGCTGGCGATCGGCCAGACGAGCTGCAGCATCAGGGTGGTGAAGGCGACCAGCGTGCCCAGCGTCATCGAGCCGGAGCCCACCGCGAGGGCGCCGAGCAGCAGCACCAGGGCGAGGGTGACGTTGGGGATCACTTCGAGGAAGGCGAAGAACCGGGCCGACAGGGTGGCCTTGTCGACCGAGCTGCCGTACACCTTGCGGGCCGCCTCGTCGTAGCGGTCGTAGACGTGGTGGCGGCGGCCGAACGCCTTGATCGTACGGATGCCGATGGCCGACTCCTCGACGAGCGTGGCGAGGTCGCCCTGCTCGTCCTGGACCTGGCGGGAGATCTTGATGTACCGCTTCTCGAACCGCAGGGACGTCCACACGATCGGCACGGCCGAGGCCAGCACCAGCAGCCCGAGCGGCCAGTACTTGTTCAGCAGGAGCACGGTCACGGTGATGAGCTGGAGGATGTTCATCACCAGGAAGAGCATGCCGAAGCCGAGGAAGCGGCGGATGGTGGACAGGTCCGTCGTGGCCCGCGACAGCAACTGGCCCGACTGCCAGTCGCCGTGGAAGCCCATCGGCAGGCGCTGGAGGTGCTCGTAGAGGTCGTCGCGGATCGCGGTCTCCAGCCCGAGGACGGGTTTGACCTGGGTCCAGCGCCGCAGGAAGATCAGCCCGGCCTCCACGACGCCCACGCCCAGGGCGATGAGACCGAGCGGGAGCAGCCCGTCGGAGTCGCCCCGGGTCACGGGACCGTCGATGACCTTCTCGCTGATCAGGGGGAGCGCGATGCTCGCGGCGATGCTGAGGATCGCGGCCAGCCAGATGAGCACCAGTCTGGCGGCGTACGGGCGGAGGTAGGACTTCATCCGCCACAGGGAGTTGGAGGAGAGCAGGGGACGGCGAGGTGTGTCAGTATCGGGAGGCATCCCATCCAGGTTAATACGTGGGATCAACCCATTTTTTGCGGAAAATGTGGGGGTTTCTGCAGGTTACAGGCAGAAACGAGACCCTCACGGCGCGTCCGGCGACCCCGCGCCCGCCGCCGTCCGGGCGGCCGGGCACACGTCCACCTGCGGCTCGGGCGCGGCCCGGGTCAAGGCGGAGCTGTCCTTTCCGCTCACGTTTTCTCACCGGACGGGAAGTCGCGATGATCGACGAGAGTGAACTGCCGTACCTGCGGCGCTGTGTCGAGCTGGCCGCCGAGGCGCTGGAGTCGGGCGACGAGCCCTTCGGGTCGGTGCTGGTCGCCGCGGACGGCGCCGTGCTGGCCGAGGACCACAACCGGGTGGCCGGGGGCGACCGCACCCGGCACCCGGAGTTCGAGCTGGCACGGTGGGCGGCGGCCAACCTGACCCCGCAGGAGCGGGCGGCGGCCACCGTCTACACCTCCGGCGAGCACTGCCCGATGTGCGCGGCGGCCCACGCCTGGGTGGGCCTCGGGCGCATCGTCTACGTGGCGTCGTCGGAGCAGCTCGGCGGCTGGCTGGCGGAGCTGGGCGTGCCGGCGCCGCCGGTGAGCACGCTGCCGGTCAACGCGGTCGCGCCGGGCGTCCGGGTGGACGGGCCCGTCCCGGAGCTGGCCGGGCAGGTGCACGAACTGCACCGCCGCTTCCACGGCGGACGCTGACACCGCCGCCCGGTGGGGCGGGCGGGCGGGCCGGTCAGGAGGCGGACGTGCCGAGGGCGATCGTGTCGGCGACCTCGGCGTGCCGCTCGGCCTCCTCGGCGGCGAAGCGGGCCTCGTCCAGCTTGTCGGCGATGTCCTCGTCCTGCTTCATGAGGGCGTCGAGCGACTGGCCGGCCATCTCCAGCACGCCCATGTCGGCGTACGCCTGCTGCAGCCGGGGGCTCCACAGCCCGATGTCCTTGACGCACGGCACGATCCTGCTGAACAGCAGCGAGCGGAACAGCCGCAGGTACTCCGACTGGTCGGTGGCCCGCATGACCTCGTCGGTCTCGGCCCTGGACAGGCCCAGGTGCTCCCAGGACTCCGCGCCGCGCAGCCGGTCGCGCATCAGGTAGCAGCCCTCGATGACGAAGTCCTCGCGCTCGCGCAGCTCGGACTCCGACAGGTTCTTGTAGTAGTCGCGCAGCGCCATCCGGCCGAAGGCGACGTGCCGGGCCTCGTCCTGCATCACGTACGCGAGGATCTGCTTGGGCAGCGGCTTGGTGGTGATGTCGCGCATGACGCCGAACGCGGCCAGGGCCAGGCCCTCGATGAGCACCTGCATGCCGAGGTAGGGCATGTCCCAGCGGGAGTCGCTGAGCGTGCTCTCCAGCAGCGCCTTGAGGTGCTCGTTGATCGGGTACGCCAGGCCCACCTTCTCCTGGAGGAATCGGGCGTAGGTCTCGGCGTGGCGGGCCTCGTCCATGGTCTGGGTGGCGGCGTAGAACTTGGAGTCCAGGTCGGGAACCGACTCGACGATCCGGGCCGAGCAGATCATCGCGCCCTGCTCGCCGTGCAGGAACTGGGAGAACTGCCAGGCCGCGCCGTGCAGCCGCACGTCCTGGCGCTGCTGGGGGCCGAGCCGGTGCCACAGCGGGGTGTCGTGGATGGCGATCGTGTTGTCGGGGATCCCGAGCACGTTGTACGGGTCCACCTCCAGGTCCCAGTCGATGCGCTTGGCCGAGTCCCACTGCTTGTCCTTGCCCTTCTGGTACAGGGCCAGCATGCGGTCGCGGCCCTCGTCGTACTCCCAGGTGAACCGGCTGGCGCCGGCCATGCCGACGTCCCAGGTGGAGAGCTCGGCGGGGAGGGTGTAGAGATCGTGCGTCGACATGGGGGACCTCCGCGAGGGGGATTACGTACGGTGTACGTCCACGGCTCGACCCTTGCACGTACGGTGTACGTCCGTCAATAGAATGAGCTATGACCACCGAGCCCCTGTCCAGGCCCCGCATCGTGGCCGCGGCCATCGACCTCATCGAGCGCGAGGGCGCCGACGCGGTCTCCATGCGCCGCATCGCGGCCGAGCTCGGCGTCGGCGTGATGTCCCTCTACAACCACGTGCCGAACAAGGACGCCCTGCTCAACGGCGTGGCCGAGAGCGTGCTGAGCGGCATCGAGTTCACCGACGACCCCGACGCCCACTGGACCGACCGGGTGCGGGCGCAGGCGCGGGCCTTCCGGCAGATCGCCCATCATCATCCGCGCTCGACCATGGTGGTGGTCAGCCGCCAGCTCCACTCCCACGCCGGGCTGCTGCCGGTCGAGCGGGCGCTGGCCACGCTGCGCGGCGCGGGCTTCGACGGGCCCGACGCCGTCCGGATGTTGCGCATGTTCATCGCCTTCATCGTGGGCTCGCTGCTGCGCGAGGTCGGCGTGACGCCCACGTTCGCGCCCGTCCACAGCCGCACGGTCGAGGCCGCCGAGATCGATCCGGCGCTGTTCCCCGAGGTGAGCGCGCTGGCGCCGCTGCTGGCCGAGTGCGACCACGAGGCGGAGTTCGAGTTCGGGGTCGAGCTGCTCATCCAGGCCATCGCGGTGCACGCGGGGCAGTAGGAGGGCATCCGGGCGGGCCCGGATGCCCTCCCGGGCGGGCCCGGATGCCCTCCCGGGCGGGAGATCAGTACCAGTTGTGCGATCTCCAGTGCCCCCAGGCGCCGCAGGGCTTGCCGTACCTTCCCTTGATGTAGGCCAGGCCCCAGCGGATCTGCGTCTCGGGGTTGGACCGCCAGTCCTTGCCTGCGCCGCTCATCTTGACCGCGGGCAGCGCCTGCGGGATCCCGTAGGCGCCCGACGACCGGTTGAGCGCGTGGTGGTTCCAATTGCTCTCTCTGGTCCACAGGTTGTCCAGGCAGCGGAACTCCCGGTAGTTCCACGCGCGCTGGACGACCTGTCCCAGAGCGATCTTCTTGTTTCTTCCGGCGGGCCGTACGGCCGCGATCTTCGGTTGCGCTGACGTTGTCCAGGTCCGCATCTTGATCACCGGAGGCCGGGACTCCGCCCAGGCCGGGCCGGTGCTGACGCCGAACGCGCTGATAGTGAGAAGAGTGCCGCTGAGCACGCGTTTGCTGTCCAAGGCGATCCTTGCTTTCGGGTCGCGTGCGGACGGGCGCCCCCTCGGGGGCGCCCTGCCGGTCCGGCGTCCGTGGCTCGGACGCGGAGGGTCCGCGCGGCCTTCCGGGATCCTGTACCGCCCGATCGTGCTGGACGGCCCGGAAGGCGCCACGACGTGTCCTCAAGCACGATTCCTATTACGGGCCGTGACCGCGGGCCGCGATCTCGACACGCGAAGGACAGGTGTTTGCGCGCTCAATTCGGATAAAGGGCGATCTCGCTGGACCAGGATTGCCCGGCCCGCCGCCCATATGGCATGTCCTTGAGTAAAAACGCGGACGTACCTGGGGTTTGGCTCAGTACCAACTGTGGGATTGGAAGTGCGCCCACGCGCGACACGGCGAGCCGTACCGCTGCTTGATGTAGCCCAGACCCCACCGGATCTGGGTGCGCGGGTTGGTGCGCCAGTCGGCGCCCGAGGAGGCCATCTTGTGGCCCGGAAGCGCCTGCGGGATGCCGTAGGCGCCCGACCGGTTGCCGGCCCTGTGGTTCCAGCCGCTCTCTCTGGCCCAGAGCCTGACCAGGCAGCCGTAGCTGGCGGCGCCCCAGCCGCGCTGGGCGACCAGGGACTTGGCGATGGCTTTGTTCCTGCCACTGCTCTGGGAGCTCTGCGCCTGTGCGGCCGTGGTGCCGGTCACCGTCGCGAGCGTGGCGGCGAGGACCAGGACACCGGTACGGCGGAGCATGGGCATGCGGATTCCCTTTCGAAGGGGACGGGGACCGCGTCACCCTGCCTGACAAACGCCCTTCTTTCCTAATTGACCATGAAAAATCAGACGAAATTCCAAGATCACGACATATTGATATTCAGGGGTTTTGCGGGAAAAATGAGGAATAGGTCACAATCTGCGGCGGGCGGCGTTCTGTAAGCTTCAGATCATGAGCCTTCGCGACATCCCGCTCCGCACTCTCGCCGACGACCCCACCACGCTCGGCGACCTCGCCGGCGACAAGGCCGTGCTTTTGGTCAACGTGGCCTCCCGCTGCGGCCTGACCCCGCAGTACGCCGGCCTGGTCAAGCTCCAGCAGGACTTCGGCCCGCGCGGCTTCAGCGTGGTCGGCATGCCCTGCAACCAGTTCGCCGGCCAGGAGCCCGGCACGGCGGAGGAGATCCAGGAGTTCTGCTCGGCGACCTACGGCGTCGACTTCCCGCTGCTGGCCAAGGCCGACGTCAACGGCCCCGGCCGGCACCCGCTCTACGCGCGGCTCACCGAGACGGCCGACGAGGAGGGCGCGGCGGGCGACGTCCAGTGGAACTTCGAGAAGTTCCTGCTCGACCGCGAGGGCAACGTCGTGGCCCGCTTCCGTCCCCGCACCGCCCCCGACGACCCGGCGGTCGTCGCGGCCATCGAGAAGCTGCTCTAGCGGGGCCGCCGGCGTTCGTGGGCGTGGAAGGCGGCGCAGCACACCAGCAGCGCCGCCGCGAACACCGGCAGCCAGGCCAGCCGGGCCGCCACCCATCCGAGCTCCTCGGGCGGGGTGTGCAGGCCGGGCAGCGCCCGGCTCGCCAGCAGGCCGAGCTCGGTCACCGCGATCAGCGCGGTCTGGTGCCACAGGAAGATCGTCATCGCGGCCAGGTTCGCCACGGCCACGGGCGCCCAGACGGCGGGGCGGCGCAGCACCCGGCGCAGCGGGCCGAGCAGCAGCAGCGCCGCGCCGCACTGGGCCAGCCCGAAGGCGACGGCCGCGAGCGAGGGCGGGTCCAGGTTGGAGACCGGGGCGCCCGGCACCCCGACCATGGTCGCCGGGTAGCCGCCCCACGCCACCAGCGCCAGGGCCGTGGCCGCGCCGCCGGCCAGCAGCGTCCAGCCGGTGGCCCGGCTCCGCAGCCGCCTGCGGGCCCAGGCCGCGCCCAGGCAGTACGGCGCCAGCCAGCCGGCTGCCAGGTTCACCCACCACAACCACTCCGGTCCGCCGGGCCCGAACCGCACCGCGTCGGAGACCGCCACCGCCGCGAGCGGCCAGGCCGGGTGCAGCCGGGCGGCCAGCGGCGTGGCCGCCGTCAGCGCGGCGAACACCAGCAGGAACCACATCGGCCCCGTCACCGTCTTGACCAGCACCCGAACGTCCTCCAGCGGCACCCCGGAGGCGAGCATCGCGACCGCGGCGACGGCCCACACCGCCACGACGACCGCCACCGGGCGGAACAGCCGTCCCAGCCGGCCGCGCAGCCACGGGAGGTAGCCGATGCCGGCCGCCCGCGCCGACCGGTGGCCCTTCGCCCCGACCAGGCCGCCCACGAGGAAGAAGATCGCCAGCATCTGGAACGCCCACGACATCGGGGCGAGCTGCGGCAGGTACTTGAGCGGGCTGGTGACGCGCAGGCTGCCGCTGTCGCTGACCACGGCGGTGACCAGCCAGTGTCCGGCCACCACCCCGAGGATGGCCAGGGCGCGCAGGGCGTCCAGGGCCCGGTCGCGCTCCGGCGGCGTCCCGGCCTCGATGCGGGCGGTCAGCCCCCGCGGGCCGGAGCGGGTGCGGAGGGAGGAGCCGGGCGCCGCGGTCGGCCTCTGCGGAGACGATGTGGGGGAGGGGTCAGGCATCGCGGTCGGCCTCTGCGGAGACGATGTGGGGGAGGGGTCAGGCATCGCGGTCGGCCTCTCCGGAGACGATGCGGGCGACGGCCGTGAGGGCGGGGGAGCCGGGCCGCAGGTAGTCGCTGTGGCCGCCGTCGCCCGCCGCGAAGACGCGGGCGCCGAACCCGGGCGAGACCGGGTCGGCACCCAGCCCGACCGTGACGAACGGCAGCTCGACCAGCGCGTGGGGCACGCCGGCGATCCAGTCGGCGCCGCCGCGCCCGGCCCACACGGCCGCGCGGGTGCGCATGGCGGCGACGTCGGGGACGCCCGCGCCGGGGCTGCCCATCAGGACGACGGCGGCCACGTCCAGGCCGGGCGCGGCCCGTCCGCACACCACCGAGCCGTAGGAGTGGCACACGAGCGACAGCCGGGCTTCGGGCCTGAGCGCGCGCACCTCCCGGACGAACGCCCGCAAGCCGGGCACGGCCTCGTCGGCCCGCGCGGGCGTCAGCACCTCCAGGCTGAGCGTGCCGGGCGTGCGGTACCCGGCCCAGGCGATGACCGCCGAGCCGTCGCCGAGGGCCTCGCGCAGCCGTGTCGCGCCGGCGCGCAGCAGGCCGTACCGGTCGAGGTTCGTGTCGGAGCCGGGCACCAGGACGGCGATCCGCCGGGCCGTCGCCAGGTCGCCGAAGACCTCCACGGTCCGGCCGCCGTCGCGCCCGTCGAAGGACAGGAACGCGCGCGACGGGTCCGCCATGGCCCGCAGCGCCGCCGCCCGCAGGCGGTGCCCCCGCGCGGCGGGGGTTCCGGCACGCAGCGGCGCGACGGCGGCGGGGACGGGCGCGGGCACCCCCGCGGACCCGCCGGCGCCGGACGCGGGCACCGCCACCGAAGCGGTGACGAGCGCGGCGAGCAGGCGCTTCCTGAGCGATGCCATGGCGGGTGGTCCCCCTCCGTGCCGGTTCTTCCTTCCGGCACCGAAGGTAGGGATCACGCGTTGTAGTCGGCTTCCCCCTGGAGGATGCACCTTTCGCGTAGCTCTGAGGTACTACCGGGCTCAGGAGTCGTACAGTGGCCGCGCTGAGGAGGCGCCATGCTCACGGCGACATCCGCCGACGGGACCGACGTCCAGGTGGTCGAGGAGGGGCGGGGCCCGGCCGTCCTCGTCCTGCACGCGGGGCTCGACGACGGCACCCGGTGGGGCAAGGTCGCAGGACTGCGCGCGCCGCGGCAGATCGACGACCTGCCGGCGATCGACGCCCTGGGCGACCGGCGGGCGGCGTACGCGGCGATCCGCGCGCCGGTGGTGCTGCTCGGCGGCGACCGCAGCCCCGCCCATCTCGGCGCGCGCCTGAGAGCGCCCCGGGAGGTGGCCCAGGTGATCGAGACTCACGCGCGGCACGTCCTCGGCCAGAGCTGAGAGGGTCACCGGCGGGGGCCGCAGCTCCCGCGGATGATCAGCTCGGTGGGCAGCACCACCGTGCGCGCCCGCCGGGTGCCCTCGCGCAGCACCAGCTCGCACGCCCGGTAGCCCATGTCCCGGCCCGGCTGGGCGATCACGGTCAGCGGCGGGGCGCACAGCTCGGCCCAGGGCACGTCGTCGTACATCACCAGCGACACGTCCTTCGGCACCCGCAGGTCGAGCTCGCGGGCGGCCAGCACGGCCGCCTCGCCCAGGACGTTCCCGCCCGCGACGACGGCCGACAGGTCGGGACGGCTCTGGAACAGGCCGGAGGCGGCGGCGTACGCCGAGTCGCGGCTGCCGGTGCCGAACACCACCAGCTCCTCGTCCACCGGCGCGCCCACGGCCTCGCGGAAGGCGTCGGCCCGCCGGTCGTGGCCGGGGCCGCCGAGGAAGGCGATGCGCCGGTGGCCGAGGCCGCGCAGGTAGCGCACGGCCGTACGGATGCCGGCGCGGTCGTCGGCCAGGACGGCGGGCACGTCGAGCGGACGCGCGGCGCCCTCGGGGACGCGCCCGCGCGGCGTCACGCCGTCGAGGAGCATGAGGTCGTCGAGGGCGCTCTCGGCGGGGTCGCGGTCGCCGTCGCGCCCGGCCTCGGGCGGCAGGCGGTCGGCGAAGACCACCGTCATGCCCGCCCTGAGCGCGGGGGCCCACGTCTCGGCGTCGCCGGAGGGCACCGCGATGACCCGGTCGACGCTCTGCTCCAGCAGCATGCCGATCAGCTCGGCCTCCTGCTCGGGGTCGCCGGCCGTCGAGCCCAGCACCACCGGCTCGCCCGCCGACCGGGCGCAGGCGAGCACGCCTTCGCAGAGCTGCCCGTAGAAGGTGTCGGTGAGGTCGGGCACCAGCAGGCCCAGGCCGCCGGTGCGGCGCTGGCGCAGGTTGCGGCCGAGCGCGCTGGGCCGGTAGTCGAGCTGGGCGGCGACGGCCAGCACCCGTTCCCTGGTGCTGGGGCTGGCCGAGCCGCCCGACAGCACCCGGGACACGGTCGCGACGCCGACGCCCGCCGCCTCGGCCACATCCTTGATCGTCGCGCGCTTCTCCATGGAAACGATTCCATCATGGATTCCACGCCACCGGAAGGGCGCCGCTCCTACAAAGGCTGGTCACGCGGTACCCCTTGACACCGATGTCCGTTTCGGGTGAGATACGTGAAAACGTATCCACGGGAACCGAGAACCAACGTCCGGGCCGATCGCCCTGGAGCGCGAAGGAATGTCATGGCATCCATCGTTCTGACGAACGTCGACAAGATCTACGCCGGTGGCGTGAAGGCCGTGAACGGGCTGAACCTTGAGATCAAGGACGGCGAGTTCATGGTGCTGGTTGGCCCATCGGGTTGCGGCAAGTCGACCGCGCTCCGGATGATCGCCGGCCTTGAGGACATCAGCGGCGGCGAGATCGCCATCGGCGACAAGGTGGTCAACCACCTGCCGCCCAAGGACCGCGACATCGCGATGGTCTTCCAGAACTACGCGCTCTACCCGCACATGACGGTCGAGGAGAACCTCGCCTTCGGCCTCAAGCTCCGCAAGATGCCCAAGCCGGAGATCCAGAAGCGAGTCAACGAGGCCGCCAAGATGCTCGGCCTGGAGACCTACCTCAAGCGCAAGCCGGCCGCTCTGTCCGGTGGTCAGCGCCAGCGTGTCGCCATGGGCCGCGCCATCGTCCGCGAGCCGCAGGCCTTCCTCATGGACGAGCCGCTGTCGAACCTCGACGCCAAGCTCCGCGTCTCCATGCGCGCCTCGCTCAACACCCTGCACGAGCGCCTCGGCGTCACCACCGTGTACGTCACCCACGACCAGGTCGAGGCCATGACCCTCGGCGACCGCGTCTGCGTCCTGCGCGACGGCCTGCTCCAGCAGGTGGACACCCCGCAGAACCTGTTCGACAAGCCGGTCAACCTGTTCGTCGCCGGCTTCATGGGCTCGCCCTCGATGAACTTCGTCACCGCCGAGCTGGTCCGCGACAACGGCGCGGCCGTGCGCTTCGCCGACATCAGCCTGCCGATCCCCGACTCGGCGTTCGCCGAGAAGCCGGGCCTCGACCAGTACATCGGCAAGAAGGTCATCCTCGGCATCCGCCCGTCGGACTTCGAGGACGCCAACTCGGCCGGCAACCACGCCAACGGCTGGGCCACCCTGCCCGTCAAGGCGGAGGTCACCGAGGAGCTGGGCTCCGAGATCAACGTGCTGTTCCTGATCGACGCCCCGCCGGTCGAGCACAAGGACACCGTCGCCGCCGCCGACACGGGCGACGACGAGGAGGCGGCGCTGCCGCTCGTGGGCGACAAGTCCCTGTGGACCGCCCGCGTCAACGCCCGCAGCCACGTGCGCCCCGGCCAGCGCATCGACCTGGTCCTGGACACGCACAACATGCACTTCTTCGACCCGACCAGCGGCCTGGCCATCGGCCACGAGGCTAACCGCTAGCAGGTCCAGCCGGATCTGCCGGTTCCCGGCCGTGAGTTCCTCACGGCCGTCCCGGGCCCCCACCGCGACCCCCTCCCGCGGCGGGGGCCCACCTTGTTGTGGTACGCCCCGAGGTCAGCGGCGGCCGAGCCTGGCCGAGACGCGCCCGGCCAGGTTGTGCGGCACCAGCCTGCCGATCGCCACGATGGCCTTGTAGCGCAGGTCGGGCACCGAGACCCGCTTGCCGAGCGCGAGGTCGCGCATGGCCTCCCTGACCACGTTGTCGGCCTTCAGCCACAGGAACCCCGGGATGCCCGAGGTGTCCATGGACGCCCGCTGGTGGAACTCGGTGCGCACGAAACCCGGGCACAGCGCCATGATTTTGATCCGCGGGTTGCGCACGTCGTTGGCCGCGGACTCGCTGAAGTTGACCACCCACGCCTTCGAGGCGCTGTAGGTGCCGCGGGAGAAGAACGCCGCGACCGACGCCACGTTGATCACCGCGCCCCGGTCGCGCTTGCGCATCGCGGGCAGCGCCGCCAGGGTGAGCCGCAGCACGGCCTCGCAGTGGACCTTCAGCATGCGCAGCTCGTCCTCGACCGGCACCTTGAGGAAGTCGCCGGGGTGGCCGAAGCCGGCGTTGTTCACCAGCAGGTCGACTCCGTCGCGGAGTCTCGACTCGACCCTGGCCAGGCCCTCCTCGGTGGCCAGGTCGGCGGGCAGCACCTCGACGTCCACGCCGTACCTGAGCCTGAGCTGGTCGGCGACCTGGACGAGCCGCTGCTCGTCGCGCGCGACCAGGACGAGCGAGCAGGCGTCGGCGGCCAGGCGGCGGGCGAACGCGGCGCCGATGCCGGCGGTGGCGCCAGTGATCAATGCGGTAGGCATGTCCTGAACCTTAACGTCCCCGGTCGGGCGTGCGAGTATGGACGGCGTGCGCCCCCTCGCGGCCGTGCTCCTCCTGGCCCTCACCGCCTGCTCGGCCGCCTCGCCCCCGCCCGGCCCGGCCCCCGCGACCCCCGTCCCCGGGTCCTCAGCTCCGGCCTCCACGCCGGCGAGCGCCGGGCCGGAGCGCACGTCCGGGCGCGGCCAGGTGCGTTTCCGGGAGCTCGGCCGGTTCGAACGGCCGGTCGCCCTGGCCGTGCGCAAGGGCGACGACCGGCTCTACGTCGCCGAGCAGGGCGGCCGGCTGCGCGCCACGGACGGCGACGTCCTCGTCGACCTGTCGGGCGAGGTGAGCGGCGGCAACGAGCAGGGCCTGCTCGGCGTGGCCTTCCATCCCTCCGGCCGGTGGCTCTACCTCGACTGGACCGACACGCGCGGCGCCACCCACGTCACCGAATGGGCCTTCGACGGCCGGCGCGCGACCGGCCGGCGCGACGTGCTCACCCAGGACCAGCCGTACGCCAACCACAACGGCGGCCAGCTCGCCTTCGGCCCCGACGGCCACCTCTACGTCGGGCTCGGCGACGGCGGCAGCGCGGGCGACCCGCAGGGCAACGGCCAGGACCTCGGCACGCTGCTGGGCAAGATCCTGCGCATCGACCCGCGCGGCAGGCCGTACAAGGTGCCGCGGGACAACCCGTTCGCCGGGAAGGACGGCGCGCGTCCGGAGATCTGGGCCTACGGCCTGCGCAACCCCTGGCGGTTCGGCTTCGATCGGCACAGCGGCGACCTGTGGATCGGCGACGTCGGCCAGGACGAGGCGGAGGAGGTCGACCGCCAGCCGGCCGCCTCCAAGGGCGGCGAGAACTACGGCTGGAACCTGCGCGAGGGCGGGCGGCCCTTCCGCGGCGGCACGGGCCGCGGCCTGACCGAGCCGGTCATCACCTACCCCCTGCACAAGGACGGCAACTGCTCGGTGATCGCCGGGTACGTCTACCGCGGCGCCGCGCTGCCCTGGCTGCGCGGCAGCTTCCTGTACGGGGACTTCTGCGCCGGCTGGGTCAGGGCCGCGCCCGCGGCCGAGCCGTCGAAGGCGGCCGAGATCGGCCGGGTCGAGCAGCTCTCCTCCTTCGGGGAGGGGCTCGACGGCGAGCTCTACGCGCTCAGCCTGCGGGGTCCGCTCTACCGGATCGAGCCTGCCTGACGCGCTCGATCAGCTCCTCGACCTGGTCGTTGAGCCGTGATCCGCGGGTCCAGCCGGCGTAGTGGGTCAGGAAGACCACCACCTCGCGCAGCTCGCTCTCGCTCAGGTCGCCCGCCCGCAGCGCGACGTCGAGCTGTACGGCGGTCAGGTCGTCGAGCCCCTGTCCGACGAGCAGCCCGAGCAGGAGCAGCCGGCGCTCCTTGACCGACAGGGCGGTCCTCGACCACAGGTCGGCGAACTGCCGCTCAGCCGTCATGCCGAAGGAGTCGACGGTCTCCATCGCGGGTTCTTTCATGGTGCGCTCCGGGGCTCGGGATGGGCGTCCTCATATCCTTTGCTACTTCCTGTGGTCTACCAATGGGGGTTGCACGAACGTTGTATCCCGGGCGACCGTAGAGTGTGGCGACCTGGCCCATACCATCATTTGGTGATCTGTAACAAGTAAAGCCAATCAATGGCCAAGATTTGGTCAAGATTTCTCACCGTGCATCCGGCCTCATTCCGCATGAAAGCGGGCACAACAACTGCGTTGGTCCGTAAAGCGGAGGTAAGCCCTGGTGAAAAGGACACGGGCTTGGATCGCGCTCATGGTCGCGGTCTTCCTGCTGCAGGCGTGCGGGCAGCCGGAGTTCACCTACGTACGGGACAGGGAAGGCACCACCTATTTCAAGGTGCCCGCCTCGTTCAAGCAGCTCAACGCCACTCCGATCGAACTGTATCTGACGGGTGACCGGCCCGGTTCGCTGGCCGCGGCGACACGCGCGCAGCGGGTCTGGTCCACGGCCTTCGACCAGTCGGCCGAGCCGTCGGTCAACCATCTGCTGAGCTCGTCCGACCCGTTCGTGTACGCCACCGTGCACAAGCTCACCGAGCAGCAGCGCGACGCGATCTCGCTCAACCGGCTGCGCGACTTCGTGCTGCCCGTGACGGACCCGATGCGCGAGCTGTACGAGCAGCAGACCATGACCACCGGCCGGCCGCCCATGTTCGCCAAGTTCGAGCTCCTCAGCGACGACGTCCTCGCCCTGGAGAACGGCGCCAGAGGCGTACGGGTGCGCTTCAACTACCAGATCGGCGCCGACGTCCAGACGTTCGACCAGACCGCGATCCTCGACGAGAAGGGCGCGACGGTCTCGGTCATGCTCATCGGCTGCCGGGCGACCTGCTACCGCGAGCGCGGCGCCGAGTTCGACAAGATCGCGGGTTCGTTCAAGCTGCTCCGGCTGCCCGGATAGGGAGCGCCAGTGACCACCCCAGACAAGAGCACCGTTCAGCACGAAGGGCTGCGCGCCCCCGGCAGCGGGCCCTCCGACCCGGACTCCGTGACCAGGAAGAAGATGCAGTTCTGGGACCGGAGCAAGTTCCTCATCGCGCTGGTCCTGGCCTACCTGATCCTCACCTGGAAGGTGATGGCCGACTGGACGGGCGTCGTGACCTTCCCCGAGGCGGCCTGGAAGATCGGCTACGAGTACCAGTGGATCTTCTGGCTGCTCGGCGCCGAGGTCCTGCGGCAACTGCACTTCCTCGTCAGCGAGCACTGGTCGGGCTACCACCGGTTCTGGAGCCGGAAGGTCTTCGGCGGGTTCGAGCGGTGGACGCACCGGCGCTTCGACGACTGGACCAGGTACCGCATCTCCAGGGCCCTGAAGATCGCCTTCTTCGTCACGCTGACCGCGCTCGTGGCGGGGGCGGTGCTGGACGTCAGCCCGTTCGTCGCCCTGTTGCAGGCGCCGACGCTGATCTGGCAGGCGCTGCCGTTCCTGCTCCAGATCGTCTTCCTGTTCTTCTTCGTCATCATCCAGTTCGTCGGCCTGTTCTGGTTCCTGTCCAGGGGCGGCGTGGAGACGTACTTCCCCGACGACATCAAGACCCGCTTCGCCGACGTCTGGGGCCAGGACCACGTGGTCGAGCGGGTCCAGGAGAACATCGTCTTCCTGGAGCGGCCCGACGAGATCGAGCGGCGCGGCGGGTACGTGCCCAGCGGCCTGCTGCTGTGGGGGCCGCCCGGCACCGGCAAGACCCTGATGGCCGAGGCCGTGGCCGGGGAGACCGGCAAGCCGTACGTGTTCGTGGATCCGGGAGCCTTCACGAACATGTTCATGGGCGTCGGCATCCTGAAGGTCAAGGGCCTGTTCAGGAAGCTGCGCAAGCTGGCGCTGCGGTACGGCGGCGTGATCGTCTTCTTCGACGAGGCCGACTCGCTCGGCAAGCGCGGCAAGCTGGCCCAGCAGGGGCCGCCGGGGCAGGGCGGCTTCTCGGCGCACTCCGGCTGCCACGGGATGACGTACCTGTCGGAGGAGAGCCGCTCGGTGCTGGCCTTCAAGGGCCGGCGCGCGGCCGCCGACGCCGACGGCCCGCCGGGCACCTGGCGCGAGCGCTTCTTCGCCGGCGGCGGCATGATGAACAGCGGCGACCCCGGCACCCTCCAGGCGCTGCTCACCGAGCTGTCCGGGCTCAAGAAGCCGCGCGGCTTCTTCAACCGGCTGGTCAGGCGGCTGCTCGGGATGCGGCCCAAGCCGCCGCCCAAATACCGCATCCTCGTCATGATGGCCACCAACCGTCCCGACGCGCTGGACGAGGCGCTGCTGCGGCCGGGCCGCATCGACCGCATCTACAAGGTCGGCTACCCGTCCAAGGCCGGGCGGGTGCGGACGTACCAGGGCTATTTCGACAAGGTCGAACACGAGCTCACCGGGGAGCAGATCGACAAGCTGGCCACGATCACGCCGTACGCCACCGGGGCCACGATCAAGGACCTGGTCAACGAGTCGCTGATCACCGCCATCCGCGACGGCCGGGAGGTCATCACCTGGTCGGACGTGCTGCGCGCCAAGCGGCTCAAGCAGCTCGGCCCGCCCGAGGACGTCGAGTACATCGAGCGCGAGCGGCACGCCGTGGCCGTGCACGAGGCGTGCCACGCCGTGGTGGCGTACGTGACCCGGTTCCATCTGGAGATCGACATCGCCACCATCGAGAAGGGCGCCGACTACCTGGGCATGGTCGCCTCGATCAAGCCCGAGGACCAGTTCACCCGCTGGAAGTCCGAGTACGAGGCCGACATCATGGTCTCCCTGGCCTCGCTGGCCGGAGAGCGGATGTTCTTCGGCGAGGACAACTCCTCCGGCGTCTCCGGCGACCTGCACGCGGCCACGTTCCTCACCGCGCTCATGGAGTCGTACTGGGGGATGGGCTCCGGCGTCACGTCGCTGCCCGCGCTCCAGGAGCTGGAGATCCACGGCGGCAAGGCCATGCGCGGCCGGGGCGGCGGGGGAGGCGGCATCGGCATCACCGAGCGCGATCCGGTGCGCGCCGCGCCCGACCTGACCCCCGACGTGCTGGGCGAGCGCATCGAGTTCAACCTGGTGCGGCTGCTGGAGCAGACCGAGCGGCTGCTGGCGGAGCACCGCAGGCAGGTGCTGTGCCTGGCGCACGCCCTGGAGACGCACAAGACGCTCAACGGCGACGACGTGGTGGCCGTCATCCGCGGCGAGCGCGGACCGCTCGTGGACGGCACGATCTACGCCTCCGACGAGCTCTACGAGCAGTTGGAGGACTACCACCACGACGCGGCCAGGGCGCACAAGGAGCACAGCCGCATCGAGCGCGAGCTGCCCGGCCCGGTGGAGGAGGAGGCCGCGCCGCGGGCGGTCGCCTTCGCCGCCCCGGGCGCGGGCGCCGCCGCCGCGGCGCAGGTGATCACGGCCGAGGTCACCCGGATCGACCAGGGCGTCGCGCAGAGCCTCGAACAGGGCGTCGGGCAGGGCGTCGGGCAGGGCGTTGACCAGGGCGGTGACCGGCCCGAGTTCGTGCCGTGGGCGCCCGGCCCGAGGCCCGCTCCCGTGCCGGTCCCCGTGGCGGCGGCGGTTCCGGCCGCCGTCCCGCACGCGGGCTTCGGGCCGGTCGGCGGGCCGGTCGACGGGGCGGTCGGCGGCCCGGTCGGTGAGGCCCGGCCGCGCCGGCGCGCCGGACGGGCCTGGCTGGTCGTGGCCAGCCTGCTCGGGCTGATCGCGCTGGCCCTGATCGCGGCGCTGGCGGTGACGGGCGCGGTGCCCGGCGCGGGGGCCGACGTCGCGGCGGCTCCCGCGCTCGCCTCACCGGCCCTGCTGCTCCTGCTGTTCGTCGTGGTCGTCGGGGTGATCGTGGGTGCCGGGCTCGCGTTCGTGGCGGTCAGGGGCGTACGGACGGCGCAGGCCAAGGCGGAACGCGAGCGCGACGAGGCTCACCGGCGGGCCCAGCTGCTGGCCGCGGCCATGGACCCGGACACGGCCATGTGGCTGCTCGGCTACGACGGCACGGGCAACGGCAACGGCACCCGAGCCGATGGGTGATCATATGATCACTTAGAGTAAGGACGCATGAACGAGGACGGCGTCGTACGCAGCCTGGTCCCCGCCCGCATGGACCGCCTGCCGTGGGCGCCGTTCCACACCCGGCTGGTGATCGCGCTCGGCGTGGCCTGGGTGCTCGACGGGCTGGAGATCACCATCGCCAGCAACGTCGGGGCGTTCCTGCAGCGCCCCGACACGCTCGGCTTCACCTCCGCCGAGGTGGGCCTGTCGGCCACCGTCTACCTGATCGGCCAGGTGGCCGGCGCGCTCTACTTCGGCTGGCTGTCCGACCGGCTCGGCCGCAGGAGGCTGTTCATCCTCACGCTCGGCATCTACCTGGTCGCCAGCGGCCTGACCGCCCTGTCGTGGGACCTGTGGAGCTTCCTGGTGCTGCGTCTCGTGGCGGGGGCGGGCATCGGCGGCGAGTACGCGGCCGTCAACTCCGCCATCGACGAGATGATCCCCTCCCACTACCGGGGCCACGTCGACCTGGCCATCAACGGCACCTACTGGCTGGGGTCGCTGCTGGCCACCTCGGCCACGTTCCTGCTGCTGCACCCCGGCGGGCCGCTGGACCCCGACTGGGCCTGGCGGCTCGGGTTCGCGGTCGGGCCGGTGATCGGCCTGGCCATCTGGGGGCTGCGCCGGCACCTGCCGGAGAGCCCGCGCTGGCTGATGACGCACGGCCGCGAGGAGGAGGCCGAGCGGGTCGTCGCCCGCATCGAGCGGGAGGTCGAGCGGGAGGACCGGGTCAGGCTGGAGCCGGTGCCGCAGGAGCAGGCGCTGGAGATCGTCCCCGAGCACCACGCGCCGCTGTCGCAGGTCGCCAGGACGTTGTTCCGCACGTACCCGGAGCGCTCGGTGCTGGGGGCGACGCTGATGATCTGCCAGTCGTTCCTCTACAACGCGGTGTTCTTCACCTACTCGCTGGTGCTGACGCACTTCTACGGCGTCCCGGCGGGCTCGGTGCCGCAGTACATGTTCGCCTTCGCGGCCGGGAACCTGCTCGGGCCGCTGCTGCTGGGCAGGCTGTTCGACACGGTCGGGCGCAGGCAGATGATCTCGGCCACGTACATCGCCTCGGGGCTGCTGCTGGCGGTGACCGGGTGGCTGTTCAAGGAGGGCATGCTGACGGCGGTCACGCAGACCGTGCTCTGGTCGGTGATCTTCTTCATCGCCTCGGCGGCGGCCAGCTCGGCGTACCTGACCGTGAGCGAGATCTTCCCGATCGAGCTGCGGGCCCAGGCCATCGCGATCTTCTTCGCGCTCGGGCAGGTCGCGGGGGCGTTCGGGCCGACGGTCTTCGCCTCGCTCATCGGCGACCAGCGCGACCCCGACCCGACCCGGCTGTTCTGGGGCTACTGCTTCGGCGCCGGGATGATGGTGGCGGCCGGGGTGGTGGAGATCGTCTTCGGGGTGAAGGCCGAGCGCACGCCGCTGGAGCACATCGCGGCCCCGCTGACCTCCCGCCAGGCCACCTCTACCTAGCCGGGCCGGGCCCGCTCGCGTGCTCGGCGTGCGCCCGCGCCACCAGGGCCGCCAGCCGCTCGTCCCGGGCGACGCCGGCCCGCTGCCGCTCCGGCAGCTCGCCCAGCCGCGCCTCGGCCGCGAGCAGGTCGCGGTAGACCTCCTCGCGCCGCGCCGGGTCCTTCTCGACGTCCAGGTAGTCCTGGGCGTGCCGGCGGACGGCCGAGACCACGTTCTGCGCCCGGCCGCGGGGGCTGGCCAGCGAGGCGGCCACGGTGACCAGCAGCACGCCGACGATCACCGACAGCGACAGCCCGGTGCTGATCTCGGTGACGTTCACCGGCTCGCCGTCGTTGACGAACGGCACGTTGTTCTCGTGCAGCGCGTGCAGCCCGAGCTTGACGCCGATGAAGGCCAGGATGACCGCCAGCCCGTAGGCGAGGTAGATGAGCCGGTCGAGCAGGCCGTCGATGAGGAAGTAGAGCTGCCGCAGCCCCAGCAGGGAGAAGGCGGTGGCGGTGAAGACGAGGTAGACGTTCTGGGTGAGGCCGAAGATGGCCGGGATGGAGTCGAGCGCGAACAGCACGTCGGTGCCGGCCAGGGCGATCATGACCAGCAACATCGGCGTCATCACCCGGCGGCCGTCCACCACCGTGAACAGCCGGTCGCCGTCGTAGGTTTCCGTGGCGCGGAACAGCCTGCGGGCCAGGCGGACCATGATGTTGTCGGTGTGGCCCTCGCCGCCCTCCGGGCGCAGCAGGTTGCCCGCCGTGAGCAGCAGGATCAGGCTGAAGACGTAGAACACCCAGGCGAACGTCTCGATCATCGCGGCGCCGAGGAGGATGAACCCGGTCCTGGCGATCAGCGAGAAGACGATGCCGAACAGCAGGGCCTTCTGCTGGTCGGCGCGCGGCACCCGGAAGCTGGCCATGATGACGAGGAAGACGAACAGGTTGTCGACCGACAGCGCCTTCTCGGTCACGTACCCGGCGAAGTACTCCGCGCCCGGCTCGGCGCCGCCGAACGCCCACACGCCCACGCCGAACAGCAGGGCGATCCCGACGTACAGGGCCGACCAGACGGCCGCCTCGCGCAGCGCGGGGACGTGCGCCTGCCGCACGTGGAAGAAGAAGTCGAACAGCAGCAGGCCGGCGATCCCCAGGATCGTCAGCCACCACACGGGCGCGGGCACGTCCACGAACGCTCCTCGGGCTAGAGGCGGATCTCCAGGCGGCCGACAGGCTCGGCCAGTTCCTCCTCCTCGTAGGCGAAGTGCGAGGCCAGGGCCTGCGAGAGCCGTTCGACGCCGGCCCGGACCCGGTCGATCCTGGCCGGGTCGGCGATCATCTCCGCGCACGCCCGGTCCAGGCGGGCCAGCAGCTCGGCGATGACCTCGTGCTCCTGCTCCAGCTTCTTGACCACCGGCTCCAGGGCGGGGTCGCGCTCGGTGAGGGCGGGGAAGGTGGTGCCGTGCTCGACGTCGTGGTGCACGGTCAGCAGGCGGCGGAAGGTCGCGCAGAACGCGCCGAGCGTCCAGTGGTTCTGGCGCACCGCCAGCCGGTCGCCGTCCGGGCGCCGGGCCGCGGTCTCGGCGGCCACCTGCTCGACCGCGTCCCTGACCTGGCGGAGCTGGGCGCGGTAGCCGTCGTGCACGTCCACCAGGCGGCGGCCCGGCCGGGCCTGGCCGGGGACCAGGGGCGCGGGGTCGCCGGCCGCCGCCCTGGGCCGGCCGGCCTCGTCCAGGTCGGGGATCGTCACCGGCCGGCGGGGCGGCTCGGGCGCGGGCCGGCCGCGCTCCCTCGCCACGGCCGCCCGTACGGCGGGCGCGACCTCCTCGGCGAACACCCGCAGGTCCCGCTCGGCCTCCACCCCCGGAGCCAGCACGAACCCGCTCAGGCCCGCCGCGAACACCAGCTCCGTGAGCTGCTCGGCCCACAGGGCGGCGGGACCGTCGAGGAAGCCCGCGCCGAGCAGCGGCGACAGGCTGCCGCCGAGGTTGTAGACCTTGCGGATCGCCGCCGGGTCGCGCCCGGCCTCCGCGGCGGCCGCGTCGAGGATCCTGGCCTGCGCGGTCACGGCCTCGGGCGGGCTGTGGAAGGACGAGGTCAGCCAGCCGTCGCCCGTCCGGCCGGTCAGCTCCAGCATCCGCCGTCCGGTCGCGCCGATCCAGATCCCGATCGGGTGCGGCGGGAACGGGCCGGGGCGCGCGCCCGCCAGCCGGTGGTGGCCGCCGGAGAAGGTCACCGGGTCGCCCGGGGTCCACAGCGCCCGGATGACGGTGATCGCCTCGGCCAGCGCCTCGACCGACTCGCCGGGGGAGAGCCGGGGGCCGCCCATGGCGGCGATGGCGTCCCACAGCGCGCCCGCGCCGAGCCCCAGCTCCACCCGGCCGCCGCTGAGGATGTCCAGCGAGGCGGCGGCCCTGGCCAGCACGGCGGGCGGGCGCAGCGGCAGGTTGGCCACGTCGGGCACCAGCCGGACGCGCTCGGTGCGCTGCGCGATGGTGGCCAGCAGGGTCCAGGAGTCGAGGAAACCCGCCTGGTAGGGGTGGTCCTGGACGCCGACCAGGTCCAGGCCGAGCCGGTCGGCGAGCTCGGCGTGCCGCAGGACCCGGTCGCCGTCCGCCGCCTCGGGCGCGAGCAGCGCGCCGAACCAGACATCCTCCATGATCATCATCCCCCGGCCTCGATCGTCGTACGGCCGCCGTCCCCCGGACGGCCGACCTGCCCCAGCTAACCTTTTTTATTGGATTTACCCCCTAATAGCGGGACGGGTGGCAGCACGATTAACACGGCGTTCACATTCGGGCAAAAACCGGGAAATGGCCGTCCACAAGACTCGGCGTGGCTGAGAGAAATCCCGAAAGGACCACCGTGAGCTACAAGGCTGAGTACATCTGGATCGACGGCACCGAGCCCACGGCTCTGCTGCGCTCGAAGACGAAGATCCTGGCCGACGGTGCCGAGCCTCCGGTCTGGGGCTTCGACGGCTCCAGCACCAACCAGGCCAAGGGCCACGCCTCCGACCGCGTGCTCCGCCCGGTGTTCACCTGCCCCGACCCGATCCGCGGCGGCGACAACGTGCTCGTGCTGTGCGAGGTCGAGGAGATCGACGGGACGCCCCACTCCAGCAACACCCGCGCCCTGCTGCGCCCGATCGCCGAGCGGTACGCGGAGCAGGAGTCCTGGTTCGGCATCGAGCAGGAGTACACCTTCTTCAAGGGCAGCCGCCCGCTCGGCTTCCCCGAGGGCGGCTTCCCCGCCCCGCAGGGCCACTACTACTGCGGCGTGGGCGCCGAGGCCGTGTTCGGCCGCGACATCGTCGAGCTGCACCTCGACCGCTGCCTGGCGGCGGGCCTGGCCGTCTCCGGCATCAACGCCGAGGTCATGCCCGGCCAGTGGGAGTTCCAGATCGGCCCGGCCGGCCCCCTTGAGGTCTCCGACCACATGTGGGTCGCCCGCTACCTGCTCTACCGGACGGCCGAGGAGTTCGGCGTCGAGGCCACCCTCGACGCCAAGCCCGCCCGCGGCGACTGGAACGGCGCCGGCGCGCACACCAACTTCTCCACCAAGGCGATGCGCGAGAGCTACGACGCCATCATCACCGCCTGCGAGGCGCTCGGCGAGGGCGACAAGCCCATGGAGCACGTCTCCCAGTACGGCGCCGACATCGAGCTGCGCCTGACCGGCCACCACGAGACCGCCCCGTGGAACAAGTACACCTACGGCGTGTCCAACCGCGGCGCGTCCGTGCGCATCCCGTGGCAGGTCGAGGTGGACAAGAAGGGCTACATCGAGGACCGTCGCCCGAACGCCAACGTCGACCCGTACGTGGTCACCCGCCTGCTGGTGAACACCTGCTGCGAGGCCCTGGAGAAGGCCGGCCAGGTCTGATCCGCCCGCGCACAGGAGAAGCCGCCCCCGGCCGGGGGCGGCTTCCCGCGTGTCAGATCCGGAACTCCAGGTCCGGGACGATCTCCGCCACGTCCATCTGGGCCTTCTGCAGCCGGCCCGAGAAGTCCCAGTTCATCGCCTGCCAGCGGGTGAACTGGTCGAGCACCCACATGCCCGACTGGCGGCTGCCGTTGCCCGACTTGCCGTTGCCGCCGAAGGGCAGGTGGGCCTCGGCGCCGGAGGTGGAGTTGTTGACGCTGACCATGCCGGCCGAGATGCCCTCGCGGAAGCGGAAGGCGTGCTTGGGGTCGGTGGTGTAGATCGAGCTCGACAGGCCGTACCCGGGGCGGTTGGCCAGCTCGACGGCCTCGTCCAGGGTGGCGAAGGTGGTCACGCCGACGATCGGGCCGAACGTCTCCTCCAGGAACAGCCGGTCGCCGGGCCGCACGCCGTCGACGATGACCGGGTGGTAGTAGAGGCCGCCGTCGCCGTCGAAGTCGCCGCGCGGGTTGTCCTTGGTGATCCTGCCCGTGCTGCCCGAGACGACCTCGTGGTGGGGCTGGATCCAGGTCAGGTACTCCTCGTACCGGTCGGCGAACTTCTGGTCGAGCAGCGGGCCGGCCAGCACGTCCTGCTCGGGGTCGCCGATCCTGGCCTCGCCGGCCGCCCGCGCGAACCGCTCGACGAACTCGTCGTGCACGCTCTCGTGCACGATGACCGTGCCCAGGCTGGTGCAGCGCTGCCCGGCGGTGCCGAAGCCGGAGAACAGCGCGCCCTCGACGGCCAGGTCGAGGTCGGCGTCCGGCATGATCACCATCGGGTTCTTGCCGCCCAGCTCCAGGCACGCCGACTGCAGGTGGCGACCGGCCAGCTCGCCGACCTTCCTGCCGACCTCGCTCGACCCGGTGAAGCCGACCTTGTGCACGCTGCCCTCTTCCAGGGCCAGCTCCAGCCCCGCGAAGGTCTGCGCGCCGTCGGCGAAGACCACGTTGAGCACCCCGTCGGGCAGCCCCGAGGCGGCGAACAGCCGGTACATGGCCTCGGCGGAGGCGGCGGCGTACTCGGCGGGCTTCCACACCACGGCGTTGCCGCACAGCAGCGCGGGCACGAGGTACCAGGACGGCACGGCCACGGGGAAGTTGCCCGCCGTGATCACCGCGGCGACCCCGACCGGGTTGCGGAACGTGAACAGGTTCTTGTCCGGCATCTCCGACGGAACGGTCTGCCCGTAGAGCCGGCGGCCCTCGCCCAGGAAGAAGTCGCAGGTGTCGACGATCTCCCGCACCTCGCCCAGCGCCTCGGCGTACGGCTTGCCGATCTCGCGGGTGACCAGGCGGGCCAGGCTCTCGGCGTTGGCCTCGACCAGCCGCCCGATGGAGGAGATCACCCGGCCGCGCACCGGCGGCGGCACCTTGGCCCACTCGCGCTGGGCCTCCCTGGCGGTGCGGCAGGCGGCGGCGAACGCGGCGGCGTCGGCCAGGCCGACCCGGGCCACGACCTCGCCGGGGCGGGCGGGGTTGGTCGACTCGTACACGCTCTCGCCGGTGGTGTCCTTCCCACCCACGATTGACACGATCTGACGGCTCACCGGTGGCCTCCTCGTAGTTCCTCCGGACAGACAATCATCTCGCCGGAAAAAACCCAAGAATCCCGTCAGCGTGCGGTCCGGTGTGCGGTTCAGTGCGCTGGGCTGCCGAGGACCTCGCGGATCACGTGCCGGGCGTCGGCCGCCATGGCCGGGTCGGTGTCCTTGTGGTCGTCGCCGAGCCGGAAGACCGCGTTGACCGTGCCGGAGGAGGGGGAACGGCGCAGCGGGAGACCGGCCCACCGCGGGAACTGGGCGGCCAGCAGCCGCCGTACGAGGGCCTCGTCGATGTCGGCCTCGTCCGCGTGCATTCTGCCGCCCATGCGCTCCCCCTCGGTCCGTACGATCCGCGGGGGCCATGTCAGCGGACCGGGGACGGGCGCGTCAAGCCGGGGCCTGCGCCCTCACCACGACCGGGTCGGCACCGGGCCGCCGTCGCCGAGCTCGTGCCGGGCGTCGCTGGACAGCCGGCCGGCCAGGTCGGCCAGCGCCCGCGCGACGGCCAGCTCGTCCCCGACCTCGGGCATGGACGGGTCGGCGGGGTTGCGGCGGGCGTGGCCGGCGCCCTCGACCCGCGTGCCGTCCGGGATGGTCAGGACCGCCCGCGCCGAGGTGTCGTCGCCGTCCTCGGCCAGACTGATCCGGACCGTCCACTCCTTGGCTTCCATGGCTCGCCTCCTCCCGCGTACGGCTGCCCGGACACACGGCGGTAAACCGGACAGCCCGGCTACGGGCGGCGCGGGCGGCGCCACCGGTCGTTGGCCCGGATCCAGGCCGCGTCCCAGTCGGCGTACCTGCGCCGGTCCAGCAGCCGGCGCAGCGCCGCGACGGCCCCCAGCACCAGCAGGAAGGCCAGCACCTGGACGAACGCGGCCATGCCCACGCCGCGCAGGACGACGTCCGTGCGGCTCGGCGGCGGCGTCGTGGGGTCGCCCTCACGGTCGATCCACAGGGGGACGGCCTGGCCCGCCCGCGTGCCGGCCGGGACCTGGACCTGCCCGGTCCTGGCCACCCCTGCCGGGGTGGTCCAGCTCGCCGGGACCATGCTGGTCGCCGCCTCGCCGAACGACGGCCGCACGGGCCGCGGCTCCCGCAGCGTCGTCGCGGTCACCTGCTGCCGGAAGCCGGGGCCCACGCGGGCCTCGCGCAGGCCGCCCTCGTAGGTGATCCGGCCGGCCAGCACGGCCGGCCAGAGGCTCAGCAGGACGAGGAGCACCGCCACCGCCAGCCCGGCGCTCTCCAGCCGGTCGGAGCGGCGGCGCAACGGGTTGCGGTCCGGCCGGTGCCTGCGGATCCGCAACATCGCGGCGTTCATGACGGCCCTCATCGCGCACCTCCCACGGTCACCTTTCCTCCTTCCCGCAGAAGCGGCCGGTAGCCCGCCCGCGGGCAGCCGCCGCGCCGGTCAGCTCCAGGGCGCCGTCGGGTACCAGATGAGGTCGCGGCGGGCCAGGATGCGGACGTCCCAGTACAGAAGGGTGAAGACGCCGGCCACGACGAGCGCCGCGCCGGTGATGAGGGCCAGGCGGGTCGGGGTGGCGGTCAGCCAGCGGTGCGCGCGGCCCCCGGTGGCCAGGGCGAGCAGCACGAACAGGACCGACATGACGACGATGTTGCCGGCCGACTGCAGCATGAACGCCAGCGCGCCGTACAGGGGGTTGTGGCTCTCGGCGGCGTCCCTGAAGAGCTGGCGGAACAGCGGGAACGGGCGGCCGATCAGGAAGCCGCCGATCAGCGCGCCCATGACGGCCATGCGGGCCCTCGGGTGGCGGGCCAGCGGGTCGGGCAGGTAGCCGAGCGCGGCCAGGCCCAGGTAGAGGAAGGCCAGCCCGATCAGGCCGAACGTGACCATCGCCTGGATCAGGCCGGGGGACAGGGTGCCCGGCGCGGGCCCGGCCGTGGCGAACTGCGGCATGGCGGTGCCCACGATCCCCACCACGACGCCGTACGCGCCGGAGACGGCCAGCGCGCCGGCCGCCAGCCAGCCGAGCGGGCGCAGCGTGCCGCGGATCCGGGCGCCGACCGAGGGCCTGGCCCCGACCAGGGGCGCGACCGCGCCGAGCGCGGCGATGTTGCAGGCGGTGAACGAGCCCGCCAGGCCGGAGGCGAAGGCGAACACGATGCCGGAGAGCGTCCCGGCGATGGGGGTGGCGTCGGCGTCGCGGCCGAGCATCGTGTCGGCGACCGTCGAGCCGATCGTCTGGTCCACGAACTCGGCCGACCACACCACGGTCAGCAGGAATCCCGCCAGGGCGCTGAGCAGGAGCACGAGTCCGCGGCGGCGGGCGGGGGCGGAGTCGACGGCGGGGGTCGCGGCGAGGGGCAGGGTCATGGTGGTTCCCCTTCTCGTCCAGCGGGAGGCGGCGACCGCGCACGGGCGGACGCCGGGCGTCCCGGGGGGGGTGAACGTGTACACGCCGTGCAAGTTCTGTGACGACTTCTGTGACGACGGCCTGGACGGTCATCAGGGCAGCGCGCCAGGCCGGACATGGCCGGTTGATGGGAACTCCGAACGGGATATTGCCACGTTTAGCACGAAATTCCGGGTTGTAAAAGGCGCCGCCCACCCCTGCCGGGACGTCACATCTTCTTGATCCGCATCCCGGTCCCGCCGACGACCCGCTGCGCGCGCCCGAGCCGGACGGTGAGCCCCGGCATCCCGGCCAGCGGGCTCACGTCGAGGTCGTGCCCCATGTTGATCAGGCTCAGGGTGCGCAGCCGGGGGAGGGCGGCCAGGGGCGACAGGTCGGTCACGCCGGGGCAGCCGGCCAGCGTCAGCCCGCTGAGCCGGTCCTGGCCGCGCAGCGGGGCGAGATCCGTCAGGGCGCCGAGGCCGCGCAGGTGGAGGCTGGTCAGGGGGAAGCGGTCGAGTGCCGCGAGGTCGATGTCTTCGAGGTCGTTGAGGTACAGGTCGGCGACGGAGGGACAGGACCGGGCGGCGACGTCGAGGCAGGCGGCCGCCCCGGCGACGCCGTCCAGCCACAGCGTCTTGAGCCGCCGCATCCCGGCGAACAGCGTCCCGGGAACCGGCAGGCGGTCTCCCATGAGGTACAGGAACTCCAGCTCGCTCTGCCGGGACAGCGGCTCCTGCCAGGAGTCCTCACAGTCGTCCGGCAGGTCGATGCCGAGTTCGCGCAGGCGAGGCAGGCGGTCGAGGATGCCCGGATCGAACGGGACTCCCTGGAGCCACAGGTCGTCGAGCGCCGGCAGCCGCTCCATGGCGCCGAGGTCGAGCGCGGGCGCGGTGAGCCAGCGCAACTGCACGGTTCGCAGGTGGGGCAGCAGCTCGACGCCGTCCAGGGAGCTGAGCGGGGCGTCCTGCACGCTCAACACCCGCACATGCGGCATGGCGCGGAGGAATCGCAGGTCGGTGAGGGGGTCGGTCACGGTGACGGTCACGTTGGCCGCCTTCAGGCGGGCGGCGGCGCGGAGATGGCGGGTGCCGAAGAAGGTGATCTCCTCCATGTCGGCCAGGACGCGGCGGGCGTAGACGTCGGCGTCGAAGTACTGCCAACCCTGGCGAAGCTGGTCCTGCACGCCGTAGCGCTGGTCGGAGGCGTAACCGGCCAGGCGGTCCAGGGCCTCCGGGCCGTTGGTCAGGTACGTGGCGCGGACCGTCAGCGCCGCCCGCCGCTCCGGCAGGCCCGACAGGTCGAGGGGCAGGCGGCGCAGGATCTCCTCGCCCGCCGCCGCCAGCAGGGTCGCCTCCTCCTCCGTACGCGGCGGGATCACCTGCGCCAGGCACGCCTCCACCCGGTCACGCAGCCCCGCCGGGATCTCCTGGACGGTCTCCAGGCACGCGGCCACCAGCAGCCGCAGCCGGCGGGCGTGCTTGCCGCCCTGGTCGGCCCGGTCCAGCAGGCCGCCCAGCAGCTCACCGCGCAGCCGGCCGTTCGCGTGCCCGGCGGCCATCACCACGACCTCGCGCCACTGGTCCAGGTGGGCCCGCTCGACCGCGGCCTCGACGTCCTCGTCCTCCACGAGCTGCCCGGCGGCCAGGTACTCCTGCACGGTCCGGTGCGCGAAGTCGATCCGGCCGGGCACCGGCTCGCGCAGCACGCCGCTCCTGCGCAGCAGGTGTTCCAGCACGTCGGAGGCGGTGTGCGAGACGCGGGTCATCGAGGCGAGCTTCTGCTCGACCCGGCGCAGCGCGGTCGCCTTCGACAGCTCCGAACGGCCCATCGACACCAGCCGCCAGGCCAGGTCGCGCAGGATCCACACCTTCTGGCCGGGGTCGAGGGACACGTCGTCGTCGATCCGCCGTTCGGCGTCGCGGCGTTCCAGCAGCAGGCTGAGCACGGCGTCGTAGAAGCCCATCCGGCTGCGCGGGAGCTGGGTGCGGCGGTCGAGGTTGAGCGCGCACAGCATGGCGGCCAGCAGCGGGGTCGAGGCGACCACGCCGAGATGCGGGTTGGACTCCATGCGGGCCAGCAGGGCGACCTCGTAGCCCTCCAGCTCGCCGGGCTCGCACGGCAGGCTCGGGCAGTCGCGCATCGCGACGTGCCACTGGCGGATCAGCTCCCGCTGGTCGTCGGGCGTCATGGGCTCCAGCGTGGACGCCGCGAACCCCTCGTCGGCCAGCCAGCGGGCGTCGGCGGCGGTCGGGCGTGAGGTCACCACGACCCGCAGCCCCGGATACGCCGCCAGCAGCCGCGACAGCCACTCCCGCACGGCCGGCCGGTGCCGGACGAGCAGCTCGTCCACCCCGTCGACCAGCAGCAGGCCGCGGCCGGAGTCCAGCACGCGCTCCACCCAGCCGCGCGGCATGCGGCCGGCGACCTCCCGCGCGACGTCGTCGAGGAAGGCGGCGGGCGCGGGCAGCCGTCCCGACGAATGGCTCCTCAGCTTGATCATCAACGGCACGCAGCCGTTCCAGGCGGCCAGGTCGCCGGAGAAGCCGCCGCGCGCGGCGGTCACCGCGAGCCAGCGCAGCAACGTGCTCTTGCCCGACCCCGCGTCGCCGCGCAGCAGCGTGAGCCGGGCGCGGCCGAGCGCCGACTCGATGCGCTCGGTGCCGCGCTCGGCGGGATGCCCGCCGGTGAGCGCGGCGATCGACAGCCGCTCCGGCGCGCGCGGCGCGCGCTCGCCGGAGGAGACGTTGAGGCTGATGTAGGCCGTGCTCAGCGACGTGCGCGGGCGGTAGGTCTCCACCCGGACGCCGAACAGCTCGACCTCGTCGAGGGTGCGGCTGGCGAAGGCGAGATAGAGGCGTTCGAAGGCGGCGTCGTCCTGGGTGCCCTCCGGGGCCTCCAGCGTGCGCTGCGGCAGCCTGGCGAGCAGCCGCTCCACGCCCTCGGCCAGGCCGCTGAGCCTGCCCAGCGTCTCGGTGGCGGCGCGCGGCACGTACTGGGGGAGCTGCCGCATCAGGCCGACCAGGCAGTCGACGGACTCGGCGAGCAGGACGGCGTACAGGCGGTCCTCGGCCTCCCCGAGGCGCGGTTCCGGGAGGGCGGCCAGGATGCGCTCGGCGAGCCTGGCCGGGTCGGCGTCGGACTCGAACAGCGCCTCGTCCGACAGGTCGGCGGCGCGCAGCGCGGCCACGGTCTCCAGCAGGACGGCGGCCCGCGCGGACTCGTCCAGCCCGCGGAACTCCTGCTCGATGAGGCGCGACAGCCGGCCCTCGACGGCCAGCGCGATGCCCTGGAGCTGGTTGTCGATCTTCCGGGGCGCCAGCCGGTCGCGAAAGCCGCTCTGGACCAGGTCCTTCAGCTCACTCGTCCGGTCTTTGCGCGCGGCCCGGACGGCCAGCCATTCGCGCATGGCGCGCTCCGCGACGCTCTTCCCAGCGGCGGTCAGGGCCGCCTCGATGCCCGGCATGCCTTCTATATAAGACGATCTTTACGATCACGCGGTGAAATCGGCGAAGTCGAACCCCGGCGACACGACGCAGCTCACCAGCACCGCCTCGTCCCCGGCCGGGCGCGCGGACTGCCACACGCCGCCTGGCACGACCGCCTGCGGCACCTGCCCCCGCTCCACCAGCGGGCCCAGGACGACGTCGCGGTCTCCCACGGTCAGCTTCAGCGGCCCGCCCCGGTGCCACAGCCACACCTCGTCCGACCTGACGACGTGCGGGACGGACTCCTCGCCCGGCTGGAGCAGGAAGTAGATGCCGGTGGCGCTCGCGCGCGGCCCCGGGTAGCCGTCGGGCCGGACCGTGACGGGCGAGCGCCAGGTCTCGCGGTACCAGCCGCCCTCCGGATGGGGGAGCAGGTCGAGCGCGGCGGCCACGGGCGGCCGCGCGGCGAAGGCGACGGGCGCGCCGGTGACGTCGCGCCGCAGGAAACGGGTGCCGTCGAGGACGGCCTGGCCGTCGAGCGCGGCGGCCAGCGCCAGGGCGGCGGCCTCGTCGGCGACCTCGGTGGGCGCGCCGTCGGGATAGATCCTCAGCTCCACAGAGCCGATCTTACGAGGGCCGGGGGCGCGCGGGGGCCGCGTCCGGCGGACGGGCCGCCCGCCGCGCGAACTGTCGGTCGGCCTGGCTAGTCTGCGGCAGGTGATCGAACGGTGGAGCCTTGATCAGGTGCTCGCCCTCGCCCCCGACGCGTCGTCCAGGAAGGCGGCTCAGGGGGTGGCCGCGGCGGGCAAGTGGTCCTCGCGCGGCACGACGGGCAGCGTCCTCTACGGCGAGTGCGCGGGCAGCGGGTCCAAGCCCTACCTGGCGTGCGTCGACCTGACCGAGCCCGCCTACCGGTGCAGCTGCCCCAGCCGCAAGTTCCCCTGCAAACACGCGCTGGGCCTGCTGCTGCTGTGGTCGGCCGACGGCGTGCCCGCCGCGGAGGCCGCGCCGCAGTGGGTCACCGAGTGGCTCGACGGCCGCGCCGAGCGCGCCGCCAGGTCCGCGGCCCGCGCCGAGTCCGCTCGCGACGCCGCCGCCACGACCGGGACCGGAACCGCGGCTGAGGCCGGGACCGCGGCCGGGGGCGCGACCGGGGCTGGGACCGGCGGCGCCGGGGCGGGGAAGGCGGAGTCGGTGCGGCAGGCGCGGGTGGGGGCCGGGCTGGCGGAGCTGGAGCGCTGGCTGGCCGACCAGATCCGCCAGGGCCTCGCGTCCGCCGCCGAGCACGACTGGGACGGCCTGGCCAAGCGCCTCATCGACGCCCAGGCCCCCGGCGTCGCGGGCCTGGTGTCCCGGCTGACCCAGGTGCGGGCGGAGGACGACTGGCCCGGCCGGCTCCTGGAGGAGTACGCGCTGATCAACCTGCTCGCCGTCGCCCACCGCCGCCGCGCCGAGCTGCCCGGCCCCCTGGCCGAGACCGTCCGCATCCGCACCGGGTTCCCGGTCACCAGGGAAGAGGTGCTGGCCGGGCCGGCGGTGCGCGACCACTGGCACGTGCTCGGCCGCCGCGACGACGAGCACGACCGGCTGACCGCCCGCCGCGTCTGGCTCAAGGGCCGCGCCACCGGCCGGGCGGCGCTCATCCTCTCCTTCGCCCCGCCCGGCCAGGCCCTCGACGCCTCGCTGGTCACGGGCGCCACGGTCGACGCCGACCTCGCCTTCTACCCGGGCGCCGCCCCCCTCCGCGCCCTCGTCGCCGCCCGCCACCCCGCCGACCCCCTTCCCGGCGGGAGCGCTCCGCCGGCCGGGGTGCCGGCCGGCGAGGCGCTGGAGGAGGTGGCGCGGGTGCTGGCCGACGACCCCTGGACCGAGTCCTGGCCGCTCGTGCTGGCCGGCGTCGTCCCCGGCCGCACGGCGGTCGGCGGGCTGCCGCTGCACCCCCGGGCCCGCGACCCCTGGCGGCTGATCGCCGTCTCGGGCGGCCGTCCCGTCACGCTGGCCGCCGAATGGACCCCCCAGGGCCTGCGCCCGCTGACCACCTACGACGACGACGGAACGGCGGTGCTCCTGTGACCTGGGACGACCTGGCCTCCACGGCTCTGGTGGGCACCGGCCGCAGGCCGTACCGGGGAGATCTGCTGGCCGCCGCCGCCGTCGAGACGGCCCGGCGGCGCGCGGGCCGCGGCCCGGTCGAGGCCGCGCCGCCGCCCCCCGCCCCCGCCGAGGAACTGCCCGCCGTGGGCAGGCGCGCGGCCGAGCGGCTGGTCCGGATCATGGGCGGCGACTACGACCGCCTGCTGCCCGAATGGCTGGCCGCGGCCGCCGCGACCGGCCGCAGGGTGCCCTCCGACGTGCTGCCCGACCTGCTCGAACGGGGCCGGCGCGACCGCTCGATCCGCGCCCATCTGGGCGTCCTGGCCGGGCAGCGCGGCCGCTGGCTGGCCGGCCTCAACCCGGCGTGGGGCTACCTGCTGGAGGAGCCGACCGGCGAGACCTGGGAGCTCGGCGGCCCCGCCGACCGCCGCGCCCACCTGCGCGCCCTGCGCGCCGCCGACCCCGCCGCGGCCAGGGAGCTGCTGGAGAGCACCTGGGAGCGGGAGACGCCCGACGACCGGGCCGAGTTCGTCGAGCTGCTGGCCGACGGGCTCGCCATGGGCGACGAGCCGTTCCTGGAGGCCGCGCTCGACGACCGGCGCCGGGAGGTCCGCCAGGCCGCCGCCAACCTGCTGACCCGGCTGCCCGGCTCCCGCCTGTCCAGGCGCATGGCCGAGCGGGCGCGGGCGTGCGTGTCGATCACCGGCTCGGCCATCGCCGTCGAGGCGCCCCTGGAGTGCGACCGGGCGATGGAGCGCGACGGCGTGCGTCCCAAGCCGCCGCGCGGCATCGGCGAGCGGGCCTGGTGGCTGCAGCAGATCCTGGCCCGCGCGCCGCTGGGCTTCTGGGGCCGGCCGCCGTCCGCGCTGCTGAAGATGCGCGTCCCCGACTGGGACGCCGAGGTGAAGGCCGCCTGGGTCCGGGCCGCGGTGCTGCAGAAGGACCCCGAGTGGGCGCGCGCGATGTTCGGCTGGGACCCGATCGCCGACCTGCTCGAAGCGCTCCCGCCCGCCGAGCAGCAGGAGCTCGCCGCGGGCTTCGTCAAGAAGCACGACCTCGACAGCCAGTTGATCATGGTGCTCGGCGGCGTCTCGTCCCATTGGCGGGAGGGCCTGGCCACGGCCGTCCTGCACAAGATCGTCAAGGTGGCGGCCGTCCAGCCGTGGAACCTCGGCGAGCTGGTCAAGCTGGCGGGCGAGCACATCGACCCCGCGCTGTTCCCGCTGGCCGAGAGCTACTCGCCGGTGGCGCCGATCCAGCAGGTCGCCGCCCTCCTGCGTTTCCGTGCCGACATGTACAAGGAGCTCGCATGACCGTCCTGCGTCCCCACGCCGAAGACCAGTACGCCGAGGAACTGGCCTACCTGGCCAAGGACGACGACCGCCCCCGGCCCCCCGGCTGGAAGCTGTCGCCGTGGGCGGTGACCCGCTACATCCTGGGCGACGACGACCGCGTCACCCCCAAGTACGTCGGCGCCCGCCGCATCGTCGAGGTCGCCGTGGCCACGCTCGCGACCGACCGCGCGCTGCTGCTGCTCGGCGTGCCCGGCACGGCCAAGACGTGGCTGTCGGAGCATCTGGCCGCCGCCGTCAGCGGCGACTCGACGCTGCTCGTCCAGGGCACCGCGGGCACCGCCGAGGAGGCCGTCCGGTACGGCTGGAACTACGCCAGGCTGCTGGCCGAGGGCCCCTCGTTCGAGGCGCTGACCCCCTCCCCGGTCATGCGGGCCATGGCCGAGGGGCGGGTCGCCCGCGTCGAGGAGCTGACCCGCATGCCCTCCGACGTCCAGGACGCGCTGATCACCGTCCTGTCGGAGAAGACGCTGCCGATCCCCGAGCTCAACCGCGAGGTCCAGGCCGAGCGCGGCTTCAACGTCATCGCCACCGCCAACGACCGCGACCGGGGCGTCAACGAGCTGTCCAGCGCCCTGCGCCGCCGGTTCAACACCGTCGTGCTGCCCGTGCCCGCCAGCGCCGAGGAGGAGGTGCACATCGTCGCCCGCCGCGTCACCCAGCTCGGCCGCTCGCTGGAGCTGCCGGAGACCTCCACCGGCCTGGCCGAGATCAGGCGCGTGGTGACCGTCTTCCGCGAGCTGCGCGCCGGCGTCACCGAGGACGGCCGCACCAAGGTCAAGTCGCCGAGCGGCACCCTGTCCACGGCCGAGGCGATCTCGGTGCTCACCAGCGGCATCGCGCTGGCCGCCCACTTCGGCGACGGCGTGCTGCGGCCCGCCGACGTCGCGGCCGGGATCGTGGGCGCGGTGGTGCAGGAGCCGGTCTCCGACCGGGTGGTGTGGCGCGAGTACCTGGAGACCGTGGTGCGCGAGCGTCCCGACTGGCGCGACTTCTACCGCGCCTGCCGCGAGGTGTCATGAGCGCCGTCCGCGTGCTGGGCGTGCGCCACCACGGCCCCGGCTCGGCCCGCGCGCTGCGGCGCGAGCTCGACCGCCTGCGCCCCGACGCGATCCTCGTCGAGGGGCCGCCGGAGGCCGACGCGCTGGTGGCGCTCGCCCCCGACCTGGAGCCGCCGGTCGCGCTGCTCGCGCACGTGCCCGGCGCTCCGGCCAGGGCCGCGTTCTGGCCGTTCGCGCGGTTCTCGCCCGAATGGCAGGCGATCCTGTACGGCGTCGCGGCCGGCGTCCCGGTGCGCTTCTGCGACCTGCCCGCCGCCCACTCCCTGGCCGACGACGAGGAGGCCGGCGAGGAGACCGGCGAGGAGACCGGCGAGGGGACCGGGGAGGGGCTGCGTACCGACCCGATCGGCGCGCTGGCCGCCGCGGCCGGGCACGACGACCCAGAACGCTGGTGGGAGGACGTCGTCGAGCACCGCGGCGACACGCCCTTCGAGGTGATCGCCGAGGCCATGGCCGCCGTGCGCGAGGGCCATGTCCCGGCCGGCCGGGAGGCCAGGCGCGAGGCGTACATGCGCAAGGTGCTGCGGGCCGCGATCAAGGAGGGGTTCGGCACGATCGCGGTGGTCTGCGGCGCCTGGCACGTGCCCGCGCTCGCCGGGCCGCTGCCCCCGGCCGCGGCCGACAACGCGCTGCTGCGCGGCCTGCCGAAGGTGAAGGCCGAGCTGACGTGGGTGCCCTGGACGTACGGGCGGCTGGCCTCCTGGAGCGGCTACGGCGCGGGCATCACCTCGCCGGGCTGGTACCACCACCTGTTCACCGCCCCCGACCGGCCGGTCGAGCGCTGGCTCACCGAGGCCGCCGCCGTGCTGCGCGAGGAGGGGCTGCCGGTCTCCTCCGCGCACGTCATCGAGTCCGTCCGCCTGGCCGCCACCCTGGCCGGGCTGCGCGGCCGGCCGCTGGCCGGGCTGGGCGAGGTGACCGAGGCGGCCAGGGCGGTGCTGTGCGAGGGCGACGACCTGGCCGTCGAGCTGATCCAGCGGCGGATGGTCGTCGCCGACCGGCTGGGCCACGTCACCGACGGCACCCCGATGGTCCCGCTCCAGCGCGACCTGCGCGAGCAGCGGCGGCGGCTGAAGCTGCGGCCCGAGGCCCTCGACCGGGAGCTCGACCTCGACCTGCGCAAGCCGCTCGACCTGGAGCGCAGCCACCTGCTGCACCGGCTGCGGCTGCTGGAGGTGGGCTGGGGCACGCCGGGGCAGGCGCGCGGCAAGGGCACCTTCCGCGAGTCCTGGACGTTGCAGTGGCGGCCCGAGCACGACCTCGCCCTCATCGAGCACGCCGCCCTCGGCACCACCGTCGCCGCCGCGGCCGCGCGGCGCGCCCGCGACCTGGCCGGGGCCGCCTCGGCGGCGCTCGCCGACCTGACCGCGCTGGTGGAGCAGTGCCTGCTGGCCGACCTGCCGCAGGCGCTGCCCGGCGTGCTCGCCGCGCTGTCGGCCAAGGCGGCGCTGGACACCGACGTCACCCAGCTGATGGCGGCGCTGCCCGCGATGGTCCGCGCCCACCGGTACGGCGACGTGCGCGGCACCTCGGCCGAGGGGCTGGCGGTGATCGTGCGCTCGATGCTCGACCGGATCTGCGTCGGGCTGCCGGTCGCGGTCACCGCGCTCGACGACGACGCGGCGGCCGGGCTGCTCAAACACGTCGACGCCGTGCACGCCGCCGTCGCCCTGCTCGCCGAACCCCCCACCGGCCCGCCGCCCCCCACAGCCCCCGAACCGGAGGCCGACGCCGACGACGGACCCGCCGCGAAGGCCGACGCCGACGACGGGGACGACTCGGGGGAGGCGGCCGATGAGGGCGGGGCGGGTGGGTCGCCGCGGGCCCGGTGGCTGGGCACGTTGCGCGGCATCGCCGACCGGCAGGACCTGCACGGGCTCATCGAGGGCCGGCTCACCCGCCTCCTGCTCGACTGCGGCGAGCTGGCCGACGCGGGCGACCGCATGTCCAGGGCCATGTCCCGGGGGCAGACCCCGGTCAGGGCGGCGGCCTGGGTCGAGGGGTTCCTGTCCGGCGGCGGCCTGCTCCTGGTGCACGACCCGCGCCTGCTGGGCCTGGTCGACGCCTGGCTGACCGCGCTGCCCGCCGACCAGTTCACCGACGTGCTGCCGCTGCTGCGCCGCACGTTCGGCGGCTTCGCCGTGCCGGAGCGGCGGGCCGTCGGCGAGCGGGTGAGCGCCGCGGGCCGCGCGAGCGGCACCGGCGGCACCGGGAGCACCGGCGAGCCGCACATCGACGAGCGGCGCGCGGCGGGAGCCGTGGCGACCGTGCTGGCGATCATCGGGAGAGACCGTGGATGAGCGCATGCGCAGGTGGCGGCTGGTGCTCGGGGGCGGCGACGCCGACGGCACCGGCTGCGCCCTGCAGGGTGCCGACGCGCAGATGGACGCGGCCCTGGCCGCCGTCTACGACCACGACGGCCGCGAGGGGCAGAGCCGGCGCGAGGGCGGCCTCGGGGCGTCCGCGCCGCGGGTGGCCCGCTGGCTGGGCGACATCCGCACGTACTTCCCCTCCACGGTCGTCCAGGTCATGCAGAAGGACGCGATCGAGCGGCTGAACCTCACCAGGCTGCTGCTCGAACCGGAGATGCTGGAGGCCGTGGAGCCCGACGTGCACCTGGTCGGCACGCTGCTGGCGCTCAACCGGGTGATGCCCGCGCAGGCCCGCGAGTCGGCCAGGGCGGTGGTGCGCAAGGTCGTCGAAGAGCTCGAACGCCGGCTGGCCGACCGCACCCGGGCGGCGGTGACGGGCGCGCTCGACCGTTCGGCGCGCACCCACCGGCCCAGGCGGGTGGCCGACATCGACTGGGACCGGACGATCCGGGCGAACCTCAAGAACTACCTGCCCGACCGGAACACGGTCGTCCCGTCGCGGCTCGTCGGCTACGCGCGCCGGCAGCGGTCGGTGCAGCGCGAGGTGGTGCTCTGCATCGACCAGAGCGGTTCGATGGCGGCCTCGGTGGTGTATTCGAGCGTGTTCGGGGCGGTCCTGGCCTCGATGCGGTCGCTGAAGACGTCGCTGGTCGTGTTCGACACGGCGGTGGTCGACCTGACCGAGCAGTTGCACGACCCGGTCGAGCTGCTGTTCGGCACCCAGCTCGGCGGCGGCACCGACATCAACCGGGCGATCGCCTACTGCCAGGGGCTCCTCACCCGCCCGGCCGACTCCGTCTTCGTCCTGGTCAGCGACCTGTACGAGGGCGGCGTGCGCGAGGAGATGCTGCGCCGGGTGGCGGCGATGACCCAGGCCGGCGTGCAGGTGATCGTGCTGCTCGCGCTCTCCGACGAGGGCGCGCCCTTCTACGACCACGACAACGCCGCCGCGCTGGCCGCGATGGGCGTGCCCGCGTTCGCCTGCACCCCCGACGCCTTCCCCGACCTGATGGCCGCCGCCATCGAACGCCGCGACATCGCGCGCTGGGCCGAACGCCACGTCGGCACATAGCCGGGGCACGCGGAAGACGGCGGCTCCGGGCGCCGCGTCAGCGCCTGACCGGGGCACGCGAACGGCCGCGGCTCCACCCCCGGCAGGGGAGCCGCGGCCGGGTCAGCGCTCAGTGGCCGGCCTGTTCGGGACGGGCCTTGCGCGGCATCAGGAACGACAGGGCGAAGGTCACGGCCAGCAGCCCGATCTCGACCCAGACGGTCACCTGCATCGCCGAGCCGAAGCTCCACTCGTGCCTGAGCAGGTTGAAGAAGAGCGTGCCGAGCACGGCGGTGCCGAGCGCGCCGCCGAGCTGCTGGACGGCGGTCATCGTGCCCGAGGCCGACCCCGACTCGTGCGGCTCGACGCCGGCCAGCACGATGTCGAAGAACGGCGCCATGGTCAGGCCCATGCCGATGCCGACCAGCGCCAGCCCGGGAGCGAGCTGCCAGACGCCGACGTCGGTGCCGGCCAGGTGGATGGTCACCCCGAGCACGGCCGCGCCGGCGGCCATGACGACCACGCCGATCTGCAGCAGCCCGCGGCCCAGCTTCTCCTGGAGCCCGGACATGGCCAGGCCGAAGCCGAGCACGCCGCCGACCGCCTGGGGAAGGCTGGCCAGGCCCGCCTTGAGCGGGCTGAAGTGCAGGCCGGCCTGCATGTAGATGCTGAAGACCAGGCTGAGGCCGATCATGCCGGAGAAGAACGCCAGACCGGCCACCAGGCCGCCGGAGAAGGCCCGCTTGCGGAACAGGCTGGGCGTGACCAGCGGGTCCTTGCCGGACGCGGCGCGGCGCGACTCGTACCTGCCGAACAGGACGAAGACGACCAGCGAGGCGGCCATCGAGACGAACGTCCAGGCGGGCCAGTCGAGCTCGCGGCCCTGGATCAGCGGGTAGATCAGCAGGAACCCGGCGGCCGAGACCAGGCCGACGCCGACCAGGTCGAGCCTGGTGGCGTTGGAGAGCCGGAACTCGGGCAGGTAGCGGATGCCGGCCACCGCGGCGGCCAGGCCGATCGGCAGGTTGATCAGGAAGATCATGCGCCAGCCGGTGCCGAAGAAGTCGGCGTCGACCAGCCAGCCGGCCAGCACGGGGCCGCCGACCGACGAGATCGTCATGACGGGCCCGAACATGCCGAACGCCTTGCCGATCTCCTGCGGCGGGAACATCTCCTTGATCAGCCCCAGCCCCTGCGGCAACATCACCGCGCCGAACAGGCCCTGCAGCACGCGGCTGGCGATGAGCATCTCGGGGCTGCCCGCCACTCCGCACAGCAGCGAGGCGGCGGTGAAGCCGAAGGCGCCGATGAGGAACATGCGCTTGCGGCCGAACAGGTCGCCGAGCCGCCCGCCGGTGACCAGGCCGACGGCCATGGCCAGCGTGTAGCCGGCGCCGAGCCACTGCACGAGGCTGTCGCTGCCGCCCAGGTCGGCGCGGATGGTGGGAGCGGCGATCGTGGTGATCAGCGCGTCGAGCAGGTCCATCACCTCGGCGGCCAGGATCACGAAGAGGGCGGCCCAGCGCCACCGGTAGGGCGCGACGGCCTCCGTGGCCTGCCCCGCATTGGTCATTGTCACAAGGAACTCCTTCAGAACGCTGTTCTTATCGACGAACACTGTTCGTCTACGAACACCGTTTTAGTGGCGAACAGCGTTCGTGTCAAGTACAGTGTTCGCCATGGGGAGCAAGGAAGAAGTCGTGCCGGTGCCGCCGTGGCGCAAGTCACGCAAGCAACCGCAGATCAGGCGGCAGCTCAGCCAGGACCTCATCGTCGAGACCGGGCTGCGCGTCCTCGACGCCGAAGGGCTCGACGCGCTCAGCATGAGACGCGTCGCCCAGGAGCTCGACACCGGCCCCGCCTCGCTGTACGCGCACGTGGCCAACAAGGAGGAGCTGCTCGAACTGGTCTACGACCGGGTGCTCGGCGAGATCCGGCTGCCCGAGCCCGACGCCGGCCAGTGGAAGGACCAGCTCAGGTCGTACGCGCTGGAGGTCTACCGAGTGCTGAACAGGCACGCCGACGTCGCCAGGGCGGCCCTGGCGAACATCCCCACGGGCGGCAACTCCCTGCGCGCCGGCGAGTTCGTCTACGGGCTGCTGCTGGAGGCCGGCATGCCGCCGCGCGAGGCCGCCCTGTGCCTCGACCGCCTGTCCCTCTACCTCATCGGCGACGCCTACGAGGGCTCGGTGCACATCAGCCGCATGCGCGCCGCGGGCGTGTCCTCGCCGGAGGAGTACTTCGCCTCCTTCACCGGCCAGATCGCCGACTACTACCGCGCCCTGCCGGCGGACCGGTTCCCTTACCTGGTCGAGCACATCGACGACCTGGTCGCCGCCGACGGCGAGGAACGGTTCCGCTACGGCCTGGAACTGCTGCTCGACGGCATCGAGTCGCGCATGCCTTAGGCCCAATTGCCTAGGCCCCGCGCCCGATGTGCCGGGCCGGGCTTCCCCGTAGCTTTACCGTCATGACTACGACTGTTGATCCGATCGAGGACCTCGCCCCGGCCCCCGCCGGGGTGTTGTCCGCGCAGTACCGGGCGCTCAGCGTCGGCCTGGTCGCGCTCGTCATGCTGGTGGCCTTCGAGGCGATGGCGGTGGCGACCGCGATGCCGATCGTGGCCCGCGACCTGGACGGCATGCCCCTGTACAACCTGGCCTTCAGCGCCACCCTCGCGGCCAGCGTGATCGCGACCGTGCTCGGCGGCAGGTGGAGCGACGTGCGGGGGCCGGTGCAGCCGATCGCCGTCGGCGTGGTCGCCTTCGTGGCCGGGCTGCTGGTCGCCGGGTTCGCGCCCACGATGGAGGTGCTGGTCGCCGGGCGGTTCATCCAGGGGCTCGGCGCCGGACTGATCCAGGTGTCCCTGTACGTGCTGGTCGCCCGGGTCTTCCCGGGGGCCATGCATCCCAAGGTGTTCGCGTTGTTCTCGGCCGCCTGGGTGGTGCCCTCCATGATCGGCCCGGCCATCGCCGGGTTCGTCGTGGAGAACGTGAGCTGGCGTTGGATCTTCCTCGGCGTCTCGGCGCTGGTCATCCCGGCGGCGCTGCTGCTGTGGCGCGGCACCGCGGGCCGCTCGGCCGAGCGCGGCTCGGCCGAACCGGCTCCCGGCATCGGCCGCAAGCTCGTCTGGGCCACGCTGACCGCCGTCGCCGCCGCCCTCATCCAGTACGGCAGCGCCGCGAAGCTGGACGGCCTGCCGCTGCTCGTGGCCGGCGTCGTCCTGCTGGCCGTGGCCCTGCCCAGGCTGCTGCTGCCCGGCTCGCTGCGCGCCGCCCGCGGCCTGCCGACCGCCCCCGTGCTGCGCGGCCTGGCCTACGGCTCGCTCATGGCCGCCGAGGTGCTCATCCCGCTCATGCTGATGAAGGAGCGCGGCCTGACCGCCACCGGCGCGGGCGTCGTCCTCACGGTGGGGGCGCTCGGCTGGTCCACCGGCTCCTGGATCAAGGGCCGCGGCGCGATCAGCCACATGGCCGCCATCCGCGGCGGCGCGGCGATGATCGCCGTCGGCATCGCGCTGGTGTCGCTCGTGCTCGTCGACTCCCTGCCCATCGCGATCGCCTACGTCGCCATGGCCGTCTCCGGCCTCGGCATCGGCGCGCTGCACCCCACGGTGTCCGTGCTGGTGCTGGAGATGTCCAAGGAGGGCGAGGAAGGGCAGAACAGCGCGGCCGTGGGCGTCGGCGAGTCGGTGTTCACCGTCGTGGCCGTCGCCGTCAGCGGCGCCCTGTTCACCGCCACGGGCGAGAACTACGCCGTGGGGCTCGGATTCACCGTCGTGCTCGCCGTCCTGGCCGTCGTGCTGGCCCCCCGTTTTGTGCAGTCCGCCAAGGCAGGCACTATGGAAGGGACCGCGTCATAGTGATGAGAACGTCATAGTGCTGAGAACGCTGCCAAACGCATCGGCGTGGATGGCCTTCACCAGGCGCGACGACTCTCTCGTCATGGCTTAAGGGGGGTTCATGCCGCGAGTGCGGGAGCTGGAGGTCTTCCGGCTGGTCCTGCCGTACGGCGCGAGGTCGGAGAGCCTGCTCGTCAAGCTCACCGACCACGGCGGCATGACCGGCTGGGGCGAGGCCGTCTCGCCGGAGCCCAAGGCCTGGTCGCGGCTGGAGGAGTCGCTGGCCGCGCTGCTGATCGGCGTCGACTGGGAGCACCCCGACGCCGTGCCGAGCGGCGATCCGGCCGTCGACATGGCCTGCTGGGACCTGTGGACCAGGATGCGCGGCGTGCCGCTCGCGCACGCGATCGGCGGCACCCGCACCTCGGTGATGGCCACCGTGCGCCTGGCGCCCGACCCGTCCGTCGAGAGCCTGGTCGCCCGCGTCAACCAGCAGGTCTGCGCCGGTTACGGGCACGTCACCCTCGACATCAGGCCCGGCTGGGACGTCGAGCCCGTCCGCGCGGTGCGGCGCGCCTACCCCGCCCTGACCCTGGCCGTCGACGGCGGCAACGCCTACACCGACCGCGGCCAGCTCGTCGCCCTCGACTCCTACGGCCTGGAGGTCATCGAGCGGCCCTTCCCGCTCGGCGACGTGCACGCGCACGCCGCGCTCCAGGACGACGTGGCCGCCTCGGTCGCCGTCGAGGTGCGCTCGACCGCCGAGCTGGACGACTACCTGACCCTGCGCGCCGCCAGGGTGCTCCTGCTGCGCCCCACCGCCTTCCCGTCGTTGTCGGAGGCCCGGCGGGCGCACGACCGGGCCGCCGCCGCCGGCTGGGACATCCAGTGCGCGGGCGGCCAGGGGGCCGGCCTGGCCAGGGCGGCCACGGTGGCGGTCGCGAGCCTGCCCGGCTGCACGCTGCCGTGCGACGTCACCCAGCCGCCGAAGCAGAACCAGATCGTCACGCCGCTGGTGGGCGCGAACGCGGGCGTCATCGCCGTCCCGCTCACCCAGCCCGGCCTGGGCCACACGATCGACGAGACCCGCCTCGGCCGCCTGGCCAAGGAGTCCTTCCACGCATGACCGGCCCGCAGATCCGATGACCGAGCGCGACCCCGACGCCGACGCCAGGCGGCTGGCCGCCCGTCACGAGACGGTCGCCTTCGACGTGAGCGCGTCGGCCGTGCGCCTGGCCCGCGAGCGGTTCCCGGACAGCCCCGTGGACTACGTCACCGCCGACCTGCTCGACCCGCCCGCCGCCTGGCGGCACGTCTTCGACCTGGTGGTGGAGATCATGACCGTGCAGGCACTCCCGGAGGAGCTGCACGCCCGCGCCACGAGAGCGTGGCCGGGTTCGTCCGGCCAGGGGGCACGCTGCTGGTGATCGCGTCCGGCCGCGAGGACGGCGGCCCGGTCGGCGCCCCGCCGCCCCCGCTGACCCCGCTGGGCCCCGCTCCCGCTACGCCGCCTCGTACAGCGTCTCCATGGCCAGCCGCTCGCGCACGGCCAGGTCGTACAGCAGCGCCCCCGCCTGGTCCAGCGGCTGTTGCCGGCCGGTCTCGCCGGCCTGGGCCAGCAGGTCGGCCACCTCGCTCCACTTGGGCGCCAGCGCCATGTACGCCTGGCAGGCCGTCTCCAGGGCCTTGCCGGGCGCGATCATCTGGGCCTCGGCCAGGAACTCGGTGTAGAGGTTGCGGAAGAACGCGCCGCCCGTGCCGCCCCGCTCCATGAGGTTGGCCGTACGCGTGAGCTGCGCGGTCGGCCCGCGCTCCAGCCAGGTGGGGATGAGCGCGGCGGCCTGCTCGATGCCCCGGTAGCCGACGTTCCTCATCGCCGGGTTGAGGAAGGCGGCGGCGGTGGACCGGACGGCCGTCCTGACGGCCTGTGGCAGGTCGGGCTCGGCGCACGGCCCCAGCGTGTACGACAGGTTGTGCGCCGTCATCGGCCCGGTCGCCGCGCGGGCCCGTTCGAGCGAGTCGAGCGGGACCCGGTTGCGGGTGCCGTGCTGGGCGGTGTCCACGAGGTGGGCGTGGCCCTCGTCGTAGCCGATCATCGCCACGTAGTGGCCGCCGAAGTGGTACGGCGTCCTGACGTAGTCGAGGTGGAAGCAGTCGAGCCGGATCCCGACGGGGGTGCCCTCGTCGAGGTGCCGGCGGACGTTCGACCAGGCCGTGATGGGGGAGGAGGTCTCCTGCGTGTCCAGCGTGCACCCGAGCGCGGCGGCCAGCTTCTCGGTGAGCGCGTGCGGCTTGACCCGTCCGCCGATCAGCGGGACGTCCAGCGAGCCGCTGTCCCAGTAGATGAAGCTCAGCCCCTCACCCAGCCCGAACAGCATCGACTCCGACAGCTCCACGCCCGTGTGCCGCAGCAGCGCGCCGGCGGTGGTCGTCTCACAGTGACGCCCTTCGAAGGGCGGGGCCAGATCGATGAGCACAAGCCCAGTGTGCAGGATGACCTGCGGATTCACCCGCCGGGCGACCCGGCGTGCCACGGAAAACCGGTGGAAACACCCCGAGGTGCGCGCGGGATGATGGGCGCATGGACACCTTGGTCGCACCTCCTGCCCGCACGGGCGCCGAACGGCTGCCCGACGGCCGCCTCCTGGGCTGGGCCGAGTGGGGGCCGCCGGACGGCAGGCCGGTGCTGCTCTCCCCGGGGGCCGCCACCAGCCGCCGGCTCGGCATGGGCGCGGCGGCCCCCGACGACCTCGGCGTGCGCCTGATCTCCCTGGACCGGCCCGGCCTGGGCGCCTCCACCCCCGCGCCGGGCCGCACGTTCGCCGCCTTCGCCGCCGACGTCGAGGTCTTCGCCGGGCTGCGCGGCCTCGGGCGTCCGGCGATGGTGGGCAACTCGCAGGGCGCGCCGTTCGCGCTCGCCTGCGCCGCCGCCGGCGTGACCGGCGCGCTGGCCCTGGTCTCGGCCGCCGACGAGGTGGCCGACCCGCGCTTCGCCGGCGCGCTGCCCGCCGAGCTGCGGCAGTTGACGGAGCTGTCCACGCACGACCCGCAGGCCGCCGAGCGGATCTTCGCGGGCTTCACCCCGCAGGCGATGTGGGACCTGGTGATGGGCGGCAGCCCGGCCTGCGACCTGGCCGTCTACCAGCGGCCCGAGTTCGCCGCCGGATACCGCGAGGCGCTGGGGGAGGCGTTCGCGCAGGGGCCGGCCGGTTACGCCCGCGACACCGTCCTGGCGATGGGCCGCTGGGACCTCGACCTGTCGTCGATCACGGCGCCGGTCGACGTCTGGTACGGCGAGCTCGACGCCACCCACTCGCCCGACCTGGGGGAGGGGCTGACCGCCCGCATCCCGGGAGCCGTGCGGCACGTCGTGCCCGGCGCCGGCGGCGCGCTGCTGTGGACGCACCCCCACCGGATCCTGCGCGCCCTCCTGGACCGCAGTCACGCCTCAGCCGGCCGGTGAGTCCTGGGCGAAGGCGATCACCATGTACCGGCCGTTGGAGTAGCTGACCACCGGCCGGCCGAGCAGCTCGCCCACCTTGCGGGCGACCCCCTGGAACACCTCCACCAGCTCGGGGCTGTCGGCGCTCACCCTGAACCGGCCGTTCTCGGCGAGCTGCTGGGCCACGAGGGGGACGAAACCCGCCTCCGCCCGCACTCTCTCGTCGGCGTCGAGAGGGGTGCGCCGGACGGCGGGTGAGCTGCCGAGGGGGTGGGACATCGCGAATCTCCTCCAGATCTGCCGGTGCCCCCAGCATGCCACCCGTGGCCGGGTCACCGGGGCGTCCGGCTCAACCCGCTCCGCATCCCTCGGTGAGCCCCTTGGTCGGCGGCGCGGAGGGCTTGGCGGACTTCCCGGATGCGGGGCCGTCCGTGTCCGACGCGCTCGCCGACGCGCTTGCCGACGGGGCCGCCGACGGGGTCGCCGAGGCGGCGACGGCGGACGTGGCCGCGGCCGAGTCGCGCACGGCCTTGGCGGTCAGCCGGCGGATCTTGTCCCAGTCGGGGTAGCCGGTGCGGATCAGCGGCGGCACGAACTGCAGGCTCGTCACCTTCGCGTTCTTGACCTTGAGCGCGAGCGGCACCAGGTTCGTCAGCATCGAGCGCGGGATGTCGGTCCTGATCAGCTCCTTGGTGGCCAGCGCGATCCGGTTGAACCGGGCCAGCACGGTCGCCGGGTCGGCCTGGTCCAGCAGCGCGCCGAGCACGCAGCGCTGCCGCCGCATCCTGGTGTAGTCGTCGCTGAAGGTGCGCGAGCGGGCGTACCACATGGCGTCGGCGCCCTTGAGCTTCCTGGTGCCGGCCTTGACCAGGCCCTCGTTGTACTTGCCGAACACCACGTCCTGCTCGACGGTGAGCGTGATGCCGCCGATGGCGTCGATGAGCCGGGCGAAGCCCCACATGTTGACCAGGGCGTACCAGTCGATCTGCAGGCCGAGGGTGTAGCCGATGGTGTCCATGAGCACCTGCGGGCCCTGCTGGCGGCGGCCGCCGAAGATCTCCGGGTGGGCGTCGGCGTACTCCCAGACGCTGTTGAGCAGGTCGCTGCGACCGCCGCCGGGGTCGGGCGGCAGGCGGAAACCGTCCGGGAACCGCTGGGCCATGGGCGTGCCGGGACGGAAGCGCACGTTCTCCAGGTTGCGCGGCAGGCTGACCAGCACGGTGTTGCCGGACTTCACGTCGATGCTGGCCACGTTCATGCTGTCGGTGCGCACGCCGGTGCGGTTGTCGTCGGCGTCGCCCCCGAGGAGCAGGATGTTGACCCGGTCCCGGCCGGCCCACGGGTCCTGCGGCGGCTCCTGCCCGGCCGGGACGGCGGGTTCGACCGGCTCGGGGCCGGTGAAGATGTCGCCGAGGGTCTGCTGGTACGTCCACACGTTCTGCGCGACCAGCCCGAACGGCACCACCACGGCGACGGCGAGCAGCCCCGCGAGGGTGCCGGCCAGGATCTGCCCGTTCTGCGGCAGCCGCCCTGGACGCAGCACCACGAAGGAGTGCACGATCACCGCGAACCAGGCGACGCCCAGCGCCGCGGCGCCGACGACGATCCCGGTCAGCCACGAGTCCTGGGTCAGCGAGCCCAGCAGGTTGTCGGACGTCAGCACCAGCGCCAGCAGCGCCAGCAGGCCGGCGAAGTAGCACGACAGCAGGATCAGGCCGGCCGTGCGCCGGCCGGCGCGCAGATGCGCGGCCCCGGGCGCCAGCGCCGACAGCGCCAGCCAGCCGAGGACCGCTCCCGCGCTCACCGGTTCCTTACCCTGCACGGCATCCCCGTTCCCCGAACTCCACCGTAACCCCCAGGCACGGACAGCGCGGGCAGCCTACGCATTGGATGCGAAATATGTCTTTATCGGAGGGTGAACATCGGTAACCGAATAAGATTCGGGTCATGGCCTTCTCCGAGATCGAGTACCACGTGGCCGATCGCGTCGCCACCATCACGCTGTCTCGCCCCGAGCGGCTCAACGCGTTCACGCTGACCATGCGCGCCGAGCTGATCAGCGCTTTCGACCTCGCCGACGCCGACGACGACGTGCGCGCGGTGGTGGTCACGGGGGCCGGGCGGGCCTTCTGCGCCGGGGCCGACCTGGGCGGCGGCGGGGGGACGTTCGGCCACCGGGCGGAGGCCGAGCTGGTCGAGGGCGCGCCGCGCGACGGCGGGGGCACGGTCGCGCTGCGGATCGCCGCCTCGCTCAAGCCCGTCATCGCCGCGATCAACGGCCCGGCGGTGGGCGTGGGCGTCACGATGACGCTGCCCATGGACGTCCGGCTGGCCGCCGAGAGCGCCAGGTTCGGGTTCGTGTTCGCCCGGCGCGGCATCGTCACGGAGGCGGCGTCGAGCTGGTTCCTGCCCCGGGTGGTCGGCATCTCCCGGGCCATGGAGTGGGCGGTGACCGGCCGCATCTTCCCCGCCGCCGAGGCGCTGGAGGGCCGCCTGGTCTCGCGGGTGCTGCCGGACGAGGAGCTGCTGCCCGCCGCGTACGCGCTGGGCCGCGAGATCGCCGACAACACCTCGGCCGTCTCCGTCGCCGCCGTGCGCAGGCTGATGTGGTCGGGCCTGTCGGCCGCCTCGCCGTGGGAGGCGCACGCCGCCGACTCCAGGCTCATGGCCGAACTCGGGGGCGCGGCCGACACGGTGGAGGGGGTGACGGCGTTCCTGGAGAAGCGTCCGGCCGACTTCCCGATGAAGGTGAGCACCGACCTTCCGCCTGGCGTCCCCACATGGCCGGACAATCCATATTCTGTCTGATATGTACGAGATCACCGTTCTCCCCATGCAGCCCGACTTCGAGGGCGAGGTCGTCGCGACCCTGATCTCCAGGAAGACCGGTTCGCGCAGGGCGGTGCTCTACGTCCACGGGTTCACCGACTACTTCTTCCAGGACCATCTGGCCGACCACTACGTCCAGCGCGGCATCGACTTCTACGCCCTCGACCTGCGCAAGTACGGCCGCTCACTGCTCCCGCACCAGACCAGGGGGCTGATCAGGAGCGTCACCGACCACTTCCCCGAGATCGACGAGGCAGTCCGCCTCATCCGCCGCGACCACGACGAGCTGACCGTCAACGCCCACTCCACCGGCGGCCTGATCGCCGCGCTGTGGGCCGACCGGGTCCGCGGCCGGGGCCTGGTGCAGGGGCTCGTGCTCAACAGCCCGTTCCTCGACCTCAACGTGCCGGCCCCGCTCCGGCTGGCCGCCGACCTGCTCAAGACCCCGATGTCCTACGTCCGGCGCCCGCTGCCCCTCGGCATCAGCACCGCCTACGGCCAGAGCCTGCACCGCACCGAACAGGGCGAATGGGACTACGACCTGGAGCTCAAGCCGCTGGTCGGGTTCTCCGTGCACGCCATGTGGCTGGCCGCCATCCGGCGGGCCCAGCGGCGGCTGCACCGCGGGCTGGGGGTGGACGTGCCGGTGCTCGTCCTCGCCTCCTCCACGGGCCTGCGGGTACGCGACTTCGTGCCCGAGGCCCGATCGGCCGACATCGTGCTCGACCCCGAGCACATGGCCCGCTGGGCCACCTCCATCGGCCCCCACGTCACCTGCGTGCGGATCCAGGACGGCGTGCACGACCTGGTGCTGTCGGCCGAGCCTGCGCGCAAGCAGGTCTTCGCCGAGCTCGACCGCTGGATGAACGCCTACCAGGGCACTTCCTGACAGGCACTTCCTACCAGGCACTTCCTACCAGGGGAACGAGAACAGGCCGTAGTAGGCCGCCGCCACCAGCAGCAGCCCGGTGCCGCCGAGCACGCCGCCGATCGCCACGTACTGCCACCGGGTGGGCTGCATGCCCTCGCGCAGCGCCGACACGTACGCCGCCACCGCCGTGACCTCCTGGACCAGCATGAGCACGGCCAGCACGCGGACCACCAGCCAGCCCGCCAGCACGGCCGGCCAGGCGCCCGCCTGGTTCACCGAGAACAGCACCAGCAGCATGATGAACGCCACGACCGAGGCCAGCAGGCCGAGGCCCGTCCAGGCCATCCTGCGCAGCCTGCGCCTGATCGGCGGCCACAGCCGGGCGTTGGTCTCGACCGGCTGCCTGCCGTGGCCGCGCAGCCGCACGACCATCGCCGCCACCGGGCCGGCCACGTACCCGACGGCGGCCAGGCAGATGGTCAGCCCGAGCATCGTGCCGCCCGCGTACCAGGGGGCCGCGGGCACGTCGCTGGCCTCGAACCGCTGCACCGGCGTGCTGCCCGCCATGTGCGCCGACGGCCTGGCGGTGGCCGGCAGGCCGGTGATCCAGTTGGCCAGCGTCTCCAGGTAGCCCTTGGTGAACGGGCCGCCGTTGACCCGCATCGCGTGGTCGCCCTTGTCCATGAAGCGGATCGTGTACCGGTCGTTGCCCGCCTCGGTGAGCGCCGTGACCAGCGCCTTGGTGGACTCCACGAAGGGGATCGAGGGGTCGGTCGTGCCGTAGAACGCCAGGACCGGCTGCTTGACCTGACGTAAGGCCGGCATCGCGTCGTAACGCAGGAAGGTGAAGCCGACGCCGCCCATCGCCCTGGTCAGCAGGTCGCGGGCGCCGATGGGGGCGTGCAGCCGCAGCAGCTGCTCGTTCAGGGCCCAGGCGACCTGCCGCAGCGGCGAGACGTTCGGCGAGGAGACCAGCACCGCGAAGCCCACCGCCGCGCTCTTGGCCGCCGCGATCGGCACGACCCAGCCGCCCTCGCTGACCCCCCACAGCCCGACGCGCGAGGCGTCCACCTCCGGCCGGGTGCGCAGGTACTCCACCATGCGCAGGGCGTCGTCGGCCAGCAGCCCGAAGTCGCGGTCGCGGAAGTCGTAGCCGACCGTCCGCTTGTCGAAGGCGATCGTCGCCACGCCCGCCCTGGCCAGGAACTCCGCCTGCGGCGTGAACTCCGTCCGCGACCCGTTGCCCGACCCCGACACGAACACCATCGCCGGGTGCGGGCCGGGCGAGAGCGGCACGCGTAAGGTGCCCTCCAGGCGCTGGCCCTCGGCCGGCAGCGAGATCTCCTCCCGCCGCACGCCGGTGGCCGCCACCACCGGGCGCAGCTCGTCGGCCGGTTGCGGGGGAATCGCGGCGAACGCCGGATCCGCCTTCAGCGGCGGCGGGTCGAACGCGGGCGGCAACACGTAGCCGACCGACGCGAGAGCCACCAGCACCAGGCCGGCGGCGACGCTCAAGGTGCCACGGCCAGTGCGCATCGGCCTCCCCATGTGCGTTGGTTTGCCCGCTGATCATCCAGCCTACTCCCGGCTTCTGTGACAGGAGGGGCCGCATTTGTCGGTGAGAGATGTTAGCTTCCTGCGACATGCGGATCCTGCACACCTCCGACTGGCACCTCGGGCGCTCCTTCCATCGGGAGAGCCTGCTAGGGGCGCAGGCCGCGTTCGTCGACCACCTGGTCGAGACGGTGCGCGCCGAGCGGGTCGACGTCGTGGCCGTCTCCGGCGACGTCTACGACCGCGCCCTGCCGCCGGTCGACGCGGTGGCCCTGCTCTCCGACGCGCTGGCCCGCCTGCGCGCCGCCGGGGCGCGGGTGGTGCTGATCAGCGGCAACCACGACTCGGCGCTGCGCCTCGGGTTCGGGTCGGCGCTGTTCGAGTCCTCGGGGGTGCACGTCCGCACCGAGCCCGCGCAGTCGTGGGAGCCGGTGCTGGTCGGCGACGTCGCCTTCTACGGCATCCCCTACCTGGAGCCCGAGCTGGTGCGCACCCCCTGGCAGCTGCCCGACCGCGGCCACACCGCCGCCATCTCCCACGCGATGAGCCGCGTGCGCGCCGACGCCGTCCGCCACCGGGCCGCCGTCGTGCTGGCCCACTGCTTCGTGACCGGCGGGCAGGCCAGCGACAGCGAGCGCGACATCAGCGTGGGCGGGGTGTCCCACGTCCCCCTGTCGGCCTTCGACGGCGTCGACTACGTCGCGCTCGGCCACCTGCACGGGCGGCAGCGCATGTCCGAGACCGTGCGCTACTCCGGCTCCCCGCTGGCCTACTCCTTCTCCGAGACCGGCCACGTCAAGGGCTGCTGGCTGGTCACGCTCGGCTCGGGCGCGGAGTTCGTGCCCGCGCCCGTGCCCCGGCCGGTCGGGCGGCTCCGCGGCGACCTCGACGACCTGCTGACCCTGCCCGCCTTCGCCGCCTACGAAGACCACTGGCTGCAGATCACCCTGACCGACGCCGTCCGTCCCAAGCAGGCCATGGACCGGCTGCGGGCCCGCTTCCCGCACGCCCTGGCCCTGTCGTTCGAGCCGGTGGGCGCGGCGCCCGCCGCCGGGCCGGTGCGGGTCAGCGGGCGGCCCGAGGCCGAGGTCGCCCTCGACTTCGTCCGCGAGGTGCGCGGCGAGCCCGCCGCGCCCGAGGAGGAAGACCTGCTGAGACAGGCGGTCGAGGCGTCGCGCGTGAAGGAGACGATGGCGTAGATGCGGCCTCACCGGCTCTCCCTCACGGCCTTCGGATCCTTCCCCGGCACCGAGACGGTCGACTTCGACGCCCTCACCGAGGCGGGCCTGTTCCTCATCCACGGGCCCACCGGGGCGGGCAAGACCACGATCCTCGACGCGCTCTGCTTCGCCCTCTACGGCGTCGTGCCCGGCCAGCGCAACAGCGCCCGGAGCCTGCGCTGCGACCACGCGCCCGCCGGCGCCGGCCCTTCGGTGACGCTGGAGGTCACGATCCGGGGCCGCTCGCTGCGCATCCGGCGCTCGCCTTCGTGGCAGCGTCCCAAGTTGCGCGGCACCGGGTTCACCGAGGAGAAGGCCAAGGTCGTCGTCGAGGAGCGCCGCGGGGAGGCCTGGCAGGGGCTCACGACCCGGCTCGACGAGGCGGGCGACCTGGTGGGCGGGCTGCTCGGGATGAACGCCGAGCAGTTCTGCCAGGTGGTGATGCTGCCGCAGGGCGACTTCGCCAAGTTCCTGCGCGCCGACGGCGACGACCGCGCCCGGCTGCTGGAGCGGCTGTTCACCGTCAAGGTGTTCACCCAGGCCGAGGCGTGGCTGGCCGAGCGGCGGCGGGTCACGGGGCGGGAGGAGCAGGAGCTGGGGCGCGAGGTCGCCTTCGCCGTCGAACGCCTCCAGGAAGCCGCCGGCCCTCTCCTCCCCTCGACGCCCCACCCCGCCGATTCCGCTCTCGCTTCCGGGCCGCAGCCTGCCGGGCCCGCCATCTCTTCCGCGCCGGAATCTGCCGGGCCCGTCCTCTCTGCCGCGCTGCCCCCCTCTGATCCCGCCCTTGCCGCCGCGTCGTCGCATCCGTCTGCGCTGGACGACGGGGGGCCGCCGTCGGCGGCGGAGGATCCGCTGGGATGGGCCGGTGCGTTGCTGGACGCGGCGCGGGCCGTCGTCCACCGGTGCGAGGAGCAGCACGCCGCCGCGGGCGACGCCGTACGCGCGGCGCGGTCGCGGTTCGAGCAGGCCGCCGCCCTCGCCGAACGCCGCCGCCGCCACGCCGAGGCCCTGACCCTGCGCCGCACCCTCGACGAGCGCGCCGACGAACGCGCCGACCTCCAGGCCGTCATCGACGACGCCGCCCGCGCCGACCGCGTGCTCCCGCTCATCACGGCCGCCGTGCAGCGCGCCGAGGCCGCCGCCAAGGCCCGCGCCATGGTCGCCGACGCCCTGGCCCGCGCCCGCCCCCTCCTTCCCCGCCGCCCCACGCCGAGTGCCGGGAGGCTGCCGAGCGTCGAAGGGGCGCCGGGCAGCGAAGGGGCGCCGGGCGTCGCTGGGCTGGCGGGCGTCGGAGGGGCGTCGGGCGGCGGAGGGGCGCCGGGGGGCGGGGAGCCGTCGGTGGAGGAGTTGGAGGGGCTGGAGCGGGAGCGTCGGGCCGAGCTGGCGCGGCTGTCCGAGCTGCTCACCGAGGAGGCCCGGCTGTCGGTCGTCCGGCGTGACCTGTCGCGGGTGGAACAGGAGCTGGCCGAGCTGGTCAGCGCCGACGAGACCGTCGCCGCGCGGCTCGCCGTCCTGCCCGGCCTGGTCGCCGACGCCGAGGGCCGGCTCGCCGGCGCGCGGGTGGCCGCGGCGCGCATTCCGGCGGCCCAGGCCGTGCGCGACGCTGCCGCGGACCTGATCGACGTCGACCGGGAGCTCGCCATGCTGGCCGGTGAGCTGGAGGCGCTTGGGCAGCGCGAGGCCGAGGTGGCGGCGGCCGAGGCCGAGCTGCCCGCCCGGCTGGCCGCGGCGGGCGCCGCCCTGGCCGAGGTGCGCACCGAGGCGGCGGCCGTGCCCGCCGCCTCAGCGCGGCTCGACGCCGCCCGTTCCGTCCTGGAGGCCGCCCACCGCCGCGACGCCCTCGCCGCCGAGCTGGAGTCGGCCGCCGCCGCCCACCAAGTCCTGGTGGACCGCGCCCAGGAGACCCGCGAACGCTGGCTCGACCTGCGTCAGGCCAGGATCGACGGCATGGCGGCCGAGCTGGCCCGCGACCTGACCGACGGGCGTCCGTGCGCGGTGTGCGGCTCGGAGCACCACCCCGTGCCCGCCGCCCCGGCCCCCAGCGCGCCCTCGCCCGACGACGAGCACGCCGCCGAGACCGCCCACGAGGCGGCCGCCGCCGACCGGGAGGCCGCCGAACGTACTCTGGCCTCGATCGAGTCCCGGCTCGCCGACGCCTCGGCGGCCACCGAGGGGCTGTCCGCCGACACCGCGGCCGATCGCGTGCTCGCGGCCGAGGAGGAACTGGACCGGCTGCGGTCGGCCGCCGAACGGGAGCCCGCTCTCGCCGACGCGCTCGACCGCCTCGAAGGCGAGCGCGACCACGTCCGCGACCGGGCCAGGGAGATCGCCGAGGCGCTCGCCGCCCACCACGCCCACCGCACCCGGCTCACCGCCGAACGCACCCGCCTCCACACCCGCCTCGCCCAGACCTTGCACCCCGAGGCCCTCCACTCCGAGACGCTGCGCCCCGAGACCCTGGGCACCGAAACCGTGCACCCCGAGCGCGCTCTCGCGGGAGGTTCCCTTCCGGGGACCGCGGGTGGCGCGGGCGGGGTCGACGGTGGGCGGGTGCTGGCCGCGGCCGAGGAGGAGTTGCGGCGGCTCGCCGCGGTGGCGGCCAAGGAAGCCGGGCTGGCGGCCGAGGTGGCCGCGCTCGGCCGCGAGCGGGCCGAGCTGGAGGAGCGCGGACGCCGCATCGCGGCGCGGGTGGCGGCCGGACGTACCAGACATGAGGAGCTGAGCGCGGACGCCGGGCGATTGGGCGCCCGGCTCGACGCGGCCCGGGGCGGCGACCCGACCCTGACGGCCCGCCTGTCCAGGCTCCACGACGAGGCCGAGCTGCTGCGCGAGGCCCTGGAGGCCACCCGGGCTGCGGTCGCGGCGGTCGCCGAGCTCGACGCCGCGGCCGAGGCGGCCGGGCGGGCGGCGGTCGAGGCGGGGTTCGCCGACGTGCGGGAGGCCGAGGAGGCGTACCGGAGCCCGGCCGAGCGGGAGGGCAAGGCGGAGCTGCTGCGGCGGCTGGACGACCAGCACGCGGCCGTCACCGCCCTGCTCGCCGACCCCGAGCTGATCGCCGCGGCCGCCGAGCCCGCGCCGGACCTGGCGGCCGCCGAGGCCGGCAGGGACGCGGCGGAGGAGGCGCACACGCGGCTGGCGAGCGAGCGCGACCGCGCCGTGGCCAGAGCCGCCCGCCTCGCCGAGCTGCGCGAGGAGCTGGCCGCGCGCATCGAGCGGTGGCGTCCCGCGGCCGAGCGGCACCGGCTGGCCGAACGCATGGCGGCGCTGGCCTCGGGCACGTCCGGCGACAACCGGTGGAACATGAGCCTGACGTCGTTCGTGCTGGGGGAGCGGCTCCGGCAGGTGGTCGACGCCGCCAACGAGCGCCTCGACCACATGTCGTCCGGCCGCTACCTGCTCCGGCACGACCTGCGCAAGACCGCAGGATCCCGGGCGCGTTCCGGCGGCGGCCTGGGCCTGAAGGTGGCCGACGCCTGGACCGGGGTCGACCGCGACCCGGCGACCCTGTCGGGCGGCGAGAGCTTCATCACCTCGCTCGCGCTCGCGCTCGGCCTGGCCGACGTGGTCACGGCGGAGGCGGGCGGCGCAGAGGTCGGCACGCTGTTCGTGGACGAGGGCTTCGGCACCCTCGACGAGGACACTCTCGACGACGTCCTCGACATCCTCGACGGGCTGCGCGACGGCGGACGCGCGGTCGGCATCGTCAGCCACGTCGGCGAGCTGCGTACCCGCATCCCCGTGCAGCTCAAGGTGGGCAAGACCCGCAGGGGGTCCACCTTGGTCAGCTAGGCGGCGGCGGGGTCGGGGTCCGCACGATCAGCTCGTACGGACCTTGGTCAGCTAGGCGGCGGCGCGGTCGAGGTCCGCACGATCAGCTCGTGCGGGAACAGCCGCCGCTCCGGCCGGGCCGCGGCCCCCGACAGCAGCAGCCGCCCGGCCGCTTCCCCGATCTCCTGCTTGGCCTGCCGGATGGTGGTGAGCCCCGCCTCCTGCGCCGCGCTGTCGGAGAACCCGACGACCGACAGCTCGCCCGGCACGTCGAGACCCAGGTCGGCGGCGGCGTCGAGGACGCCGAGGGCGAGCACGTCGGTGTTGGTCAGGATCGCCGTGGGCCGGGGGTCCAGCCGCAGCAGCGCGTGGCCGGCCTTCCTGCCCGCCTCCCGCGAGTTCCTGGCGACCTCGTAGAAGGGCACGTCGTCCCAGTCGAGGCCGGCCTGTTCGCAGGCCGCCTGGTAGCCGCCGCGCCGGGCGCGCATCGCCGCGAACACCGCGCTCTCCTGGCGGGCGCGGTCGGCCCAGCCGGTGTGGCCGTCGTCGTGCAGGCCGACCATGGCCACCGCGACCCGGCGGTGCCCGAGGCCGAGCACGTGCGCGGCGGCGGCGGCCCCGGCGGCGGGCTCGTCGATGCCGACGAAGGGATGGCCGGGCACGTACGGCTCGTCGACCACCACGACGGGCAGCTTCCTGGCCAGCACCTCGGCCAGCGCCGGATGTCCGTCGGGCAGCGAGACCACGCAGAACGCGTCGACCACCGCGTCGCGCACGGTGTCGCTGCGCCGGTCGCCGTGCGGCAGCGGCAGGATGAGCAGGCCCACCCCCGCCTCCTCGGCCGCGGTGGCGAGCCCCTGGAAGAACCCGAGCGCGTACGGGTCGGCGAAGGCGTAGGCCAGCGTCTCGCTGAACAGCAGGCCGAGCGCGCCGGCGCGGCCGAGCCGGAGCGAGCGCGCCGTCGGGTTGGGGCCCGCGTAGCCGAGCTCGTCGGCCACCTCCAGGATGCGCCGCCGCAGCCCGTCGCTGAGCTGGTCGGGACGGGAGAAGGCGTACGACACGGTGGCGCGGGACACGCCGAGCCTGTCGGCGATCGTCTGCAGGGTGACCCTTGCCATCGTCCAACCGTATCGAACGGGCTTGCCGGTGCGTTCTTAATTGATTAAGATCTTAATTGATTAAGGAGGAGAGAGATGGATGCCATGCAGGTTCTCGCGCACCGGACGGCGATGGGGTTCCGCGGCTCGCTCGACGCGGCCCTGCCGGGGGCGCCGCGCAGGCGGGATCCGGAGCGGGTCGCCGTACGGGCGCGCCTGGCCCACTCACTGCGCCGCACCGCCGACCGCCTCGACCCCGCCTGCCCGCCCGCCCGGTACGGCGAGATCTGACCGGTCCCTTCTCGCGTGCCTGGGGGCAGCCCCGATGGCGGCACCCTGCCGGCCGCCCGGCCTGGACGCGCCCCGGCCGTTCAGGTGCGATCGTCGGCCGGGTGCGGCGAGGGGTGACCGGCCCTCGTGAGACCCGGCAGCGCCCGTTTCCTCGCCCCACCCCCATCGCCTGGCACCGGCTGCCCGCCGCCTGCCTCCGCCGGGGAGAGGGGGCGGCAGGTTGGGCGGGTCGGGAGGCGGGGCGGCAGGTTGGTTGGGTCGGCTGATGGGGGGCGGGTCCCTCTGGGCCGGCGGAGGCAGGAGCCGGTCAGGACGGCGTGAGGGGCGGGGCAGGGGTACGGGGGCAGGGGTGGGTGGCAGAGGCGCACGGGCACGGGCGGGTGGCAGGGGAAAAGGTGGGGTCAGGGGAGGGTGGCTATCAGGTCGGGGATCGTGGTGGGGTCGTGGAAGAGGGTGGCGCCGAGGCCGGACAGGCGGGCGGGGGGCGTCAGGCCGCCAGCGAACGCCAGGCAGCGCATCCCCGCGCTCATCGCCGCCCGCACCCCGAACGGGCTGTCCTCGACCACCACGCACCCCTCCGGCGCGGCCCCCATCGTCGCCGCGGCGTGCAGGAACAGGTCGGGGGCCGGCTTGCCGCGGGCGACGTCCTCGGCGCTGAAGACGCGGCCGTCGAAACGCCGGGCGAGACCGGTCAGCTCCAGGCTGTTGCGGACGTTGGCGTGCCGGCCGTTGGAGGCCACGCAGTAGGGGATGTCCAGGCGGTCGAGGGCGGACTCGATGCCCTCGATGGCACGCAGTTCGGCCTCCATCGCGGCCAGGTACTCCCGGGTGATCTGGTCGCGCCAGCCCGGGGGCGTCTCGCCGACCTGCTCGTCCCAGTACTCGTTGCTGCAGCCGACGAAGCGCTCGGCGTACTCGTTCTCGTCGATCGTCCAGCCCAGGCGGCGCAGGGCGGCGGTGCCCACGCGTACCGAGATGCGCTCGCTGTCGACGAGCACCCCGTCACAGTCGAAGATGACCAGTTCCACGGCCAAGGTGCGGTCCTCCCAAAAGGCGACGTTTGCGGTCGAATCTATCGGGCGGCTGTGTGACATTGCGCAGGTGGTAGCGTCGTTGTATCGCTTGACAAGATGACAGTCCGGATTGTGAGACATGGAGTGAAGACCTCCCCCCGGGTCTCGGCGCCCAGCACGACCAGGATCGCGGTGGCGAGCCTCATGGGCACCGCGATCGAGTTCTACGACTTCTACATCTACGGGACCGCCGCCGCGCTGGTGCTCAACACCGCGTTCTTCCCCGGCATGGACCCGGTGGCCGGTCGGCTGGCCGCGTTCTCGACGTTCGCGGTGGCGTTCGTGTCGCGCCCGCTCGGGTCGGCGGTGTTCGGTCACTGGGGCGACCGCGTCGGGCGCAAGTCGATGCTGGTCGTCTCGCTGCTGGTGATGGGCCTGTCCACGGTGGCGATCGGCCTGCTGCCGGGCTACGCGGCCATCGGCGTGGCCGCGCCCGTGCTGCTGGTGCTGCTCCGCTTCACCCAGGGCATCGGCCTCGGCGGCGAGTGGGGCGGCGCGGCGCTGCTGGCCACCGAGCACGCCCCGCCCGGCAGGCGCGGCCTGTACGCGATGTTCCCCCAGCTCGGCCCCGCGGCCGGGTTCATCGTGGCCAACGGGCTGTTCCTGATCCTCGGCGAGACGCTGACCGACGAGCAGTTCGGCGGCTGGGGCTGGCGGCTGCCGTTCGTGGCCAGCCTGCTCCTCGTGGTCGTCGGCCTGTACGTGCGGCTGCGGATCTCCGAGACGCCGGTCTTCCGGGCCGCCCTCGACCAGCGCCGCATCGCCAAGGTGCCGTTCGCCGGGCTGATGCGCCACCAGTGGCGGCGGGTGCTGCTCGCCGCCGGGGCGATGACCGTCGCCTACACGCTCTTCTACACCGCCACCACCTACTGCCTGTCCTACGGCACCGCCACCCTCGGCATCCCGAAGACCACCATGCTGATCCTCACCATGGTCGGCGTGCTGTTCATGGCGGCGGGCACGGTCGTCTCGGCGGTGGCCGGCGACCGGCTGGGCCGCCGCCGCACCCTGCTCGCCGGCACGGCCGTCGCCGTCGCGTGGGGGCTGGTGATGTTCCCGCTGATGGAGACCGGGTCGGTGGTCCTGGCCGGGGTGGCGCTGGCCGGCGCGCTCGGGCTGATGGGGCTGATCTTCGGGCCGATGGGGGCGTACCTGCCCGAGTTGTTCAGGACGGAGTTCCGCTACAGCGGCGCCTCGGTCGCCTACAGCCTCGGCGGCGTGCTGGGCGGGGCGGTGCCGCCGCTGGTCGCCACCAGCCTCCAGACCAGCGGCCTCGGCGTCATGGGCGTCGGCCTCTACGTCTCGGCGATGGCCCTGCTGAGCCTGCTCTGCCTGCTCGCCCTGCCGGAGACCGGCGACAGCTCACTCCGCTGATCCCGGGTTTCCGCTGTCACATCCGCGGGGGCTGTCCCGTCCTCCTGGTGAAGAACCTGATGAGGAGGAGCGGACGATGAGCAAGCACATTCTGATCGTCGGCGGTGGATATGTCGGGATGTACACGGCCCGCGGGCTGCGGCGGCTGATCCGGTCGGGCGAGGTGACGGTCACCGTGGTCGACCCGCGGGGGTACATGACGTACCAGCCGTTCCTGGCCGAGGCGGTCGGCGGGACGATCGAGCCCCGCCACGTCGTCGCCCCGCTCAACCGGGTGCTCAAGGGCGCGCGCGTGCTCACCGGCCACGTCACCCGCGTCGACCACGAGGCCCGCACCGCGCGGTTCCAGCCGGTCCAGGGTCCGGCCAGGACGCTCACGTACGACATCCTCGTGATGGCGGCCGGGTCGATCACCCGCGCGCTGCCCGTCCCGGGGCTGGCCGAGCACGCGGTCGGGTTCAAGAGCCTCGGCGAGGCCGTGCACCTGCGCAACCACGTCCTGGCCCAGCTCGCCGCCGCGGCCTCGACCGACGACCCGCTGGTGCGGCGCAGGGCGCTGACGTTCGTGGTGGTCGGCGGCGGGTTCTCGGGCGTCGAGGCGCTGGCCGAGATGCAGGGCCTGGCGGACGAGGCCCTGCGCTACCACGACGGGATCGAGCCCGCCGACCTGAGCTGGACCCTGGTCGAGGCGACCGGCGGCATCCTGCCCGAACTCCACCCCGGCCTCGGCCGCTGGACCGTGGACGCGCTGCGCGCCCGCGGCGTGGACGTGCGGCTGGAGACCCGGCTGAACTCGGCCGAGGACGGCGTGGCCCGGCTGTCGGACGGCACGTCGCTGGCGGCCGGGACGCTGGTGTGGGCGGCGGGCGGCCGGCCCAGCCCGCTCGCCGCCGACAGCGGGCTGCCCGTGGACGAGGCCGGACGGCTGCGCGCCACCGAACACCTGACGGTGGCCGGGCTGGAGGACGCGTTCACGGCCGGCGACGGCGCGGCGGTGCCCGACCTGACCCGTCCGGGCACGTTCACCGCGCCCAACGCGCAGCACGCGGTGCGCCAGGCCAAGCTGCTGGCCCGCAACCTGGCGGCGCACGTCAGGGGAGGCAGGCTGAAGGCGTACCGGCACGCGTACCTGGGGTCGGTGGCCGGGCTCGGCCATCACCAGGGCGTGGCCCAGGTGCACGCGATCCGGCTGACCGGGTTCCTGGGGTGGCTGGCGCACCGGGCGTACCACCTGGCGTGGGTGCCGACGTTCAACCACAAGGCGCGGGTGCTGGCGGACTGGGGGCTGTCGATGGTGTTCCGGCGGGAGGCGGTGCAGCTCACGGCCATCGAGCACGCGGGGGAGGACTTCCGCCGGGCCCTGGCGGCCGATGGCCTCGGCCGCGCCGCCTGACCCGCCCTCGCTACACCGGCTGCCCGACCGGCTGCCCGACCGGCTGGCCACGGTCGACGTACGCGGCCAGCGCGCGCACCCGCTCGGCGTGCTGGTCGTGGCCGACGATCACCGGCGGCTCGTTGTACGGCATCGCGTCCGACGACCGCCGCAGCTTGACGTACTGGCCGCAGGCGTCGATCGCGTACGGCTCCATGTCGTCCTGGAGCGCGCCGATCACCGTGATGCCGTACGTCTCGCCGATCCGCCGGAACAGCGCGACCGCCTCCCTGCGGTGCTCCTTGCCCAGGTTGCGGCCGAGCTCGTCGAGCACCAGGCACAGGTGGCCGCCGCCGGAGGAGGCGATGGCCGCCGCGCACACCAGCTTGACGGCCTTCTCGTCCATGAGCGCGGTGTTGGCCCGCCGGTTGTACGGCACGAACCCCTGCCCCTCGCCCCGCCGCCACTTCGGCGTCACCCGCCACTGCCAGCGCTGCTCGGGGTCGGCGGGCGCGGGCGGCACCGGGAACTCCAGCGTCGCGCCGTAGCCGCCGTAGGAGGTGTCGAGCTTCTCGAACTCCTCGGCCACCCGCGTCAGCCTCGCCTTGATCGCCGCCGTCAGCGCCGCCCGGTGGACGGCCGTGGACTGCGCCGCCTCCTCCGCGCCGCGGGCCGCCGCCGCCAGGTCGCGCTGCCGGGAGACGACCTGCGCCTCGATCTGCCGCCGCTGGTGCTTCTCGTACTCCTCCTGGCCGCGCAGGTAGGAGGCCAGCGCCCCGCACACCGCCGCGAACGTCGCCTGCTCGCGCGCCGTGCTGCCGCCCCGCTCCGACAGCAGGAACGCCAGCTCCTCGGGGATCTCGGCGTCCTCCTCGGGGAAGGTGTCGCGCAGCGCCTGGTCGAAGTGGCGTTCGGCGATGCGCCACCACTCCTCGGCCGCGCGCGGACGCTCCTCCTCCGGCAGCGCCGCGATCCACTCGCGGGCGGTCTCCACCGTGCCGCCCCAGTCGGCGGCCAGCGCGTCGAGCCGCAGCGCCTCGCGCTCGGCGGTGACCTTGGCCTCCTGCTCGCGGGCCTGCGCCCGCTCGCTCTCGTGCCGCTGCCGCCGCCCGTCGAGCCGCTCGATCTCCATGTCACGGGTACGGGCCCGGAAGTCGAGCGCGCCCGCCTGCCGCTCGGCCTCGGCGACCTTCGGCGCCAGCTCCTCGATCGCCGCGTTGAGCCCGACGAGCCGGTCGCGGCGCTCGGCCAGCCTGGCCTCCAGCTCCGCCAGCCGCACCCCGGCCCGCGCGCCCTCCAGCCGCCGCTGCGCCTCGGCGACGGCCTCCTCGGCCTCGCGCACCACCTCCGCGGCGCTCTCCTGGGCGTCTTCGGCCCGGTTGAGCCGCTGGCCGGCGGCCTTGATGCGGGCCTCCCGCCCGGTGGCCACCCCGTCGAACGCCCCCACCACGCTCACCCCGGCCGCGCTGACCAGCACGGATCCGGGCAGCTCGGCCAGGGCCGCGGCCGCCTCGCCGAGCCGCGCGGCGTCGACGATGACGGCGTGCTCGTGCGGCCAGCCGCGCAGGCCGGCGCCGGGAAGGGCGGCGTCACGGGCCTGCTCGGCCACGTCGAGGGCGTCGAGCAGGCCGGTCGCCCCGACACCCGCCGCCGACAGCGCGTCGAGCTGGGCCGCGGCCGGGCCGCCCTCGGCGTCGTCGAGCGCCGCCCGCGCCGAGGACACCTCCTGGTCGGCCACGCCGAGCGCCTTGAGCGCCTCGTTGAGCCGGAGCCCGGCCTGCCGCAGCTCGCCCTCGGCGGCGGGCACGTCACGCCCGTCGGCGAACCTGCGCGTCTCCTCCAGCGCCGGGATCGCGGCGCGCAGCTCGTCGGCGGAGTTCTCGGCCACCGCGCGGTCGGCGTCGAGCTTGGTGGTACGGGCCTGCAGGGCGGCCAGCTCCTTGCGCGCCTGGGACACCTGGCGGTCGAGGGTGTCCTCGCGCAGCGTGGCGATCTCGGCCTTGACCAGCGCGATCTCCTCTGCCGCCGACTCGCCCGCGGCGCGGTGGCGGCCGAGGTCGGCGGCCAGCAGCTCGTCCTTGGCGGCGGCGTCGGCGAGCTTGCGCGCCTGCCTGCCGCGCCAGCAGCGCAACGCCTCGGCCAGGCGCACCCGGGCCTGGTCGCGGCGGTCGAACGTGCCGAGCAGCGCCTTGGACTCCACCTCGAACTCGGCCAGCCGGTCGGCCGCCTGCGCCGCCCGCACCCGCTTGGCGTGCTCGTCGCGCCGGGCCTCGCGCTCCTGCTCCAGCTCGGCGTCGAGGCCGGTGAGCGCCGCGATGGCCTCGAAGACGCGCTCGGGGGAGATCTCGTTGAGCGGCTGGGAGAGCAGGTTGGTGGCGACCTTGCTGCGCACGGACGTGGACAGGAACGACACGCACCTGACCCGGTCGCCGTAGAGCACCTTGGTCAGGTCGCGGGCCACGACGTCGCGCTTGCCCGCAGACCTCGGCAGCGACGCCCAGATCTCGTCGGCCCGCGCCACCCGCTCGGCCTCGGACGGCGAGGCGGCCAGATGGACGCCCTCCCGCCAGCGGATCTCCAGGTGCGGGGCCTCCTGGTTGACCTTGAGCCACACGGTGATCGCGCCGCCCGAGGTGTCGGGCACCTCGAACAGCTCCCCGCTGTCCTCCCCGCTGTCCTCCCCGCCTTCCTCCTCGCCCGCCTCGGTCAGGGCGGGGCCGGGGGCGGTGATCGGCTCCGGCGGGGCGAAGGAGTCCATGCCGGGCGGGCCGAAGACGCCCACGATGTAGCCGTGGTCGGCGCTCGCCCACTGGCGGGCGCCCGCGCCGCTGGCCAGCTCGGCGTTGAACAGCAGCTCGGAGACCGCCTTGGCGCCCGAGGCGAAGCGCCACTGCTCGTCGCCGAGCAGCGCCGTGATCGAGGCGATGAACGACGACTTGCCCGCGCCGTTGGAGTCTTTGGGGCCCGCGCCCGCGACGACGATGAGCGTGCCGGGGACCGTGGGCACCGGATGGGTCGACAGCCGTGAGATGTTGACCGCCTGCACGGCGATCAGCACCCGGTCTCCGACGACGTTCTCCATCTGCGACACCCGAACCCCCGTAACCCTTCCATCTGTCATGACGTTCACTGCGCCGACCTGCGGGCGCGTACGGCCGCCGCGAGCGGCGTGTGCGGGCCGGCGGCCAGGATCAGCTCCTCCTGCAGCCGCCGCCGGGCCGCCGGCGTGAGCCGGTGGAACTGCGGGCCCGGGACGTAGCCGCCCGCCTCCTCGCCGGCCTTCACCTGGGCCAGCAGGCCGGCGTGCCGCAGGGTGCGCAGCGCCGACTCCAGCTCGCCGATCGGGACCTGGGTGTGGCGGCGCAGCTCCTCGACCGGGGTGGGGTGCGGCGACAGCCAGGAGTCCTCCGGCAGCAGGCCCTCGGCCCTGGGGATGGCGACCGAGTGCACCAGCACCAGCGTCAGCACCGCCCGCTCGCTCACGCCGAGCCCCGCGCCCGCCGCCGGACGAGCCGCCACCTCCACGCCGGCCATCTCGACGCCTGCCGCCTCCTCGCCGGGAGAGGCGGCCGGGGGCTGGGCCAGGGCGGCGGTGTGGGTGTCGTCGTAGCCCGACGTCCAGCGCTCGCGGAGCTGGATGAGGGACCGGCCGCGGCGGGCCAGCATCTCGCCCAGCGTGTGGCGCAGCGCCGGATCGCGCAGCGCGGCGAAGCGCCCCTCGGCGACCGGCTCGGCGGCGTGCTCGACCACCATGAACGCGGCCACCAGCTCGGCCCGCCGCCGCTCGTCGTAGGCGCCCAGCAGGTCGTCGAACTCGGCCACGCCGAGCTCGACCCGCCCTCCCGCGCCGGGCAGGGGCAGCACCGCCGCGGCCACGATGTCGGCGTCGCCCACCACCGTGAGCTCCGGCCGCTCCGGCTCGGGCAGGCGGCGCACCAGCTCCTGCAACTGGGCGTGCGACTCCACCGGCCACAGCGCGCAGCGCGGCCCGAGCGTCACCACCCCGTCGTCGAGGACGATCCACGCCGAGTCGTGCAGCCGCCGCAGCGCGCCCCGCGCCCAGTTGCGCATCAGGTCGTCGGTACGCCCGATGAGCGCCCGGTAGGTGTCGAGCACCAGCTCGACGGGCGCCGGATCGCCGGGCCACGGATCGACGGACAGATCGTTCCAGCAGCACTTGAGCGTGGCCGCCAGCACCCGCCGCGTCTCGCCGGCCCGCTCCACCGGGACGGCGGCGACCTGGTACTCCTCCAGCAGCGACGGGGTCACCCCGTCGGGCCACACCGGCAGCGCGTGCCCGGTGGAGTCGGGCCGGGTCAGGCGGGTCATCCCGGCGGGCGCCGGCACGCCCGCCCCCAGCGGCAGCGGCCCGCCGGAGCGCGCCCGCGCGTGGGCGAGCGCCTGACCGGCGGACCGGCCGCGCTCGGAGGCCGGAGAACCGGTGGACGTCATGAGGTGCGCTCCAGGTAGCCGTGGGACAGCCAGGCGGGCTCGCCGTCGGGATCGACGGTCAGGCCGTCGGACCAGGTGAGCCGGTAGGGGAGCTCGGGGCGCAGGTCGGCGGTGGTCAGGTCGGCGAGCAGGCGGCGGGCGGCGGGCCAGTCGGAGCCGATCACGTCGGCCAGCGCGACCCGCGAGGCGGCGCCGAGCAGCGACTCGGCCACCTGCGTGAGCCGCTCGACGGCGGCCCCCGGCGAGGAGTCGAGCGAGCCCTCCGGCCCGGGGTCGGGCAGCGCGGAACGCGGGGGAGTGGGCTGGACGGGGGCCGGCCGCGGCGCCTCGTCGACCGCCCGCGCGACGGCGGCCGGATCGTGCCACGGCGCGGGCGCGTCGAAGACGAACCCGTCGAGCACCGAGGCCAGCCGCTCCTTGGAGGCGGTCTGGGCGAACGTGCGCCACGTCTCGGTGGGCAGCAGCGTCAGGTTGCGGGTCGTGCCCGCCGAGTCGGCCAGGCGGCCGGCGGCGCGGCGCGAGGCGTCGCTGTAGGAGTAGATGGACGCGCGCAGGTCGGTGCAGACCCGGTCGAGCTCGGGCCAGCGGGTCAGGATCGTGCCGTGCAGGCCCTGGGCGCGCCGGGCGATCTCCTCGGTGCCCCAGAGCTTGGGGGCCTGCTCGCGCAGCTCCTCGATGGTGCCCGTGGTGAGCGTGATCAGCTCCAGGGCCCAGAGCCGGAACGCGCGCGCCAGGTTGACCGCGCTCTGCCGGGCCTCCTCCATCGTGGTGCGGGGGTCGGCGACGTTGAGGTCTTCCAGGGCGAGCAGGCGGTGCATCTCGGACTGGCCGCCGTCGTCCATCATGCGGCGGATGAACATCAGGCCGACGACGCTGGTGAACGAGGCGCGGTAGCGGAGCTGGTTGGGCTTGGGGAAGACCTCGCGGATCGCGCCGAGCCCCTTGAGCACCCGCAGCCGGTTGTCGAACTGGTCGCTGGGGTAGGCCCGGCAGGCGAAGCGCATCTGCTCGTGCGTCAGCCACTCCTCGCCCGCCTCGGCGAACGCCGCGAACAGCGTCTCGGCGATGTCGACCAGGGCGGGGTCGTCGACCACCGCGCCGCTGTCGCGGGCCAGCGCGGCGAACATGCGGCGGTAGGTCGACAGCACCGCCTCCTCGGAGAGGGCGGCGTCGAGGGTCAGGGGCTGTTCGGACACGCGCACTAAGGTACGGCTTCACACCGACAGACACGGAACTCGGCGCGGGCTACCAGCCGGTACGGACGCGGATGGGACTCCTGCCCGCTAGGGTGATCCCGGTTAAAGCGGGGCAAACTCTCTGTGATCGCACATACGGGGTGAGTGACGGGTGTCCATCCGCGTGCTCGGCGGGGACCGGGCGACGGCCCTGACGGCCGGTGGGGCGGCCGTGCTCCTGGTGGCCGCGGCGGCGTGGTTCGGCGTGGGCGTCTCCAGCGCCAATCCGGAGCTGGCCGACGTCGGCGCGTGGCTGTGGACCAAGGCGAAGGGCCGGGTCGTGCACGTCAACGGCCTGTCGGGCGAGGTGGACGGCTACCTCGACGACAAGGCCGGCAAGCAGTTGCGCGTCGTCCAGGACGGCGCGAACGTGCTGCTCGTCGACGACCGCACCGGCTTCGTCAGCCGCGTCGAGCCCAGCCAGCTCACCGTCACCCAGACCCGCGACCTCGGCGCGGCCGGGACGCAGCTCGCCGTCTCCGGCGGCACGGCCTACGCCGTCGATCCGGCGGCGGGCCGCGTCCAGCGCATCGACCCGGTCACGCTGAACGCCGTGGGCGCGCCGGTCACCCTGCCGGGGCCGCTCGGCGCGGCCAGGATCGACGGCGGCGGCCGGTTATGGGTGCCGGTGACCGCCAGGGGCGAGGTCGTGCCGGTGTCCGGCGGCGTCGCCGCGACCCCCGTCAAGGTGGGCGAACCGGGCGAGGAACTGGCCGTGACCATCGCCGGCGGGCTGCCCGTCGTGGTCAACACGCGGGCCGCCACCGCCGTCACCGTCGGCGCGGACGGCGGCGTCGGCGAGATCGCCCTGCCCAAGGAGGTCGCGCGGGCGGCCAAGGGCGGCGTGCTCACCCCGGCCTCGACCGAGGGCCCGCTCGTCCCGGTGCTGACGCCGGGCGGCTCGGGGCTGCTCGTCGTGCTCGACACCTCCTCCAACGCCGTGCTCAGCACCAGGTTCGCGATCGACGACCCCGCCGGGCTCGGGGTGCCGCAGGTGCTCGGGTCGAAGGTGTACGTACCGGACAAGAGCCGGGGCGCGCTGATCGTCTGGGACAGCGCCGCCGGCGGGCGGCCCACCACCCTCCAGGTGGCGGACGGGCCCGGCCCGGTGGACGTGTTCGTCAAGGACGGCCTGCTCTGGGCCAACGACGAGAACGGCGACAAGGCCCTGGTCATCGACCCCGAGGGCCGCAAGCACGACGTGGACAAGGACGACTCCGACGTACCGGGGCCGACCAGCACCCCCAAGCCCAAGCAGACCCCGCGCCCCGACCCCACGATCAGCGACCCGCCGCCGGACGATCCGCCCGAGACCAGCGAACCCGACCCGACCAGGACGAAGCAGGCAGAGCGGCCCCGCCACCCGGCCAGGACGGCCACGCCGACCCCCACGACCACCCCGACCTCGACCCCCACCCCGACGCCCACCACCGCCCCCGGCGCGCCCGGCGCGGTGACCGCGCGGTCCGGCCCCGGCCGGGTGACCGTCACCTTCAGCCCGTCCACCGGCGGCAAGGTCGAGCGCTACACGCTCAAGGCGTCCGGCGAGGGACGGCCGGAGCCGCAGTCGGTGGAGGCCGAGGGGCCCTTCCAGTTCGAGTTCACCGGCGGCGACTGCGCCCGGGAGTACACCTTCGTCGTCGTCGCCCACTGGGCGGGCGGCGAGGTGGAGTCGGAGCGGAGCGCGGGGGCCAGGCCCTGCGTGGCGCCCGGGGCGCCGTCGAACTTCGCCGCCCGGCCCAGGAACCGCGGCGCCACGCTGACCTGGAGCGCCCCCGAGAACGGCGACCCCGGCGTGACCTACCAGCTCAGCGGCGCGGCCGCGAACGACGCGATCAAGGGGACGTCGTTCACCGTGGACGGGCTGAAGAACAACGCGAAGTACTCCTTCAAGCTCAAGGCCGCGAACGCGGCGGGGGAGAGCCCGGACGTCGCCACCGCCGAGGTGGACCTGACCTACCCGAGGCAGCAGTACAAGAACGCCAACAACAACGTGGTGGACACGCTGGTCCGCCCCGCCGCGACGAAGACCGGCGAGGCGGGCCGCATCCCGAAGGGGCAGTACCTCTCGATCACCGTCATCTGCCAGGTCAAGGGCCAGAGCGTCACGGAGGACGAGAGCAAGGAGACCAGCGACGTCTGGAACAGGATCGAGTGGAACGGCGGCGTGGCCTACCTGAGCGAGACGCTCATGACCACGCCCCGCGGCTCGTTCCCGGCGCCGCCGCTCTTCGAGTGCACCGACTGAGGAGGGGGACCGGTTGACCCAGTACACCTACCCGGACCAGATGGCCCAGCAGCCCGCCGCCCTGGCCGGCCAGTTCGCGCAGCGGTTCCAGCTCCTGGCCGGCAACATCGAACGCGTCGTCCGCGGCAAGCGCGAGGCCGTCGAGCTGGCCCTGATCTGCCTGTTCGCCGAGGGCCACCTGCTCGTCGAGGACGTCCCGGGCACCGGCAAGACCACCCTCGCCCGCTCGGTCGCGGCCAGCGTGGACGCCGAGTGGCGGCGCATCCAGTTCACCCCCGACCTGCTGCCGAGCGACATCACCGGCGTGTCCATCTTCAACCAGGCGCACCAGAAGTTCGAGTTCCACCAGGGCCCGGTGTTCGCCAACATCGTGCTCGCCGACGAGATCAACCGGGCCTCCCCCAAGACCCAGTCGGCCCTGCTGGAGGTCATGGAGGAGCGCCGGGTCACGGTGGACGCCGAACCGCACCCGGTCCCGCGGCCGTTCCTGGTGGTGGCCACGCAGAACCCGGTGGACATGGACGGCACGTACCCGCTGCCGGAGGCCCAGCTCGACCGGTTCCTGATGAAGATCTCCGTCGGCTACCCCGACCACGTCTCGGAGGTCGAGGTGCTCAAGGGCGGCCCGACCGGGCCGCAGGTCGAGCGGCTCCCGGTGGTGGCGCGGGCGACGGACGTGGCCGGGATGATCGACTTCGCCTCCCGGATCCACGTGGCAGACCCGGTCTACGACTACATCGTCGGGCTGTGCGCGGCCACCCGTACCAGCCCGCACCTGCGGCTGGGCGCGAGCCCCCGGGGGAGCCTGGCGCTGCTGCGCGCCGCCCGCGTCAGGGCCGCCGCCGCCGGACGGCACTACGTGGTGCCCGAGGACGTCAAGGCGCTGGCCGTCCCGGTGCTGGCGCACCGGCTGATCCTCACGCCGGAGGCCGAGCTGCGCGAGATCGGCGCGGCGTCCGCGCTCGGCGAGATCCTCGCCGGGATGCCGGTGCCGCAGGCGGCCTAGATGCGGCTCACGGCCCTGTTCACCCCGCTCGGGTGGGCCACGCTCGCGGGCTCGGCGGCGCTCTACGCGGCGGGGTTCGCGCTCGGCTACCCCGAGCCCGTCGTGCTGGCCACCGGCGGCGTGCTCGCCCTGGCCGCCGCCCTCGCCTGGACGGCCCCCGCGCCCGACCTGGCGGTGCGGCGCGAGGTGACGCCGCTCAAGGTGCCGAGGGGCGAGGCGGCGGTCGCGGTGCTGCACGTGGTCAACCGGGGGCGGCGCGGCCTGTCGGGGCTGCGCGTCCAGGACCGCGTCGGGACGTCGGAGCACCTGATCGCCCTGCCGCGGCTGCCCGGCAACGGCGCGCGCACCGTCTCCTATCCGCTGCCCACCGGCGTGCGCGGCGAGATCCCGGTCGGGCCGCTGCTGCTGGTCCGGGCCGACCCGTTCGGCCTCACGCGCCGGGTGCGGCGGTACGGCGACGCCGTCACCCTCCTGGTCCGCCCGCGCACCGTCGCGCTGTCCGTGCCGCCGTCCGGCCGGGCCCATCACCTGGAGGGACCCACCAGCGACAACGCCCCCAGCGGCACCGTCACCTTCCACACCCTGCGCGAGTACGTCGTGGGCGACGACCTGCGGCACGTCCACTGGCGCTCCAGCGCCAGGACCGGCACGCTCATGGTCCGCCAGCTCATCGACGCCAGCCTGCCCACCACGACCGTCGTCCTGGACACGCGGGAGCTGACGGAACTGGCGGTGGACGCGGCGGCGTCCGTGGCGGTGGCGGCCGCCCGCGCGGGGTTCCCGGTGCGGGTGCTGGCCGGTGAGCGGGCGGCGGCCGACGCCAAGGCCGACGTCAAGGCCGACCCTGATGCGATCCTCGACCGGCTCGCCCTGGCGCGGCCCGGCTCGGCGGGGGTGGGGGAGATCGTGCGGATGGCGCGCGGCGGCGGGTCGCTGGTGCTGGTCACCGGTGACGCGGCCGAGGCGGGACGGGCGGCGGGCGTCCGGCGGCGCTTCGACCGGGTGATCTGCGTGCTCACGGGGCCGGGGCCGGTGAGCGTGCCCGGCGTCACGGTCATCCCCCTCACCGACCTGGCCGCCCTCCCCTTCGCCTGGACCCCCCGATGACACCCCCGGCCCCCGCCCCCGCGCCCGTGCCTCCCACGCCCCCGCCCGTCCCCTCCACGCCCCAGCCTGTGCCTTCCGCGCCCGCGTCCGTCTCTCCCACGTCCGTCTCTCCCGCGTCTGCGTTCGCGGGCGGGGTGTGGTGGCGGGGTGGGGCCGGGCTGGTGGTGGTGGCGGCGGTGGCCGGGGTCGCCGGGTGGGGGTTCCACCGGGTCTTCCCCGGCACGGAGCTCCTGCTCGCGATCGTGCCCGCCGCCGTCGCCCCCGTCCTGGTGGCGGCGCTCACCGCGCGTCGTCCCCTGTGGCTCGCGCTCGCGCTCGACCTCCTCGCCTGGCTCGCCGGGACGGTCCCGCTCTACCACGGCCTGGCCCCCGGCGTGCTCGCCGACGTGGCCGACGCCTGGCACGCGCTGCTCACCACGCTGCTCCCCGCGCAACCCGAGCCGCGCCTGCTCGTCCTCGTGCACACGCTCGTCTGGGCCGCGGCCGTGATCGGCGCCGAGACCCTCACCCGGACCCGCACCAGGATCGCCGCCGCCGTCCCCGCCCTGGCCGTGTTCGCCGCCGCGCTGCTGCTCGGCGTGGACGGCGAGGGCTCGAACCTGCCGGTCGCCGCCGCCCTGTTCGTACTCGTCGCCGCCCTCGCCCTGGTCCGCGACGACCGATCGCCGCTCTGGCTGCTCGGCGGCCTGCCCGCCGCCGCCGTCCTGGCCGCACTGGCGCTGGCGGTGGGACCGCTGCTGCCCGTGGCGGCGCAGCCGTACGACCCGAGGCAGGACGCCGAACTGCCGCCGCCCAGGCGGGTGGACAGCGTGAGCCCGCTCGACCGCGTGTCGGGCTGGCTGCAGATCCCCGACAGGGAGCTGTTCACCGTCAAGGCGGACAAGCCGCTCAACTGGCGGCTGGCCGTGCTCGACCGCTACGACGGCGTGCGCTGGACGTCCGGGGCCCGCTTCCGTCCCACGGGCGGCCGGATCCCCGAGGGGGAGTGGACGGGGGCCGCGCGGGTCGTCCGGCAGCGGGTGACCTTCACCGGGCTGCCGGGCACGTGGCTGCCCGCCGCCGAACGGCCGGTCGAGGTCGACGGCGTCCCCGGGCTGGCCGCCGACCCGCAGAGCGGCGCCCTGCTGGCCGACCCCGCCGCGGGCGCGGGCAGGCGTCCCGGCAGGGGCTTCGCCTACGAGGTGACGTCCAGGGTGCCGGAGCCGTCCAAGGAGGACCTGCTGGCGGCCACCCCCGCGCACGACGACGCCGCGCTGACCGCGTTCCCGCCGGGGCCGCAGGAGAAGCTGTTCCGCGAGCTCGCGCAGGAGGCGACCAAGGGCGCGGACGCGCCGATCAAGCAGGCGTACCGGCTGCAGAGCCACCTGCGCACCAGCGCCTCCTACGACGTCACCGCGCCGCCCGGCCACTCGCTCAAGGGCCTGGAGTTCTTCCTGCGGACCACCCACCGGGGCACGTCGGAGCAGTTCGCGGCGACGTTCGCGCTCATGGCCAGGACGCTCGGGCTGCCGTCGCGGGTGGTGGTGGGCTTCCGGCCGGGACAGGCGTCCGGGGGCGTCTACCACGTCAGGTCGGGGCACGTCATGGCGTGGGCGGAGATCAAGTTCGAGCGGCTGGGCTGGCGGCCGTTCTACCCCACGCCCGGCCGCAGCGGCGCCAAGGACGACCACGACGTCGTCTCCTCGGCGATCGAGGAGAGCGAGCAGCTGGAGGGCGAGTTCGCGCGCGGCGGCGGCGACCGGTCCGGCACGGCCCGCCCGAAGGCCGCGGACCAGGGCGCGCGGCCCGGCGGCGGGCCGTCGCCCTGGGTGCTCGCCGCCGTTGCGGGCGCGGGCCTGCTGGCGGCGTACGCGGTGACGGCCGCCGTGCTGCCCTGGTGGCGCAGGCGGTCCAGGAGACGCGGTGGGGCGCCCGGCGACCGGGTGCTCGGCGCCTGGCGGCAGACCTGCGACGACCTGCGGCTGGGCGGCAGGCGGACGCTGACCGCCGAGGACGTCCTGACCGGCCAGCCGCCCGACATCACCACTCATCTCAGGCCGTTGGCCGAAATTTCGAACTTCGTCCGGTACGCCCCCGACGACGTCACCGACGCCGACGCCGCCCGCGCCTGGGACAGCAGCGACGCCGTCCGCCGCGCCGCCCGCTCGCGCACCCCCCTCCCCACCCGCCTGCGCGATCGCCTCCTCCTGCGATGATCCCGTCCATGAGAAGCGTCGAGGCCCAGCTCCTGCACCGCCCGCCCGGCCTCACCGCGGCCGACGTCGTCCGGCACCTGACCGCGATGCAGGCCCAGGACGTGCCCTCCGCCCTGCTAGCCTTCCGCGCCCGCTCGGCCACCCTCACGCCGTCCGGCATCGAGGCCGCCTGGCAGGCCCGCGAGATCGTCAGGACGTGGGGCCCGCGCGGCACGCTGCACTTCGTGCACGCCGACGACCTCCCCTGGATCCACGCCCTCACCAGCAGCGACACCGCGGCCCTGCGCCGCCTGCGGCAGGAGGGCGTCACGGGCGACGACCTGCTCCCGCTCGCCGTGAACGCCCTCGCCGGCCAGGGCCCGCTGACCAAGGCCGAGCTGACGGAACGCCTCGCCGGACGGGCCCGCGGCCAGGGCGTCGTGCACCTGATGGCGCTGGCCGCCCATCACGGCCTGGCGGTGCTCGGCCCGTCCAGGGCGGGCAAGCCGACGTACGTGCACGCGGGCGACTGGCTCGGCGCGCCCGTCGTGCCCGAGCCCGACCGCGGGAAGGCGCTGAGGGAACTGGGCGTGCGCTACCGCCGCGCCCACCACCCGGCCACCCCCGAGGACCTGGCCGCCTGGTCCGGCCTGCCGCTCGGCGAGGCCCGCGCCGCCTGGCGGGCGAGCGCCGCCCAGGACCCGCCCGAGCCCGGCGAGCCCGTGCTGCGCCTCGCGCCCGCCTTCGACGAGTACCTGATGGGCTGGCGCGGCCGGGACGGCGTCCTGGCCGCCGAGCACGCCGCCGAGGTGTTCCCCGGCGGCGGCGTCCTGCGCCCGGTGGTGGTGTCGGCGGGGACGGTCGCGGGCGTGTGGTCCAGGAAGGGCGCGCAGGTCAGCGTGCGGCCGTTCGGCGAGCTGCCCGAGGAGCCGGTCCGGGCCGAGATCGAGGACGTCCGCCGCTTCCTCACCGGTCGCTGACCGGCGTCCCGGCGCCCAGCGACCCGAAGCGCTCCTCGGGCAGGAGGCCGTCGGGCGAGCGCACCGTGCTCTCGCCCGACGTCGTGTTGGCCCCGAACGTCGTGTTGGCCCCGAACCACGCGGGCCGGCCGGCCCGCCAGTCCCACCCCGACCAGGGCGATGACCGGCTCCCCCATGCCCATCCGCCTACCCGGGAAGAGGGCGTGTGACCGTTGAGAGTGAATTGTCGTGAACGTAAACCGGCGCGTCGGGTGATAAGAGAAGGACCATTTGACGCACGGAGGCTGGACATGACGGGGGAGACCATCGCGACGGCGGTGCCGTGGGCCGCCCGCGCGCCCGGCGAGCGCACGCTCGACGAGCGCTTCGAGGAGGTGTTCGACCGGTACTTCGGCGAGATCCACGCCTACGTCGCCCAGCGGCTCGGCCCCGACCACGCCGAGGACATCGTCGCCGAGACCTTCCTGACCGCCTTCCGCAAGCGCGCGCACTACGACCCGTCGCGGGCGGGCGTGCGCGCCTGGCTCTACGGCATCGCCACGAACCTCATCGGCAAGCAGCGCCGGCTGGAGGCCCGCACGCTGCGGGCGCTCGGCCGCTGCGGCCCCGACGGCGACGCGCCCGGCCACGAGGAGGCCGTCGCCCTGCGGGTCAGCGCCCAGAGCCTGCGCCCCAACCTGGCCGCCGCCCTGGCCGGGCTCGACCGGCGCGACCGCGACGTGCTGCTGCTCGTCGCCCTCGCCGGGCTGAGCCACGACGAGATCGCCACCGTCCTCGGCATCCCGTACGGGACCGTCGGGTCGCGGCTCAACCGGGCCCGCAGGAAGCTGCGCGCCCTGCTCGGCCCGCACGTCCTGGAGACCACCCATGGCTGACCTCCGCCCTCCCGCCTCCGACGAGCCCGCTCCCGACCCTCGTCCGTTCCCCGGGGGCGCCGGTGACGACCTGCGGGCCGTCCGCGACCTGTACGGGCATCCGGCGCCCGCCCCCTACGCCCAGGCCAGGGTGTGGCGGCGGGTGGCGGCCGCGCGCCGCCGCCGGCGCCTGGCACGGCTGTCGGCGCTCTCCCTGGCCACGGCCGCCGCGCTCGCCGTAGCGCTCATGCTGGTCAGAGGGACGCCGTCCGCGGTGCCGGGCCGTTCGATCCTGCTCGCCGCGGCCAGTACGGCGGCCTCCGGGCAGCAGGCGGCCTACTGGCACATCAGCCGGCTGCACGACGGCGACCGCCTCACCGAGCTCTGGGCCACCAGAGACGGCCGAGCCTGGACCTGCACCTCCACCCCGGCTCCCGACTCCGCCCTCACCATCACCTCCACCCTCGCTCCCACCTCTTCCTCCTCGGGGCCGGCCTCCGAGAAGAGCTGTGCGGGACGTGGGCGGGTCGTCCCGGTGACGGGCCGGGCGCCGTTCACCACGGCGGGCCGCGACCTGACGTTCCGCCAGATCCAGGAGCTGCCCGCCGACCCCGCGGCGCTCAAGGAACGGGTGGCCGCCATGTTGCCCGCCGGTTCGGCCGGCCTGCTCGCCGACGCGCTCAGCGGCCTGCTGTGGAGCAAGCCGTCACCCCCCGCCGTACGCGCCGCCGCCTACCGGGCGCTGGCCGACCTGCCCGACGTCCGCTACCTGGGCGGTCGCGCCGACCCGCTGGGCCGTCCCGGGGAGGCGTTCAGCTATCCGCTCCCCACCGGCGTCCGGCGGACGTTGATCATCGATCCGGCCACCTCCCAGGTCCTCGCCGGCGCCGACGCGGGCGGGACCGGCGGCTCGCAGATCGTCCTCACGGCAGGCTGGACCGACCAGCCCCCGGACCTGCGCTGACCCTCCGACCTGCACTGCCTCCCACCTGAAGTGACCCCCCTGCCCGACCCGCACTTCTCCCACCCCGACCCGCACTGACCTCGCCCCGGCAGGCGCGTGACCGCCGCGCGGCGAGTTCAGCGCGCCCCGAAACAGGAGCCGCGACGTGTTCTGGCGTGCCCGCACGACCACCGGCAGGGCCATCTGCCTGAGCGACCAGTTCCCCGCCGCCGACGTCGCGGAGGTGATGGACGGACGGGTCAGGTTCGCCGGCCTGCCGCCCGCCGACCTCGGCAAGGAGATCGACTGGACCGCCGACCCGTACGGCAACCGCTCCTGGGCGCTGAACCTGCACACGCTGCGCTGGGCGGGACGCCTGGTCGGCGCGTACGAGCGCACGGGCGAGCGGGCCTGCCTGGAGCGCGCCGCCGACGTGACCGCGCAGTGGATCGGCCGCAACCCGCGCGGCGGGCACGGGCTGAGCCCGTGGGCGTGGGCCGAGCACGCCGTCGCCCTGCGCGCGCCCGTGCTGGTCTGCCTGAGCGAGCACGTGCGCACCCCGCTGCTGTGGCAGAGCCTGGCCGAGCACGGCGAGGTCCTGGCCGACCCCGCGCTCTACCGCGCGGGCCACAACCACGGCCTGGACCAGGACATCGGGCTGCTGCTCATCGGCTGCCGCCTCGGCCGCGCCAAGTGGCGCGACCTGGCCGTACGCAGGATGACCGGGTCCGCCGAACTGGCCGTCGACGCCCAGGGCGTGCTGCACGAACAGGCTCCCCGCTACGGCCTGTACGTGCACCGCCGCCTCGGCGTGGCCCTGCGCGCGATCACCGAGAGCGGCGCCGAGCCCCCGGCCCGGCTCGCCGCCCGCCGGACCGCCCTGGAGGGCTACATCGCGCACGCCACCCAGCCCGACGGCTGCCTGACCCCCATCGGCGACAGCCCGGCCGACACCCGCGCCCCCGGCTTCCCCCACGAGGGCCCCCTCGTACGCGTCTTCGACGCCGGATACGTCTTCGGCCGGACCGCCTGGGACGACCCGCGCTCGGCCCACTACTCGATCAGGTTCGGCCCCGGCCGCCGCCTGCACGGCCACGAGGACCACCTCGGCGTCACCTACAGCGCCCAGGGCCGCCGCATCCTGGTCGAGGCCGGGTTCCACTCCTACGAACGGACCGAGTACGCGGCCTGGACCCGTACCCCGCAGGCCCACAACGTGCCCGTCCCGGACGGTGAGTTCCGTCCCGGTACGGCCACCCGCCTGGTGCACGCCGACCTCGGCTCAGGACGCCAGGAGTTCGAGCTGGCCGACGACGCCTACGGGGTCACCAGGACCCGCCGCGTCCTGGTCGGGCACGGCGCGGACGTGATGGCCGTACGCGACTCGGTGCCGTCCGGGACGCTGCGCAGCCTGTGGCACTTCGACCCGGCGTTACGGCTGGTCGAGCGGCGGGCGGACGCCGTGGTGCTCGGCGACGGCGACTGGCGGGTCACGCTGCTCCAGCGGCCCGCGTCGGGCATGGAGGTGGGAACCATCAAGGTCTCCACCGGCTACCTCCGCACGCAGGAGGCGGTGACGGTCACGTCCGGAAGCGCACCCGAAGTCCTGACCGTAATCCTTCCCGGCACCGACACCCCCGACCCCGCCCACCTACCCCTGCCATGGCCCCCTTCACTCTGACCACACCCCTGGCACCCCGTCAGCCAACCAGCACCGCGCCCCCATCACCACGGCCCCCATCACCACGGTCGCTGTCACCGCGGTCGCTGTCACCGCGGTCGCTGTCACCGCGGTCGCTGTCACCACGGCCGCCATCACCAACGCCGCCATCACGACCGCCCCCACGGCCGACTCGCACGCCCCCTCGCGGTCCGTCAGACGCCGCAGCCGTCGCGGCACCCGGCGAAACCAGGTCGGGCCGAGGAACCTGCATCGGCCGCGCCATGTCGCCCCACAAGACACCACATCACCGGCGGCTCGCCAACCTCGTTTGCCGAGACCGTCACCGGACCTTGCCCGTCACCATCTCCCCGTTCGGCGGGACCGCCTCTGCGCCTTGCCCTGCCGGGACCATGACCACCGCCCCAGCGCGCCCGCCGAGACCGTCACCACGCCCTGCCCGTCACGACCCCACGTCCACCGGGACCGCCACCCCACCCCGTCCGCTGAGACCGGCCCTGCACCCCGGCTCTCGGGCCGCTGCCGAACCCTCGTGCAGTTCGGCAGCCACCCACGACGGCCACTCGCACCCCCACGTAGCCCGCCAACCCAAGGGACGATCGAGATCCGGCTGCCCACTTTCAACCGACGATGTAGATCGTCCCAGCGAAACCAGGTCGGACCCGAGGCGGTCCGGGACGTACATCGGCCCGATGTTCAGCGAGGCCGGGATGCTCCTATGGATGTCAAGCGAGATGTTCTTGATCGTTTGATGTGATGATTCGGTAGAGCTCGCGAGCGACGTAGCGCTTCAGGCAGCGGATGATCTCTTTCTTGGACAGGCCGTCTTGGGTGCGTCGTTCCATGTAGGCGCGGGTGCGTGGGTCCCAGCGCAGGCGGCACAGGACGACGCGGTAGAGGGCTGCGTTGGCTTGGCGGTCGCCGCCGCGGTTGAGGCGATGGCGGGTGGTCTTGCCGGAGGAGGCGGGGATCGGTGCGCTTGCGCACAGCATGGCGAAGGCGGCTTCGCTGTGCAGCCGATCGTGGTTTTCGCCGGCGGTGACCAGGAGCTGCCCGGCGGTGTCGGTGCCCACGCCGTGTGTGGCGGCCAGGCGGGGGTTGATGGCGGCCACCAGGGCGTCCAGGAGTTCGTCGAGGTCGGCGATCTCGACGGTGAGCTGCTGGTGGCGGCGGGCCAGGGAACGCAGCGCGAGCTGGGTGGCGGTGGCCGGGCTGGCGGCGTCGCCGCGGTCGGGACGCAGGGCGGAACAGGTGGTGATCAGTTTCGTGGTCGACAGGCCGCGCAGCTGCTGGCGCAATTCGTCGCAGGCGGTGACGATCAGGGCCTTGATACGGCGTTGGGTATCGGCGCGCTGGTCAATGGCGCTGCGCCGGGCAATGCGCAGGTTCCGTAGTGCCTCGATGCGGCCATCGCGCTGCTTGGGGGTGCCGGTGCGGTCGCCGGCGAGTGCGGCCTTGGCGGCCTGGATCGCGTCGATCGGGTCGGACTTGCCTTGGAACCGGCGGGTCTTGCGGTCGGGCCGATCAATCTCGATCACGTCGATGTGCTCGGCCTGCAGAAGGCGGGTGAGCCCGGCCCCGTAGGCGCCGGTGCCCTCGACCCCGACCCGTGTCAGCTGCCCGAAGGCACGCATCCAGGTCAGCAGGGCGGTGTATCCGGCAGGGTTGGCGGGGAACTGTTCGGTTCCCAGGACTCGGCCGAGGAGGTCGAGCACGGCTGCGGTGTGAGTGTCCTGGTGGGTGTCCACGCCGCCGGCGACTTCGCTGATCGGGGTGGTGTCGGGTGTAATGGAGGTCATCGTCGTCCTGTCGTCTTGACCGAGGGGCAGGGCGGCACGCACCAGCCGGGCAACGTGGACAAGACAGTGATGGGGCCTCTGGCCAGGCTCCTATGAAGTCACAGGTGCCGCGTCCGGTGAGTGCACATGAGTGCTTCCCGGCCAGGGCCGACAGATCCCGTTGAGGACCCAGAGGTCAGTCAGGCCATGGGTCAAACCCTGGCGGGAAGCACTCATCTACATCATCACTGTCAGGCCAGGCGACGGGCCGTGTTCACCAGCTCGCCGACCCCCGCGATCCGGGTGACGACCTTGCTCCCGTCCATCAGGTACCGGGGCGGCCTCCGGGCATGCCCCACACCCCCGGGCGTGCCGGTCGCGATGACGTCGCCCGGCCGCAACGTGAGAATCCGCGACAGGTACGCGATCAGCTCGCCCGGCGGGAACACCAGGCCTGCCGTGTCCGCCTGCTGCACGACCTCCCCGTCCACCTCACACTCCAGGGTCATCGCCCCGATGATCTCGTCCGGCGTGACGAGGAAGGGCCCGAACGGCGTCGTCCCCTCGAACGTCTTGCCCTGCAGCCACTGCGCCGTACGGTTCTGGTAGTCCCTGGCCGTCACGTCGTTGAGCACCGAGTACCCGGCGATGGCCGCCTCGGCCTCCTCCCGCGAGGCATTGCGCACCTCCGCCCCGACGATCACGGCCAGCTCGCCCTCCCAGTCCATGGAATCCGAGACCGCCGGCAACTCGATGTCGTCGTACGGCCCGATCAGCGCCTCGGCGAACTTCGCGAACACCGTCGGATAGCGCGGCAACTCCCGTCCCATCTCCAGGATGTGATCGCGGTAGTTGAGCCCGACACAGATGATCTTCCCCGGCACCGGCACCACGGGCGCCAGATCGGCCGTGGACAGCGGATGCCGCGCCCCGTCCGCCGCGGCGGCCACCTCCCGCCAGCGCGGATCGGCCAGCAACATCCCGACGTCGGGCGCCCCGACCTCAACGGCGTGCTCCCCGTCGATCCGGACGGCGGCCGTACGGCGCGGCAGTCGCAGCGTCGCGAGCTTCACTCGAGCTCCTCTCGATACCGGTGCAGGCCCTCAGGAGGGCGTCTCGACGAACCAGAACAATTCGACCCGGGCGCGCCTGAAACAACCGCCTTCCAGATGCAACGGAGCTCAGGCAACGGCAGCCGCTGGAGGCCCGTCAAGAGACCCGGGGTGACACCCGGCGGACCGTCCGAACCAGGGCGGGCCGACACGACAGCCCGCCGCTCGCCACCCCACCCCACCGAACCCAACACGCCCCCACGCAGCCGCGCCCTGAACCGAGGACGTACAGGCATCAAGCCACCGACCTGCACCCAGAACAGGACAGATGCACGACAGCGACGTCCACGTACAACCTCTCGTCGGGAGTCATGCTGCCCAACGCTAGGGAGTAATTCCGCGTACTGCACTAGCGTTCTGCTGTGAAGAACAAGCCCGCGTACCCCCTGGGCTCGGTCGACAACGCGCTGCTTCTCCTCCACATGCTGCGTGACCAAGGACGGCTCAAGGTCACCGACGTCGCCAAGGAGCTCGGCATCGCCCGCTCGACCGCGCACCGCCTGCTGGCGATGCTGGTCTATCGCGACTTCGCCGTCCAGGACGAGCACCACACCTACCTGCCGGGCCCCTTCCTCGGCCCGGCGGCGGGCGACGGCGGCTCGTCCCTGCGCGAGCTGCGCGCGCACGTCCGGCCCGCCATGGAGGCCCTGTGCGCCCGCGTCCGGGAGACCGTGAACCTCATGGTCAGAATGGGCACCGAAGTCCGCTTCCTGGACAGCATCGAGTCCCCGCAGATCCTGTACGTCGGCGACCGCCGCGGCACGATCCTGCCCGCCCACCGCGCCTCCGGCGGCAAGGTCCTGCTGTCCTCGCTGCCCCCCGACCAGCTCACCGAGCTCTACCAGGACCTGCCCGAGCAGGAACGCGCGTCCCTGCTCCGCGAACTCGACGAGATCCGCCCCCGCGGCTACGCCCTCAACCTCGACGGCACGGAACAGGGCGTCTCGGCGGTCGGAGCGGCCCTACGCAACGGCCGCGGCACCCCCGTGGGAGCCCTGTCCATCTCGATCCCCTCGGCCCGCTACACCCCCGACCGCCTCCCGTCCCTCCTGACCGACCTCCGCCGATCCATAACCGAGGCCGAACCCCACCTCACCGACTTCCCCGCCTGACCCACCCGCCCCGACCACCACAAGGCAATGAACTATCGAGACGACGTGAGCAACAGCGGCTTGAGCTGCCGAAAAAACTCCACCGCATCCGCCAACGAATCCCTCCCCGGCGCCCCCTCGATGATGTTCACGGTGAGCAGCCGCTTGTAGTCAGACGTCCACCCGTAGACAAACGCAATGCTTTGATCCTGACCATTCCTCCGCCGAGCAGCGAAACCCGGCCCGAGACCACCAGGAAGATCGGTTCCATCGGTGGATCGTTTGGTGTTCTCCAGATCTTCCGCATCATCCGGCGACGGATCGAACACTTCGATCAGCAGACCTCGGTTGTGTTCCGCATCCGGTTTCTCGGTTACCGTGCATGACTCGAACTTGCGGCCCCCATCCATCTCCGTGCCGAATGCGCGGTATTCATGGAGGCCGGTCGCGACCATGATGGAATTGGCGGAGATCAAATCGCATTCGCGTGGAGCGGCGGTGACATTTCCGAGCGGTCTGGCATCTGGAGAGGGAACCGACGAGCATCCCATCAGAATGAGCGCGGTAAGGGCAATCGCTGGATTGGCCTTCATGATCCACTTCCGGCGTGGTAATCCGTGGCGTTGTCGAAGCCGATCTCGATGGCCGCGTCCGGGCGGTCGAACACGCGGCCGGTCTCGTTGAGATGTAGCCACTCGTCGTAGGACTCCCGCTGATCCGCGTTCATCTCGTCCCAGGGTTTGATCTGCCCGTTGACCAGGAAGTGCCCGGCAGCCCCCGGTGCAAAGTCCTGGTGGCGGTACGGGTGCGTCCTGGCCGGTACGGAACCGTCCCCGAACAAGCCGTGGCGCATCATGGTGGCGGCGGTCAGGTCAGAGAACATGTGCTTGGCGGCCCCCAGCGCATCGTCGGCGCTCATGCGGGCCTGTTCCTCCCGGTTGGGCTTGATCTTGCCGAAGAGTTCTCCCTTGGCCGTGTCGACCAGCAGTCCGATGAACTTGCCGGGAGGGCCGGGGGCAAGCCCGACGACCGCCTCCGTCATCTCCTTGAACGCGGAGAAACGGGCGTCTTCCGCCTTCGCCTGCTCGATGCCGGAGATGCCGGCCGCGTCGGTGATCATCCAGGTCGTCACGCTGAGGCCGCGTGCCGCTCGGGCGAACTCCGCGCCTCCGCTCCGGCTCATCCGCTCCTCGAGGATGTCCTGTCGTGCGGCGTCCAGTTGTTGCCGCGTGGCGCCGGGGTGTGACCGGCGCCAGGCCGTGACATCGGCCTCGACCTCCGCTTCGATCTTGGCTGCCAGTTCGTCCAGCATCCGGGCGGCGTACAGGCCGTGGGCGGCGGTCACCTTACGGAAGGCGTCGTCGTCCTCGAACGCCCAGGCCATGGCCCGCTTCATGTCCTTTGCGTTGAGCTTGGCGCCGTAGGGGGCGCCGCCGAGGAGGTTCTTGTCCGCATCGGCGCTCGTCTCCACTCCGGGCCTCTTGTCGGTGAACGACTGGGCGTCGCGGTGCACGTCGCCGATGTACTGGCTGAGGACAGTGCTGAGGTGGGGGCGGGTGGAGGGGAGGTTGGTCTGGACCTCGGGGTCGCTCCAGAAGCGGACCGCCCAGGAGGCGATCAGGGCGGACTTGTAGCCGCGTGAGCCACCCGGTGGCAGGTCATGGTCGCGGAACTCCGTGGTTGCCGCCTGGATGGCCCAGCCGAGGTCGGCGTCGGCGTCGCCGAGCCAGGGGTGGGTGCGCATCAGGTACGCGAGGGGTTTGCGGGCGGGGTCGGTGAAGAAGTCCTGGGCCACGGCGGGGTGGTGGGCCAGGGCGATCAGGGCGGCGCCCATGGGGCTGAGGTCGCCGGGGGAGACGTCTCTGGGGCCGGGGAGCGTCCAGGGATCTCGGGGGAGGGAGAGGTCGGGGGGATGGGCCAGGTCCTGGTCGTGCAGCTTGCGGACGAGGGTGAGCAGGAAGGTGTGGTCGAAGTCGCCGTCCTGGAGGAGTCGCTTGACGGCGAACGCGTTCTGGGGGTGGTCGATGCCCTCGATGAGGCGGTCGGCGTAGTCGGCGGCCAGGCGCATCCGGCCGACGCCGTGGGAGGCGGTGCCGAGCAGGGTGCTGAGCATGGTGAGGAACCTGTCCTGGATGGCCGTGTCATAGAGAAGGGGACGGTCGCCGGGCGGGAGGTCGCACGAATAGGCGCGGGCGATGAGCGATTTGAGTTCACGTGGCGGCATCAGGGTGAGAAAGGCCACGGCGAAGAACGGGTCGTTCTTGTGGCGTTCGAGTTCGGCTACGGATTCCGCGTCGAGTGAATGGGATGCGATTTGTGTTCGGAGTCGCGCGGCCAGTGCGGTGGCCGCGGCCGCGCCTTCGGAGGGGGATTTCGACAGCCATGGGGATTCGTCGGCCCACAGGACGCCGTCTTCGCCGGGGCGTCGGTCGGGGGTGGCGAGGATGAGGTCGAGACGGCCCTGAAGCGTGGGGATCTGGTCGTGCAGTCGGCGGCCGATGGTCGAGAGCTGGGCCGGGCCCCACAAGGACAGGCCGAGGGTGGTGAGGGCTCGTTCGACTTGGAGGCCGATGTCGGGAAGTGTGCTGCTTGCTCGCTTCATGCCGTTGATGAGCTGGGTCATCAGGGCGGGGTCGATGCCCAGGGGAGGGGTCATGGGGCGGGCTCGGACGGGTGCAGCGTGTCGAGCAGTCGCAGTGCCCGGGTGAAGAGGTCCTTGAGGCCGTGGTCCCAGGTGCGCAGGTCGGCGGCGAGGCTGTCGCCGGCGGGGCCCCTGAGGGCGCCGCCGTCCACCAGGCGGATCAGTGCGGTCAGGTCGTTGGCGTGTTCGTCGCGCAGTCGCTCGATGTGACGCCGGGCGGCGGTTATTTCGTGCTGCGTCGCCATCATCACCCGATTTCGTTGCGCTTTGGGGAGGGAGGGGGAGGGGTGGTCGATGGCATATTAGCCCGCTGCGTCGGCGTCGGTGAAATGAAAAAGGGGCCCGCCGGTAATTCGGCTTTGGGCTGATGAATTGGGCGAGGGTTTGTGGTGATAAGTAGGCTAAAACGCGCTATTTCGGTGGAGGGGTAAGCCTGGGGGCGGTGTCAGGCGAGGGGAGGTGAGCGCGGGTGCCGTGCGGCCCGTCGGACAGCGTGATCGCGGGCACCGCGTCGCGGACCGCCGTGGTGTGCCAGGCGTCGCTCCCGGACGTGAGCGACGCCTTCTCTGCCGTGGTGAGGTCGGGGGAAGAGCTGTGGAACACCTCGTCATCGGGGACGCAGTCCTAGTTGCTTGAGGAAGGTGATGACGGCGGCCCACATGTCCACCTGGTCCGGGTCGAGCAGCCATTGCGTCCGCAGGCCGTCGACGAGCGCGATGAGCTGCTGGGCGACGGCGTCGGGATCATGGTCAAGCGGCGGCGTGGCGCGTTCGAACAGGGCGCCGAGCAGCCACGCGGCCTGCCGGCGCAGCCTGCGGTAGCGCTGGACGAAGTAGTCGTGGGCCGGATGGCCGGGGTCGGCCGCCTCGCCGGAGATCTTGACGTACAGACCGACCAGGCCGGGGGCGCTCATGTTCCCGGCCACCTGCGCGACCGCGCGGTCGCGCAGGTCCTGCGGCGAGAGCCCGTCGTCGGGGCCGCCCATCAGCTCGCCTCGACCTCGTCGCGGCGGCTGAGCACCTGGATGAGCAGCCTCTCCTTGCCGGGGAGGCGGTGCAGCAGTCCCGCGTGGGTCAGGCCCGCGTGCGCGGCGATGTCGCGCAGCGACACCGCGTGGAAGCCCGAGCGGGAGAACAGCTCTGTGGCGGAGTCGAGGATGCGGGCGCGCGTGCGCTCGCCCTTGCGCCCTCGGCGTGGCGTCGGTTCGGTCACCGGCCGGCCCTTTCTGGGGGGCGGGGGCACGCGGGCCGCGCATGGAACGCCGGGCGGTCGCGGGATCGGCTCGACCAAGAACCTGCCACTTGGGCAGGGCTCGGGCCTGTGCCCGCGGCGGGCCCTACAGCCAGTCGCGGCGCTTGAAGACCATGTAGAGCACCATGCACACCGCCGCCATCAGCAGGATCGCGAACGGGTAGCCGAACACCCAGTGGGTCTCGGGCATGAAGTCGAAGTTCATCCCGTAGATGGTGCCGACCAGCGTCGGGGCGAACAGGATGGCCGCCCACGCGGAGATCTTCTTGACCTCCTCGCCCTGCTGGATGCTGGCCTCGGTCATGCGGGCCATCTCCGCGTTCTGGGCCTGGGTCACCAGGGTCGAGTTGACCACCAGGATGTTCTGCAACATCTGGCGGAAGGCCGAGATGCGCTCGGTCACCGTGATCGCGTGGTCGGCGACGTCGCGCAGGTAGCTCTGGAGCTCGTCGTTGACGCCGTACTTGGCGGCGCCGGCGATGAAGCCGTGGATCATGCCCACCAGCGGCGCGATGGCCCGCTGGAACTCGATCACCTCGCCGGACAGCTCGTAGACGCGCCGCGACACCGAGGGGTCGCCGCTGAAGACCTCGACCTCGATCTCCTCGATGTCCTTCTGCAGCCCGGCCACCACCGGCGCGTAGCCGTCGACCACGGCGTCGAGGATCGCGTACAGGACGGCCTGCGGGCCCTGGCGCAGCAGGTCGGGGTCGGACTCCATGCGCTTGCGCACCCCCTGCAGGTCGGGGGCCTCGGCGTGGCGCACGGTGATCACGAAGTTGGGGCCGACGAAGACGTGCAGCTCGCCGAAGGCCACCTCCTCCACGTCGTCGAGGTAGCGGGCGGCGCGCAGCACCACGAACAGCGTGTCGCCGTAGCGGTCGGCCTTGGCCCGCTGGGAGCCGACGATCGCGTCCTCCAGCGCCAGCTCGTGCAGCTCGAACTCCTCGGCGAGCTTGACCAGCTCCCACTCCTTCGGACGGTAGAGGCCGATCCAGGCCATGCTGTCCGGCATCTGCTTGAGGCGTTCGAAGGCGTCGGCGAGCGAGCCGGGGTTGTCGACCCGCTCGCCGTTCTGGTAGACGGCGTTGTCGATGACGGTGGGCCGGTAGGGGTGCTCCTCGGCGGCGCGCGGGTCCATCGAGTGCTCCGGCGCCTCCTCGCGGTGGTCACCGCTGCGCCTGAACCCCTTCACCCTGGCCATGCACCCTCCGATCCGGTTGCTCGGGTAAGAACTACTGCGACGACACCAAGCTGTCGAGCTCCTGGGTCGCCCGGTCCCTGATGGTCTTGCGCCACATCGGCGTCCAGCCGAACAGCAGCCCCTGCGGCCTGCCGAGAGCCATTCTGGACCAGCGCCTGAAGTCGAACTCGTCGTGGTGGCGGACGATGAGGTCGTCCTCGAACCTGAACAGCGCGTCGATCTCGTTGACGACCGTGCGGCCGGTGGAGGAGAAGGTGTAACTGGCCGTCCAGTGGGCCGAGCCGCTGAACTCGTCGGCCTGGACGTCGCGGTAGCCGGATCTCAGTCCGTCGCGCACGCCGAGCTGCAACCGCCACATCGCCATCACCCGGTCGCGGCCCTCGACCTCCTGGAAGATGGGGTCGCCGAAACTGATCTCGGGGTGGTAGCAGCGCTCCATGGCCGCGAAGTCCGCGCGGCCCAGAGCGTCGTAGAAGGCGCTGATGAGCGCCACGTGCCGATCGTTCACCTTGCTATCGAATCATGGCCGCACCATTGTCCCAGCACACCGCCCGCAGCCACTGCTCGCCGAGATCCAGGCGGGCGAGTGCGTCGAGCTGGTGCGCGTAGGGGTGCGGGATGGTCGGGAAATCGCTGCCGAGCACCACCTTCCCCGAAAGCCCGAGATCACGCAGAACCGGGCGCAATCGGCTGGGAAACGGCATGCCCCGCTCGGAGAAGTCGGTGAAGGCCATGGTGGTGTCCAGGGCGACCCGCTCATGGCGGACGGCCAGCTCGAAGAACGGCTCGTACTCGGGCATGCCCAGATGCGCGATCACCGCCCGCAGCCGCGGATGGGCGGCCAGCACCGCGCCGATCGGCCCCGGCCCCACGTGGCCGCCGGGCACGGGCACCGAGCTGGCGTGCACGACCACGGGCACGCCCGACTCCGCCAGCAGCCCCCAGACCTCGGTCAGCTCCGGCGCGGTCGGGTCGAAGCCGCCGACCTGGAGGTGCACCTTGAAGATCTGGACGCCGTCCGCCAGCGCCGCGCGCACGTAGTCGGCGACGCCGGGCTCGGGGTAGAACGTCGCCGACGGCAGGCAGTCGGGGTTGCGGCGGGCGAAGTCGAGCGTCCAGGCGTTGAGGTCGCGCGCCATGTCGGGCCGGTGCGCGTACGCCAGGGCGGGGAAGCGCCGTACGCCCATCTCGCGCAGCCTCGCCAGCCGCTCGTCGACCGGGCGTTCGTACTCGATCTTCCAGCCGGCGCCTATCAGCGGGCCGCCGTGGTTGAAGTGATGCCAGACCCGGCGTTCCATTCGTTCGGGCAGGAAGTGCACATGCAGGTCGATCAGGCCCGTCAGCCCGAGGTCGCGCCACCACGCCGGAACGTCCGCGTCAGAATGCAGTTCTGCTGCCACAGCCGGGACTTTACCCGGCTAGTGTTTCTCCTCGATGGACATGCTCTGGGCCCACCTGATCAAGGTTCAGCCTGACCCCGACCCCTGGGTCGTGCTGGTCTCGGCTCTGGCCGCGCTCGCGGTCGTCGCGTTCCGCACCCCCTGGCAGGTGTCCAGGGGCCTGATCACGATCGCCCACGAGGGCGGCCACGCGGTCATGGCGCTGCTCACCCGGCGCAAGCTCGAAGGCATCCGGCTCCACTCCGACACCTCCGGCGTCACGCTGACCCGGGGCCGCCCCAACGGCCCCGGCATGGTGCTGACCGCCCTCGCCGGCTACCTGGCCCCCTCGCTGCTGGGGCTGGCCGCCGCCTGGCTCACCGAGCAGGGCCGCATCACGCTGCTGATCTGGAGCGTGCTGCTCTTCCTGGTGTGCATGCTGCTGCTGATCCGCAACCTCTACGGCGCGCTGATCCTGCTGGTCACCGGCGGCGCGGTGTTCGCCCTGTCCATGTACGCCCCCGCCGAGGTCCAGCAGATCGTGGCCATGGTGGCGACCTGGTTCCTGCTGTTCGGCGGCGTCCGGCCGATCGTCGAGCTGCAGCGCAAGCGGCGCAGGCGGCAGGCCAGAGACTCCGACGCCGACCAGCTCGCCCGCCTGACGTTCCTGCCCGGCGGCTTCTACGTCTTCTTCTTCCTGGTCGTGGCCGCCGTGTCGGTGGTGTTCGGCGCGTATCTGATGAACCCGTTGACCCCTTGAAAGCCGAAATTTCACATTAAACTCACCGGCAACAGGGGGGAGTGCCGTGTTGCCAGCCGAGGACGCGCCCGGCTACCGGGTGCTCGATCAGGCGGGCCAGGGCGGTTTCGCCGTCGTCTACCGCGCCTACCAGGAGCGCCTGGACCGGGTCGTGGCGCTGAAGGTCCTGTCGGTCGACCGGGTCGACCAGCGCACCATGCGCCGCTTCCAGCGCGAGCTGCGGCTCACCGGCCGGCTGACCGGCCATCCCAACGTCGTGACCGTCTTCGACACCGGCGTGACGCGTTCGGGCAAGCCGTACATCGCGATGGACTTCTTCGAGAACGGCTCGCTGCGCGACAAGGTCCGCAAGGAGGGGCCGCTCGGGGTGCCCGACGTGCTGCGCGCGGGCGTCAAGCTGGCCGGCGCGCTGGCCGCCGTGCACGAGGCCGGGGTGCTGCACGGCGACATCAAGCCGCAGAACATCCTCGTCTCCCGCTACGGCGAGCCCGCCATCGCCGACTTCGGCGTGGCCCGGGTGGTGGACTCCGCGGAGATCTCGGCCACCTCCCAGGCGTTCACCCCGCTGCACGCCGCGCCGGAGGTGCTCACCGGGCAGCCGCACTCGGCCTCCGGCGACATCTACTCCCTCGGCTCGACGCTCTACCACCTGCTGGCCGGGCAGCCCGCCTTCCACAACCCGGCCGACCCGTCGATCGCGCCGCTGATGTACCGGGTGCTGAGCCTCGACCCGCCGCCGATCAACCGGCCGGACGTGCCGCCGGCGGTCTTCGGGACGATCCTGCACGCGATGTCCAAGCAGCCGGCGTCGCGGCCCGGCTCGGCCAGGGAGCTGGCGCGGCGGTTGCAGGAGGTGCAGGCCGAGCTGGGCCTGTCGGTGACCGACCTGGTGGGCCAGGATCCGGGGCCGGGGCCGGCGACGTCCACCGTCCCGCGCCGCCCGCGCGGCGGCCCGCAGGCCCCGCCGCACCCCGGCGACAGCTCCCTCCCGGCCACCGGCAGCCGGCTCGCCCACCCCCACGCCCCCGCACCCGTCCCGCCACCGCCCGGCCTGCCGGGGAACGCGGGCGGCGCAAGGCGGGAGGCCCCCATGGGAGGGGCCGTCGGCGGCGTTCGGCGGGAGGCCCCCACGGCGGGGGACATGGGCGGGGCTCGGCGGGAGGCCGTCACGACGCCGCCCGCCGGTGCAGGGGGCCTCGGGAGGCGCCTGCTGATCGGCGGCGCGGTCGCGGCCGTGGCGATCGGCGGCACCGGCCTGGCCGTCTACCTGTCGCTGCGGCCGCCCGCCGGTCCGGGCCCCGCCGACCGCCGCCCCGAGGCCGCGACCCCCGCGGCGACCGCAGCGGCGACCAGTGCCGCCACCCCGCCGCCGATCAGCAAGCGGGACGTCGCCGCGCTCGCCCCCCGCCGGCTCAGGGTCACCGCCGACCGCGGCGCCCTGGTGGAGCTGAGCTGGGCGCTCCCGGCCGACGCCCGCCGCTACCCGGTCGTCCTGCAACGTACGCGGGCGGGCGGGGGCGACGTGACCGTCGTCGCCCTCGGCACGGGCGCCACCAGCGGCCGCGTCGCCGGGCTCGACCCCGACACCGGCTACTGCTTCCTGGTGGGCGTGCCGCTGCGCATCTCGGCGGCTACCACCGTCGCCTGGTCGAAGCCCGCCTGCGTCAGAGGGGCGCGCTCAGCCCAGTAGCTTGCGCGCCGCCTGCTCGATCTCCTCCTCCGACAGCAGCACGTGGTTGGCCGCGTCGCCCAGCGGGATGAAGCTGTCGGCCGAGGTCACCCGGGCCACCTGCCCCGTGAACCCGGCGTCGATCAGCTCGGTCGTCACGCCCTCGGACACGCCCCCGGAGTGGCGGGTCTCGTCGGCGATCAGCACCTTGCCGGTCAGCTCGGCCGCCCGCAGCAGGTCGTCGACCGGCAGCGGGGCCAGCCAGCGCAGGTCGAGGACGCGGCAGCCGTAGCCCTCCTGGGTGAGCCGGACCGCGGCGCGCAGGCTCATCCGCAGCCCGTTGCCGAACGTCACGATCGTCAGGTCGCGGCCCTCGCCGTACGAGCGGGCCCGGCCGACGGGCACGTGCGTCTCGCGCCAGCGCCCCGGCGGCGTGTACGGCGCCAGCCAGCCGCCGTCGCCCTCCTCGAACAGGTCACGCGTGTGATAGAGCGCGATCGGCTCCAGGAACACGCAGACCGACCCGGCCGTACGGGCGGCGGCCAGGCAGGTGCGCAACATGGCGGCGGCGTCGTCGGGCCGCGCGGGCGAGGCGAGGACCAGGCCCGGGATGTCGCGCAGCGCGGCCACCGCGTTGTCGTTGTGGAAGTGGCCGCCGAAGCCCTTCTGGTAGGCGTAGCCGGCGACCCGGACGACCATGCCGTTGGTGTAGGCGCCGCGCGAGAAGAACGACAGGGTGGCGCCCTCGCCGCGGATCTGGTCGAGCGCGTTGTGCAGGTAGGCCAGGTATTGGATCTCCGGCACCGGGAGCTGGTTGGACACCGCCGAGCCGAGCGCGAGGCCGAGGATGGCCTGCTCGTCGAGGAGCGTGTCGAACACCCGCGAGCCGCCGAACCGCTTCTGCAGCCCCCGGGTGACGCCGTAGACGCCGCCCTTCCTGGCGACGTCCTCGCCGAAGACCGTCATCTCGGGGTAGACCACCAGCGCGTCGGCGAGCGTGCGGTTGATGGTCTGCGACAACGTCAGCGGCTTCTCGGTCTCGGGCAGCGTGCCGGCGAACGCCTTCTCCCTGATCGGGCCCTCGCCCGAGGTCGGGCTGATGTTGGCGATCAGGTCGGGACGGCGCGGCGCGATCGGCTCCATGACCTCCGCGGCCGAGCCGAGCCGCGGGGCGCGGGTGGTCTCCAGGGCGATGCGCAGGATGTGCTCGCGCGCCGACTCGTACGTCTTGAGCAGCTCCTCCGGCGTCTCCAGCCCGGCCTCCACCAGCATCCGCGCGGTGCGGACGAGCGGGTCGCGCTCCAGGTCGGCCCGCAGCTCCCGCTGGGTGCGGTAGGCCGACTCGACGTCGGACCCGGCGTGCCCCATCAGCCGCACGGTGGACAGGTGCAGGAACGCGGGGGAGCGGTTGGCGCGGACGTGCTGGACGGCGAGCGTGGCGGCGTCGTAGGCGTCGGCCAGGTCGCAGCCGTCGGCGGCGAAGTAGGCGATGCCCGGCCGCCGCGCCGCCGCCTCCACCCACCCCTTGGGGGTGCGGACGCTGATGCCGATGCCGTTGTCCTCGCACACGAACAGGATGGGCAGCGGCTGCCCCTGGAAGGTGGCGTAGGAGGCGGTGTTGAGCCCGGTCAGGGCGCTGGCGTGGTTGATCGAGGCGTCGCCGAAGCTGCACACGGCGATGGCGTCGGGCGGCCAGGCCGACCGGTCGCCGAGCGCGGCGGCCCGTTCGATGGCGAAGGCCACGCCCACGGCGCGCGGCAGGTGGCTGGCGATCGTCGAGGTCTGCGGGATGACGGCCAGGTGGGGGTGGCCGAAGACCTTGTGCCGGCCGCCGGCGATCGGCTCGTCGGCCGCCGCGGTGAGACCCATCAGCACGTCGCGAAGGCCCTGCTCGGGCAGGCGGCCGGCCTGCTCGGAGCGGGTCAGGTAGAAGGCGCCGGACCGGTAGTGGAGCAGCGCCGGGTCGCTCGCCCTGGCCGCGGCGGCGACGGCCGCGTTGCCCTCGTGGCCGGCCGACCCGATCGTGTAGAAGCCCTCGTTCTGCTCGCGGAGCCAGCGGGCGGCGATGTCGAGCAGGCGGCTGTCGAGCTGGCGCTGGAACAGGGTCCGGCACCGGTCGCCGGTGAGCGACGTGCCCTCGCGCACCGGGCCGCCGGGATCTCGGGCGGGGCCTGACTTCAGCGCCTCAACGGATTGGATGAAATGTGTCTCAACAGTGTCGCGCGCCACACCCTGATTATGTCCGTCAACGCCGCCGCCGTCTGCCGGAGTGCATGACAGATTGTGGTCCGGTCCGTTTAACCCTGATCCATGGCCGTTTGTAGAGGTCTACGGCGTTTCGGAGGTTTTCGTACGGGCTGAAGCGTCGCCGGTCAGTTAGTGATTGTTAACGCTGGCCTCGATCGCGGCGCGGGCCATCGTGTGCAGCAGGGGACGCATGTCGTGCGGGGGCAGCTCGCCCGCGCTGTGGGGCGTCGAGTTGAGCAGGCCGAAGACCGCGTGCGTCGCCGCGCGCAGCCGGGCCGGCGGGCACGCCGGGTGCAGCTCGGCCAGCACGGTCACCCACTCCTCGACGTAGAGGCGCTGCAGCCGCCTGATCCTGCGCCGCTCCGGCTCGGGCACGTTGCCCAGCTCGCGGTCGTGCACGGTGATCAGCGCCGGCTGGTCGAGCGCGAACGTGATCTGCACGTTGAGCAGCGCGTCGAGCGTCTCGGCCGGGCCGCCTGCGGAGGTGGCCACCGCCACCGCCGACTCCCGCAGCCGCGAGCTGACGTCGAGCAGCATCTCGGCGAGCAGCGCGTCCTTGCCGCTGAAGTGCCGGTAGAGCGCGGGGCCCGAGACGCCGACCGCGCCCCCGATGTCCTCGATGGAGACCCCGTGGAAACCGCGGGCGGCGAACAGCCGGGCGGCCGCCGCGAGGATCTCCATGCGCCTTCTGCCGCGCTCGCGGGTAGGTGTGGAGGCAGTGGTCACATCTCACATGCTAGACGATTACGTTAATGATGACTAACATCTCGGCCATGACGAGAGGGGACTCATGAGCGACTGGCCGGTGCTGAAGTCGGCCGTGGAGCCCGGGAGCGAGGCGTACAAACGCAACGCCGAGCTCAACGAGCGGCTGGCCGCCGAGCTGCTCGAACGGCTGGCCGCGGCGGCGCTCGGCGGTCCAGAGCGGTCGCGGCAGCGCCACGTCGAGCGGGGCAAGCTGCTGCCGCGCGACCGCGTCGACGGGCTGCTCGACCCGGGTTCCCGCTTCCTGGAGCTGTCGCCGCTGGCGGCCGGCGGCCTCTACGACGACCAGGCGCCCGCCGCCGGGATCATCACCGGCGTCGGCAGGGTGGCCGGGCGCGAGTGCGTGGTCGTGGCCAACGACGCGACCGTCAAGGGCGGCACGTACTACCCGATGACCGTCAAGAAGCACCTGCGCGCGCAGGAGGTGGCCCTGCACAACCACCTGCCCTGCGTCTACCTGGTCGACTCCGGCGGCGCGTTCCTCCCCAGGCAGGACGAGGTCTTCCCCGACCGGGAGCACTTCGGGCGCATCTTCTACAACCAGGCCACGATGTCGGCCCGCGGCATCCCGCAGATCGCCGCCGTGCTCGGCTCGTGCACCGCCGGCGGCGCGTACGTGCCGGCCATGAGCGACGAGGCGGTCATCGTCCGCGGCCAGGGCACGATCTTCCTGGGCGGTCCGCCGCTGGTGAAGGCGGCCACCGGCGAGGAGGTCACGGCCGAGGAGCTGGGCGGCGGCGACCTGCACTCGCGGGTCAGCGGCGTCACCGACCACCTGGCCGAGGACGACGCCCACGCCCTGGCCATCGTCCGCGACATCGTCTCGACGCTGGCCCCCCGGGCACCCCGTCCCTGGGACACGGTCGCCCCCGAGGAGCCGCGGCACGACCCGCGTGACCTCTACGGCCTCGTCCCGGCCGACACCCGCCAGCCCTACGACGTGCGCGAGGTCATCGCCCGCCTGGTGGACGGCTCGCGCTTCCTGGAGTTCAAGGCCGAGTACGGCTCCACCCTCGTCACCGGCTTCGCCCACCTGCACGGCCACCCGGTGGGCATCGTGGCCAACAACGGCATCCTGTTCAGCGAGTCGGCGATGAAGGGCGCGCACTTCATCGAGCTGTGCGACCAGCGCCGCATCCCGCTGGTGTTCCTGCAGAACATCAGCGGGTTCATGGTCGGCAAGGCGTACGAGGCGGGCGGCATCGCCAAGCACGGCGCCAAGATGGTCACGGCCGTGTCGTGCGCGCGGGTGCCCAAGTTCACGGTGGTGATCGGCGGCTCGTTCGGGGCGGGCAACTACGCCATGGCCGGACGGGCGTACTCGCCCCGGTTCCTGTGGATGTGGCCCAACGCCCGCATCTCCGTCATGGGCGGCGAGCAGGCGGCGAACGTGCTGACCACGGTCGGCAACGCCGACCCCGACGCCATCCGCGCCCAGTACGAGCACCAGGGCAACCCCTACTACTCCACCGCCCGGCTCTGGGACGACGGCGTGATCGACCCGCTCGACACCCGCACCGTCCTCGGCCTGGCCCTGTCCGCGGCGGCCAACGCGCCGCTCGAACCCGCCGGTTACGGCGTATTCCGGATGTGATCATGCTCTTCGACCGTGTTCTCATCGCCAACCGGGGCGAGATCGCCGTCCGGGTCGTCCGGACGCTGCGCGCGCTCGGCATCGAGTCGGTGGCGGTGTTCACCCCGCCCGACGCGGGCGCCAGGCACGCCCGCGAAGCAGACATCGCCCTCGAAGTCTCGAAATATCTGGACATCGAGGCGATCGTTGGGGCGGCGCTCGCCTCCGGCGCGCAGGCCGTCCATCCCGGCTACGGCTTCCTGGCCGAGAACGCCGCGTTCGCGCGGCGCTGCGCCGAGGCCGGGCTCGTCTTCGTCGGCCCGTCCCCCGAGGCCATCGACGCCATGGGCGACAAGATCCGCGCCAAGGCCACCGTGTCGGCGGCCGGGGTGCCGGTCCTCCCCGGCGGGGCCGAGCCGGGCGACGACCTGGCCCGGTGGGCCGAGTTCCCGGCGCTGATCAAGCCGTCCGCGGGCGGCGGCGGCAAGGGCATGGTGCTGGTGCGCTCGGCGGCCGAGCTGCCCGACGCGCTGGAGTCGGCCCGCCGTACGGCGCGGGCGGCGTTCGGCGACGGCACCCTGCTCATCGAGCGCTACGTCGAGAACCCCCGGCACATCGAGATCCAGGTCATGGCCGACGCCCACGGCAACGTCGTGCACCTGGGCGAGCGCGAGTGCAGCCTCCAGCGCCGGCACCAGAAGATCATCGAAGAGGCTCCGTCGCCCTTCGTGACCCCCGGCATGCGCGCCGACATGGGCGCCGCGGCCGTCGAGGCCGCCCGCTCGGTCGGGTACGTCGGCGCGGGGACGGTCGAGTTCATCGTCGACGGCACCACCGGCTCCTACCACTTCATGGAGATGAACACCCGGCTCCAGGTCGAGCACCCGGTCACCGAGCTGGTCACCGGCCTGGACCTGGTGGAGCTGCAACTGCGCGTCGCGGCCGGCGACCGGCTGCCGTTCGGCCAGGAGCAGGTGCGCCTCGACGGCCACGCGGTCGAGGCGCGCGTCTACGCCGAGGACCCGGCGCGCGGCTTCCTGCCCAGCGGCGGGCGCGTGCTGGCCCTGCGCGAGCCCGGCGACGACGGCCCGGGACGGGTGCGGGTCGACTCCGGCCTGGCCGAGGGCGGCGTCGTCGGCAGCGACTACGACCCCATGCTGTCCAAGGTGATCGCCTGGGCGCCGGACCGCGAGGCGGCGCTCAGGGCGCTGGACCGGGCGCTCGCCCGTACCGCGGTGCTGGGCGTGGTCACCAACGTGCCGTTCCTGCGCGGGCTGGCCCGCCACCCCGCGGTCGTGGCGGGCGAGCTGGACACCGGCCTGGTCGAACGCGTGCTGCCCGAGCTGCTGCCGGAGTCCGGCGTGCCGCGCGAGGTGGCCGCGGCGGCGGCGCTGATCTTCCACACGCTGCCGCAGGGCCCCGACCCCTGGCAGGTCACCGACGGCTGGCGGGTCGGCGAGCCCGCCTGGACGACCTGGCGGCTGGAGTCGCGCGACGGCGTGCACGCGGTGCCCGTCCGCGGCCTGCCCGGCCGGTCGGCCGAGGTGCTGCTGGACGGCGAGGCCGTGCCCGCCCGGATCACGACCGGCGGCGGCGCGGCGGCCGTCACGCTCGGCGGCCGGACCGCCCGCTACCTGACCGCCCGCCACGGCGACACGCTCTGGCTCGGCAAGGACGGCGAGTCGTGGGCGTTCACCCGCCACCTCATCGGCGACCCGGGCGACCGGCCCGGCGCCGCGGGGGCGGGCGACGGCGTGGTGCGCAGCCCCATGCCCGGCACCGTCCTGCTGGTCAAGGTGCAGCCCGGCGACCGGGTGAGCGAGGGGCAGCCGCTGGTCGTCGTCGAGGCCATGAAGATGGAGCACACGGTCACCGCCCCCTGTGACGGCGTGGTCGCCGAGCTGCCCGTCCAGCCGGGCAAGCCGGTCGACATGGACGCCGTGCTGGCCGTGGTCACCGACGAGGAGGCGTGATGCCGTACCGCATGCGAGGGCTTCCCGAGCGGGTCACGGTCTACGAGGTGGGCCCGCGCGACGGCCTGCAGAACGAGTCGGCGATCGTGCCGGTCGAGGTCAAGGCCGAGTTCATCGACCGGCTGGCCGACGCCGGCCACCGGGTCGTCGAGGCGACCAGCTTCGTGCACCCCCAGTGGGTGCCGCAGCTCGCCGACGCCGGTGAGCTGCTCGGCCGCCTCGACCGAAGGCCCGGCGTGCGCTACCCGGTGCTGGTGCCCAACGAGCGCGGGCTCGACCGGGCGCTGGAGCTGGGCGTCACCGAGATCGCGATCTTCGCCAGCGCCACCGAGACCTTCGCCGCCAAGAACCTCAACCGCACGCTGGAGAGCCAGTTCGACATGTTCGAGCCGGTCGTGGCCAGGGCGCTGGAGCACGGGCTGCGGGTGCGCGCGTACGTGTCGATGTGCTTCGGCGACCCCTGGGAGGGGCCCACGCCGGTCGGGCAGGTCGTCGCGGTCGGCGAGCGGCTGCTCGGGCTCGGCTGCTACGAGCTGTCGCTCGGCGACACGATCGGCGTCGGCACGCCGGGCCACGTCACCGAGCTGATCGGCGCGTTCGGCGGCCCCGAGCGGCTCGCCGTGCACTTCCACGACACCTACGGGCAGGCGCTCGGCAACACGCTCGCCGCCCTGCAGGCGGGCGTGACCACCGTCGACGCCTCCACCGGCGGCATCGGCGGCTGCCCGTACGCCGAGTCCGCCACCGGCAACCTGGCCACCGAAGACCTCGTGTGGATGTTGTCGGGGCTCGGCATCGAGACCGGGCTCGACCTGGACAAACTCGTGTCCACCAGCACCTGGCTGGCCGAGCGGCTGGGCCGGCCCAGCCCCTCGCGCGTCGTCCAGGCCCTCGCGAAAGGCTGATCATGCTGAACGACGAATACCAAGAGTTGCGCAAGACCGTCGAGGCGTTCGCCCGTGACGTGGTGGCGCCCGTGATCGGCGACTACTACGAGCGCGAGGAGTTCCCCTACGACATCGTGCGCAAGATGGCCGACATGGGGCTGTTCGGCCTGCCGTTCCCGGAGGAGTACGGCGGCATGGGCGGCGACTACTTCGCGCTGTGCCTGGCCCTGGAGGAGCTGGCCCGCGCCGACTCCAGCGTGGCGATCACCCTGGAGGCCGCGGTCTCGCTGGGCGCGATGCCGATCTACCGGTTCGGCACCGACGAGCAGCGCCAGGAGTGGCTGCCCCGGCTGGCCTCCGGCGAGATGCTGGGCGCGTTCGGGCTGACCGAGCCCGGCGGCGGCTCCGACGTGCCGGGCGGCATGCGGACGACCGCCGTGCTCGACGGCGGCGAATGGGTGATCAACGGGACGAAGGCGTTCATCACCAACTCCGGCACCGACATCACCGGCGTGATCGGCGTGGCCGCGCTCACCGGCGAGCGGGAGATCTCCACGATCCTGGTGCCGAGCGGCACGCCGGGGTTCACCGTCTCCAAGAAGTACTCCAAGGTCGGCTGGAACGCCTCCGACACCCGCGAGCTGTCCTTCTCCGACTGCCGGGTGCCCGCCGCCAACCTGCTCGGCGAGCGCGGACGCGGCTACGCGCAGTTCCTGCAGACCCTCGACGAGGGCCGCATCGCCATCGCCGCCCTCAGCGTGGGCCTGGCCCAGGGCTGCGTGGACGAATGCCTCAAGTACGTCAGGGACCGCAAGGCGTTCGGCCACCCGATCGGCCACTACCAGGCCATCCAGTTCAAGATCGCCGACATGGAGGTGCGCGCGCACACCGCCCGTCTGGCCTACTACCACGCGGCCGAGAAGATGCTGGCCGGGGTGCCGTTCAAGAAGGAGGCGGCGATCGCCAAGCTGGTGTCCTCGAACGCGGCCATGGACAACTCCCGCGACGCCACCCAGGTGTTCGGCGGGTACGGCTTCATGAACGAGTTCCCGGTCGGCCGCTTCTACCGCGACGCCAAGATCCTGGAGATCGGCGAGGGCACCAGCGAGGTGCAGCGCATGCTCATCGCCCGCCAGCTCGGCCTCGGCGACCTCTGACCGGACGCCATGTCAGGCGCCGTACCGGACGTCACGGCACACTCCCGTGGCACGATGGACGAAAGGGCACAGAGGTTCTAGTGTCGTACCTCATGACAGCGGACGATCTTCTCATCAGGAGGGCGGAGAAGGCGGACGCGGACGAGGTGTTCGCGTTGGCGCGGGAGTTCGGGCTGACCTTCCGGCCGGAGCGCGCGGCCTTCGACGCCGCGCTCCCGCAGCTCCTGCGCAACGAGGACGCCCTGCTGCTCACGGCCGTGGTGGGCGGGCGCGTCCACGGGTACCTGCTGGGGTTCGTGCACCTGACGCTGTTCGCCAACGGGCCGGTCGCCTGGGTCGAGGAGGCGATGGTCCAGCCGGGCTCGCGCCGGCAGGGGATCGGCCGCCGGCTGCTGGAGGAGTTCGAGGCGTGGGCCCGTACCCGGCAGGCGGGGTACGTGGCGATGGCCACCCGGCGGGCGCCGGAGTTCTACCACGCCCTGGGCTACGAGGCGTCGGCCACCTTCTTCCGCAAGGTTTTGCGCTGACAGACGACGGGCCGGAGTTTCGGTCCGTTTTGTCGGTGTTTGATGGCATCCTTGGGGCGTGAGCATTCACACCGTCAGCCCCCTGTTCGTCGGGCGCTCCCGCGAGCTGCACGCTCTGGGCGACGCCCTGGCCAGAGCACGTGCGGGCGCGTCGTCCACCGTGCTCGTGGGCGGCGAGGCGGGGGTCGGCAAGACCCGCCTGATCAGCGAGTTCATCGACCGGGCGGGCGAGGCGCGGGTGCTCGTCGGCGGCTGCCTGGAGCTGGGCACCGAGGGCCTGCCGTTCGCGCCGTTCACGGCCGTGCTGCGCGGGCTCGTGCGCGAGCTGGGGCGCGACGGCGTGGCGGCGCTGGTGCCCGGGGGCACGACGCGCGGGCTGGCCCGGCTGCTGCCCGAGTTCGGCGAGCCGGACAAGGACGGCGCCGAGGCGCGGGCCCGGCTGTTCGAGCAGGTGCTCGGGCTGCTGGAGCGGCTGGCCGAGGAGCGTCCGGTGCTGCTGGTGGTCGAGGACGCCCACTGGGCCGACCGCTCCACCCGCGACCTGCTGTCGTTCCTGGTCCGCTACCAGCGCACCGCGGCCCGGCTGATGATCGTGGTCACCTACCGAACCGACGAGCTGCACCGCACCCATCCGCTGCGGCCGATGCTGGCCGAGCTGGGCCGCATCGAGTGGGTGAGCCGGGTCGAGCTGCGCAGGCTCACCCGCAGGGAGGCCGTCGCGCAGGCGGCCAGCATTCTGCGGCGCGAGCCGTCGGCCGCCGCGATGGACCTCATCTACGCCCGCAGCGAGGGCAACCCGCTGTTCGTCGAGGCGCTGCTGAGCGAGGCCGACGGCGGCGACATGCTGCCCGAGTCCCTGCGCGACCTGCTGCTGGCCAGCGTCGAGCGGCTGCCCGACGAGACCCAGGAGCTGCTGCGCGTGGCCAGCGCGGGCGGCCAGCGCATCGAGCACGACCTGCTGAGCGCGGTGGCCGGGCTCGACGACACCGCCCTGTCGCGGGCGCTGCGCCCCGCCGTGGCGGGCAACGTGCTGGTGGTCGACGGCGAGGGCTACGGCTTCCGGCACGCGCTCATCCGCGAGGCGCTCCACGACGACCTGCTGCCCGGCGAGCACACCCGCCTGCACACCCGCTACGCCCAGGCACTCGAACGCGACCTGTCGATCCTGCCCGCCCCGCGCGGCGCGATCGAGCTGGCCCACCACTGGCACTCCGCCCACGACTCCACCTGGGCATTGGTCAGCGCCTGGCGCGCGGCCGCCGCGGCCCGCAAGTCCACCGCCTACGACGAGCAGCTCAGGATGCTCTCGCGGGTGCTGGAGCTGTGGGACCAGGTGCCCGACGCCGCCGAGCGCATCGGCTGCGGCCGCCTCGACGTGCTCAGGCAGACCTCCACGGTCGCCCACCTCGCCGGCGAGTACGAACGCAGCCTGGCCATGGCCGGCGCCGCGCTCGCCGAGGTCGACCTCGACGCCGACCCGATCACCGCGGCCACCCTGCTGCGCCAGCGCGGCCTGACCCGCTACGACCTGGGCCGCGCCGGTTACCTCGACGACCTGCGCCAGGCGGCCGAGCTGGTGCCCGCCGAGCCGCCGAGCAAGCTGCGCGGCCAGGTCCTGGAGACGCTGGCGCGCATGCTGCACCGTCCGGAGGACTGGCCCGAGAAGCTGGCGACGGCGCAGCTCGCCATGGAGATCGGCCACCAGGTGGGCGACGCCAACGTCGAGGCCCACGCGCTCATCAGCATCGCCTGGGCGCGCTCGCGCTTCTCCGACATCGAGGCCCAGCTCGGGCAGTTCGCCGAGGCGCGCCGGGTCGCCCGCGCCCACGGCGCCTACAACGCGCTGATGCGATGCGCGATCTCCGAGTCCGACGCGCTGGAGGGCGCCGGACGGCACGAGCGGGCCGCCCAGGTCGCCCGCGAGGGCGTGCAGGAGGCCGGGCACTACGGCCTGGCACGCACGTCCGGCACCTTCCTGGCGATCAACCTGACCGAGCCGCTGCTCTCGCTGGGCCGCTGGGACGAGGCGCTCCAGGTGGTCGAGCAGGCGCTCGACCTCGCGCCGCCGGCCCCCTACCGGGCCAGCCTCCAGGGCTTCCTGGCGGACATCGCGCTCGCGCGGGGGCAGATCGACCGGGCCGATAAGCTGCTGTCGTCCTCCGCCAGCGTGTTCGCCCGCGGCACCTACCGGGACCAGACCGTGCTGCCGCAGCTGCGCAGGCAGGTCCTGCTGCTGCGGGCGCAGGGGCGGCTCGGCGAGGCGCTGGAGGCCGTGTCCCGGGGGCTGGCGAACCAGGACCTCTTGCCCTCGCCGCGTTACGCCTGGCCGCTGCTGGTGACGTTCGCGCAGGTCGCCCGGCCCGCGCTCGGCGAGGGCGGCGCGTCGTACGCGGGGGTCGCGGCGGCCGTCGTGGCGCGGCTGCGCGAGGTGGCGCGGGAGCTGGCCGTGGACGGTGACCTCCAGGAGGCGCAGCGGCTGACGTTCGCGGCGCTGACCGGGCCGGAGGAGGGGCTCGGCGGGGCGGCCCAGCTCAAGGCGTGGGAGTCGGCGGTGGCGGCCTGGGCGGGGTTGCGGCAGCCGTACGCGGAGGCGCAGTGCCTGGTGGGGGCCGCCCAGGCGGCGCTGGCCGAGGGCGACCGGCGCGCCGCGGCCGGGATGGTGACGCGGGCGCGGGAGCTGGCCGCGCAACTGGGCGCCACGCCGCTGCTCGAACAGCTCGACGTGCTCGGACGGCGGGCCCGCGTCGGCGGCGCCGACGAGCCGGACGGGCCGCCGCTGGGGCTGACCGCGCGCGAGCTGGAGGTGCTGCGCGAGGTGAGCAACGGGCGCAGCAACCGGGAGATCGCCGCGGCGCTGTTCATCTCGGTGAAGACGGTCAGCGTGCACGTCTCCAACATCCTGGCCAAGCTGGGCGTCGGAACCCGCGGCGAGGCGGCGGCCACGGCCCACCGGCTGGGCCTGTTCGGGTGACCGCGGACGGGCGGGGGCCTGCGGGCGGGTGACCGGGGGCGGGCGTCAGCCGGTGAGCTGGGCCTCCAGGCGGTAGCCGTCCACCGTGACGTAGACCTGGTCGCCGGGGCGGGCGTTCAGGCGCATGAGCACCGGCTGCAGCGAGTCGAAGACCGGCTGGTGGCCCTGCCAGACCAGCACGATCGCGTTGTCGCCGGGGCCGGTCACCGACAGCAGGGTGCCCGGACGCATGCCGAGCTGGGCCGCGTAGCCCTCCGGCACCGGCACCGGGCCGCCCCTGAGGTGCTCCGGGGTGACCTCGATGCGCTGCCAGCGGCGCGGGTCCGACGACGGGCTCGGCAGCGGCGGCGGCGGCGTGGACGGCGTTCCGGCCAGGCTGCCGGGCAGCATGCCCGACCGGCCGCCGGACAGCGCCGACAACGTGGCCAGGGCCGCCGAGGGGTCGATCGAGTTCGCGCCCGCCGTCGGGATGGGCTGGCCGCCCCGGTGGTGGTGGCCGTTGGCGCCCGGCGTACGGCGGGGGAGGGGCTGGGCGGGCTGCGGGGAGGCGTCCGCCGGGCCGGGGGCCGACTCCGAGGGCAGGGCGTCGAGCCACGCCTTGGCGGAGTGGGCGCGGATGCCCAGCTCGGAGAGCAGCTCCACGACGTCGGTGTCCGGCGGGGCGGCGGCCAGGAGCTGCCGCGTACGGGCCTGGAGGCCGTGGATGTCGCCGACGACCAGCCAGCCGTCCTGGAGGCGGCGGTCGGGCATGAGCGTCACCAGGACCCGCCACAGGGGCGTGCGCAGCGACGGGACCATCGCCGGGTGGGCCGGGTCGGCGCCGATGAGCTGCTCCTCGGTGGCCGCCGCGCCGAGCCATTCGGTGAGCCGGAACATGTGGCCGGTGACCGGCGCCGACTCCGACGAGCGCAGCCAGTGCAGGACGCGCTCCTCGGCGGTGCGCTGGGCCTGGGAGAGCACGTCGCGGTCCACCAGCAGCTTGTGTGCCAGGGTGCGCAGGCTGACCGGGTCCTCGGCGAACAGCCGGTGCACGGCGACGGCCAGCTCCAGCTTGTCCAGGCTGCGGAACAGGCCGTCCACGACGCGGACCATCGCGTGGTCGGGGTCGGCGGGGACCTGGCCGGGAGCGGCCGTCCCGCCGGGGACGGGGGCGGCATACGGGGGGCCGTCGGCGCCGGCCTGCGGGCCGCCGTCCGGACGCCCGGCGGTGGGCCGCTGCGGCAGCCGCGCACCACCCTGCGCCGGGAAGGACCCGGTCTGAGGCCCGCCGGCGGGCTGGGCGGGGAAAGAGCCGGTCTGAGGCCCGCTGGCGGGCTGGGCCGGGAACGAACCGGTCTGACGGCCGCCTTCGGGCTGGGCCGGGAACGAACCGGTCTGGCGGGTGGCGTCGGGCTGGGCGGTGAAGGAGCCGGTCTGGTGTCCCTGGGCGTTCTCCGGCGGCGGAGGGAACGGGCCGGGCTGCTGGGCGGCGGGCCGGGCCGCGGCCGTGCGCTGCGGCAGGCCGCCCTCACCGGCCGGTGCCGGGCGCGGGGCGCCCTCGGGCTGGGCCGGGAAGGCGTCGCTGTGCGGGGTGAAGGCGGCGGGCGGGCGCTGGGGGCCGCTGCCGGGCTGGGCGGCGTACGCGCCGGGTTCGGCCACCGGAACGGCCGGGAAGGACCCCGTCGCGCCGCGCGCGAGCGGACGGGTGACGTCCGGCGAGCCGGACTGCTGGGCGGGCACCGCCTCCCGCTGCGCCGGGATGCGCCCGAGCACCTCGCGCAGGACCGAGCCGACCACCACCTCGGGCGTCGCCGACGGGGTGCCGAGATCGCCGGGCGACAGGCGGCGCAGCCGCTGCCAGCCGCCGAGCCCGGTGATCGCCGTACGGGTGGCCTCCGGCCAGCCGGGCAGCGCCGGATCGACCTGATGGACGGCGAGCGCGGGAAGCAGGTCCACCAGCGGCAGATGGTCCCAGCGGGAGGAGATCAGCCGGGCGAGCCGTTCGCAGACCCAGTCGAGACCCGCCGTGCCGAGCGCCCTGGACACCGCGAGCGAGGACCACCACCCCGCCGGCAGCCGCGGATCACCCAGCACCTCGGCCACCTGCTGAGGGCGGCTCCAGCGCAGAGCAGGGACGAGGTCGCTCAGGCAGATCGATGACTCGACTTCCATCGGCGGACCTTATCCTCCCCAGTGGGCCGCGTGGGCAACCCGGTACGCATGTGGCTAATGGTGCAGCCTACGCGGCAAGCTATCAATCAGTGTGAATAGGGTAAAGACGGTTCAGATCCAAACCGTACCGTGGACGGCCGCCCACCTGGGCCACACATTGGGCACCGGCACGGCAACCCGCCTCCAGCGCGAGCGCGGCGCCCGCCCCCTGGAGGGTGGCGGCCAGATACCCGGCCGCGAAGGCGTCACCGGCGCCCGTGGAGTCCACGACCTCGGCGGACACGCCCGCGCACGTCGCCGTGATCTTGCCGTCCACGGCCACCAGCGCGCCCTCGGCGCCCAGTTTCACGACCGCTGTGCCGTACGTCTCACTCAGCAGCACGGCGGCCCGCTCCGGCGCCGTGACGCCGGTCAGGACCAGCGCCTCGTCCAGGTTCGGGATGATCAGGTCGGCCGCGGACGTCTCCCGCATGAAACGCTCGACGCCGAAGTCCCGCAGCGGGCCCGTCGAGGCCGGGTCGACGCTGACCGGCACCCCGGCGGCGACGGCGTCCCGGACGGCGGCCCTGACCAGGCGCAGGCCGGGCGCGGCGAACAGCGTGTACCCCGACAGGTGCAGCCGCCCGACCCCGTCCAGCAGGGACGGGTCCCAGTCGGCGTCGGAGATCAGGCCGCCCGCGCCGCGGTTGGTGAGCATGGACCGTTCGCCGGTCTTGTCCACCATGGCGATGACGACCGCCGTGGGGTGCTCCCGGTCCACCAGCACGTGGGGCCGGACCCCCGTCCTGACCAGCTCGGTCGTGTGCCACTCGCTGCTGTCGTAGCCGAGCTTGGCCAGCAGCCGCGAGTCGGCCCCCAGGTGGGCGGCCCAGGCGGCGGTGTTCGCGCCCGAGCCGCCGGGCCGCAGCACGATCTCCGCGGCGGTGTCGGTGCCCGCCATGACCGGGGAGCCGTGCAGCGCCACCACGTCGGTGACGACGTCACCGATCACCAGGAGGCCGGTGTCGCTCACGCCCGCGACCAGGCCACGGCGATCTCGGCGGCCAGGGCGGTGTTCCCGCGCACGGCGGCCAGGTTGGCCTCCAGCGACGCGCCGCCGGTGCCGTTGACGAGGTAGCTGAGCAGGAACGGCGTGATCGCCTGCCCCTTGACGCCCTCGCGCTCGGCGGCGGCCAGCGCCTCGGCCAGCACGCGGTCGTGCAGCGCCGGGTCGAGCTGCTGGTCGCGCGGCACCGGGTTGGCCACGATGAACGCGGTCTCCGGGCCGGCCAGCGCGTCCTGGCCGCGCATGACGGCGGCGGCGTCCTCGGGCGACTCGATGCGCCAGTCGATCGGCTGGCCGGAGGAGTTGAGGTAGAAGCCGGGGAAGGTGTCGGTGCGGTAGCCGGCCACGGTCACGCCGCGCGTCTCCAGCCGCTGCAGCGTGGCCGGCACGTCGAGGATCGACTTCACGCCCGCGCAGACGACCGTGATGCGGGTGCGGGCCAGGGTGTCGAGGTCGGCGGACTCGTCCTGGTCCTCGGTCCAGCCGCGGTGCACGCCGCCCAGACCGCCGGTCGCGAAGATCCGGACGCCGGCGCGGGCGGCCAGGAACGACGTGGCCGACACGGTGGTCGCCCCGCTCGCCTTCAGCGCGGCGGCCAGCGGCAGGTCGCGCTGGCCCAGCTTGCGCAGCCCGGACTCGGTGGCGATGCGCTCCAGCTCCAGCTCGTTCAGGCCGATCCTGGCCACGCCGTCGAGGACGGCGATCGTCGCCGGGACCGCGCCCGCCGCGCGGACCACGCCCTCCAGCTCGCGGGCCACCTCCAGGTTGCGCGGCTGCGGCAGGCCGTGGGAGATGATCGTGGACTCCAGGGCCACGACGGGCGCGCCGCCCGCCAGGGCCTCGGCGACCTCGTCGGACGGCTGGAGAAGGGGATCGGTGGCGCTGCGCATGACGGGTTTCAAGCTCCTTGAGTGGTCCTGGCCGGTTCAGGGAGAACGGCGTGCCTGACGGAATTTGTTCCGAACAGAGCAGCGTACGGTGGCCTGGCCAGGACGTCCACTCAGGCGGCCTCACAGCAGCACGGCGACCCCGGTGAGCGACACGGCGGCGATGATCGCGGTGGCGATGCCGCCGAGCAGCACGGCCCGCCCGCCCTTGACGAGTTTGCGCACGTCGATCCCGGTGCCCAGGCCGAACAGGGCGGCGGCCATGAGCACGTTGGTGACCTGCGGGACCGCCCGCGTGACCATGTCCGGCACCCAGCCGGTGCTGCGTACCGCCACCATGACGAGGAACGCCGCCACGAACAGCGGCATGACGGGCGTCCTGCGCCCCTCCCGCCGGCCCGCCGCGGGCGCACCGGCCGCCGAGCGGCGGGCGCGGAACGACGTCAGGGCGACGAGCGGGGCCAGCAGGACGACGCGGGCCAGCTTGACCGTCACCGCGGCGGACAGGACGCCCGACGCCGCGCCGATCGCGGCCACCTGCGCCACCTCGTGCACGGCCGCGCCGGTCCAGACGCCGAGCTGGGCCGGCGACAGCCCGAGCAGCGCCGCCAGCGCCGGGACGGCCACGATGGCCGCGCTGCCGTAGAGGACGACCACGCTCAGCGCGGCGGCCGCGTCGTCGTCGTCGGCGTCCTCCGCGCTCTCGCGCATGGCCGCGACCGCCGCCGCCCCGCAGATCGACACCCCGGTCGCCACCAGCAGCGACGTGCCGGACGACAGGCCCAGGCGGCGGCCGATCAGCGGCGTCACCGTGAACGTCACGCCGGTCGCCGTCACCACGATCACCAGCGTCTGCCAGCCGAGCGCGAGCACCTGCGGCAGCGCGATCTGGAGCCCGAGCAGCGCGATCGCCACCCGCAGCACCCGCCGGGCCACGAACGCCAGCCCCGGCCTGAACCGCTCCCAGACGGCCCCAGCCCCGGCCCCCCGCGCGGACGTCGCCGCCCAGGCCGCGAGGTTGGCCAGGACCGCCCCGGACAGCACCGCGATCACCGCCGGGCTGAACGCCGGGACGTACCGGTTCGCCACCATGGCCGCCACCACGGCGACGGCCGCCAGCCCGATGCCGGGCCACACCGACGCCGCGCGGACGCCCTGGCCGCCTTGGGGATCGGGGGCCGGCCGGGGCGCGGTGAGCGGGGGGATCCGCTGGTCGGGGAGAGGCATGATCCCAGTCTTCGGGGCCTTCGTACCGGCCGGTAGACACGCGTTGGGTGGGAGGCCATAGCCTGTGGCTATGAGTGCGCTGCCGGATCTCGACTCGCTGAAGCTGCTGGTCGACGTGGGCGAGCTGGGCAGCCTGGGCCAGGCGGCCAAGGCGGCGGGCATGGCCCAGCCGTCGGCCAGCAAGCGGGTGGCCATGCTGGAGCGCCGCCTCGGCGTCCCGCTGCTGGAGCGCACGCCGCGCGGGTCCACGCTCACCGCCGAGGGCCGGATGGTGGCCGGGTGGGCGGCCCAGGTGCTGGCCGCGGCCGAGGAGCTGATGCGGGCCGTGGAGGCCGTGCGGCACAGCGAGGCGGCCCACCTGCGGGTGGCGGCCAGCATGACGGTGGCCGAGTACCTGGTGCCGCGCTGGCTCGGCGAGCTGCAGAACCGCGAGCCCGAGGTCCAGGTGGGGCTGGACGTGGTCAACTCCGCCGACGTCGCGGCCAGGGTGCTGGGCGAGGAGGTGGAGCTCGGGTTCGTCGAGGGGCCGACCGTGCCCGAGGGGCTGGACAGCCGGGTGGTCGGCACCGACCGGCTGGTGGTCGTGGTGGCCCCCGGCCATCCCTGGGCGCGCCGCCGGACGGCCCTGCGCGGGGCCGAGCTGGCCGCCACGCCGCTGGTGGTACGCGAGCCGGGCTCAGGTACCCGCGAGACCCTGGACGTGGCGTTCAAGAGCCTCCACCGGGCCAGCCCGCGCCTGGAGCTGGGGTCGAACTCGGCGGTCAAGGGGGCGGCGCAGGCGGGGGCCGCGCCCGCGGTGCTCAGCGGTTACGCGGTCGAGGCGGACGTCGCGACCGGCCGCCTGGTGGAGGTGCCCCTCGCCGGGCTCACCCTGGTCCGGAACCTGCGCGCGGTGTGGCGGCGCGGGCGTTCGCTCACCGCCCCGGCCGCCACGCTCCTGGCCATCGCCAGCCGTCCGTGAGCGCGTCGCCCGAAGGTGGCCGTTGACGCCGCCTGGAGCACGATCTAGCTTTCCCTTAGGAAAGTTTCCTAAAAGTAAGAGCGCGTTCACCCCCCGAACCTCAGGAGACTCCGCATGAGCCTTCGTCGTCCTCTCGTCGCCCTGGCCGGATCGGCGGTGATGTGCCTCGCCGCGGCGGGCCTGGCGCCGTCGCCCGCGCTGGCCGCGCCCACCGACTGCACCGCCTGGGTCAGCGGCGGCTACGCCTACAGCAGCTGCGCCTCCGGCACCGGCCAGCACGCCGTCGGGGTGGAGCAGTCGCACCCGTACGCCGGTCCCATCGTCCTGACCGGCGGCTGGACGGCCGTCGGCGGGGTCTCCTCGGTACGGCTCACGCCGTGGCCGGTCAAGCGCGTCTGGGTGAACAGGACGGGCTGACGGGTCCGGCCCGGCCGGGAGTGGACCCGGCCGGGCCGACCCGCGAGCGGCCCGCACCATATCCGCGCGAACCGTTGACTAAGGGCACAGGTCGGGTCATAAGGTGCGGGGATGGGTGCGTATGACGTCGTCGTGGCAGGTGGCGGGCACAACGGGCTGGTCGCGGCCGCCTACCTCGCCGGAGCCGGCCGCCGGGTGCTGGTGCTGGAGCGCCTCGGGCACGTCGGCGGCCTGGCGATCTCCACGCGGGCCTTCCCCGGCGTGGACGTCCGCCTGTCCCGCTACTCCTACCTGGTGAGCCTGCTGCCCGCCCAGATCGTCCGCGACCTCGGTCTCGACCTCGACCTGCGCCGCCGCCGGTACGCCTCCTACACCCCCGTGGGCGACACCGGCCTGCTCGTCGACAACGAGGACGAGGCCCGCACCGCCGCCTCCTTCCGCGCCGTCACCGGCGGCGAGCGCGACCACCGCGCCTGGCGCGACTTCTACGCCATGACGGCGGACGTGGCCCGCGCCCTGGCCCCCACCCTGCTCGAACCCCTGCGCACCCCCGCCGAGATCGAGCGCCTGGTCGGCCCGCAGGCCTGGCGCGACCTGTTCGCCCGGCCGATCGGGCAGACCGTGGACGAGCGGTTCGCCGACGACACCGTGCGCGGCGTCGTGCTCACCGACGCGCTGATCGGCACGTTCGCCGACCCGTCCGCCGACCTGCTGGCCAACAGGTGTTTCCTCTACCACGTGATCGGCGACGGCACCGGCGAGTGGAACGTCCCGGTGGGCGGCATGGGCGCGGTCTCCGGCGCGCTGGAGCGGGCGGCCAGGCGGGCCGGGGCCGAGATCAGGACCGGCGCGGAGATCGTCGGCATCTCCCCGTCGGGCGAGGTCACCTACGTCGCCGAGGACGGCGAGCACACCGTGGACGGCCGCCACGTGCTGGTCAACCTGCCCCCGGCGGTGCTGGACCGGGTGCTCGGCCGGCCCGCGACCGTGCCGGAGGGCGCGCAGCTCAAGGTCAACATGGTGCTCGCCCGGCTGCCCCGGCTGAAGGACCGCTCGGCCGACCCCCGGGCCGCCTTCAGCGGCACGTTCCACATCAACGAGGGGCGCGACCAGCTCGCGAAGGCGTACGAGCAGGCGGCGCGCGGGGAGATCCCGGAATCGCCGCCGGCAGAGGTCTACTGCCATTCCCTGACGGACCCGTCCATTCTGGGGCCGGAACTGCGGGGGAAGGCCGAGACGATGACCCTGTTCGGCCTCCACATGCCCGCCCGACTTTTCCGGAAAAATCCAGAAAAAGCGCGGGAAGAGGCGTTGCGGGCCACGTTCGCCTCCATGAACGCGGTGCTCGCCGAGCCCATCGAGGACTGCCTGCTGCGCGCCCCCGACGGCACCCCGTGCGTCGAGGTCAAAACCCCCGTCGACCTGGAGCGGGACGCCGGACTGCCGGGCGGCCACATCTTCCACGCCGACCTGAGCTGGCCGTACGCGGAAGAGAGGGGCTGGGGCGTCGAGACCGGGCACGAACGCATTCTGCTGTGCGGCGCCGCGGCCCGCAGGGGCGGCGGCGTGAGCGGGATCGGCGGCCACAACGCGGCCATGGCGCTGCTGCGCCCGTGAATCAGGCGGGAATCACCGGGAAATCAGTTTCGTGGCCACCGTGAGCGCCACGCCCGTGCGTTCGGCGTCGGGCAGTTGCAGGTCGAAGAGGACGGGGACGCTCCCCAGGATCACCGCGATCACCGCGAGCCTGGCCTCGAACTGCTGAACGGGGTCGTCCTCCGGCGAGCTCAGCACCGACAGCATGGAGACGAGGCCCTCCTGCATCCGCGAGCCGGACGGCAGGTCCCCCATCACCCCCTGGTTCACCTGCGCGAACCTGAACAGCGGCCGCCACCTGTCCTCCAGCAGCCCGGAGATGCGGCGCAGGATCTCCTGCCTGGCCTCCGGCGTGCGCGGCTGCTCTCTCGCCCACGCCACCAGCTCGTCGATCGAGACCACCAGGTGGTCGACGACGCCGGCCAGGATCGCCTCCTTGGTGCGGAAGTGGTAGTAGAGCGCGGGCCTGGTGATCTCCAGACGCTCGGCGACCTCCTGGAGGGTCGTCTTGTCGTAGCCGCGCTCGGCGAACAACTCCAGCGCCACCCGCTGGATCCGCTCACGAGTGTCCGTCCGCCGCCCTGCCATCGTGCTCCCATCCCTTGACGGCCGGCCCTCGCATTGCTTACTTTCACGTAAGTAAGCAATGCGGTCCGGCTTGTAGGGAGCAGACTATGGCTCAGCACTTCCCTGTCCAGCGCACGTGCCCGTTCGCCCCGCCTGCCGAGTACGCCCGCCTGCGCGAGCAGGGCCCCCTCGTGAGGGCGGCGCTCCCCGGCGGCGAGGCATGGCTCGTCACCCGGCACGCCGAGGCCCAGCGGGTGCTGTCGGGCGAGGGCATCAGCACCAACCCGGCCACGCCCGGCCACCCCAACGCGCTCCTCAGCCCCGAGCCGCCCTCGCCCGATCAGGCGGAGACGCTGCGCCAGTTCGCGATCGGGAACTTCATCGACCTCGACCCGCCCGAGCACACCCGCTTCCGCAGGCTGCTCATCCCCGAGTTCACCGTCCGGCGGGTCAGGGAGCTGCGGCCGTCCATCCAGCGGCTGGTGGACGAGCTCATCGACGACATGCTGGCCAAGGGGACGGAGGCGGAGCTGGTCGAGGCGTTCGGGCTGGCGCTGCCGTCCCTGGTGATCTGCCGGCTGCTGGGCGTCCCGTACGCCGAGCGCGAGTTCTTCCAGTCGCGTACCCGCATGATCGTCTCCGCCGTCGATGACCCCGCGGCGGGCTACACGGCCGTCACGGAGATCAGGGGGTTCCTGGACGACCTGGTCACCGCCGCCGCACGCGCACCCGAGGACGACCTGCTCGGCCGCCTGATCACCGGCGGGCAGCTCACTCACCAGGAGCTCGTCGGCGTGCTCTTCCTGCTGCTCGTCGCCGGCCACGAGACCACGGCCAACATGATCCCGCTCGGCGTGCTCACGCTGCTGCGCCACCCCGCCCAGCTCGCCGCCCTGCGCGCCGACCCCTCGGGCTGGCCGATGGCGGTGGAGGAACTGCTGCGCTACCACTCGATCGTCGACTGGGTGGCCTTCGACCGGGTGTCCACGCGGGATCAGGAGATCGGCGGGCAGCGGGTCGGGAAGGGCGAGGGCATCTTCGTCCTCGGCGCCTCCGCCAACAGGGACGAGCGCGTCTTCGACCGTCCGGACGAGTTCGACGTCGCCCGCGGCGCCCGCCACCACGTGGCCTTCGGCTACGGCGTGCACCAGTGCCTCGGCCAGAACCTGGCCAGGGCCGAGCTGGAGATCGCGCTGCGCACCCTCTTCGAGCGCGTCCCCGGCCTGCGCGTCACGGTCGCCGACGAGGACGTGCCCGCCAAGTACGACGGCGTCATCTTCGGGCTCAAGGCCCTGCCCGTGGCGTGGTGATTCTCAGAGGACGCCGGTGAACCCGTTCATCGTGTTCTCATAGTGGGCTCATATCTTGTGACACATGACTGAGCCCGCACGGTTGCTGGTGGTGGACGACGAGCCCGCGTTGCGCGAGGCGCTGCAGTCGAGCCTGGAGTTCGAGGGCTACCGGGTCGGCACCGCCAACGACGGCCAGGCGGCGCTGGAGGCGCTGGCGGCGGGATCGTACGAGGCGGTGCTGCTCGACGTGATGATGCCGCGGCTCGACGGGCTCACCACCTGCCGGCGGCTGCGGGCCCAGGGCAACCACATCCCCGTCCTCATGCTCACCGCCCGCGACGCCGTCGGCGACCGGGTGTCCGGGCTCGACGCGGGGGCCGACGACTACCTGGTCAAGCCGTTCGAGCTGGACGAGCTGCTGGCCCGGGTGCGCGCGCTGCTGCGCCGCGGCGCGCTCAACGCCGCCTCCGCCGACGGCGGCACGCTCTCCTACGGCGACCTGCGCATGGACCCGGCCACCAGGGAGGTCACCCGCGGCGCCCGCGCGCTCGACCTGACCAGGACCGAGTACCTGCTGATGGAGCTGTTCCTGGCCCACCCCCGCCAGGTCCTGACCCGCGACCAGATACTCAACGAGGTGTGGGGCTTCGACTTCGAGCCGACCTCCAACTCCCTCGACGTGTACGTCATGTACCTGCGCCGCAAGACCGAGGCCGGGGGAGAGCCCCGGGTGATCCACACGGTCCGCGGGGTGGGGTACGTCCTGCGGGCCGCGCCGTGATCCGCAGCAGCCTGCGCACCCGGCTGACGCTGCTGGTCGCGGCGGCGGTCGCGATCGCGATCGCGGTGTGCGCCGGGCTGTCCTGGTTCATCGTGCAGAACCAGGTCATCAGGCAGCTCGACCAGACCATCCTGGAACCGGAGCTCGAGGGGGACAAGCGGTTCCTGCAGGAGAGGTGCAGGCCGGAGGGCGCCCTCGTCTACCACGACCTGGTGACGCTGCTGTACGCCGACGGCAGGACCTGCTCGCTCGGCTCGCCGATCGTGCCGGTGGAAGAGGACAAGAAGGCGATCCCCGGACACGACGAGCCGGTCTACCGCAACGGCGTGACGCGCGACGGCAAGGAGGTGCGCGTCGTGGCCATCAACTTCGCGCCCGGCGTGGCCGTCCTGGAGGCCAGGCCGCTCTACCACATCAAGATCACCCTGCGGAACACCGCGCTCGCGCTCGCCGCCATCGCGGCCGTGGGGGTGATCGGCGCCGCTCTGGCCGGACGGGCCATCTCCCGTACGGCCCTGCGTCCCGTGGGCCGGCTGACCAGGGCGGCCGAGCACATCGCGGAGACCGAGGACCTCAACACCCGCATCCCCGTCCAGGGCAACGACGAGATCGCCCGGCTCAGCTCCTCCTTCAACGCCATGACCGCCGCCCTGGCCGGCTCCCGCGAACGCCAGCAGCAGCTCGTCGCCGACGCCGGTCACGAGCTGCGCACCCCGCTCACCACCCTGCGCACCAACATCGACCTGCTGCTGCGCAGCGAGCAGACCGGCAGGCAGCTCGACCCGGGCGCCAAGAAACGCCTGCTGGTCAACGTCAAGGCGCAGTTCGCCGAGCTGTCCACGCTGGTCGGCGACCTGCTCCAGCTCGCCAGGGGCGACACCGACCACGAGCCGCACGTCGAGCTGGCCCTGCACGACGTCGTCACAGCCGCCGCCGAACGCGCCCGGCTGCGCGGCGCCGACGTGCGCACCGACCTGCACCCCTGGTACGTCGTCGGCAGCCCCGCCTCGCTCGAACGCGCCGTGCTCAACCTCATCGACAACGCCCGCAAGTTCAGCCCCGAGGGCCAGGTCGAGGTCTCGCTCAAGGACGGCCGGCTGACCGTCCGCGACCACGGCCCCGGCATCCCCGAGGAGGAGCTGCCGCACGTCTTCGAGCGCTTCTGGCGCTCGCCCTCGGCCCGCGGCCTGCCCGGCTCCGGTCTGGGCCTGGCGATCGTGGCGCAGGCCGTGTCGGAGACCGGCGGCAAGGTACGGCTGTCCAACGCGCCCGGCGGCGGCGCGATCGCCACGATCGATCTTCCCGGAACTCTCATTCGTCACTCACAATCGGATAAGTCCTCTCAAAGACCCGAATCGTGAGCTGGCTGCATGGAGACAACAGCGGTAAGGACGCGCCTGGTAGAGGTGGTCGTCCCGGTCCACAACGAGCAGCGGGCGCTGCGTGAGAGCGTCGCCCGGCTGCACGCCTACCTGGCCACCACGTTCCCGTACGGCTTCCGCATCACCATCGCCGACAACGCCAGCACCGACGACACCTGGCGGCTGGCCGCCGACCTGGCCCGCGAGCTGCCGCAGGTGCGGGCCGTGCACCTCGACGAGAAGGGCCGCGGCCGGGCCCTGCGCCAGGTCTGGTCCACCAGCGAGGCCGACGTCGTCAGCTACATGGACGTCGACCTGTCCACCGACCTGGACGCCTTCCTCCCGCTGGTCGCACCCCTGCTGTCGGGCCACAGCGACCTGGCCATCGGCACCCGCCTGGCCAGGGCCTCGCGGGTGGAGCGCGGGCCCAAGCGGGAGTTCATCTCCCGCTCCTACAACCTGCTCCTGCGCTCGGTGATGGGCGCCGGGTTCTCCGACGCGCAGTGCGGGTTCAAGGCCGTGCGGACGGAGATCGCGCAGGCGCTGCTGCCCGCCGTCGAGGACGAGCAGTGGTTCTTCGACACCGAGCTGCTGCTGCTGGCCGAGCGGCACGGCCTGCGCATCCACGAGGTCCCCGTCGACTGGGTGGACGACCCCGACAGCCGCGTGGACCTCCTGCGGACCGCCCTGGACGACCTGCGCGGGCTGGCCAGGGTGGCCCGCAGGACACTGTCGGGCGCGGCGCGCCTGCCGATGCCCGCCCGGGTGCGGCGGGCCGAGCTGCCGAAGGGGATGGCCAGGCAGCTCCCCAGGTTCGCGATCGTGGGCGTGGTCAGCACGCTGGCCTACCTGGCGCTGTTCTCGATGTCGCGTCAGGTCGTCCCGGCGCAGCTCGCCAACGCGGTCGCGCTGCTGGTCACGGCCGTGGCCAACACGGCGGCCAACCGCCGCTTCACGTTCGGGGTCAGGGGCTCGGGCGGGGCGCTGCGCGACCAGTTCGAAGGCCTGATCGCGTTCCTGGTGGGGCTGGCGCTGACGTCGGGGAGCCTCGCGCTGCTGCCCGGCGGGGTCTCGCACGGGGTGGAGCTGGTGGCGGTCGTCGCGGCCAACGCGGCGGCCACCCTCGTCCGGTTCCTGCTGCTGCGCGTGTGGGTGTTCAACCCCCGGCGCAGGAGCGGGCGATGACCGCCGTCGCCGCGCCGGCCCGCGTGCGCGCGCTGACCGGGGCCGCGGGCGACCCGCGCTGGTCGCGGCCCGCGATGTGGACGGTGCTGGCCGCCGCCTTCGCCCTGTACGCCTGGGCGCTCAGCGGGAACGCCAACGAGTACTACGCCGCCGCCGTCCTGTCGGGCACGCGGAGCTGGAAGGCGTTCTTCTTCGGCGCGATCGACGCCGGGTCGTTCATCACGGTGGACAAGCCGCCGCTCGCGCTGTGGGTCATGGGGCTGTCGGCGCGGATCTTCGGCCACGGCACGTACAGCATGCTGATGCCGCAGGTCCTGGCCGGCGTGGGGGCCGTCGGGGCGGTGTACTCGGCGGTCCGCCGGTCCTTCGGGCGCGCCCGCCAGGGGCACGTCGCGGCGCTGGTCGCGGCCGTGGTCATGACGCTCACCCCGATCACGGTGGCCATCAACCGGGACAACAACCCCGACACCGTGCTCGTGCTGCTGCTGGTGCTGGCGGCCTGGTTCTGCCTGGAGTCGCTGCGCACGGCCCGGCTGCGGCCGCTGCTGCTCGCCGCGCTGTTCGTGGGGCTCGGGTTCAACGCCAAGATGTTGCAGGCGTACCTGGTGGTGCCGGCGTTCGGGGTGGCGTACCTGGCGTGCGCCCGCCACGGCCTGGCCCGGCGGGTGGGGCACCTGCTGGCCGCCGGGGCCGTGATGGTGGTGTCGAGCGCCTGGTGGATGGTGGTCGTCGACCTGTGGCCCGCCGATTCGCGGCCCTACGTCGGCGGCTCGACCGACAACACGGTCCGGGACCTGGTGATCGGCTACAACGGGCTCGGCCGGGTCTTCGGCCAGGACCGGGCCGGTGGCGGCGGGTTCGGCGGCGCGAACTTCGGCGGGCAGGCCGGGGCCGGGCGGCTGTTCAACGACGTCATGGCCGGGCAGATCTCCTGGCTGCTGCCGTTCTGCGCGGTGGCGCTGGCCTTCGCCGTGCTGCTGCGGGTGCGCGGCAGGCCCCTCGACGGGGCCGCCTGGCTGCTGTGGGGCGGCTGGCTGGTCGTGCACCACGCCGTGTTCAGCTTCTCCAGTGGCACGTTCCACCCCTACTACACCACCGCGATGGCGCCCGCCGTGGCCGCGCTGACCGGCACGGGGGCGACCGTGATGTGGCGGGAGTACCGCAGGTCGCGGGGGTGGGCGTGGGCGCTGCCCGTGGCGGTCGCGGTGACCGGCGGGTGGGCGTTCGCGGTGCTGCGCCGTACGCCGGAGTGGCTGCCGTGGCTGGCCTGGGTCGTGCTCGGGGCGACCGCAGTGGCCGTGGCAGGGCTCGTGGCGGGCAGCGGATGGGTGGCGGGCCGGATGACGGGCCGGGTGGTGGGCCGGGTGAGCGTCGTGGCGCTGGCGGCCGCTCTGGTCGCGGGGCTCGCCGGTCCGGCGGCCTACGCCGTCTCACCGCTGGGGGCGCGGGTGAACGGGACCAACCCCACGGCGGGCCCGTCCACGGGGCGTACGGGCGGTCCCGGCGGCTTCGGCGGCCCGCCACCGGGCGGCGAGCTCCCCACCGGCCGGCCGGACGCCCTCCAGGACGGCGAGCCGCCACAGGACCGGCCGCCTGCGGGGCAGCCCGGCGCGAGGGACCGCGGTCTCACGGGCGGGGGCGTGACCGACTCGACGGTGAAGTACCTGGTCGCGAACCAGGGCCGGGCGACGTGGCTGGTGGCCGTGGGCAGCGCCCAGCAGGCGTCCTCGATCATCCTGTCCACCGGCCGCCCGGTGATCGCCATGGGCGGCTTCACCGGCTCCGATCCCGCCATGACCGTCCCCCGCCTGCGGGAGCTCGTCTCGTCGGGACGGCTCAGGTACGTGCTGCCCGGCGGCCGGGGCGGCCCCGGCGGCGACACCGAGGTGACCGCCTGGGTCACCGCCAACTGCGCGGCCGTGGACGGCCACACCGGCCTGTACGACTGCGCCCACTGAGGAAGCGACGGCGGCCGCGGGGCCCGTTCCCGCGGCGCGCTATAGGCTGATCGGGTGGCGAGTACGACCCGGGCCGATCAGGCCGACCAGCGCAGAGCAGAGCTTCTCGAGGCCACCCGCAAAGTGGTGCTCGAACGCGGCCTGGCCAACACGCGCATCGCCGACATCGCCAAGTCCATCAACGTCAGCGGCGGCCTGATCCACTACCACTTCGCGACCAAGGACGAGCTGATCACCGCCATGCTGCGGGCCACGCTCGACATCGAGAGCGCCCGGCTCAAGGAGCTGGCCGACGGCCCCGGCACGGCGGTGGAGCGCCTCGACCGGGTGCTGCGCTACTACATCCCCGAGTCGCGCTCCGACCAGAGCTGGCTGCTCTGGATCGACGCCTGGAACACCGCGCTGCGCGAGCCCGCGGTCAACGCGATCATGCTGGAGCTGGAGACGGCCTGGCTCGACGCGCTGGCCCAGGTGCTGTCGGCCGGCACCGAGGCCGGGGAGTTCGCCTGCGCCGATCCGGCGGGCGCGGCCGAGCGCATCGACGCCATGCTCGACGGCCTGATCATCCGCTACACCCTGCATCCCAACGTGCTTGACCGGGCGCGGCTGCTGGCCCACGCGCGCACCGCCGCGGCCGGGGAGGCCGGCATCGCGGTGGAGCGGTTCGGCTGAGCCCGGCCTGGGCCGGGCTCGGGTCCGGCCGGCGTCAGGCGGGCAGGGCGGCCAGCAGGAAGGCCAGGCGGGCGGCCGCCGACTCGACGTCCTCGGCGGTGCCGAGGCGGTAGCCCCACGACGTGATGTACGCGCCGTCGTCGGAGCAGGTCACCGTCTCGGCCAGGGTGGCGGAGAACCGGTTGCGCACCGACACGTACGCCGGGTCGCTGGCCAGCGCGACATTCTGCACCGAAAGATCGGCGTGACGGCCCGCGTGCCACGCGAACCGCTCAAGGCAGAGCGCGGTATCAAGCATCATGCGTCACCTCCGCAACGTCTCGCGACAGAATTGCACGATCTTGCTGCGGGTGGCAAGCAATTGCTGAGGTTAATGTGGGGTTTGTTGCAGGTATTCGCGAAGAATACGGATGATGACTTCTCGCCCCGGCTCGCCGAACTCCGCCACCTTGGCGTAGTCGTCGAAGGCCCGCACGTAGAAGGCGATGTCGTCGGGGTCGCGCAGCACGAGGTCCTTGGTCATCGTGGCGACGCCCACCATGGCCTCGTTGTAGATCCAGAACCCGTTGATCGGCGCGGACGGCAGCTCGGTGCCGAACGGGATCACCCCGAACTCCACGTTGGGCAGCGTGCTGACGGCCAGCAGCCGGTCGAGCTGGCCGCGCATGACGTCGGCCGGGGCCAGCGCGCTGCGCAGCGCCGACTCCGGCACCACGAACCGGAACGTGCGCGTGCGGTCGTAGAGGATCTCCTGCCGCTGCATGCGCACGCGGACGGCCGCGTCGATCTGGTCGGCCGCGCTGTAGAGGCGCTTGACCTTGCGGAACACGTGCCGGGCGTACTCGGAGGTCTGCAGCAGGCCGACGACGATGCCGGGCTCGAAGACGCGGAACAGCTTCGTGCGCGCCTCCAGGTCGCGGATGTCCTCCTGGATGGCGGCCAGGCCGCTGCGGTGCCGCTGCTTCCAGTCGTCGTGCCGCTCCAGCAGCGCGATGGCCTGCCTGATGAGCTCGTCGGTCGTGTCGGGCGCGGCCCCGACGGCCTGCGCCCACACGACCACGTCGTCCTCGGTCGCCGTCTGCCTGGCGTTCTCCAGGCGGGAGACCTTGGACGGCTGCCAGCGCAGCCGCTCGGCCAGGTCTTTGCCCGACAGGTGGGCGGCCTCGCGCAACTGGCGAAGCTGGCCGCCGAGGTCGATGCGCGCCTGCTGATAGGACGTCACGCGGCAAGAGGCTAGCTCCGCGGGCACCGATCATGCCAGGCCCAGCCGCGCAATCGTGATCAAGCGGTTGCCGACGGTGTCCCGTCGCTGGTGGGCAGGGCGCCGGCCGGCCCGTCGGTCAGGACCCGGCGGGCGATCTCGGTGAGGAGCTCGCGGGGCACCTCGACGGCGGCCTCGCCGTCGAGCACGTCGCGGAGGTCCGCGAGCGCCTCGGGGTCGGTGACGTGAAGCCCCTGGACGACGATGGTGCCGCGATCGGTCTCGTACAGGGTGGGGCAGGCGCCCGCCTCCGAGGTGGAGCCGAGGAACCGCATGCGCATGACGATCCTTTCCCCGAATGCCAGATGCAATTGCGCGCAATTGTACGCATCTGGGCGTCCGGCGTGATCCTTTTCCCGCATCGGGTTCAGCGCAACAAGCCTTCCATGATGTCGTGGGCGCGGGCGAACAGACCGAGGGTGGTCGCGTGCAGCACGTCGCCGATGTCCCGGGGCGCCTTGCCGGCGAACGCCCGCGCGTGCGTGCCCTCCAGCACGATGCCGAGCTTGAAGCAGGCCAGCACCGCGTACCAGTCGATCGCCGACAGGTCGCGCTCCGACAGCGCCGCGTAGTACGCGACCAGCTCCCGCTCCGACGGCAGCCCCGGCACGTGCCCGTTGTTCACCGGCCAGGTGGCCAGCAGCCAGCCCAGGTCGAGCAGCGGGTCGCCGATCGTGCACATCTCCCAGTCGACGATCGCCGCCACCCGGGGCCCGTCGAGGGCGAACATCAGGTTGGCGAAGTGGTAGTCGCCGTGCATGATCCCCGGGACGAACGCGGCCGGCCGGTGGCGGGTCAGCCAGTCGGCGGTGGCGTCGAGGCCCGGGATGTCGGGGCCGGGGTAGCCGTCGAGCTCGCCGTAGGAGTCGAGCTCCTTCAGCCAGCGCGGCACCTGCCGGTCGAGGAAGCCCTCGGGACGGCCGAAACCGGGCAGCACCGCCGGATCCACCCGGCCCAGCTCGGCCAGCGCGGCGGCGGCCTCCAGGCCCATCCGGTGCCGGATCGCGGCGTCGGAGGCGTGCGGCTCGGGCAGCCCGGTCGAGGGGTTGAACCCGGCCACCGGCTCCATCAGGTAGAACACCGGCTCCCGGGCGGTCTGCGCGGCCACCAGCCGGGGCGCCGGCACCGCCGTGCCGCTCAGCGCCGCCAGCAGCCGCGCCTCGCGCCGCAGCACCTCGTTGCTCCTGGCCCTGGCGTGCAGGGGCGGCCTGCGCAGCACGTACGGCCGGCCGCCGCGTTCGAGGCGGACCATGACGTTCTGGGTGCCGCCGGGGATCGGCGCGACCTCCGTGATCGCCCCGCCCGGCAGCCCCTCGGCGTCCATCCACGCGCCGAGGTCGTCGAGGTCGATGGCGCTGACGTCGATGTGGGTGGAGGTCATGGCCGCCCTTTGACAGAACGATATTCTGGAGGCTTCAACCTACGAGAGCCCCGACCCCCGGTCAACCCGGCGCCGGCGGGAACGGCAGGACGGCCCGACGGCTCGCCCTGGCCGCCCTCATCCTTCATTGGGACAATATGGGTGGATGACGTGTGTTGTGGCAGTCGATGTGGGCGGAACAACCCTGAAGGGCGGATTGATCGCCCAGGACGGCGGCATCCTCTACCGGGAACGCCGCCCCACCCCCCGCACCGAGGGGCCCGACCGCGTGATCGCGGCGATCTCCGCCTTCGTCGCCGACCTGAGCGCGCCGCGGACCGTCGCCGGCGTCCCGCTGCGCCCGGCGGCCGTGGGCCTGGCCGTGCCCGGCCTGGTCGCGTCCGGGCGGGCGGTCTTCTCGGCCGCGTTCGGCTGGCGGGACGTGCCCGCCGCGGCCTTCACCGACGGAAGGCTCCCGCTCTCACTCGGCCACGACGTGCGCTCGGCCGGCGAGGCGGAGCTGGCGTACGGATCGGCGGCCCCCGACGCGCTCTACCTGCCCATCGGCACCGGCATCGCCGGAGCGGTCGTCCTGACCGGCTCCCTGTACGGCGGCGCCGCCGGCTGGGCCGGGCAGATCGGGCACATCCCGGTGCGTCCCGGCGGGCTCCCGTGCCCGTGCGGGCAGCGCGGCTGCCTGTCGGCCTACGCCTCGGCCGCCTCCGTCGCCGCCCGCGCCGGCGAGACCTCCGCCGAGGACGTCGTCCGCCGGGCCGCCGCCGGGGACGAGCCGGCCGCCCGGGTGTGGGCCGAGGCCGTGGAGGCGCTGGCGCTGGCGCTGGCCACGTACACGCTGGTGCTGGACCCCGCGGCGATCGTCGTCGGCGGCGGCCTGTCGCTGGCCGGGGACGCCCTGCTGACCCCGCTGCGCGCCCGGCTGGCCGCGCGGCTCGCCTTCCGCCCCGCGCCCGAGGTGCGGGTGTCGGCGCTCGGCGTGGACGCGGGCCTGCTAGGCGCCGGGCTGCTCGGCCTGCGGGCGCTGGGGGAGCAGGACGGCGGGCACGTCGACCACCTGGGCGCGTAGCTCCTCGCCCAGGGCCTTGGCCTGCGGATCCAGGCGCGGGCTGGCCGCCACGCCCCTGCCCAGCAGCCCGTGCACGACGAAGTTGAGCGCCCTGATGTTGGGCAGCTCGTACCGCTCGACGCGGTGGGCGGCCAGCTCCGGCAGCAGGGACGTGAGCCGGTCGGCGGTGAGGGTGGCCGCCAGCCAGGCGTACTGCTCGTCGGTCGCGGCCCAGACGCCGAGGTTGGCGTCGCCGCCCTTGTCGCCGGAGCGCGCCCCCGCCACCCGGCCCAGGGGCACGCGCACGGCCGGCCCGCCGGGAGGCGCGGGAAGCGGCGGCGCGGGCGGCTCGGGGACCGGCTCGCCCTGCGGAACGGGAGGCTCCTCCTGGACGGGCAGCTCCACCCCGTCCAGGAAGACCCGCGGGCGCACCTGCGAGGCCGGCACCAGGACCGGCCAGTACACCCCGTACGGGGAGGCGTCGCCGGGCGGGGTGAGGCCGTGGAAGCCCGGGTAGCTGGACAGGCCCGTCTCCACGACGGCCGAGGAGAAGACCCGGCCCGCGGTGCGCCGGTCGGCGTCCATGACGGTGATCCGCAGCAGGCCCGCGTCCGTCAGCGTCACGTCCACCTGGTCGAAGGTCTCGCGCGGCACCCGCGCCCAGACGGCCTCCTCGGCGACCCGCGCCTTGGCCTCGACGTCCAGGCCGGTCAGGACGAGCGTCATCGTGTTGCGGTAGCCGGCCGGGTAGTTGACGGCGACCTTGAGCGTGTCCGGGGGCGGCTCGCCCCGCGTGCCGGAGATCAGCACCCGGTCGGGGCCGTCGTCGGAGAGCGTGATCGTGTCGAACCTGGCCACCACGTCGGGGCCCAGGTAACGCGGGCCGCCCAGCTCGTAGACGAGCTGCGCGGTGACCGTGCCGACCGAGACCAGGCCGCCCGTGCCCGGGTGCTTGGTGATCACCGCCGAGCCGTCGGCGCGCAGCTCGGCGATGGGGAAGCCGCAGTGGGCCAGGTCGGGCACGTCCTGGAAGAAGGCGTAGTTGCCGCCCGTGGCCTGGCAGCCGCACTCGATGACGTGGCCCGCGACGACCGAGCCGGCCAGCGGGTCGAGGTCGCCGGGGCCCCACCCGTACCGCCAGATGCCGGGGCCGGTGACCAGGGCGGCGTCCGTCACGCGGCCGGTCACCACGACGTCCGCGCCCGCCGCCAGCGCGGCGGCGATGGGACGGCCGCCGAGGTAGGCGTTGGCGGTCAGCGGCGCGGCCGGCGCGCGCTCGCCGGTGCCGGCGTGGACCAGGTCGAGCGGACGGCCCATGAGGTCGTCACCGGTCACGTGGGCGACCTTGGGGGACAGGCCCAGCCGGGCGGCCAGCTCGTGCACGGCCTCGGCGCACCCGGCCGGGTCGAGGCCGCCCGCGTTCGTCACGATCCTGATGCCGCGGTCGAGGCACGGGCCGAGCACGTCCTCAAGCTGGCGCAGGAACGTCGGGGCGTAGCCCGGACGGCCCTTGAGCCGGTTGCCGGCCAGGATGAGCATGGTCAGCTCGGCCAGCCAGTCGCCGGTGAGCACGTCGATCGGGCCGCCCTCGACCATCTCCCTGGCCGCGGAGAGCCGGTCGCCGTAGAAGCCGCTGCAGTTCGCGACGCGCAGCGCCATCACGGCACCCACTTGGGCGGGCGCTTGTCCATGAACGCCGCGATGCCCTCCTGCCCCTCCGCCGAGGTGAACCGCTCGGCCGACAGCTCGCTCATCCGCCGCAGCCCCTCCTCGAACGAGACCGCCGGGACCTCCCGCACCAGCCGCTTGGTGATGGCCAGCGCCTCGGGGCCGCCCCTGGCCAGCATCCCCGCGTAGTGACCGACGGTCGCGTCGAGCTCGTCCTGCGGGACGGCCCTGGTCAGCAGGCCGATGCGGGCCGCCGTGGCGGCGTCGAACACCTCGCCGGTCAGGAAGTACTCGGCCGCCGCGCGCGGGTCGAGCCTGCGCAGCACGGGCACCGAGATCATGGCGGGCACCACCCCGAGCCGCACCTCGGTGAACGCGAACGACGCCGTGTCCGGCGCGATCGCGAAGTCGCACGCGGCGACCAGGCCGAGGCCGCCCGCGCGGGCCGTGCCGTTCAGGCGGCAGATCACCGGCTTCGGGCTCTCCCACAGCAGCGTCATGATCTCCGGGAAGGACGCCGTCACCGGCGCGTCCGCGTCGCCGCGCTGCTCCTTCAGGTCGGCGCCCGAGCAGAACACCGGGCCCGTGCCGGTCAGCACGATCACCCGGGCGTCCGGCTCGGCCAGCGCCCAGCGCAGGTGCTCGGCCAGCTCGGCCAGCAGCCGCCTGGACAACGCGTTGCGGTTGGCCGGCGAGTCGAGCGTGACGGTGGCCACGCCCTCCGCCAGCTCCCTGTGCACCAGGCTCGTCATGTGGTCTCCTCCTGGATGATCGCCAGCACGGCCCCGGCTTCGACCTGCTGGCCCTTCTCGACGCGTACGTCCGACACCACGCCGCCCGCCGGGGCGGCGATGCGATGCTCCATCTTCATCGCCTCCAGCACCAGGACCGGCTGGCCCCGGGCCACCGTGTCGCCCGCGGCCACCTCGACCCGCAGCACGCTGCCCGGCATGGGCGCGAGCAGGGAGCCGGGGGCGACGTGCTCGACCGGCTCGGGCAGGCGCGGCACCGGCGTCAGCACGGCCGCGCCCATGGGGGAGTCGACGTATACGCACTCGTCGCCGTCGTACCGGGCGACCTGGAACGTGCGCCGCAGGCCGTCGCGTTCCAGGACCACCTCCTCCGGCCGCGCGGAGATCACCGTGACGCCCGCGGGCAGCGGGTCGTAGACGACGTCGGCCTCCTCGAACCGGGCGCGGGCGGGCTGCGAGCGCACGTTGCGCCAGCCGCTGGGCAGCCCGGCCAGGACGGAGGCGTCGCGCCGGTGCGCGGCGGCCATGGCGAGCGCGGCGGCCAGCGCCGGCAGCCCGCCCTCCGGATCGCCGTCGGCGGAGGCCGGGGCAGGGGCGGGGGCGGGGGCGGGGCCGCCGGGTCGCGAGGAGAGCGGATCGGCGTCGGCGGAGGCCGGGCCGCCGCGTCGCGCGGCGAGCGGGCCGTCCGGGGCGAGGAAGGCGGTGTCGGTCTCGCCGGCCAGGAAGGCCGGGCTGGTCACGACGTCCAGCAGCAGGTCGCGGTTGGTGGTCAGGCCGTGCAGCCGGGCCCCGCGCAGGGACGCGGCCAGCTTCCGCGCCGCCTCCGCCCGCGTCCCGCCGTACGCGACGATCTTGGCCAGCATCGCGTCGTAGTGCGGCGACACCTGCGACCCGGACTCGACGCCCGAGTCGACCCGGACGTCACCCGGCACCTCGAACCGGCGCAGCACGCCCGTCTGGGGCACGTAGGAGGCGTCCTCGGCGTACAGCCGCGCCTCGATCGCGTGGCCGCGCGGCGCGGGCGGCCCGGACGGCAGCGCCGCGCCCTCGGCCACCTCCAGCTGCAACCGGACGAGGTCGACGCCGAACACCAGCTCGGTCACCGGATGCTCGACCTGGAGCCGGGTGTTCATCTCCAGGAACGCCACCCGCTCGCCCTTGACCAGGAACTCCACCGTGCCGGCCCCGACGTAGCCGATCCGGCGGGCCGCGCGCACGGCCGCCGCGCACAGCAGCTCGCGGGTGCGCTCCGAGATCCCCGGCGACGGGCACTCCTCGACGACCTTCTGATGCCGGCGCTGGACGCTGCACTCCCGCTCGCCCAGCGCCCACACCGTGCCGTGCGCGTCGGCCAGCACCTGCACCTCGACGTGCCGGGCGGCCTCCAGCAGCGGCTCGGCGAACACGGCGCCGTCGCCGAAGGCCGCCTCGGCCTCCCGCCGCGCCGACTCCACCTCGGCGGCCAGCTCGCCGGCGTGCCGGACGATCCGCATCCCCCGCCCGCCCCCGCCGGCGGACGCCTTCACCAGCAGCGGGAACTCTCCCGGCGCGGCCAGGTCGAGCGAGGGCAGCACCGGCACCCCGGCCTCGGCCATCAGCCGCTTCGCCGCGATCTTGGATCCCATCGCCTCGATCGCCTCGGGCGGCGGCCCCACCCACGTGAGCCCGGCCGCCAGCACGGCCCGCGCGAAGGCGGCGTTCTCCGACAGGAACCCGTAGCCCGGGTGCACCGCGTCGGCGCCGCAGGCCCGGCACGCCTCGATGATCCGGTCCACCGCCAGGTAGGTCTCGGCCGGATGGACCCCAGGCAGGCGGACGGCGAGGTCGGCCTCGCGGGCGTGCGGCGCGCCGGAGTCGGCGTCGGAGAAGACGGCGACCGTGGAGACGCCGAGCGAGCGGCAGGTGCGGAAGACCCGGCGGGCGATCTCGCCCCGGTTGGCCACGAGCAGACGGGTGATCACGGGCGGAACACCCCGAACCCCGCCGCGGGCGGCACCGGCGCGCTGTTGATCGCCGACAGGCACATCCCCAGCACCGTACGGGTGTCGCGGGGGTCGATCACCCCGTCGTCGTAGAGCCGCCCCGACAGGAAGAACGGCAACGACTCCGCCTCGATCTGGGACTCCACCATGGCACGCATCGCCGCGTCGGCCTCCTCGTCGTAGACCTGCCCCCTGGCCTGCGCCGCGGCCCGGCCGACGATCGACAGCACCCCGGCGAGCTGGGCCGGGCCCATCACCGCAGACTTGGCGCTCGGCCAGCTGAACAGGAAGCGGGGGTCGTAGGCGCGCCCGCACATGCCGTAGTTGCCGGCGCCGTAGGAGGCGCCCATGACGACGGTCAGGTGGGGCACGGTCGAGTTCGACACGGCGTTGATCATCATGGCGCCGTGCTTGATGATGCCGCCCTGCTCGTAGTCCTTGCCCACCATGTAGCCGGTGGTGTTCTGCAGGAACAGCAGCGGCGTGCGCGACTGGTTCGCGAGCTGGATGAACTGGGTCGCCTTCTGCGACTCCTGGCTGAACAGCACCCCGCGCGCGTTGGCCAGCACGCCCACCGGGTAACCGTGGACGCGCGCCCAGCCGGTGACCAGCGAGGGGCCGTACAGGGGCTTGAACTCCTCGAACTCGCTGCCGTCCACCACGCGGGCGAGCACCTCGCGCGGGTCGAAGGGGATCTTCAGGTCTTCCGGGACGATCCCCAGCAACTCGTCGGCCGGGTAGGCGGGCTCGCGGGCGGGCAGCGGCGCCACGCCCTGCTTGCGCCAGTTGAGCGAGCGCACGACGGCGCGGCCGATGCGCAGCGCGTCGTGCTCGTCCTCGGCCAGGTAGTCGGCCAGGCCGCTGGTCCTGGCGTGCATCTCGGCGCCGCCCAGCGACTCGTCGTCGGACTCCTCGCCGGTGGCCATCTTCACCAGCGGCGGCCCGCCCAGGAACACCTTGGCGCGGTCGCGGACCATCACCACGTAGTCGCTCATGCCGGGCACGTACGCGCCGCCGGCCGTGGAGTTGCCGAAGACCAGCGCCACCGTCGGGACGCCCGCCGCCGACAGCCGCGTCAGGTCGCGGAAGATCCGGCCGCCCGGGATGAAGATCTCCTTCTGCGTCGGCAGGTCGGCGCCGCCGCTCTCCACCAGGTTGACGTACGGCAGCCGGTTGGCCAGCGCGATGTCGGCCGCGCGCAGCGACTTGCGCAGCGTCCACGGGTTGGACGCGCCGCCCCTGACCGTGGGGTCGTTCGCGGTGATCAGGCACTCGACGCCCTCGATCACCCCGATGCCGGTCACCATGCCCGCGCCCACCTGGAACTCGCTGCCCCACGCGGCCAGCGGCGACAGCTCCAGGAACGGCGAATCGGGGTCGATCAGCAGCTCGACGCGCTCCCTGGCCAGCAGCTTGCCGCGCCGGCGGTGGCGCTCGACGTACTTCTCGCCGCCGCCGGCCACCGCCTTGGCGTGCTCGGCGTCGAGCTCGGCCAGCTTGGCGAGCATCGCCGCGCGCCGGGCCAGATGTTCGGCGTCGCGCGGATCGAGCCGGCTCCTGATCACGGGGCCTCCTGTCGGGAAGTCGACGCGGGCGTCAGCCCGATGGCCCGCGCCCACAGCCGGGTCAGGTGGTCGACGGCGTCCTGCTCGCCGGCCCGCTCCCCGAGATCCAGCCACACGTGCGCGAAGTGCTCGACCATGCCGCCCAGCATGACGGCCGTCAGCCGGGGGTCGAGCGAGGGGTCGGCCAGGCCCTGCTCCTGCAGCCGGCGCAGCCCGTCGGCGCCGCGCCGGACGAACGCCTCGCGCAGCTCCAGCACCAGCCGCCTGAACCGGGCGTCGGCGTCGGCGGCGTGCTCCACCATGCGGACCAGGCGCGAGTTGGCCGCCCAGGCCCGCAGGTAGAGGCGGTTGGCGGCCTCGATGCGGGCGTACGGGTCGCCGGAGGCGGCGTCGCCGACCGCGCTCGCCGCGAACATCTCGCCGACCACCGTCTGCGCCACCTCGCCGAACAGCGACTCCTTGGAGTCGAAGTAGGTGTAGAAGGTGCCGTGGGAGACCCCGGCCCGCGCGCACACGTCGTCGATCCGCACGGCGTCGTACCCGTGCTCCTCGAACGCCTCGCGCCCGGCGGCGAGCAACGTGGCCCGCGTGCGCTTGCCGCGCAGGGTCAGGGACCTGACGATCACGTCAGTCACCGTAGCGAGCGGGACGCGCGGAAGGAAGGGGTCCCGCCGCGCGCCGTCACGTCAGGTGCAGTGGCTCCAGCCGGACTTCCAGCTCAGCGACTTCCACGAACCGCCCCAGATCACGCACTTCTTCACGGCCGCCAGCCGGACCGGGCCCGCGTACGCGGTGAACGTGCCCGGGTTGCCGCCGCTCGCGCCGCCCTGGACCTGGAGGGTGGCGTTCATGGAGACCTTGCCGGGATAGACCAGCTTCGACATCGTGACGACGCAGTTCTTGCCCGCGGCGGTGTTGTAGAGCAGGTAGATCGTGGCCGAGGTGCCCAGCGCGTGCTTGTCGATCACCTTGTAGCCGGAGCCGCAGACGGTCACCACGTTGTAGGTGTTCGGCTTGGGCGTGGCGGTCGGCTTGACGGTCGGCTTGACGGTCGGCTTGCTCGTCGTCGGCTTCTTGGCCGGGCCCGGGACCGTGGTCGTGGGCCCGGGGGTCGGGGTCGTGGTCGGCTGGTCCTCGCCGTCGATCAGGCCCGTGGGCTTCTTCGTCTTCTTGGGGGTGGGCTTGGGCGTGGGGCTCTTGGCGGCCGGGTGGGCCGTCGCCGTCACGGTCGTCACCGGGTTCGGGACGGCGATGACGGGTTCCTTGGTGTGCTTGACCTTCTTGGGCGGCTCGGCCTGGCCGACGTCCAGCGTGGGGACGGGCTCGCCGGTCTCCGCCGTGAGGATCGGGTCCGGGGTCACCTCGGCGACCGGCGGCTCGGGCTGCCCGGCGCCCTGTCCGTCGCCCGAGGGGTTCTGGGAGGCGTTTCCGGTGGCGGTCACGGCGACCTTGTCGCTGTTGGCCTGCACGACGACGGCGCCCGCCACCACCAGCAGCGCGGCGGCGGCCGCGCCGGAGAGCGCGAGCGTCAGCGTCCGCCGCTGCCGGTCCGGCACCTTGCCGGACGTCTCACCGGACGCCCCGCCCTGCGGCCCGCCGACCCTGGTCGCCCCCGCATTCCCTGCCTGCGGCCCACCGGGGTGTCCCGCCTGGAGACCGCCGGGGTGTCCCGGCTGAGGGGCGCCCGGCATGCCGCCGTGCGGGTGCCCGTGCGGCACCGCGCCCTGCGCGGCCGGCCCGCCCATGCCACTGGCCTGGGGTCCGCCGGGGACGCCGCTCTGGGGGCCGCCGGGGACGCCGCTCTGAGGTCCGCCGGGAACGCCGGTCTGGGGGCCGCCGGGCGTGCCTCCGTGAGGCGCGCCGGGTGAGCCGGTGGGGGAGCCGCCGTGGGGAGCGCCCGTCTGGGGCCCGCCCGGCGTGTGCGGACCGCCGGGAACACCGGCCTGCGGGCCGCCCGGGTGGGGGACGCCCTGGGCGGCGGCGGGCATGGCGCCCGCGTGAGGACCGCCCTGCGCGCCGGGACCGGCCGGGACGCCCTGGGGGCCCGTCGCACCCTGGGGGCCCGGGACGCCCTGAGGACCGCCCGCCGCACCCTGAGGACCTGCCACGCCCTGCGGACCCGCCGCACCCTGGGGGCCCGGCTGCCGGGGCACGGCGTTGGTGCCGGTGGGCTGGGTCCAGGGGCCGGGGTAGGCGTCCTGCGCCGCACCGGAGGGACCGGCGGACCCGTGCGAAGGCCCGGCCTGGTGGGGCACGGCCGGGGTGGCGGTCGCCCCGGTGACCGGCTCGACGGCGGCCTTGGGAGCGGGCTGCCCCGTGAGCCGGACGATCAGCTCGTCGGCGCTCGGCCGCTGCGCCGGGTCCTTCGACAGGCACAGGCCCACCAGCGCGGCGAGCTCGCCCTCCATCCCGCCGAGCTGCGGCTCCTCGTTCAGGATGCGGTTCATCACCACGGGGATCGAGTCGGCCCCGAACGCGGGCTTGCCGGTGGCCGCGTACACCATCGTGACGCCCCACGCGAAGACGTCGGCCGCCTCCGACACGGCGGCCCCGCTGAGCTGCTCCGGCGCCAGGTACGACGGCGTCCCCATCGCCATCCCCGTGGCCGTCGCGCCGGGGGAGTCCAGCGCGCGGGCGATGCCGAAGTCGATCACGACCGGCCCCTCGGGGCCCATGAGCACGTTCGCGGGCTTGAGGTCGCGGTGCAGGATCCCGGCCCGGTGGATGGCCGCCAGCGCGGTGGCCGTGCTGATCGCGAGCCGTTCCAGCGCCGCGCCCCGCCGCGGGCCCTCGTTGATGACGAGCTCACGCAGCGAGGGGCCGGGCACGTACTCGCTCACGATGTACGGGCGGCTGCCGTCGAGGTCGGCGTGGAGGACGGGCGCGGTGCAGAACCGGGCGACCCGCTGCGCCACGGCCACCTCGCGCAGGAACCTGGTCCGCGCGTCGGCGTCGGCCACGAGGGCGTTGTGCAGCAGCTTGACGGCGACCTGGTCACCTGAGTCGCTCTTGCCCAGATAGACGACGCCTTGACCACCCTCGCCGAGCCGGGCGACGATGTCGTACGCCCCCAGCCGCCGCGGGTCGTCCGCCGCCAACGGCTGGAACTGATTCACGTCGGACCCCCATGACAACCCAATAGATGGGGCAAAACGCTACCAGCGTGACATGTGGGACGTCTGCCGGACCTGTAAGTAAGTTCCACCTTTTGACCGGACATGTCAGTGTTTCGTCGCAGGTCGTGTCCGCTCCGGAGCCCAAGGTCACGGCTTGGCAAATTCAGATGGCCTTGCCCGGGTTCATGATGCCCAGCGGGTCGAAGACCGCCTTGATGCCCTGCTGCACCTCGGCCGCCACCGGCCCGGACTCAAGTCCCAGCCAGCGCCGCTTGAGCACGCCCACGCCGTGCTCGCCGGTCAGCGTGCCGCCGAGCGAGAGCGCGTGCCGGAACACCTCGTCGGCCGCGGCCCACACCTGGGCGGGCGGCTCGGCCGTGCCGTGCTCGAAGATGAAGACCGGGTGCAGGTTGCCGTCGCCGGCGTGGGCGACCGTGCAGATCCGCACGCCGTGCCGGGCCGCCGCCGCCTCGATCGCGGTGATCATCTCGGGCAGCGCCGAGCGCGGCACGCACACGTCCTCGACCAGGCACGCCCCCAGCCGCTCCTTGGCCTGGTAGGCCATCCTGCGCAGCCCGACCAGCTCCTCGGTCTCCTGCGGGCTGGTGGAGACGGCCACGAACGAGGCGCCGTTGTCCAGGCAGAGCCGTTCCATGCGGGCGGCCACGTCCTGGCCGTCGCTCGCGTCGGACTGGCCGATCAGCATGGCCTGCGTGGCCGGTTCGAGCCCGATGTTGCGCCAGTCGTCGATGGCCTCCAGCGTGGCCCGGTCCAGCAGCTCCATCAGCGAGGGCTGGCAGCCCGCGGCCATGATCGCCGACACGGCCGCGCCCGCCTCGCGCAGCGAGCCGAACTCGGCGGCGAACGTGGCCGGCGGCGCGGCCGGCGCCCGCCGCAGCCGCACGGTGGCCGCGGTGATCACGCCGAGCGTGCCCTCCGAGCCGACGAACAGCCCGGTCAGGTCGTAGCCGGTGACGCCCTTCATCGTGCGCCGGCCGGTGTTCAGGATCCGCCCATCGGCCAGCACGACCTCAAGGCCGAGCGTGGCGTCCCTGGTGACGCCGTACTTCACGCAGCGCAGGCCGCCGGCGTTGGTGGCCAGGTTCCCGCCGATCGTGGAGATCTCGTACGACGAGGGGTCCGGCGCGTACATGAGCCCGTGCTCGCGGGCCGCGCGGTCGAGGTCGGCGGTGATGACCCCCGGCTCCACCACGGCGATCTCGTCGGCGGGCGAGAGCTCCCTGATGGCCGTCATCCTGGCCAGCGACAACACGATCGTCCCGTCGCCGGCCGTGGCCGCGCCCGCCAGGCCCGTGCCCGCGCCGCGCGGCACGACCGGCACCCGGTGCTCGGTGGCCCACCGCAGGGTCGTCACGACGTCCTCGCGCGAGGCGGCGAGCACCACGCCGAGCGGCTTGCCCGGCTCGACGAACGTGCGGTCGCGGGCGTAGGAGTCGATCACGTCCGGGTCGGTCAGCACGCGAGCTTCGGACAGCGAGTTCGCCAGGGCATCAATCGGTCTCACACCTGCACCCTACGGTTTGCGCCGACCGTTCCTTAAGGCCAGACTGCCCTGGGTGGAAGTCAGGTGCCCGGTATGTACGCAGGCTGACCAGCTCGTCGCGGTCCCGGGCGCGGTCGCCGCGGGGACGACATACCGGATCGGCAGGGTCAGGCTGCCCGGCCAGCGGGAGGTCGCCGACCTGCCGACCGCGCCGTCGATGGGCGCGTCGAAGCACGTCATGAGCCGTACGCAGCTCGCGGTGTGGATGTCGTTCCCCAGCCGCCACTACACGCCCTGGGCCAGGAACCAGGGGTGGATCATGCTCGGCGTGGCGGCCCTGGTGCACCTCGTCGTGTCGCTGGTGATCGCGATGGGCAAGGACTCGCAGTGGAGCGAGGTGCTGCTCGCGCCGTTCTGCCTCACCGGGCTGTTCTGGGGGCTCGGGCTGTTCTTCGTGCTCGGCGCGCGCGGCGCCCGCAGGCGCGACCACGCCGAGGCCCCGGCCCGGGAGAAGGCGCTGGCCGTGTGGGAACGGCTGTACTACTGCGCCCGCGACAACGTCGCGTTCGAGCCGGGGGTCGGCGTCTCGTTCCATCCGGGCGAGACGCGCGAGTACATCTTCGGCTTCCGCGGCCGGGCGATCTAGCCGCGCTCCTCCGCCACCAGGCGGACGCAGACGGCCAGGCCCTCGATGGCCTGCTCCAGCTCGTCCAGCTCGGGGAAGGTGGGGGCGATGCGGATCGTGCGGTCGGCCGGGTCCTGGCCGTAGGGGTGGGTGGCGCCGGCCGGGGTGAGCGCGATGCCGGCGGCCTTGGCCCTGGCCACCACCTCGGCGGCGTGCGGCACCTCCAGGCTGATGAAGTAGCCGCCGCGCGGGCTGGTCCAGGCGGCCAGGTCGCCCAGGCGCTCGGTCAGCACCTTGTCGACCAGCTCGAACTTCGGGCCGATCAGCTCGGCGTGCCGCCGCATGTGCGCGGCCACGCCCGCGGCGTCGCGCAGGAACTCCACGTGCCGGAGCTGGTTGAGCTTGTCGGGGCCGATGGACTGCTTGGCGGTGTTGGCGAGGAACCACTCCACGTTCGCCGGCGAGGAGCCGAAGAACGACACGCCCGAGCCCGCGTACGTCACCTTCGAGGTGGAGGCGTAGACGAACACGCGGTCGGCGTTGCCGTGCTCGGCCGCCAGCGCGAGCAGGTCGGCCAGCTCGTCCGGGGTGTCGGTCAGGTGGTGGACGGCGTAGGCGTTGTCCCACATGATCCGGAAGTCGGGGGCGGCCGCCGGCATGGCGGCCAGCCTGCGCACGGTCTCGTCGCTGTAGGTGACGCCGGACGGGTTGCTGTACTTCGGCACGCACCAGATGCCCTTGACCGACGGGTCCGCGGCGACCAGGCGCTCCACGACATCCATGTCGGGGCCGTCGGCGGTCATCGGGACGGCCGTCATCTTGATGCCGAGCCGCTCGCAGATGGTGAAATGCCGGTCGTAGCCGGGCACCGGGCACAGGAACGTGATCTCCGGCTCCTCGACCCAGCGGCGCTCGGCCCCCGGCACCTTCGACAGCAGCGCGTGCACGATCGTGTCGTGCATCAGCGTCAGGCTGGAGTTGCCGCCCACGACGAGCTGCCCGGCGGGCACCTGCACCAGCGGCGCGAAGATCTCGCGCAGCTCGGGCAGTCCCTGGAGGTTGCCGTAGTTGCGGCCGTCGGTGCCGTCGGCGGCCTTGACGGAGGTGGGCAGCTTGAGCATGCCGTCGGAGAGATCGAGCTGGCGCGGTGACGGCTTGCCCCGGGTGAGGTCGAGCGAGAGCCCCCGCTGGACGAGGGCGGCGTAGTCACTCTGTGCGGTCACGAGATCTCTCCTCCGAGTCGGTTCGGTCCAAAGGATAGAAGAACTCCCCAAGGGGTCCGGTAATCGCCCGGCATGTGGGACACCGGATCAAAGACGTTCTAAAGAAGCGCTTCCCGTCCGGCGTTCGCCGGAGTGGAATGGAGGACATCGGGGCAGGCACAACTCCGCGAAGGAGGGAGCAGCCGTGACGACTGTTCGGGACACCTCGATCGAGCAGGTCAGGCGCCGCCGTACCGGGACCGTCATCGCCTCCTGGCTGTCGACGACCGACCACAAGGTCATCGGGTACCTCTATCTGATCACCTCCTTCGGCTTCTTCCTCGTCGCGGGCGTCATGGCGATGCTGATCAGGGCCGAGCTGGCGCAGCCCGGCATGCAGGTGGTCACCCAGCAGCAGTACAACCAGCTGTTCACCATCCACGGCACGGTGATGCTGCTGCTGTTCGCCACGCCGCTGTTCGCCGGGTTCGCCAACGTGGTCATGCCGCTCCAGATCGGCGCGCCCGACGTGGCCTTCCCCCGGCTGAACGCGGTGGCGTACTGGCTGTTCCTGTTCGGCGGGCTGATGGTGCTGGCGGGCTTCCTCACCCCGGGCGGGGCCGCCGACTTCGGCTGGTTCGCCTACACGCCGCTGTCGTCGGCCGTCCACTCGCCGCAGGTCGGCGGCGACCTGTGGATCATGGGCCTGGTGATGTCCGGCCTCGGCACGATCCTCGGCGCGGTCAACTTCATCTCCACGATCATCGGCATGCGGGCCCCCGGAATGACCATGTTCCGCCTGCCGATCTTCACCTGGAACGTGCTGCTGACCAGCATGCTCGTGCTGATGGCCTTCCCCGTGCTGGCCGCCGCGCTGCTCGTGCTGGAGGCCGACCGCAAGCTCGGCACGCACGTGTTCGACGGCGCGAACGGCGGGCCGATGCTGTGGCAGCACCTGTTCTGGTTCTTCGGCCATCCCGAGGTCTACATCATCGCGTTGCCGTTCTTCGGGATCGTCACCGAGGTCATCCCGGTGTTCAGCCGCAAGCCGATCTTCGGCTACATGAGCCTGATCGGGGCCACCATCGCCATCGCCGGGCTGTCGATGACCGTGTGGGCGCACCACATGTTCGCGACCGGGCAGGTGCTGCTGCCGTTCTTCTCGTTCATGACGTTCCTCATCGCGGTGCCGACGGGGGTGAAGTTCTTCAACTGGATCGGCACGATGTGGCGCGGCCATCTGTCGTTCGAGACGCCGATGCTGTTCGCGGTCGGGTTCCTGGTCACGTTCCTGCTCGGCGGGCTGACCGGCGTCATCCTGGCCTCGCCCCCGCTGGACTTCCAGATCAGCGACACCTACTTCGTCGTCGCCCATTTCCACTACGTGGTCTTCGGCACGGTCGTGTTCGCCATGTTCGCCGGCTTCTACTTCTGGTGGCCGAAGATGACCGGCAAGATGCTGGACGACCGGCTCGGCAAGGTGCACTTCTGGACGTTGTTCGCCGGTTTCCACACCACGTTCCTCGTCCAGCACTGGCTCGGCCAGCTCGGCATGCCGCGCCGGTACGCCGACTACAGCGCGGCCGACGGCTTCACCGCGCTCAACGAGATCTCCTCGGCCGGGGCGTTCCTGCTCGGCGCCTCGACGCTGCCGTTCCTCTACAACGTGTACCGGACGGCCAGGCACGCGCCCAGGGTCACGCTCGACGACCCCTGGGGTTACGGCAACTCGCTGGAGTGGGCGACCTCCTGCCCGCCGCCGCGGCACAACTTCACCAGCATGCCGCCGATCCGCTCCGAGCGGCCCGCGTTCGACCTGCACTACCCGCACGAGGACGCGACGCCCGCCGTGGAGCCGGACACCGGCCCCGAGCAGCCGCCCCCGGCGCTCGCCGCCGACTGACACGGCGTTTCAAGATCGCGTCGTTCGGTTTATCCGAGGCGATTGCGGGCGACGCCGCCGCGGCAATTCTGTTGGTCAAAATGTCGTAGTTTGATCACGTTTCAACAACGTACTTTACGACCCGTTTATCCACCCTCTAGCGTCCGGCATTGCACACCCTATGGCCATGCGCCCGGCGACCCCGGGCAGAGAGGGTACCTGGTGCCAAGCTCAAAGCGCCTGTTAGTCGCGTTCCCGGCGGTCGCCCTCCTCGGCGCCGCGCTGACCGTCCCGGCGGCCCAGGCCACGTCAGTGGCCAGCTACCAGCCCACGGCGGCGGACTACTACATCAACTACGCTCCCCCGCGGGTCGAGAAGGAGCCGCAGGAACCCGGCCTGAACAAGGGCAAGGCCCGCTCGCTCTCCCCGGCGGAGAAGTTCGACAGGAAGTTCGTCAGCGGCAACCCCGCCGCGGCCCGCGTCCTTGCCGCCCGCGAGAACCAGGCGATCAGGACCGGCCGCAACCCGGCTGAATGGATCTTCAAGAACTCCAAGCAGGTCAAGACCGCCAAGCTCCTCACCGTCCTGGTCGAGTTCAACGAGCAGGCGAACGACGACTTCTCCGGCTTCAACCGGCTGCGCACGACCGACAGCCCGCCGGACGACTGCGTGGTCGAGCCGCCGGGCACGCTCAAGAACGGCCCGCTGCACAACAACATCCCCGACCCGGCGACGCTGCCGCAGAAGGACAACAACTCCTTCTGGCTCAAGGACTTCAGCACCGAGCACTTCAACAAGATGCTCTACAGCGACACGGGCATCACCGAGCGCGTGCGCAAGGACCTCAAGGACCCGCGCGACGGCAAGCCCGGCATCGACATCTCCGGCTTCACGATGAAGAAGATGTACGAGGAGCTGTCCAAGGGCGCCTACTCCGTCACCGGCTCGGCCGTCGGCTGGATCAAGGCCCCCCACTCCGAGGCGTACTACGGCGCCGCGGCCTGTGGCGGCCAGCCGCAGGACATGTCGGGTCACCCCAGCAACCCGACCGGCGCGGGCCAGCTCGCCATCGACACGGTCAACGCCCTGGCCGCGGCCCAGCCGAACTTCCCGTGGGCGGACTACGACCTGGAGGACGTGGCCGACTCCGACGGCGACGGCAACTTCAACGAGCCCGACGGCGTCATCGACCACCTGGTGATGGTGCACGCCGGCAAGGACAAGTCCTCCGACGGCGGCGCCGAGGGCACCTACGCCATCTGGGCGCACTCCAGCGCGGTCGCGGGCGGCTACAAGATCCCCGGCAGCGACAAGAAGATCTCCAACTACATCGTGCAGCCCGAGGACTCCGGCGTCGGCGTCTTCGCCCACGAGTACGGCCACGACCTGGGCCTGCCCGACCTGTACGACACCAGCGGCCAGGCCAGCTCCGCGGTGGACTTCTGGGACCTGATGTCCAGCGGCTCCCACTCCGGCCCCATCTTCCAGTCCATGCCCACGCACATGGGCCTGTGGGACAAGTGGGTGCTCGGCTGGGCCAACCCGAAGACGTTCAACCCGGGTGACGCCGCCAAGCTCGTCACCGTCGGGCAGTCCTCGCGCACGCCCAAGTTCACCGAGGACGGCGTCCGGGTGAACCTGGCCTCCACGCCGCTGAAGATGATCGACCCGCACAGCGGCACGAAGGCCTGGTGGTCCAACCTGGACCAGGACTGGGCCAACCAGACCCTGACCCGCGACGTCCCGGTGCCCGCGGGCTCCGACGTGCGGTTCTGGATGTGGAACAACTACGAGATCGAGCAGGACTGGGACTTCGGCTTCGTGGAGGTCTCCACCGACGGCGGCCAGACCTGGACCCAGCTCAAGGTCTACGACGAGGCCGGCACCGAGGTCAGCACCCCCGACGGCTACCCCGACCCGAACAAGAACCTCAAGACGTTCGGCAACAAGAAGTACGGGCTCACCGGTGACACCGGCGGCCAGTGGCGGCACGACTACGTCAACCTGACGCCGTACGCCGGGCAGTCGATCAAGCTGCGCCTCACCTACAACACCGACGCCGCCTTCGAGCCGCGCGGCTGGCACGCCGACGACTTCTCGCTCACCAACGGCGGCACCGCCGTCTGGAGCGACGACGTCGAGAACGGCGAGAACGGCTGGAAGGCCACCGGCGGCACGTTCACCAACACCAGCGGCCAGGGCTGGACCGTCAACAACGGCTCGCGCGAGATCTCCCGCTTCTACCTCGCCGAGTGGCGCAACTTCGACGGCTTCGACAAGGGCCTGCAGTACGCCTACGACACCAACTACTCCCGCGACGGGGCGTGGAAGGTCGAGAAGGTCAAGTACAACGCGCCCGGCCTGCTGGTCTGGTACCGCGACTCGACCTTCACCAACAACTCGGTGGTCAACAACCTGACCCTGCCGCCGAGCATCGGCTCCAAGGGCAGCCTGCTGGTCGTGGACTCGCACTACGACCCGCTGCGCCGCACCGGCACCGCCGCCGAGAAGGACCCGACCAGGCACAAGAACATGGAAGGCCGTACGCAGTCCTCCAACGCGGCGTTCTCCTTCAACAAGACCTACCCGCTGAAGGAGTGCCTGGAGGCGCCGGACGAGCCGTTCAGCGAGTACTGCACCAACGTCCCCGCGCTCAAGGGCGTGCCGACCTTCACCGACGCCAAGACCTGGGTCCCTGGCTTCGAGCTGCAGAACGGCTCGCTCTACTACCGTGACTTCGACGCCTCCACGGTGGTGCCGAGCAAGGGCGACCAGCCGTACAGCACCCGCGTGGTGCACCTGGACGGCACCCCCGCCACCGAGCTGTACGGGACCGACCTCGGCGACGGCCACGTGGCCGGCTCGGGCAACCCCGGCGACGAGGGCAAGGCGCTGGGCGTGCAGTTCAAGCTGATCAGCCCGCTGCCGGGCAACCTGGGCGCCATCGTCCAGGTCGTCCCGCCGAAGAAGTAACGTGAGGAGGGCCGCCGGGGACCCGGCGGCCCTCGATCCAGCACTGAGCGGCGGACACAGCGCCTACGATTGATGACCATGAGCGAACTGCGCACCAAGATCGAGCACACTGAGGCGATCCGGCGGGATCGCCGGGTGGCGGTGGTGGTGAACACTCGCTCGCGCCGCGGCCGCCGCCACTACTTCGAGGTCATCGAGCAACTGCACAACCTGGGGTTCGAGCCGCTGGCCGAGCTGTCGGTCTACAACCCCAAGCGGCTGCGCGACCTGCTCGACACCGCCCTCGCCACCGACCCCGACCTGCTGATCGTGGGCGGCGGCGACGGCACCCTCTCCTCGGCCGTGCGCCACGTCGCCCACCGCGACGTGGCGCTCGGCGTGTTGCCGCTCGGCACCACCAACAACTTCGCCAGGAGCCTCGGCCTGCCGCTCGACCTGGCCGGCGCCATCCGGGTGTTCGCCACCGGCAAGGTCGCCGACATCGACCTCGGCATGGCCGGCGACCGGCCCTTCGCCAACCTGGCCAGCTTCGGCGTCTCGGTCGAGGTGGCCGGCCGGGTCAAGCCGTGGCTCAAGCGCATCGTGGGCCGTCCGGCCTACCCGATGACCGCGCTGACCGTCCTGCCGGGCCACCGGCCCTTCCGGGCCTACATCACCGTCGAGGGCCGGCGCCACGAGCTGCTCACCCACCAGCTCAACATCGCCAACGGCCGCTTCCACGGCGGCTGGCAGGTGGCCAAGGACATCAGCATCGACAACGGCATGCTGGTGGCCTACCAGCTCGGCTCGGGCAAGAAGCTGCGCCTGCTCGGCGAGACGTTGCTGCGCGCGACCACCGGCCGCTGGCGCAGCCTGGCCGGCGGCCCGTTCGTGGTCGGCCGGGAGATGCTGCTGGAGACCGACCCGCCGATGGCCGCCGACGTCGACGGCGAGGTGCGCCTGCGCACCCCGATCACGCTGCGCGTGGTGCCCAACGGCGTGCGCGTGATGGTCCCCGACTCCTTCGAGGACAACTGACCTCAGCCCTCGCCCAGCGCCCGGTAGGCGGGGGCGAGCGCGTCGGCCAGGCCGGCGGGCGGCGGGAAGACCCGCGGCAGCAGGTCGGGGGCGGCCGCGGCGGGGCGGTGCGCGGTGGCGCCGGGGGCGTAGAAGTCGGCCAGCCGGTCGGCGAACGGCACGTCGGCCACCTCCAGCGGATCGGGCGCGGGCGGGTCGTCGGCCAGCGAGCCGAGCAGCTGCTCGCGGGTGCGGCCGCGCCAGGCCAGCACCAGGAACGGGTCGTCGTCGAACGACTCGGCCAGCAGGTAGAGCACGGCCGACAGGTGCTTGCACGGGAACCCCCAGTCGGGGCACGAGCACTCCATGTCCAGGTCGCGCGGGAACAGGTCGACGCCGTGGGCGGCGAACAGCTCCTCGATCTCGACCGGCATCTCCCCGGCCAGCAGCCTGGCCCGGTGGACGGCCTGCGCCGCGACGGCCTCCTCCAGCCGCGCCCACACGTCCTCGCCGTAGGCGTCGATCCTGACCACGACGTCGTACGGCTTCGGCCGCGACCCCTGCACGGACGCCCTGACCAGCCCCGCCGACAGGTCGATCGAGAGCACCTGGCCCTTGCGGGCGTAGGCGCGGCCGCGGGACAGGCGGCCCTTGTCGCAGACGCGTTCCAGGATGTCGACGAAGCGCCTGGACCACCACGCCGAGCCGATGCTGCCGCGCCGCGACCGGGCCCGCAGGCCGCCCTCGACCTCGACGGGGCCGCCGCCGTCGTACCAGCCGGGCCGCTCGGGCCGCTCGGGTCGCTTGGGTCGCTCGGGCATGGTCAGGACCCTCCCGTGAGGCGGAACACCTCGCGCAGCTCGTCGGTGGACAGGTCGGTCAGCCACTCCTCGCCGGCGCCGACCACCCGCTCGGCCAGCGCCTTCTTGCGCTCGATCATCTGGTCGACGCGCTCTTCGAGGGTGCCCGCGCAGATCAGCTTGCGCACCTGGACGTTTTTGCGCTGGCCGATGCGGAAGGCCCGGTCGGTGGCCTGGTCCTCCACGGCCGGGTTCCACCAGCGGTCGACGTGGACGACGTGGCTGGCCGCCGTCAGGTTGAGACCGACGCCGGCCGCCTTGAGCGACAGCAGGAACAGCATCGGCTCCCGGTCGTGCTGGAAACGCTCGACCAGCCGGTCGCGGGTCTTCTTGGGCAGGCCGCCGTGCAGCCACAGGACCGGGCGGCCGAGCCGCTGGGCGAGGTAGGGCTGGAGCATCGTCCCGAACTCGGCGTACTGCGTGAACAGCAGCGCCTTCTCGCCCTCGGCCAGGACCTCCTCGGCCAGCTGCTCCAGCCGGGCCAGCTTGCCCGAGCGGCCGGCCAGGCGGGAGCCGTCCTTGAGCAGGTGGGCCGGGTGGTTGCAGACCTGCTTGAGCCTGGCCATGGCCGACAGCACCAGGCCGCGCCGCTCGACGCCCTCGCTGTCGTCGATGCGGGCCAGCATGTCGTCGACGACGGCCTGGTAGAGGGTGGCCTGCTCGGGGGTGAGCGGGCACCACTCCTTGATCTCGATCTTCTCCGGCAGGTCGGAGATGACGGACCGGTCGGTCTTGAGGCGGCGCAGGATGAACGGGCCCGTCGCCCGTTTCAGCGCCGCGGCGGCCTGCTCGTCCTGGCGGGCCTCGATGGGCTCCTGGAACCGGGTGCGGAAGCGGGCCCGCGGCCCGAGCAGGCCGGGGTTGGCGAACTCCATGATCGACCAGAGCTCGGCGAGGTGGTTCTCGACCGGCGTGCCGGTCAGGGCCAGCCGGGTGCCGGTGGGGATCGACCGGACGGCGCGGGCCTGGAGCGTGCCGCTGTTCTTGATCGCCTGGGCCTCGTCGCACACCACCCGGCGCCACTCGTGCGCCCGCAGGGCCTCCAGGTCGCGGTGGGCGGTGCCGTACGTGGTGATCACCAGGTCGGCCTCCGCGATGCGGGCGGCGTCCCGGCCGGGGCCGTGGTGGACGTACACGCGCAGGCCCGGGGCGAACCTGGCCGCCTCCCGCTGCCAGTTGCCCACCAGCGACATCGGGCAGACCAGCAGCGTGGGCGCGGCGGCCCGCTCGTGCACGAGCAGCGCCAGCGTGGTGACCGTCTTGCCCAGGCCCATGTCGTCGGCCAGCACCCCGCCGAGGCCCAGCTCCGACAGGAAGCTCAGCCACGCCAGCCCGCGCTCCTGGTAGGGCCGCAGCACGGCGTCGAGGCCCGGCGGGGTGGCGAGCGGGGTGAGCCGCCGCTCGGCCTGGCCCGACAGCAGGTCGCCGAGCACGCCGTCGGCGTCGACCGCCAGCAGCGGCAGCTCGTCGTCGCCCTGGATCACGTGGCGCAGCAGGTCGGCCGCCGCCGCCTCGCCCGCGCGCACCCCCTCGACGGCCCGCAGCGCGGCCTTGAGCTGCCGGTCGTCCAGCTCCACCCACTGGCCGCGGACCCGGACCAGCGGCACCTTGAGCCTGGCCAGCTCGGCCAGCTCCGCCTCGCTGATCGTCTCCTCGCCCACCGCCAGGTCGACGCGGAAGTCGACCAGCTCGCGCAGCCCGAAGCCCTGGCTGACGGCCGCCGTCTGCGGCTTGGTCCTGGTGGTGAGCTTGAGCCCGAGCCGCGTACGGCCCGCCCAGCGCGGCAGCAGCACCCCGAACCCGGCCGCCTGGAGCAGCGGCGCGGCCTGGCGCAGGAAGCCGAACGCGCCGGCCGTGTCGAGGGCCAGCTCGCTCGGCTCCGGCACGCGCAGCGCCCGGTCCAGCTCCGGGTAGAGCCGCACGGCCCGGCCGAGCCCGGCCAGCAGCTCGCGCTCCGGCCGGCCGGGCAGGCCCTTCTCGCCGCTCCAGACGCGGGCGGCCGGGACGTACAGGCTGGGGTCGTCGGCGGCCTGCAACGCCAGCTCGACCCGCCAGTCGTCGCCGGCGGCCGGTTCGAGCAGGCGGAAGCAGACGCGGGTGGCGCCCTCGGCCGCCATGACGGCCGCCCGCCAGCGCTCCAGCTCCTCGCGCAGCCCGGGGTCGTCGGGGCAGGCCGGGTCGCCGGTCAGCGCGGCCAGCCACCGTTCGCGCGGCGTCGCCGGGGCGGCGGCAGAGGGGGCGGCCAGGGGAGTGGTGACGGCCTGCCGGACGAGCACGTCGGTGAACGCCTCCAGCGCCTGGAGCTGCACCCCGGCGGCCGGGCGCTCGGCGGCCCAGGTGCGGCAGGCGGGCGGCATGGCCAGCGCCAGGTCGCGGAACCAGGCGGCGTCGGCCCCGGTCAGCACGGGCCGCCACAGGGCCAGCGCGGCGCCGTCGTCACCGGCCACGGGGCCGGGTGCGGGGGCGGGGCCGGGCACGGGGCCGGAGCCGGGCGCAAGGACGAGCTGGGGGACGACCCGGCCACGGCCCACCAGGTCGCGGGCGAGCGCGGCGACGGCGGCCCAGTGGCGGACGGTGGCGGTGGCGTCGCCCGGAAGGCCGTCCAGCGCTCGAAGGGACTCGGCGGGCGGCAGCACGACCGCGGGCACCCGCCACGGCAGCAGCCGCGGCCTGACCACCTCGGTCAGCAGCCCCGTCTCCGGCGAGGGCAGCGGCCCCTTGGCCGACCCCGGCAGCAGCAGCTCCAGCACCCTGGACGGCGGCCCGCCCACCCCGAGCCCCGGCGCGCCGGCCAGCTCGGCGAGGGACGCGGCGAACGGATGGGCCCGCGCGCCCGCCCCGCGGGGCACGGCGGCGGCCCGGCCGGGAACCTCTGCCCAGAAGGCGAGCCCGTCACCCGCCCACACCCCGTGTACCAGCACCCCGGCAGGTTACCGCCGGGCCGGAGCGGCCGGTCCGCGAGTCTTCTGCGGGCCGGGCCGGAAGTCGTACCATCGAAGGATGAACACTCCCGGATCGTGGTGTGAGCGGCCTGAGCCGCAGGCTCCCTCGTGCGAGCTCCCCTCTCCGTGGAGCAGGCCGAAGCAGCCTGACAACTGGTGCGAGGAGCCCGAGTCGCCGGTGGCGTCCGTCCTCCGGTTCCTGCTGAAGGCCGCCAGGAGGTAATAACAGGCGGTCAGCTGGGTAGTCGCCTTCCTCAGCGGAGGAGGCGACGTCGTGAACGATACCCACAAGCTGGTCAGTGATCTGTCCGACCAGGTCTCCAGGCTCGTCAAGGACGAGCTGCGCCTGGCCAGGCTGGAGCTCGCGGAGAAGGGCAGGCGCGCCGGGTTCGGCGCGGGGCTGTTCGGCGCGGCCGGGATGGCCGCGTTCTTCGGCGGCGCCGCGCTGGTGACCGCCGTCGTCCTGCTCCTCGCTCTGGTCATGCCCGCGTGGGCGGCCGCCGCGATCGTGGGGGCGGTCCTGCTCATCGCCGCCGCCCTGCTCGGCCTGACCGGAAAGAACCAGGTGAAACAGGCCACGCCGCCGGTCCCCGAGGAGACCATCGCGAGCGTCAAGGCCGATATCGACATGGTCAAGGAGAGGGCACGCCGATGAGCGAGACGGACCCCGGATACAGCGAGCAGCACGCCGGTGACGTGGGCGCCCGCAGGGCGACCGTCGGCACGCCGACCGAACGCGAGTCGATCAACGTGCCGCCGACGAGACCGGGGGCTGCGGAGAACGCGAAACGGGCCGAGCTGGCCCGGCAGGAACACGAGACCTTCATCCCCGAGACCCCCGTGCCCGACGACCGGACCGAGGCGGTCGAGAGCCGCGCGGTCGAGGAGGAGTCGCTGGCCGGAGGCCGTGGCGAGGACGACGAGGAAGAGGAAGAGGACGACGTGCGAAAAAGCATCAAGGAGACCAGGAACGAACTGGGCGACACGGTCAGCGCCCTGGCCCACAAGGCCGACCTGAAGGCCCGGGCCAGCGAGGCGGCCGGCACGGCCAAGGGCAAGGTCGCCGAGATGACCGGCGTGGCCAAGGGCAAGGCCGCCGAGGTGACCGGCACGGCCAAGGGCATGGCCGGCGAGGTCGCGGGCAAGGTCCGCGAGGCCACGCCCCACCAGGTCAAGGACGCGGCCACCGGAGCGCGCAAGCGTCCCGTGCTGCTGCTGGCCGCGGCGGCGGCGGTGGCGGCCCTCGTCGTGCGGCGGCTCAGGAAGCGCACCAGGGCGAAGTAGGCGTGCGTTCCCCCGAAAGACCTGCGGAACTGCCGCGCAGGGCCTGGTGGAGCGTGCTCAAACGCACCGTCGTCGAGTTCCGCAACGACGGCGTCCAGGATCTCGCGGCGGCGCTCACCTACTACGCCGTCCTGTCCATCTTCCCCGCGCTGATCGTGCTGGTGTCGGTGTTCGGCCTGCTCGGCAGGCGTGACACCGCCACCCTGGTCGGCAACCTCGTGGTGCTGGCGCCCGACGAGGTGCGCTCCCTGATCGTCACGGGCGTGCGGTCGGTCCAGGAGAACGCGGCCTCGGCCGGGCTGGTCGCGATCGTCGGCCTGCTGGTCGCGCTCTGGTCGGCCTCGGGCTACATCGGCGCGTTCATCCGGGCCGGCAACACCATCTACGACATCGACGAGGGGCGTCCGTTCTGGAAGGTGACCCCGCTCCGGATCGGGCTCACCGTGCTGGCCACGGTGCTGCTGGCGCTCGGCGCGGTCTCCGTCGCGCTGACCGGCGACCTGGCCAGGAGCGTCGGCAGGGCGCTCGGCCTGGGCAGCGCGCTGGTGACCGCCTGGGACATCCTGAAATGGCCGGTCCTCGCGCTCGTCGCGGCCGGGCTGATCATGGTGCTCTACTGGGCCGCGCCGAACGTCCGCCAGCCCGGCGTGCGCTGGATCACCCCCGGCGGGCTGCTCGCGGTGGTGCTCTGGGTCGTGGTCTCCGGCGGCTTCGCCCTGTACGTGTCCCACTTCGGGTCCTACGGCAAGACCTACGGCACGCTGGCGGGCGTCGTGGTGTTCCTGATCTGGCTGTGGTTGTCGAACATGGCCCTGCTGCTGGGCGCCGAGCTGGACGCCGAGCTGATCAGGGAACGCCAGATCGCCGAGGGCGAGCCCGTCGGGCGGGAGCCGTACGTGGAGCCCAGGGACCCGCCGAAGGAGGATAGCCTTCCCGAGTGAAGCGTGGAAGGGCCGTCGTCGCCGCACTCGTCCTGATGGCCTCGGGCCTGGTCGCGGGGTGCGGCGGCGGCTCGGCGGTCAGCGACTTCGGCACCGTCGTCAAGGGTGCCGAGGGCACGACCGTGCGCGCCGAGCTGCGCCCCGGGCAGCGGTTCTCGCTGGCCGTGCCGGACAACCCGTCGGTGGGCGACGACTGGCGGCTGGCGGCGGTGCCCGACGCGAGGGTGGCCTCCTACATCAGCGAGGAGCGCAGGAGCGCGGGCCAGGGCCCCGGCAGCGGCGGCACCGCCTACTTCGTCTTCAACACCAAGAGCCCGGGCAGCGCCCGGATCACGCTGCGCGACTGCCGGCGGTGCGGCCAGGGCTCGACGCCGCCCGACGAGGAGAGCAGGCGGCAGTCGGGCGAGGCGGTCTTCGAGATCACCGTGCGCTGAGCACGGCCCGGCACAACACGTCGAGGGTGGTCGCGGTGATGACCTCGGTCTCGGCGCCGGCGCCGGAGTCGGCGCACGCGGCCAGGCGGCGCCGGCCCTCGCCCAGGATGCTCCACCCCAGGTGGGCCACCAGGTCGGGATGCGGCTCCCCGGCCTCGGCGAGCAGCCCGCGCAGCGGCTCGATCATCGTCTCGTGGAGCTGGTCGAGCCGGTGGCGGCACTCGGCGGGCAGGTCGACCGCGGCCACCGCGCGCAGCAGCGCGTGGTCGGGGCTGGTCACGAACGCCAGCGACACGGCGCCGAAGGCGCGCACCCGCTCCTCCAGGCCGCCGTCGCGGGTGGCCGTGACGAGCCGGGCGGCCCAGCGGGGGATCGCGTCCTCCACGAGCTGGGCCAGGATGTCGGCGGTGGAGGAGAAGTAGCGGTAGACGCTGGAGCGGGCCAGCCCGACCCGGGCGCCCACGGCCGCGGGGGTGAGCCCGGCCGGGCCCTCGGCCGCCAGGATCTCCATGGCCGCCGCCAGCAGGGCCGCGTGCTGGCTGGCCCGATGGTCGGCCACCGTGGCCGCGCTGATCCTCGGCACCGGACTCACTCCTCCTCGCGTCGTCTCCTCCCAGTATCGGGCAGCAGGAACGTCGCCCCGACGCCGCCGAACAGCACGATGCCGGTCACGATCGTGACCCGGCGGGTGGCGTCGGCGCCCGCCGCGACCGCGGCGGCGTGGTCGGCGGGCTCCCTGATCGCCGCGATGGCCGCTCCGGCGCTCTCCCGTACGGCCTGCCCCAGCGCGGGCTTGCCGGGCAGGCGGTCGGCCATCGCCGCGTCCAGGCCGGTGACCAGGACGGCGCCCAGCACCGCGATGCCGACGGCGGCGCCGAGCTGGCGGATCGTGCTCTGGAGCCCGGAGGCCACGCCGGAGCGGCGGGCGGGCACGTCGGCGAGCATCACGTTCGGGAGCTGGGCCGAGGCGAAGCCGACGCCGACGCCGTACAGGACGAGCCACGGCACCAGCGTCCACGGGCCGAGGGAGGGGGAGACGGCCAGGCCGATCGCGATCGCGCCCACGGCCTCCAGGACGAGCCCCAGCCGCACGATGACCCTGGGCGCCAGGTCGAGCCGCGGGACGAGGCCGCCGGCCAGGAACGTGCCCCCGGCCAGCGAGGCGATGATCAGGCCGGTGGCGAACGCGGTGAACCCCATGGCCGCCTGGAGGAACAGCGGCAGCACCAGGATCAGGCCGAACTCGCCGAGACTGATGATCATCGCGGCGGCGCCGCCGTACCTGAAGGAGGGGATGGCGAACAGCGACAGGTCCAGCACGACCGGACGGCCCGACCGTGCCCGCGAGCGCTCGACCAGCAGCAGCGCGGCCAGCGCGAGCGCGGCGAGCGCGAAGGCGAACGGGATCGGCGAGACGCCGCCGAGCGGCCAGGTCCATCCGAACAGGGTGGCCTCGCCGGTCGGCGTGAACCAGCCGTAGCGCTGGCCCTCGATCAGGCCGAACACCAGCGCGGCCGGGCCGACGACCGACAGCAGCACGCCGGGGACGTCCGGGCCGCCCGCCGCCGCGTCCTTCGACTCGGGCACCCGGGCCGTGCCGAGCAGCACGAGCAGGCCGATCGGCAGGTTCACCCAGAACGCCCAGCGCCAGCCGAAGTCGGTCACCACCCAGCCGCCGAGCAGCGGGCCGAGCGCGGCCATGCCGCCGATGATCGAGCCCCAGACGGCGAAGGCGATCGTCCGGCGCGAGCCCGTGTAGAGGGAGTTGATGATCGCCAGCGTCATCGGCACCACCATGGACGCCCCGACTCCCTGGACGACCCGGGCGGCGATGAGCAGCGCGCCGCTCGGCGCGGAGGCGGCCAGCATGCTCGCGGCCAGGAACACCACCAGGCCCACGGCGAACATCCGGCGCCTGCCGTGCACGTCGCCGGTCCGGCCGAGGGGGATGAGCAGGGAGGCGAAGGCCAGGGAGTAGATGGAGTTGACCCATTCGACGTCCGTGGCCGACAGCCCCAGATCGCCCATGATCGCGGGGACGGCGACGTTCACGATCGTCGCGTCGATGATGATCATCGACATTCCGACGCCGAGCACGATCAGCGGGAGCCAGCTCTGCCGGGTCCGCTCATTTAGCGACACCATGTCCCTAAAGATAGCAACATGCTGTCTCGAAGCAAGGGGTAAGCTCCGGATCATGGACTTCATCCGGGTGCGTGCCTCGGCCGACGGCGCCGAGACGATCTCCTACTGGACCGGCGACGTCTACGGCTGGCAGGACGACGACGGCCCCCATCACCTGTTCGGCTTCGAGGGGCTGAACGTGGCGCGGGCGCGCCCGGCCGACGGCGGCTGGGAGCTGCTGACCCGGGAGGCGGCGCTCTACCTCGACCCGCGGACCAGGGAACCGATCGACGTGTGGGACAACCCGCTCACCGGGCGGTCCGTCGAGGTGCAGCACGTCTTCAACGACCCGGTCAACCAGCGGCTCGGGGCCTATCCGGTGCCGGTGACGCGGTTGGGGGAGCAGGTCGTCTACAACGCCGACATCCGCCTTTCCTACCCTTCGCCGCTCCCTGTCGCGAAATATCCGGAGAACTCGGCTCGGGACACGTATCGGGCGCTGGAGCTGTTCCAGTTCTTCGCCTCGGCCGCCGACGTCGAGTCCGGCATGCCCGACGTGCCGGCGGTCTTCTCCTGGTGCCGGGTCTCGCCCTGGCTGCCCTGGATGGCCATGGGGCAGCGGCCGGGCGGGCTGGTCTACCACTGCCGGGGCGCCAAGGTCGCCGACGTCCCCGGACGGCTGCGCGAGCGCGTCGGCGAGCGCTTCCTGCACGCCCCCGCCGAGTGGAGCGCGCCCAACATGACGAGCTGGACGGCCTTCGCCGATAAGGTCGGGCGGTGAGCACCGACCTGTTCTGCGAGATCATCGCCGGCGCGCGTCCCGCCCACGTGGTGAGCGCCGACGAGGTGGCCGTCTCCTTCCTCGACACCCGTCCGGTCTTCAAGGGGCACGTGCTGGTCGTGCCCCGGCTGCACGTCGAGACGCTGGCCGACCTCGCCGACGTCGGGCCCTTCTTCTCCCGGGTGCAGGCCATGGCCAGGGCCGTGGAGGAGGGGCTGGAGGCGGCCGGCACGTTCGTGGCGATGAACAACCGGGTCAGCCAGAGCGTCCCCCACCTGCACGTGCACGTCGTGCCGCGCAACCGCAAGGACGGGCTGCGCGGCTTCTTCTGGCCGCGCACCACCTACGAGTCCGCGCAGGAGGCCGAGACCTACGCCGCGGCCGTCGCCAAGGCGCTGGCGGCCACCGGGTGAAGGCCGCCCGCCGGGCCGGTGCCGCGGGCGGCGGCGGGCGCTAGGCTCGGGGCGCGTGGAGTACCTGGTCGGCGTCGCCGTCGTGGCCGTGCTGGTGGGCGTGCCCGCGATCGTGCTCTGGCGCGTCATGCGGGGCCGCCGCGAGCTGGGCACCAGCCCGGCCGAGCGGGCCACGTTCGAGACCCTGCACACCGCCTCCATGGCCGGGCCGCCGCTGCGGGCCGGGCTGACCCCCGAGGGCGCCGAGCGCGCCTCCCGCCACCTGCGCGCGCTGCTCGGCTCGGCCGCGCTCGCGATCACCGACCGCGAGCGCCTGCTCGTCTACGACGGCGCCGGCGACCACCACGCCGCCCAGGCGTTCGAGCACGCCGCCGCCACCTTGCAGGACGGCCGCACCCAGGTGCTCACCATCGACTGCGAGCTGCTCGAATGCCCGATCCGGCACGCCGTCGTCGTCCCGCTCACCACCGACGACCGCCTGGTCGGCGCGCTGGCCGCCTACGGGCAGAACGCCTCGGCCGGCCTGGTCAGGGCGGCGCAGGAGGTGGCCGGCTGGGTGAACTCGCAGCTGGAGCTGGCCGAGCTCGACCGCTCGCGCACGCTGCTCATGGAGGCCGAGGTCCGGGCCCTGCGTGCGCAGATCTCGCCGCACTTCATCTACAACTCGCTCACCACGATCGCCTCCTTCGTCCGTACGGACCCCGAACGCGCCCGCGAGCTGCTGCTGGAGTTCGCCGACTTCACCCGCTACTCCTTCCGGCGGCACGGTGAGTTCACCACCCTGGCCGAGGAGCTGCACTCGATCGAGCGCTACCTCACCCTCGAACACGCCAGGTTCGGCGACCAGTTGCAGGTCACCCTGCGCATCGCCCCCGAGGTGCTGCCGGTGGCCGTGCCCTTCCTGTGCCTGCAGCCGCTGGTCGAGAACGCCGTCCGGCACGGCCTGGAGAGCCGCAACGGCGTCGGCCGCATCACGATCATCGCCGAGGACGCCGGCGCCGAGTGCCGCATCAGCGTCGAGGACGACGGCCTCGGCATGGACCCCGACCGGCTGCGCCGCATCCTGGCCGGCGAGATCGCCCCCACCGGCGGCGTCGGCCTGGCCAACGTCGACGAACGGCTCCGCCAGGTCTACGGCGACGAGTACGGCCTGGTCGTCGAGACCGGTCCGGGCGCGGGCACCAAGGTCAACGTGCGCCTGCCGAAGTACCACCCCGGCGTCTCGGCCCGCTGACCTCCTCCGGTCCGCCCCATGCCTGCCCCCACCTGTGACCCCCACCTGTGACCCCGCCGTGACGGCCTTGACGTTTGGTGCCGGTTTCATCACTGTCTAATGCATTCGAGGTGTGAGGAGTGACGTGTGACCGGGCTGCGCGTCCTGGCGGTGGACGACGAGCTACCCGCGCTGGAGGACCTGTCCTACCTGCTCCGCGCCGACGCCCGCATCGGCGAGGTGGTGACGGCGCGCGACGGGGCGGCCGCGCTGCGCCTGCTGGACCGCGGCATCGCCGAAGGCCGTCCGATCGACGCCGTCTTCCTCGACATCCGCATGCGCGGCCTGGACGGCGTCGTGCTCGGACGGCTGCTGTCGCAGTTCGCCAACCCGCCGCGGGTCGTGTTCGTCACCGCGTACGAGGAGCACGCGGTGGACGCCTTCGAGATCAAGGCCGAGGACTACCTGCTCAAACCGGTACGTCCCGAACGGCTCGCCGAGGCCATCAGGCGCGTGGCGGTCTCGGCCGACGTGCCCGCCGAGACCGGCGAGGGCGACACCATCCCCGTCGAGCTGGGCGGCGTGACCCGGTTCGTCTCCAGCGCCGACGTCCTCTACGTGGAGGCCCAGGGGGACTACGCCCGGCTGCACACCGCGAACGGCAGCCACCTCGTCCGCATCCCGCTGGCCACGCTGGAGGAGCGCTGGGCGCCGGCCGGGTTCGTCCGGGTGCACCGCAGCCATCTGGTCGCCGTCAAGCACATCGAGGAGCTGCACATCGACTCGGGCCGGTGCAGCGTGCGGGTCGGGGACACCGAGCTCCCGGTGAGCCGGCGGCACACCCGGGAGCTGCGCGACCTGCTGGTCCGCCGCGCCAGGAAGGGCAGGACGGAATGACCTCCGACCCCCGGCCCGACCCCCGGCCCGACCCCAGCCAGGATCCGCGGCCTGATCCCCGCCAGGGTCCCCAGCCCGATCCGCGCCAGGGTCCCCGGCCCGACTCCCGGCAGGAACTCCGCCAGGAGACCCGGCAGGGGCGTCCGGCGGGGGCGCCGCGCACCGATCCCGCGGCCCGCCGCACCGACGCCGCCCGCCGCATGGACGCCTTCCGACGCTCCGAGACGCCGCGCCGGATCAGCGTCACCAGCCCGCGCGCCGCCGCCGCCCGCCGCCCTCGCTACCCGGCCACCAGGGAGATCGACGAGCAGACCCGCCTCGGCGAGGTCTACATGCGCTCGCTCCTGCGCACCCAGTTCCGGCTCGCCCTGTTCGTCTGCACCGTGCTGGCCTGCGTGGTCGGCGGCCTGCCGCTGCTGTTCCTGCTCATCCCCGAACTGCGCGAGGTGGACGTCCTCGGCGTCTCCCTGCCGTGGGCGGTGCTGGCCGGGCTCATCTACCCCGCCTTCGTCATCGGCGCCTGGCTGTACGTCCGCCAGGCCGAGCGCAACGAACGCCACTTCGCCGAGCTGGTGGAACGCCGGTGACCGGCGCGAAGGGCCCCTCGTGAGCCTGGCCGCCGTGGTCGTCGTGATGGCGGCGGCCGTGCTCATCGGCGCGTACGGCATCAGGTTCTCCCGCACCACCTCCGACTTCTACGTCGCCTCCCGGACCGTCAGCCCCCTGTGGAACGCCTCCGCCATCGGCGGCGAGTACCTGTCGGCGGCCTCCTTCCTCGGCGTCGCCGGGCTCATCCTGTCCTACGGCGTGGACATGTTGTGGCTGCCCGTCGGATGGACCGGCGGCTACCTGGTGCTGCTGGTGCTGGTGTCGGCGCCGCTGCGGCGCTCGGGGGCGTACACGCTGCCCGACTTCGCCGAGGCCAGGCTGGAGTCGATGACCGTGCGCAGGACCGCCAGCGTGCTCGTCGTCCTGATCGGCTGGCTGTACCTGATGCCGCAGTTCCAGAGCGCCGGGCTGGTGCTGCGCACGATCACCGGCGCGCCGGTGTGGGCGGGCGGGCTGCTGGTCGCGGGCGTGGTGGCGGTGAACGTGCTGTCCGGCGGCATGCGGTCGATCACGTTCGTGCAGGCGTTCCAGTACTGGCTCAAGCTGACCGCGCTGGCCGTGCCGCTGGTGTTCCTGCTGCTGGCCTGGAAGGGCGACGGCGCGCCCGCCCTCAGCGTCCAGGACGCCACCACCTGGCAGATGCCGCTGGCCGGGGCCAAGGAGTACGGGCTGTACTCGACGTACTCGCTGATCCTGGCCACGTTCCTCGGCACGATGGGCCTGCCGCACGTGCTCGTGCGCTTCTACACCAACCCCGACGGCCGGGCCGCCCGCCGTACGACGCTGGTCGTGCTGACCCTGCTCGGCGCGTTCTATCTGCTGCCCGCCCTGTACGGCTGGCTCGGCCGCCTCTACGCCCCCGACCTCGTGCGCACCGACGCGGTCGTGCTCACCCTGCCCAGCCGCATGATCGGCGGCACGCTCGGCGACCTGCTCACCGCCCTCGTGACGGCCGGGGCGTTCGCGGCCTTCCTGTCCACCTCCTCGGGGCTGACCGTGTCCGTCGCCGGGGTGATCGCGCAGGACCTGCTGAAGGGCGGGGTGCGCTCGTTCCGGATCGCCACGCTCATGGCCGTCGCCGTGCCACTGGCGCTGGCGCTGTGGGCGCGGGCGCTGCCCGTCGCGGACGTGGTGGGGCTGGCGTTCGCGGTGGCCGCCTCGTCCTTCTGCCCGCTGCTGGTGCTGGGCATCTGGTGGCGGCGGCTCACCACCACCGGGGCGCTGGCGGGGCTGTTCGTGGGGGGCGGGCTCGCGTGCTCGGCCGTGCTCGCCACGATCACCGGGGGGCCGTACGAGGGGCTCACGGGGGCGCTGCTGGCCCAGCCGGCGGCCTGGACGGTGCCGATCGCGTTCACGGTGATGGTGTCGGTGTCGTTCCTGACGCCGCACCGCGTACCGCCCGGGGTGGCCCGCACGATGGTCCGCCTCCACACCCCGGAGAACCTCGACCTGGACCGCGGCGACTGGCACCCCCGCTCCCCCTGACCCCCGCCCCCGGCCCGCACTCTGCCGACCCGCACCTGCCCAGCGGTCCCGCATCCGGCCGACGCGCGCTCGCCCGCCGGTCCCGCGCCCGGCCGACGCGCGCCAGCATGCCGACGGACGTCTGCCCGCCCTCCCGTCGTCCTCAGGCGCCGGAGACCTCCCAGCTCACGACCAGCCCGCCGCGACGCCCCCCAACCGCTCCGACGCCACCCCGTCCCCACTGGCCCCCTCGTTCCGCGCCACATCCCCGGCCCCCGCCCTGGCTCCGGCACCCCTTCCTCTCCCGGGGCCGCCTTCGGTGCCTGTGCCTCCCAGGGGGCGGGCACTGGTTGTGACACCGGCACCGCTCTCGGCTCCCCGGGCTCCTGCTGCCCTGGATGAGGCTGGGCTTCTGCGGTCGCTCGCGGCTCGGGACGTGCGGTCGCTTCGCGTGGGGCGCGGGATGCCGTGCTGGTCGCCGGGGGGTTCGCTCTGGGGCGATGGGTCCAGGCCGGGGCGGTACGGGCCGGTTGCGCGTGGGGACATGCCGCGGCCGGGCCACGGCTGACTCGCCCGTTCCCGCGGGACGTCCGGCCGGGCCGCCCCCTCGGGCTCGGCGTCGGCTGGGGCTGCGGTCCGCCCTGGGCGTGGCTGGGCGGTCCCCTGAGGGGGGACGTGCGGACGCGTCCACTCCTGTGGCGTGCTGCCGGGATGGATCGCGGGACGGCCGGACGGCTGCCGCTGCGCTGACCCTTGCGGCGTCTGGACAGGCTGGGCCGACGCCTGTGACCGAGGCCCGGGTTGGGACGGTATCCGGTGGGCGAGGCCGGAGTGGGACGGCTCCTGCGGCGGAGGGTCCAGACCAGGGCGAGGGCCGACGCCGGCGTGCGGGGTCTTGGAACGACCAGGCCCCGGATCCCGGTCGTCGGGTCGGCCCCCGCGGGAACGACTGTCCGCGGGCGACGGCATGACGTCCCGAGCCTGCCGGGAGGGCTCGTGCGGAGCGGCGCTCGCGGTGGGAGGCTCGTGCGGAGTGGCGCTCGCGGTGCGTGGCTCGTCCGGGGTGAGTGGTTCGTCCGGCGTGGTGCTCGCGGTGGGTGGTTCGTCGGGGAGGGTTCCTTCGTCGGGGGCGAAGTACGGTCTGGTGGGGGGCGTGGGGTGGGGGGCGTCGCTGTGCCGGGTGGCCTGTTCGGTCATGGGTCTGGCGGCCGTGCCGGCGTGGGTCTCGACGTCGAGCACCTCGTGTCCCGGGACCGTGTGCGGGGCCTCCTCGCGTGGGGCCGCGTGGTGGATGGTGCGTCCGGTGGCGGCTCCCAGGTCGCCCGCGTGCTTGCGCTCCGGTCGCCAGGAGGGGGCGCCGCCCCTCGGCCACCCCCGCCGCATCCCGCCGTCCTCCTCCGGTCGGCCACCCCCGCCCCCGCCTCCCCGCGCCGCCGAAGCGGGCGTCCCGGGAGCGGGCGTCCCCGAGGTGGGGGTGTTCATGGAGTTCGGGGTGGTGGGGAAGGCGTGGCGGGGGGTGCGGGGTGGGGGAGTGGCGGTGGTCGAGGGCAGGTGGTCCAGGAGGTGGGGGGCGGCGGTCAGGAGGTGGTCGATGAGGTGCGCCACGTCGTCCAGCCGCACCCGCAGCGTCGCCCGCGCCTGCGCGCCACCGCCACGGGCGCCCGGGGTCCGGCCCTCCGGTCCGGCCTCCTCCACCCGCATCTCGGAGATCTCCAGGCAGACCTCAGCGTTCGGACGGGCGGACGCCGAGGCATCGGAGCCGAGCGCCTGCTCCTCGGGCGTACGGTCATCGCGGTACGGGCTGCTCTCGGCCATGACCTGCGATTACCCCTCACGTATCCCATCAGACCCCGACATATGGGGACTTGGAGGAGGCTTGACCGGAAGGTCAGGCGGGCGGCAACTCCCCGGACCCCCGGACGACCAGCTCCACGGGAACCGTGATCCGCCGCGGCTCGCGGACGGGATCCAGCAGCAGCTCCACCGCGCCGCGCGCCAGCCTGCCGATGTCGTACCGCACCACCGTCACCCCCGGGCTGAACAGGCCGGCCAGCGCGAAGTCGTCGAACCCCACGTACGCCGGCCGCTCGGGACGCCCCCGCAACGCCTGGAGCACGCCGATCGCCGCCCGGTTGTTCGTCGCGAAGAACGCCGTCGGCGGGTCGGGCAGGCCGAGCAGCCGCCCCACCTCGTACGCCACCCGCCCCGGATCGAACACCCCTCGCACCACCAGCGCCTCGTCGGCCGCCGCCCCCGCCTCGCGCAGCGCCGCCCGGTAGCCGCGGGCCCGGTCGTGCACCGAGCTCAGCCCGTCGTCGTCGGAGATCAGCGCGATGCGGCGGTGCCCGTGGGCGAGCAGGTGCGCGGTCGCCGTCCGGCCGCCGCGCTCGTCGTCAAGCATGACCACGTCGGCCCGGTCGAGCCCGCGCGGCACGCGGTCGACGAAGACCGTGCGCGGTCCGCCGTGCTCGGCCAGCCAGGAGTGGTCGGCCGGCGAGGGCACGACGATCAGCGCGTCCACGCCCCGCGCGTGCATCGACTCGATCAGCATGCGCTCCTTGTCCGGACGCTCCTCGTACGAACCGAACACCACCAGCGCCTCGTGCTCGGCCGCCGCCGCCTCCACCGCGGCGGCGAGACGGGCGTAGAACTCGTTGGAGATGTTCTCCATCACCAGGCCGAGCGTGAGCATGCTCGCGCCGCGGGCCAGCCGGGCGGCGGCCTCGTTGCGGCGGAAGCCGAGCGCGCTGATCGAGTCGTGCACCCGCTGCTGCAGCGAGGCCCGGACGTGCGGCTCCTGGTTGACCACGCGGGACACCGTCTTCAGGCTGACGCCCGCGTGCCGGGCGACGTCCGCCATGGTGGGCTTACGCGTTGTCATAGTCTGCCCCCATGGAGGATGAGTGGATCTGCGGCCGGTTGGGCGAGGACGAGCCGTGGACGCTGGGCGCGGTGAACCCGCCGGTGTTCGAGAACTCGTTGTTCACCTTCGGGACGGCGGCCGAGCTGGGCGCCGCGATCCGGGACGAGGACGAGCGGTACGTCTACGGCCGCGGCACCAACCCGACCGTCGACGTGGCGCAGCGCAAGCTGGCCGCGCTGGAGCGCGGTGAGCGGGCCAAGTGCTTCGGCTCGGGGATGGGCGCCATCTCGGCGACGATCTCCTCGCTCGTCTCCGCCGGTGACCACGTGCTGGTGCTCGGCGCGGTGTACGGGCCGACCACGCAGTTCCTGCGCTACCTGGAGAAGTACGGCGTCACGCATACGCACGTCGACGACCTCGCGGGATGTGACAGCGCTATCAGGGCGAGTACCCGCCTACTCTACTTCGAGTCGCCCTCCTACATGGCGTACGCGATCGTGGACATCGCCGAGGTCGCGGCCTGGGCGCGCGGGCGCGGGCTCGTCACGGTCATGGACAACACCTGGTCCACGCCGCTGTTCCAGAAACCGCTGACGCTGGGCGTGGACCTGGTCGTGCACTCGCTGTCGAAGTACGTCGGCGGGCACAGCGACCTGGTCGGCGGCGTGGTGGTCGGGCCGGCCCGGCTGATCCGGCCGCTGGCGCTGACGGAGTACCAGCTTTACGGCGCGGCCATGTCGCCGCACGACGCGGCCAAGGTGATCAAGGGGCTGCGCACGCTGCCCGTGCGCATGGCCGCCCACCAGGAGCGGGGGCTCGCGGTGGCGGCGTTCCTGGAGGGGCATCCCGCCGTACGGGCGGTGAACCATCCGGGGTTGCCCTCGCATCCGGGGCATGCGATCGCGTTGCGGCAGATGTCCGGCTTCTCCAGCCTGTTCAGCATCGAACTCGCCACGGACGATCGCCAACAGGCCGCACTTTTCCTCGATAAATTGCGACATTTCAGGATCGGGGTGTCCTGGGGTGGCTTCGAGAGCCTGGTCAACGCCCCCGCCCTGACCGTCGAGGAGAGCGTACGGGCCACCATGGGCATCCCCGTCGGCCTGGCCCGCCTGTCGGTCGGCCTGGAGCCCGCCGCGACCCTCGTCGAGGACCTGGATCAGGCGCTGAGCGCCCTGCCGGGCCCGCCGCGTCCGATATCGGGGTGAACCGAATACCCGACCGCTCATCGCGCTGAACAGACCTTTCACCGCAGGCCATCCCCAACTGATCGCGGTACGCGAGCGGCTCGCCGAACAGCACCCCCACGCCTCTCCACGACGGGTAGGTTGCGCTCTTACGTTGAGCGTGATCCGCATCACAGTGGAGGTCTCGTGACGACCAGAGAACATGACGCGTCCGTCTATGAACAGGTGCAGGAGAGCAGTGAGTTCCAGGAGTTGAAGCGGCGTTTCCGCCGCTGGACCTTCCCCATGACGGTGGCCTTCCTGGTGTGGTACCTGCTGTACGTGGTGCTGTCCGGCTGGGCCCGCGGCTTCATGGGCATCAAGTTGTTCGGCGACATCAACGTCGGGCTGATCTTCGGGTTGCTGCAGTTCGTCTCGACGTTCCTCATCGCGTGGGCGTACGCGCGGCACGCCGAGAAGAAGCTCGACCCGATCGCCGACAAGCTCCGTCACGAGGTCGAGGAGAAGACGCAGTGAGTTCCACGACGCTGGGGATGATCCTCTTCCTCACCTTCGTCGCCGGCACCCTGGCCATCACGTTCTGGGCCAGCCGCCAGACCAAGACGGCCGCCGACTACTACGCGGGCGGCCGGTCCTTCAGCGGCGTCCAGAACGGCCTGGCGATCGGCGGCGACTACATGTCGGCCGCCTCCTTCCTCGGCATCGCCGGCATCATCGCCGTCTCCGGCTACGACGGGTTCCTGTACTCCATCGGGTTCCTGGTCGCCTGGCTGGTGGCGTTGCTGCTGGTGGCCGAGCTGATGCGGAACTCCGGCAAGTTCACCATGGCCGACGTGCTGGCGTTCCGGATGAGCCCGCGCCCGGTGCGCACGGCGGCGGGCGTGTCCACGATCGTGGTCAGCATCTTCTACCTGCTCGCCCAGATGGTCGGCGCGGGCGCGCTGGTCGGCCTGCTGCTCGGCATCACCAGCGAGGCCGGCAAGGTCTGGACGATCATCGGCGTCGGCGCTCTGATGATCGTCTACGTGGTGTTCGGCGGCATGAAGGGCACCACCTGGGTCCAGATCGTCAAGGCCGTGCTGCTGATGACCGGCGCGGCGCTGGTGACGCTGCTGGTGCTGGGCAAGTTCGGCTTCAACCTCTCGTCCCTGCTCGGCCAGGCCGCCGCCACCAGCGGCCCGAAGGCCAACCCCGGCAACTTCCTCATCCCGGGCCTGAAGTACGGCACCGACGCCCAGGGCCTCGCGGGCAAGATCGACCTGATCAGCCTCGGCCTGGCGCTGGTGCTCGGCACGGCGGGCCTGCCGCACATCCTCATCCGCTTCTACACCGTCCCCACCGCCAAGGACGCCCGCAAGTCGGTCCTGTGGGGCATCGGCATCATCGGCGTGTTCTACCTGCTGACCCTGGTGCTCGGCTTCGGCGCGGCGGCCATCGTCGGCAAGACCGACATCCTCAAGGCCGACAAGGCGGCCAACACCGCCGCCCCGCTGCTCGCCGAGCGCATCGGCGCGCAGATCTTCGGCGAGGTCGGCGGCACGATCCTGCTCGCGCTCATCGGCGCCGTGGCCTTCGCCACGATCCTGGCCGTCGTCGCGGGCCTGACCCTGGCCTCCTCCTCCAGCTTCGCCCACGACCTGTACGCGCACGTCTTCAAGCGCGGCGGCGCCAGCGAACGGCAGGAGGTCGTGGTGGCCCGCGTCTCGGCGCTGGTCATCGGCGCCATCGCGATCGGCCTCGGCATCCTCGCCCAGGGCCAGAACGTGGCGTTCCTGGTCGCCCTGGCCTTCGCCATCGCGGCCTCGGGCAACCTGCCGGCGATCCTCTACAGCCTGTTCTGGAAGAGGTTCAACACGGCGGGCGCGGTCGCGGCCATCTACGGCGGCCTCGGCTCGGCGCTGATCCTGGTGATCTTCTCGCCGGTGGTCTCGGCCCCGCCGCCGCCCGCGGGCGGCGCGGTGACCGCGCTGATCCACGGCGTGGACTTCCACTGGTTCCCGCTGAGCAACCCGGGCATCGTCTCGATCCCGCTCGGCTTCCTGTTCGGCTGGCTGGGCACGATCCTCAGCAAGGAGTACAACGCCGCCAAGTACGCCGAGATCGAGGTGCGCTCGCTGACCGGCGTCGGCGCCGAGAAGGCCACCGAGCACTGACCCCCGCTCTCCCGGACGGACGGGGCCCGGCCTGCCACAGGCCGGGCCCCGTTTACGCGTGCCCGGCGGGGGAAGCGGTCCCGGGCTCTGCCGTCACCTCTGACCGGCGGAGAGAACCCAGTGACGCGAGCGGTCGGCACGATTTCGGCGACACCGGTACGTTCTCCGACAGACGAACACACTGCCCCGCGCCGCCTTGAGAGTGTGGAGGGCGAAACCCCATGAGATCCCCCATCGTCCGCTGGCCGGCGCTCACCCTCTCCCTGGCTCTGGCCCTCGCCGGGTGCGCCAAGGCGACCGGCGGGGGGCCGCCGGCCGCCCAGCAGGCGAGCCGGTACGACCCGGCCGCCACGTTCACGGGCACCCTGACGGTCATGGGGTTCGGCGGCGACGACGAGATCGGCGCCACCCGCCTGGCCAAGGCCAAGGCCGCGCTCGGCGGGGCGGACGTCAAGCTCGTCGAGGGCGACCTCGACATCCAGCAGTTCCTGTCCTCGGTGGCGGCCGGCGACCCGCCCGACCTCGTCTACGCCAACCGCGACCAGATCGGCACCTTCGCCTCCCGCGGCGCGATCGTCCCGCTCACCGCCTGCGTCAAGGGCGAGGGGATCGACACCTCGATGTACGACGAGAACGCCCTGGCGCAGGTGACGTTCGGCGGCGAGGTCTGGGCCGTCCCCGAGTTCAACCAGGTCCAGATCGTCATGGCCGACGCCGGCCTGCTCAGGCAGGCCGGGCTGACCGTCGCCGACGTCAACGGCTCCGACTGGGCGAAGATCACCGAGGCGGCGAAGAAGCTGGTCAAGGCGCCGGGCGGCAAACTCCGGGTGATCGGCTTCGACAGCAAGCTGCCCGAGTTCCTGCCCCTGTGGGCCAAGGCCAACGGCGCCGACCTGCTGTCACCCGACGGCCGCACCGCGCGGCTCAACAGCCCGCAGGTGGTCGAGGCGCTGGAGTTCGCCGTCGGGATCTACGCCGCCCAGGGCGGCTTCGCCAAGGTCAAGGCGGTGCGCGACGCGGCCGACTTCTTCGGCAAGGGCAACCAGTTCGCCGAGCACGAGCTCGGGGCGATGCCCATGGAGCAGTGGTACGTCAACGTGCTCAACGACGTCTCGCCCGAGGCGCCGCTGGCCTTCGACGCCTTCCGCACCCCGCGCGGCGAGCCGCTGGCCTACTCGTCCGGCTCCGCCTGGGCCATCCCCAAGGGGGCCGGGAACGCCGCGGCCGCCTGCCGCTTCGCCAAGACGATGACCCTCGTGGACACCTGGACGGCCGCCGCCCAGGCCCGGCTGGACAAGCGCAAGGGCGAGGGCAAGCCGTTCACCGGCGTGCTGACCGGCAACGTGCGGGCCGACAAGGAGATCCGGAAGATGGTCACCTCGGGCGGCGAACCGTGGGACTCGGGCGTCAAGGCGTTCTACGAGGCCAACGAGCACACCTTCAGCCTTCCGGCGAACCCGGCCGACAAGGAGTTCAAGGACGCCTGGCAGGGCGCGGTGAACCGGGTACTCAACGGCCAGGACCAGCCCCGGCAGGCGCTCGACAGGGCCCAGCGGGACGCCCAGGCCGCGCTCGACAAGGCGTGGGCTGGGTGGACGAAGCGCACCGGCTGACATGGCCCGCACCCGCTTCCGCACCGCGCGCTTCGTCGAGACCCGGGCGGCGCTGCTGTTCATCAGCCCCTGGCTGGCCGGTTTCCTGATCTTCACCGCCTGGCCGATCGTCAACAGCGCCTACCTGTCGCTGACCGACTACGACGTCATCAACGACCCGGACTTCGTCGGCCTCGACAACTACCGGCAGCTCTTCGCCGACCCGAAGGTCGGCCTCGCGCTGTGGAACACCTTCGTCTACACCGCGCTGTCCGTGCCCGCCCACATCGTCGTCTCGCTCGGGCTCGCCCTGCTGCTCAACACGGCGGCGCGGGCCACCGGCCTCTTCCGGACCGCCTACTTCCTGCCCAAGATGACGCCGCCGGTGGCGGTCGGCATCCTGCTGCTGATGCTGTTCAACGGCCAGAACGGGCTGATCAACGGCGTGCTCGGCCTGTTCGGGATCGACGGCCCGGCCTGGACCACCGATCCCGACTGGGTCAAGCCGGGCCTGGTGCTGATGCACCTGTGGACCGTCGGCTCGTCGGTGATCATCCTGCTCGCCGCCCTGCGCGGCGTCCCGCAGGAGCTGCACGACTCCGCACGGGTGGACGGCGCCGGCTGGTGGCGCCGCACGCTGCGCATCACCGTGCCGCTGATCAGCCCGACGCTGTTCTTCCTGTTCGTCGTGAACACCATCAACGCCCTGCAGTCCTTCACCGAGGCGTACACGGCCTTCTTCGGCTCGGGCAACACGACCTACAGCAACGACGCCGCCCTGTTCTACGTGATCTACCTGTTCCAGCAGGCCTTCGAGTTCCTGCACATGGGGTACGCCTCGGCGCTGGCCTGGCTGCTGTTCATCGTGATCATGCTGATCACCGCCGTGCAGATCCTGGTGACCAGACGGTACGTCCACTACGAAGGGGGACAGCCGTGAGACGCCTGCGGCGCGTCGCCGCGTTCACGGCGCTGACCGCGTTCGCCGGCCTGTTCATCTACCCGTTCGTGTGGCTGCTGAGCGCCTCGTTCAAGCCGCGCGGCGAGGTGTTCGACAACCGGCTGCTGCCCGAGACGTTCACCTTCGACAACTACATCAAGGTCTGGCAGGAGGCGCCGCTCGCGCTCTGGATGGCCAACACGCTCCTGGTCACCGTGCTCGCGGCGGTCGCGGTCACGCTCAGCAGCGCCATGGTGGCCTGGGGGTTCGCCTACTTCCGCTTCCCCGGCAGGGGGCCGCTGTTCGGGCTCGTGCTGGCCACGATGATGCTGCCCGGAGCGGTCACCATGATCCCGGTGTTCCTGATCTGGAACTCCCTGGGCATGGTGGGCAGCCTCACGCCCCTGTGGGCCCAGAACCTGTTCGGCAGCGCCTTCTACATCTTCCTGCTGCGGCAGTTCTTCCTCACGCTGCCGCGCGAGCCGTTCGAGGCGGCCAGGATCGACGGGGCGGACAACTGGAAGATCTTCTCCAGGATCGCGCTGCCGCTGTGCCGGCCCGCCGTCGTGGTGACGCTGCTGTTCGAGTTCCAGACGGCCTGGACGGACCTGATGCGGCCGCTGATCTACCTGCGCGACTCCGGCACGTTCACCGTCCCGCGCGGCCTGAAGGCCCTGCTCGACCAGTACGGGTTCGGCGGCGAGTGGCACTGGGAGATCGTCATGGCCGCCGGCGTGCTCACCACGATCCCGATGATCGTGCTGTTCTTCCTCGGCCAGAAGCACTTCGTCAGGGGCATCGCCACCTCCGGCGGCAGATGAGGGGGTCCGGCGTCCGGGCCGGCTCAGTGCGAGCGCGGCCCGGACGCCGGGCGGGTCAGCTGCCGACCGGCTCCGCGCGCAGCCGGGCCGAGTGCTTGACCAGGGTGATCAGCACCTCCCGGCTGGAGTCCCGCTTCCGCGCGTCGCACATCACGATCGGGATCGACGGGTTGAGCTGCAGCGCCAGCCGCACCTCGTCCAGCTCGAACGTCGGCGACCCCTCGAAGCAGTTCACCGCCACCACGAACGGCGTCCCGCGCCGCTCGAAGTAGTCGACCGAGGGGAAGCAGTCGGCCAGGCGGCGGGTGTCGGCCAGGATGACGGCCCCCAGGGAGCCCTCGGCCAGCTCGTCCCACACGAACCAGAAGCGTTCCTGCCCGGGGGTGCCGAACAGGTACAGGACGTAGTCGGTGCCCAGGGTGATGCGCCCGAAGTCCATGGCCACCGTGGTGGTGCGCTTGGCCTCCACGGAGGTCAGGTCGTCGACGCCCACGCTGCGGTCGGTCAGCACCTCCTCGGTGCGCAACGGCCGGGTCTCGGACACGGCTCCGACCATCGTCGTCTTGCCCGCCCCGAACCCGCCGGCGATCAGGATCTTGATCGCCGTCGGGAGGCGCGGGCGCTCAGAGCGAGCGAAGACCATCGAGCACCGCCCTGTACATCTTCATGTCATGCATGTCCACCTCGGATTGCGGTTCCTGGGCAGAGACGAGTTCGCGGTCGAACAGGTCGCCGAGCAGCACGCGGATCGTGCCGGCCGGCAGGTTGAGGTGCGCGGCTATCTCGGCGACGGATTTTGGTTCGCGGCAGAGCTGGAGAATGCGCAGGTGTTCTGGGTCCAGCCCGGCGTCGGGCCCCGGCGGCGGACCCACCGCCAGCGCCATGGAGATGAGGTCGAACTTGCCGTGCGCGGGCTGGGTCCGCCCGCGCGTGACGACGTAGGGCCGGATGATCTCCGGATCGATCCAGTGTTCGTCCGTGGACTCCTCCGTGGTGCTCACCGGTCGCTCCTGGCGGCGGCCTCGGCGTTGCGCGCGCCGGAGGTGAGGTACTGGCCCACCCTCGCCACCAGCATCGCCATCTCGTACGCGACCAGCCCGATGTCGGCGTTCTGGGCGCACAGCACGGCCAGGCAGGCGCGCTCGCCCGCGGTCGTGACGATCAGGAACTGCGACTTCCACTCCACTACCGTCTGCCGCACCGCGCCGGCGGCGATGTGGTCAGCGACGCCCTTGGCCAGGCTCTGCAGGCCGGAGGCGACGGCCGACAGGTGCTCCCCGTCGGTGCGCTGCAGACCGGCGGAGGAGGCCATGAGCAGGCCGTCGGAGGACAGCACGATGGCGTGCTCGGCTTCCTTGATCCGGCCGATCAGGTCGTCGAGCAGCCAGTTGAGGTCGGTGCCCGCGGTGGGCGTCATGTCGGGCCTCCCGTCGGGAGCCGGGCCGCGGCGGTCATGCCTCGCCTCCCGGCTGCTCTTCCATCAGCCTGGCCGCCTCGGTGCGGCCAAGACGGGTGCCTGACTGCAGGGATCCCATCATGGCGCGGATCTCCTCGGGCGAGCGCTCGTCATCGTCCTCCTCGAAGTCGGGCTGCGTCGGCGTGTCGTCCCGCAGCGCTGGCGCCAGGTTGGCCTGGGGGACTCGGAACGGCAGGCCGGACGGCGTGAACTCGGCCACAGGCTGCTGCTCCGGTTCGGCGGGCGGTTCTGGTTCAGGTGAAGGCGAGGGTGCTGGTGCCGGGAAGGGCGTGGCCACCGCGTGGAGCTGGGCGGGGGCGGGGGTGGACATGGGGGCGGGACGCGGCGGGGTCAGGGTGCGGACGTTCTCGGCGGGCCGCGCGACCGTCGCCAGCGTGGTCCCGGTGCTCGTCCGGCGCGGCAGGCTCGGCCGGGTGTCGCCCTCCGGGTGCCGCGGCGCCGGGTCGAGCTCGACGAGCTCCTGCGGCAGCAGCACCACGACCGTGGTCCCCCCGTACGGGGAGGGCTTCAGCACGACCTGGATGTCGTGCCGCCGGGCGAGCTGGCTGACCACGTAGAGCCCCAGCCGGGCGGTGCCGGAGATGCGGAACTCGGGCGGGTCGGCGATGCGCTCGTTGGCCGCGTCGAGGTCCTCGGGCTTCATGCCGAGCCCGCGGTCCTCGATCTCGATGACGTACCCGTTGGCCACGAGCTGGCCGCTGACCTGGACGTTCGTGTACGGCGGCGAGAACGACACGGCGTTCTCGATCAGCTCGGCCAGCAGGTGGATGACGTCACCGACGGCCCGGCCGACGAGCACGACCTCGCCCATCGGCATGAGCGTGACCCTGGTGTAGTCCTCGACCTCGGCCAGCGCGCCGCGCACCACGTCCACCATGGGGACGGCCCGCCGCCACGTACGGGCGGGCGACGAACCGGACAGGACGATCAGGTTCTCGGCGTTGCGCCGCATCCGGATGGCCAGGTGGTCCAGGCGGAAGAGCTCCTTCAGCTCCTCGGGGTCGGTCTCCCGGCGCTCCATCACGTCGAGGACGGTGAGCTGCCGGTGCACCAGGCCCTGGGTGCGGCGGGCGAGGCTGAGCAGGATGTCGCGGATGCTGCGGCGCAGCTCGGCCTGCTCGGCCGCGACGCTGACGGCGGTGCGCTGCATGGTGTTGAACGCCTGGCCCACCTGGCCGATCTCGTCGTCGCCGAACTCCAGCGCGGGCGCCTCCTTGGCGACGTCCACCTCCTCGCCGTGGCCGATGCGCTCGACGATGCCGGGCAGGCGCTCGTCGGACAGCTCGTGCGCGGCGTCGCGCAGCTTCTGCAGCTGGGCGAGCAGCTGCCTGGTGGTGGTGATGGACAGGATGATCGAGGCGACGACGGCGATCAGGCCGAGGCCGCCGGCCAGGAGGAGCCGGATGACGACGCCGATGGCGACGGGGACGATCCGGTCGAACAGCCGGTCACCGCCCGCGACCACCTGCGCGTGCATGCCGGAGAGCGTCGCGTCGGCCGCCACGCGCCAGCTCTCGCCGCTCACCGGAAGCGGGCCCGTCCCCGGTTCGTACCGGACGAGCTGCGCCTCCATGGTCTGCAGCCGGACGGCGGGCTCGCTCTTCAGCCAGGCGTCGAAGGTGGCCCGGTCCTCGTCGGGCAGCCGGTTCAGCGCGTCGGTCAGCGTGTAGTGGAAGACGGCCGACATCCTGAGGAACTCGGCGTGGTCGTCGGCGGTGAACCCGCGCCTGGCGAACACCCCGGACAGCAGCGAGTCCTCGCGGGCCAGGTACTCCCGGGAGCGGTGCAGGTCCGACAGCGCGCGGCCGTCCGCGGCGATGTCCTTGTCGTCGAAGGCGGCCACGGAGTCGTACATGCGGTACATCGCGTCGATCGTGTCGTTGTACTGCTGCGTCGCCCGGGACGGCTCCGTCTCGCCGGCGTCGATCGCCTTGCGCGCGGCCACGAGCTTGTCCAGCTCGGCGTTGACCGCGGCGATGCGCTCGACGAGCGAGTCCTCGGCGGCGAGGTCGACGACGTCGCCCTGGGCCATGGAGGTGAACTCGGCGCGCAGGGAGTCGGTCCTGGCTCGCTGGTCGCGCATGCCCTTGTCCACGACGCGGGATCCGGTGCCGAGGTGGGCGACGGTCAGCCGGCGCTCGCGCTGGAGCTCCACCAGCAGCGGCTCGCTCGGCTCGACGATCCTGCTGTCGACCGTCGCGGCCCCGAGCAGGTTGACGCCTTCGCGCACCGTGACCCAGGCCGCGAACACCCACAACAGTGTGAGCGACACGATAAGCGCCGTGACTTTGGCCCGGACACTGGCATTACGGAAGCGCATGAAGCCCTCCGGAAGAAAAGACCGCGGGGTCAGCAGGCCATGTCAAGGCGGAGAATGGGGCACTCCAGTAATCCGGCACTCGGATCACCTTAGCAACGCGAGAATACTGCCTCAACACGCTAGAGCACCGTAAAGGGTATTATGTCCTATTTTCGTACCTGGAATTTCCTTCGGTGCTACATATCGTGACATGCTGAGCGGCGATGACCGCTGCTCGCACGATGGCTGTCGGCGAGTAAAGCTCCTTGTCATGCCACAACGGTGGATAGTCGGTTAAATTGGCTGTCCGATTCAGGTACTCATAACCGCGCCGCGCCGCCCCTCGGCACCGTTCGTCCGGCTCGGGGCCGGCCAGCAGGAGGGCCTGCATCCCGTACGCCGTCTCCTCCGGCCGGCCCGCCCACCGGCCCCAGGATCCGTCGGCCCGCTGCGTGGACAGAATCCACTCCCGGCCCTTGCGCACGGCCCCGGCGTACCGGGCGCCGCCGAACTCGCCGAGCGCCAGCATGCAGCTCAACGTGGCGTAGTACGGGGAGGCGTGCCACCTGTCGCTCCAGCTCCCGTCGGGCCGCTGCCGCTCGGCCAGCCACCTCGCCACCCGCTCGATTCGTGGCCGGTACGCCTCCCCGGCCGCCGGCCTGACCCGCGCGTACTGGCCCAGCGCGTCCAGCACGTGGGCGTTGACGCTGACGGACGTGCCGTCCTCCCCCTGCCAGGTGCAGAAGTGCGCGCCGGTGTCGAACGCCGCCAGCGACGCGGGCTCGTACGGGACCCCGAGCAGGGCCAGGGCGTAGAGCGCCACGCTGGTGGTGTCGGCGTCGGCGGGCAGACCGGCCCCGGCGGGGGTGCCCGCGGGCCCGATCGTGGCCCACAGGTCGGCCGTCATCTCCGGCGGCACGTCCACGGGGACGCCCGCCCTGAGCAGCCAGCTCAGCACCCAGGCCCGCTCGAAGACGGTGATCGGCAGCCCCACCGGCACCGGGCCGCCGTACCGTCCGGCGACGGCCCGCAGGTGGTGGCGGGCCGGGCCCGCGGCCTCGGCATCGGGCCGGGCCGACAGCCAGGCGGCGGTGGCCGCGGGCGAGGCGCCGACGGTGCCGATCGGCGCCGGCCGTATCGCCCCCGTCACCCCGACGACCTCCAGCACGTGCTGGACCTTCTGCGGCGGCTCGGCGCCGGACGCCAGCAGCCGCCTGACCTTGGTGAGCCGGGTGGTGTCCATGGTGGGAGGCAGCGGCAGCGGGGAGCCCTCCGGGCGGTGGCGGTTCACCAGCTCGACGAGGGCGGGGACGATCAGGTCGATGGCCGGCGTGTCCGGCGGCTCCGACGCCGCGGCCAGCATGGGACGCAACGCCTCCAGCCCGGCCTCGGCGGCCGGGAGCAGGACGCCGTCGTCGCCGTCGCCGCGCGCGATCGCCGTGAGCAGGGCCTCCGTGGCGCTCAGCGTGGGCACCAGCCCGTAGCCGTCCGGGGCGCCCCAGGCGCCGTCGCCGTGCTGCTCGGCCAGCAGGTATGCCACCCGCTCCCGGTGCCCGGCCAGGCCGGGGGCGAGCGTGACCAGGCGGCCGGTCTCGTAGACCGACGGCGACACCTGGCCCCACGGCTTGGCCATCAGCTCGTTGACCAGGAGACAGGCCTGTTCGGAGAGGTTCACGTCGTCGCCCAGAAGTCGGACAGGCCGTAGAAGCCCGCGCTGTAGTCGATCTGCCATGCCAGGTAGCCGGCCGGGCGCGGATGGTCGCCGCGCAGCGGTTCGATCAGCGCGTGCGCCTCGCGGGCCAGCACGGCCATCCGCTCGGTCACCTCGTCGTGGGTCAGGCCGAGGGCGAACGCGTTGAGGTCGCCGTACGCCCGTTCCCGGTGGTGCGTGGCCAGGTCGTTGAGCAGCCGCAGGTAGCGCTGCACCGCCTCGCCCGCCGGGCGCAGGACCTCCAGGTCACCCGGCGCGCCCACCTGGCCGGTGGCGATCCAGTGCGAGACGGCCACGAAGGAGGCGCCGCAGCTGTCGGCGTTGGCCAGGTACTCCTCGACGGCGGGCGGCTCGTCCGCGCGGCTCCACTCCCATTCGCGGGCCATGGCCGTGAGCATGCGCGCGAGCCGGTCACGCCAGGCCGACGCGAGCTCCGGCGTGGTGCCCAGCTCCGCCCGCAGGTCGGCGGCGAACGCGCCGGCCGGCCCGGCGGGGAACTCCGACAGGCAGTCGCCGACCAGCGCCGCGACCTCCTCGCGCGTGCCGGCCTCGTGGTCGATCAGCCGGTCCACCGCGAACACCAGCAGCGAGGCCCGGTTGACGGCCCGCAGCTCGGCGGCGGTCGCCGAGGGCGAGCCGAAGGCGCCGGCGAGGCCCAGGGACAGGTGCAGCCCGGCGTCGAAGGCGCCGGCGGGGAACAGGTCGCCGAAGCGCGCGGCGTGCGCGGCCAGTTCCCGGCCGCCGGCCACGGCCAGCGCGCAGGTGCGGCCGATGTCGAAGGGGTTCACCGTCGCTTCTCCAATGTCATGGTCAATCCGTGCGGCGGGCGCAGCGTGGAGGCCAGGCGCGGCACGATCGGCCGGTCCAGGTGCACGTGGGGGCGGTACCTGCGCAGGATGCCGGCGATGAGCAGCGGCGCCTTCAACGCGAACAGGTGCTGTCCCAGGCACACGTGCGGCCCGGCGGCGAAGGGCCAGTAGGCGTAGCGGTGCCGCCGCGCGTCCCCGCCGGGGGCGAAGCGTCCGGGGTCGAACGCGGCGGGGCGGTCCCAGAACTCCGGCAGCCGGTGCGTCAGGTAGGGGCTGAGGATCACAGTGGAGCCGGCCTCGACGCCGACCCCGCCCACCACGTCGGCCTCGACGGTCCTGCGGGGCAGGAGCCAGCCGGGCGGGTAGACCCGCAGCAGCTCGCTGACGAACATCTTCAGGTACCGCAGGTGCGGCAGGTGGGCGATGCCGACCGGCTCGTCGCCCACCACGCGGTCCACCTCTTCGTACACCTTCGCAGCGATCTCCGGATGCGCCTGGAGCGTCGGCCAGACCCAGGACATCGCGGTGGACGTGGTCTCGGTGGAGGCGCCGTGCATGGCGACGAGGTCGTCCCTGATGCGCCGGTCGCCGTCGTCCGCCCTCGCTCTGACCAGGCGCGAGATCACGTCGTCGCCCTCCTCGTGGCGGGCCCGCGCGATGCAGGGGTAGACGACCTCGTCGATGGTCCTGATCGCTCGCCTGAACGCCCGGTCGCCCGGCAGCGGCACCCGGTGCGGCACGAACGGCAGCACCAGGCGCAGCGCCTTGGCGGTGACGGCGACGTCATAGGCCGGCGCCAGCCGGTCGATGTCCGCCATGGAGATCTTCGCCCCGAAGAACAGCCGCACGATCACCGGGTGCACCAGGGCCCCCATGCCTTCGGTCACGTCGAACGGCCGCCCGGGGACGACGGTCGTCTCGATCAGCTCGTCCATGATCCGGGCCATGTTCTCCGCCATGGCGTTGACGTGCCGGGCGGTGAACAGCGGCTGGAGGATCCGGCGGCTGTCGGCCCAGGTCTCGCCGTCGGACAGGATGCTCTCGCCGAGCAGGGGCGCGAGCGGGTCCCAGAACATGCCCGCGCGCACGTAGTTGGGCTGGCGGACCGTGAGCACGTGCTCGACGTGGTCGGGGTGGGTAACGAGGTAGGGACGGAAGGGCCCCATGTCGAGCCGCACGACCCGGCCGTCGGCCTCGGCGCCGGCCTCTTCCAGCGCGTGCACCGGGACACGGTGGTGTCTGCTGAGCCTGCCGAGGAAAGGGACAGTCCTGGGGGCAGTGGCATTGTCCGCCACGGGCGTGTCTCCTCTGCGCCCGTCTTACATAACGGACATTTAATGACGAAAGTTAAACTCAGGCTGGAGTATCACATGGCCGTACATAGACATTCAAGATCGAAGTCGGACAGGAACCTCTTGTGAACCTCAGCCGCACCGGACCGTCCCTGCCGGACACCGACGTGATCGCGCGCTGCCGCCGCCTGGTGGAGCCCGCCATGCGCGCCGCCGTCTCCCGCCTCCACCCGCGCGGAGCCGACATGGTCTCCTACACCCTGGGCTGGTCGGACGCCGCGGGGCGCCCGTACGAGGGTGCGGGCGGCAAGAGCGTGCGACCGGCCATCGCCCTCCTCAGCGCCGAGGCCGCCGGCGGCACCGCCGAGTCCGCGCTGCCGGGGGCCGTCGCGGTCGAGCTGGTGCACGCCTTCTCCCTCGTGCACGACGACATCATCGACCAGGACGAAAGACGCAGGCACCGGGACGCCCTGTGGAAGGCGTACGGGGTGGGGCCGGCCCTCCTGGCAGGGGACGCGCTGCTGGCCCTGGCCGTGGCCCGGCTCGCCGACCGTCCGGAGGCGATGGGCTACCTGTCGCGAGCCCTCGTCGAGCTGGTCCACGGCCAGACGGCCGACATGGCGTTCGAGAGCCGTCCCTGGCGCGGGCCCGGCGAGGTGAGCATGGCCGAGTACACCGAGATGGCGGCGGGCAAGACCGGCGCGCTGCTGGGGGCGGCCGCCGCGACGGGGGTCGCGCTGGGGGGCCGGCCCGAGCTGTCCGAGCGCATGTGGGCCATGGGGGTGGAGCTCGGCGTGGCCTTCCAGATCACCGACGACGTGCTGGGGATCTGGGGGGATCCGCAGGTCACCGGCAAGCCGGTGCACAGTGACCTGCGATCGCGCAAGAAGACCGTCCCGATCCTGGCCGCGCTGGCCTCGGGGGAGCCCGCCGCCGGCCGCCTGGCCGACGCGCTCGCCGGCGAGACCGACGACGCGGCCCTGACCCTGACCGCCTGCCTGATCGAGGAGGCGGGCGGCCGGGACGCCGCCGACCGGCTGGCCGCCCGGCACCTGACCGCGGCGCTGGACGTGCTGGACGAATGCCTGCCGGCCGCCGCCGAGCTCAAGGAGCTCTGCCTCTCCCTGGCCGGCCGCATGCACTGACCTGCCGGCCCGGGGCCGCCCGCCACGCTGGTCCGTGGCGTCAGGGGCGGGAGGCCTCGTCGAGGAGGGCCAGCTCCTCCTCGCTCAGCTCCAGCTCCGCCGCCGCCAGCAGCGGCTTGAGCTGGCGGGGGTCGCGCGCGCTGGCGATCGGCGCGGTGACCGTGGGCTGGGCGGCCAGCCAGGCCAGCGCCACGGAGGCGGGCTCGGCGCCGCGCTCTGCCGCCACCTTCAGCAGCCCTTCGAGCGTCCTGCGCCCGTGCTCGGTGTCCAGGTACTCGGCCGCCTTCCCGGCCCGCGGGCTGTCGACCGTGACGCCCGGCTGGTACTTGCCGGTCAGGAAACCGCGGGCCAGCCCGAAGTACGGCGTGCTCGACAGGCCGGCCGCGGCCACCACGTCCCGCAGCTCGCCCTCGTAGCCCCGGTCGACCAGGTTGTAGGGCTGCTGGAGCGCGACGTAGGCGGCCAGCCCCTCGTCCCGGGAGATCCGCAGGGCCTCGGCCAGCCGGGCCGGCCCGTAGTTGGACGCGCCGATCTGGCGCACCTTGCCCTCCTTGACCAGGGCGTCGAAGGCGGCCAGCGACTCCACCAGGGGCGTGTCGCGGTCGTCCACGTGCGCCCAGTACAGGTCGATGTAGTCGGTGCGCAGGCGGCGCAGCGAGTCCTCGACGGCCGTCCGGATCGTGGCGGGGGCCAGCCCTTCGAGCCCCTCCAGCATGCCGACCTTGGTGGCCACTACCACCGAGTCCCGGTTCCCGCGGTCGGCCATCCACTCGCCGATGATCAGCTCGGACGTGGACTCGCCGGTCACCCAGTGGGGGTAGACGTCGGCCGTGTCGATGAAGTTGCCGCCGCCCTCGACATAGGCGTCGAGCACCGCGAACGAGGTCTCCTTGTCCGCGGTCCAGCCGAAGACGTTGGTGCCGAGCGATATCGGGAAAACGGACAGGTCCGTCGTGCCTATTGATCTCATGCGGCCATTATCCGTGCCCCCCGCGAACAGGCACGGACGGCGCCCCGGTCACGTCCGTGCCTGGTGGGAGACGTGCGGTCAGTGCTCCACGGAGGCCAGGTCGAGGTCGCGCGGGGTGAGCAGCCACACCACCAGCGCCCCGGCCAGCATCAGCGCCGCCCCCGCCCCCGACGTCAGCGCCAGCGAGTCGGTGAAGGCCGCCCTGGCCGTCTCCACCAGCCGCGCGGCCTGCGCCCCGGCCTCGGCGGCCACGTCGAGCGCGCCGCCCAGCGACTCGCGCGCCGCCTCCGCGCCGGGGCCCGCGTAGTCCAGCGCGTTGCGATAGACCGCGGCCGCCACGCTGCCCAGCACGGCCACGCCGAGCGCCGCGCCCACCTCGTAGCTGGTCTCCTCGATGGCCGCCGCGCTGCCCGACTTCTCCGGCGGCGAACCGGCCATGATCACCGCGGAGGCGATGGCCAGCGCGCCGTTGCCCGCGCCGATCAGCGCCAGCGCGGCGGCGACCGGCCAGTAGCCCAGCGGCTGCGGCGCCAGGCACACCAGCAGGAACCCCAGCCCCGTCACCGCGAGCCCGCCCGTCAGCACCACCCGGGCGCCGACGCGTTCGGCCAGGACCGGCGCGAGCGGCGAGGCGATCAGCGCGGCCAGCGCGGCCGGCAGCAGCCGCACGCCCGTCTCCAGCGGCGCGTACCCCTGGACGAGCTGCATCCACTGCGCGAGCAGCAGCAGCACGGCGGCCATCGCGATCGACGTGGTCAGCGCCGTCACCACGCCCGCCGAGAACGGCGCGCTGCGGAACAGCCTGATCTCCAGCAGCGGATCGGGCCGGCGCGCGCACCGCACCACGAACCAGCCCAGCGCCACCGCCGCGACGACGGTGGCGGCCAGGGCGGCGGGCGAGGTCAGGCCGTCCTTGCCGAACGTCTTGACCGCGTACAGCAGCGCGGCCATGCCCGCCATCGACAGGACGGTCCCCAGCGCGTCCCACCGGCCCGGCCTGGGGTTGCGCGTCTCGGGCAGCAGGAGCAGCCCGGCGACGACGGCCGCCGCCATGACGGGCACGTTCACCAGGAACGCCGACTGCCAGGAGAAGTGCTCCAGCAGGAACCCGCCCAGGATCGGGCCGAGCGCCGCGCCCATCGCCGCCATCGCCGACCAGACGCCGAGCGCCCTGGCCCGCTCGCCCGGATCGGTGAACAGGTTCCGGATCATCGACAACGTGGACGGCATGATCATCGCGCCGCCCACGCCGAGCAGCGCCCGTACGGCGATCACCTCGGCGGCCGAGTCGGCCAGCAGCACCGCCGTCGAGGCCACCCCGAACACCGCGAACCCGGCCAGCAGCATGCGCTTGCGCCCCCACCGGTCGCCGAGCGCGCTGGCCGTGACCAGCAGCCCGGACAGCACCAGCGAGTAGGCGTCCACCATCCACAGCAGCTCGACCGAGGTCGGCCGCAGGTCCTCGGTGATCGCGGGCAGGGCGACGTTGAGCACGGTCATGTCCATGACCACGAGCAGCACGCTGGCCGACAGCACGGCCAGGCCCGCCCACCGGCGGCGCGCCGAGATGCCGGTGACCGTCATCACGACCACCCCCCGGCGCCCGCGCCGGTCAGGAACGTCTCCCGCAGCAGCCTGGCGACGTCCCGGCGGGCGACGTCGCCGCGGCGCAGGCTCTCCCGGACGGCCACGAGCAGGCCGTAGACCGTGTTGCTGATCCAGCGGGCGGGCAGGTCGGCGCGCAGCAGGCCGGCCCGCTGGGCGGCGGCGAAGAGCGCGATCTCGCGCTCCTCCAGCTCGTCCGCGCGGCGCAGCAGCTCCGGGTGCACGGCCATCGCGTAGTCGGTGAGGCCGAAGCCGTACTCGTCGGCCATCTCGATCCACCCCTCCAGCAGGATCTCCAGGGCCCGGCGGAGCTCGCCGGGGTCGTCGGAGGCGGCGGCGGCCACCACGTCCGCGCGCGCCTGGAGGTCGTGCCACCGGTCGTGCGCGCGGTGACCGAGCGCCGTCATCAGCTCCTCGCGGCTGCTGAACTGCCGGTGGAGCGTGGCCCTGCTGATCCCCACCGCCTCGGCGAGCTGGGCCATCGAGGCGGCCGGATGCTCGTTGAGGTGCTGGATCGCCGCGGTCATGATCTGCTCCCGGCTCACCACCATGAGACAACTCCGTCAAATATGAGACATTTACGTCTCAAGTCTACATCCCGGCGGAAGGGCAGCAGGCTCTCGCCCCGGCGGGATGGCGATGAAGTCGCAGGTGACGCTAGGGTGCGAGCTGTGTCGATCGGTGACGCGCGCACGCGCATCCTGGACGCGGCCGAGGAACTGTTCGCGGGCAGCGGCTACGAGGCCACGCCGACCGCGGTGATCGCCCGGCTCGCGAGAGTCCCCAAGGGCCTGATCTTCCACTACTTCCCGCGGAAGATCGACGTGCTCGTCGCGCTCGTCGACGAGCGCACCCTGGTCGAGGAGGGCCGCGAGGTCGACGCCGTGCCCGGCGACCCGGCCGGCACGCTGGCCCGGCTGGCGCGCGGGCTGCCGCTGCGGGCCTCACCGGCGATGCGGCGCATCCTGTTCCGCGAGGCCGACACGCACGGCTCGGTCAAGGAGCGGCTCGGCAGGCTCAACGGCGAGCTGATCAGCAGGGCCAGGTTCGCCCTGGAGCTGGCCCTGCCCGGCACACGCGGCGACGCGGCCCGCCTGGAGGTGGCCGCGGCGACGTTCGCCGCCGTGCTGCTCTACCAGGAGAACCTCTGCCAGCTAACCGGTCACCAGATCGACCCCGACGCCGTCGCCGAACTCATCGCCCACGCCCTCGGCTAGCAACTCGTCGAGGGCGTCGCGCAGGTGGGCGAGCAGGCCCCACACGTCGTCCACGCGCTCGGGGCAGGCCACGATGCCGAAGTCGAGCATGCCGTCGTAGGAGAAGCAGGTGATGTTCACGCCGCCGGACAGGTCGGTCAGCACCGACAGCGGATAGTAGGCCAGCACCCGGCCGCCGCACATGTAGAGCGGGAACTGCGGGCCAGGCACGTTGCTGATGATCAGGTTGATCGGCGGGAACGCCGTCCCGGCCAGCCGGAAGATCGCCGGGGTGGCCAGGCTGGTGACCGGCGCGGGCAGCAGCGAGCACAGCTCGCCGAGCCAGCTCGCCGGCGCCAGGGCGAAGCGCCGCTTGGCCCTGCTCATGGTCTCGCCGACCGCCCGCAGCCGTTCCCCGGCGTCGGGGACGTTCGTCGGCATCGGCGCCACCATGGCCGAGATCTGGTTCCCGACCACGTCCGTGGCCCCGCCCGTACGCACCGACACCGGCACGGCCACCACCAGCGGCTCGGCGGGCAGCGCGTCCCGTTCGTCCAGCCATGACCGCAGCGCCGAGGTGCACAGTGCCATCACCACGTCGTTGACGCTGATGCCGTTGGCCTTGGCGACCTTCTTGACCTCCTTCAGCGGCACCGACCCGAACGACAGCTCGCGCCGCGCGCTGATCGGCCCGTTGAACGGCGTGCGCGGCGCGGTCAGCCCCGGCAGCTCGGGGCGCTGTTTCTGGTCGCCGGTCACCAGCCGGGCGGCCCTGGCGATCGCCTGCGCGCCGGGCAGCGCGCCGGCCAGCGGGATCGCGTCGAGGTCGCCCGCGGCCCTGACCACCGAGCGGGCGGCGCGCACCGGATGGGTGAGCGAGCGCACGGCGGCCCCGGCCAGCATCTCCATCAGGCCCGGCGGGTCCTGCCGCGGCGGCGCCGGGCGCGGCCCGCGGTCCCGGACGCCCTCCGGCGTCAGGTCGAGCAGGGTCGCCAGGGTCTCCGCGCCCGACACGCCGTCGATGGCCGCGTGGTGCACCTTCGTGTAGACCGCGACCCGGCCGCCCGCCAGCCCCTTGATCAGGTGCATCTCCCACAGCGGACGCGACCGGTCGAGCCGGCGCTCGTGGATCGCGGCCACCGCCCCGGCCAGCGCGGCGTCGTCGCCGGGCGCCGGCAGCGTCGTCTCGAACAGGTGGTTGGCCAGGTCGAAGTCCGGGTCGGCGCACCAGTAGGGACGGTCGAGCCCGAACGGCACCTCGACCAGGCGCAGGCTGAGCGCGGGGGAGAGGTGGACGCGGTCCAGCAGCAGCTCGGCCAGCGCGTCCCGGTCCACCGCGCCGCCGGCCGGGTCGAGGACCGCCAGCCCGGCGACGTGCGCCGCGGTGGTCTCGGACTCGACATGGAGGAACTGGGCGTCCAACGGGGTCAGCTGGCGCATCTGCTCTCCCTTCTCCGTTGCGTTCTTCGACGAAAGCTTCGATGACTGCTTCGTCTTGTGCGAAAGCCTCGCACGGTGTCATTTCCGTAACGTTTCCGCGAGAGTCTTTCAGATGAAATGCACACCTCCGAACCACCTTCTGATGAACGGCCAGCTCAGCCGTGTTCGTGACACTTACCTATCCGTTGACCACCTGCACCGGATGCCGCACGACCGCGTCGAAGGAGTAGCCGAAGGGGTGCTTGGGCGTGCGCAGCGGCTGGGTGGCGCCCGTCTCGTCGGTGGCCCTGGCCATCAGCACGGCGGGCCCGGTGTGCTTCGGCGCCCACTGGACATGCCACGGCAACCACGCCCCGACCAGGTGCGGGCCGTGGTGCTCGGCCGGGTGCCAGGACTGCCCGCCGTCGAAGCTGACCTCGACCGCGACGATCCGCCCGCGCCCCGACCACGACCGGCCGCGCAGCACGTGCGGCCCCGGACGGCCGCGCCAGGCGTGCGGGCCGCGGATCGGCAGCCGGGCGTCCCAGGGCAGCTCGAAGGCGCTCTTCACGGGCTGCGCCGCGACGTCCCGGTAGAAGACGGTGTTCCACGGCGTGAACAGCTTGGCGGTCGACACCTCGATGTCCCCCAGCCACTTGATGGAGGCGATCCCCACCCACCCCGGCACCACCAGCCGGGCCGGGAACCCGTGGTCGGGCGGCAGCGGCCGGCCGTTCATCTCGTACGCCACGAGCACGTCGCGCACCGCCTTGGCGACGGGCAGCGGGCGGCGGACGTGGCCGTGGTCCTCGAAGGGCGCGTCGAGGCCGGTGGGCAGCACGTCCACGGCCTCGGGACGCAGGCCCGCCTCGGCGAGCAGGTGGCGCAGCGGCACGCCGCGCCACCGCGCCACGCCGACGGCCCCCAGGCCCCACTGGGTGCCGGGCGCGGGGTCGCCCTGCTGGGTGCCGTAGAACGCGCGGCCGTTGCCGGCGCACTCGATGGCCACGTCGTGGGTGCGCGAGGGCATCGACAGCAGCTCGTCGTAGGTGAAGGCGCGCGGCCCGCGCAGCCCGGCGCCGTGCAGGTGGAGCTGCCAGCCGGCGGCGTCGATCAGCGGGGTGGAGGTGTGGTTCCTGACGAAGAAGCGGTCGTTCGGCGTGTGGTAGCCGACCCCGGACATCGCCTCCCACCGCATCTCCGCGTTCCCGTCGTGGACCCGGAACAGGTGGTCGGGCAGCGGTTTGACGATCGTCGCCGCGACTTGCTTCATGGGAGCCACCTCTCGCAAGACGTATTTCCTACCTGGAAACCATTTAATCTCCTCGCGCTGTCTCCGCGTGCGCGTGCTTGCCGAATGCTGTCCCGATCCTGGGACCGTTCCAGCCGTACGAAGACCTACCCAGCGGCACGGGTGCGGCAACCGTGCCTTTCGGGGTGGTTCGTCAGCGCGTCCGGACGAGTGCGGAGAAGGGCTCGCCGGCGTTCAACCTGGCCACCAGGGCGAGCAGGCCGGCACGGCCGCCGTTCCCGTCCAGCCAGCGGCTCACCTGGCAGGCCGATTTGGCGTACGTGGCGGGGTCGGCGCTCGCCGTGCGCAGCCACTCCTCCAACGTCACCGGCAACGGCCCGGACGGCGCCACCAGACAACGGTCCTGCACTGAGCCGGGGGGCGGAGGGCGGTCCTGCGTGGAGTCGGGGGTCGGGTGGCGGTCCTGTTGTGTGGGCTCGGGGGTCGGGTGGCGGTCAGGCGTGGACGCCGGGGCCGGGTGGTGGTTGGGCGCGGGCTCGGGGGCCAGGTAGCGCGGGTCGCCGGAGACCACCACCGCGAGCCCCTCGTCGAACCACTGCGGCACCTCGGCGGAGGAGGCCAGCCTGGCGTGCAGCTCGACGTGGGACATCTCATGGGAGGCGATCACCGGGTCGAGGCCGCGCGGCGAGAGCATGACCGACCGGTTGAGCACCGCGACGCCGCGCTCCTGGCCGCCGCCGATGCGCCGGTAGCACGCCTCGGTGAGGCAGACCAGCAGGCCGGGGGAGCTCAGGCGGCCGCCGTAGAAAGCGGTGACCCGGCGGGCGGCCTGGTCGGCCACCTCGCGAACGCGCTCACGCTGGGCGGGGGTCAGGCCGTCCTCGACGTACACTCCCGGGCTCAGCTCGGTCAGGCCGTAGCAGCCGGGGCAGGTGGTGGCGGCCAGCGAAGGGTAGGCCAGCGCCACCCCGCCGACGGCGGCGATCACCAGCCCGGCCAGCGCGACCACGACGACCTTCCACACGCGCCGCGCCCGACGCCCCGTCGTTGAGCGCGAAGCGGGCGCCCCGACGGGACCCACCGGCGACGCGGCCTCGGTGGGACCGACCGGCGACGTGGCCTCGGTGGGACCGACCGGCGACCCGGCGGTGGTGGGATCGGCAGGCGACGTGGCGCCGGTGGGGCCGACCGGCGCCCCGGCGGCGGTGAGAGTGGCAGGCGACCCGGCAGTGGTGGGATCGACGGACGCCCCGGCAGCGTTAGGGCCGACCGGCGTCTCGGTGGGAGTGGGATCGGCAGGCAACTTAGTGGCGGGATCGTTGCTGAAACAACCGGCGGTGGCGGTAGGGCCAGCCGGATCGCGCGGTGGCCCGGCGGAGTCGGCGGGCCGAGGCGCAGAGGCCGGGTCCGGGGCTGCGGGGGGTGGGGGCTGGTTGTCCTCCATCGCCGTCCAAGCTAGCGAAGCAACAGAATCCCCGCGCACCCCACCACCACCGAACCCGCCCTGCCACCCGCCGCCACCGGACGGGCCCTGGTCAGCGGCCATCGGACCTGCCCGGCCACGGGACCCGCCGTGGCGTCGGTGGGCATCGGGGCGGGACCTGGTGCCCGCCGCCATCGAATGGGCCCTGGCGCCGGCGGCCATTGGGCGGCCCCTGGCGCTCCCGTCATCGGACCCGCCCTGGCGTCGGCGGGCATCGGACGGGTGCTGACGCCCGCCCTCACAGGACGGGCGCTGGCGCCTGTTCGCCGGGCCGAGTGCTGTGCACGCCATTGGGCAGCCCCTGACACGCAGAGAGGTCTTCCGTGTGTCGTCCGCAGGAGGGGCCGATGGCCACGCCGACGGAGGGCTATGCGTACGCCGCATGCCAGGAGTCCCGGCGCATGCCGCCCGTGAGGTAAGCCGCGCGGACGCCGCCCGGGGGACGGACGCTGTCCCGGAAGTGGGGCTGTGCGTGTGCCGTTTTCGGGTGACGTCGTGCGTACGTCGCTGGAAGGGCGTGCGTGCGCCGGATGCCGGAGGGGCCGTGCGAGCGCTGCCCATGGGGAGGTGTGCGGGTGTATGTGTCCGGCGTGCCGGACGGGGCTGCGTGCGTGCCCCGCAGGGGCCGTGGCTTCGTCATCCGTCAGAGCCACTGTGTGCGCCGTCCGTAAAGGGGGCTTTGCGTGCTGCTCGCCGGGCGTTGCGCGGGCGGACGCGGCCCGCGTCGAGGTGGGTGGCGCCCACGTCGGCATGCGGATCGGCGCGCCCTGCGTCGGGGCGCCGGTCGGGCGCGGCCCGCACCCAGCGCAGGCCGCACCCGAGCCTCGACGGGGGCATCCGCCGCAGATGGTCGCGCCCCTTCTTCAGGAACGGGCATCCACCAGAATTCTGCTCTCAGCATCCGGACTTAACACCATAAATCGGTACATTTGCCGCAACCTTGGAGCACGCTCGCCCCTGGATCGCGGGCCCACACCCACCCCGTGCGGCCCCGCGCCGGGACGGTTGCCGTCCGCGCTGGGCGTGCCCAAGGCGGGCCGCCCATCCCCTAACGCGACCCACACCCCAGCGCGGACAGCGCCCGGCCCCCCGCCGGGGACGGGTGGCGGTCAGCGGCCGAGGAAGGCGAGGAGGCGGGGGAGGGGCCAGGTGTTGATGACGTCGTCGGTCGTCAGCCAGGCGCGCTGCGCTATCCCGACCCCGAACCGCTGGTGGGCCAGGTGGGGGATCGCGTGCGAGTCGCTGTCGATGGAGAACTTCACCCCGTGGTGCTTGGCCAGCCGCACCAGGTCGGACGGCAGGTCGGAGCGGTCGGGATAGGAGTCGATCTCCATCGCGGTGCCCGTACGGGCGGCCGCGCGGAAGACGGCGTCCCAGTCGGCGTCGACCGGCGGGCGCTTGCCGATCTTCCGGGTGGTCGGATGGCCGATGATGTCCACGTACGGGTTCTCGCAGGCGGCGATGAACCGGCGGGTCATCTCCTCCCGGGACATGCCGAAGTGCGAGTGGACCGAGGCCACGCACACGTCGAACTCGCGCAGCACCTCGCCCGGCCAGTCGACCGACCCGTCGGGCGCGATGTTGAGCTCCGACCCGTGCAGGATGCGCATGTGCGGATACTTCTTCTGCAGCTCGGCCACCCGCCCGCGCTGCTCCAGCGCCTTGTCCAGGGTCATGCGCTGCATGGCCAGGTCGGGCGCGTGGTCGGTGACCGCGTAGTAGGAGTAGCCGCGCGCGGCGCCGGCGGCCACCATGTCCTCCAGGGAGGCGATGCCGTCGGTGAGGTCGGTGTGGGTGTGCAGGTCGCCCTTGAGGTCGGCCAGCTCCACCGGCACCGGCAGCTCGCCGCGCAGCGCCGCCTTGACCTCGCCGCCGTCCTCGCGCATGGGCGGCGGCACGAACTGCATGCCGAGCGCCTCGTAGATGTCCTCCTCGGACTCGGCGGCGATCACCCGCTCGCCCTCGAACAGCCCGTACTCGGACAGCTTCCAGCCCTTCTTCACCGCCATCTCCCTGATGGCCACGTTGTGCTCCTTGGAGCCGGTGAAGTACTGCATCGCCGCGCCCCACGACCCGGCCGGGATCAGGCGCAGGTCGACCTGGACGCCGGAGGTGGTGCGGATCGAGGTCTTCTTCTCGCCCGCGGCGATCACGTCGGCGACGTAGGGCTGCGCGCGGAAGTCGGCCATGATCGACTCGGGCGCCACCGCCAGGATGTCGATGTCGCCGATCGTGTCCTTCATCCGCCGCAGCGACCCCGCGTACGCGACCCGCTCGGCCTTGAGCGAGCCGATGACCTGCTCGGCCAGCGCCATGGCGACGCCGATGTGCACCCGGCGGCCCGACTGCTCAAGCTGCTCGATGCCCTTGAGCAGGTTGGCCAGGGTCTTGGGGCCGAGGCCCTTGACGCCGTCGAGCCGGCCGGAGGTGATGGCCTCGCCCAGCGCCACCGTGGAGTCGATGCCGTAGTCCTCGAACAGCATGATGGCCGTCTTGGGGCCGAGCGTGGGCACCCGGGTGAGCCGCCGCACGCCCTCGGGCACGCGGCCCCGCAGGTCGTCGAGCTGCCGGAAGCTGCCGCGCTGGAGGAACTCCTCCATCTTCTTGGCGATGGCCTCCCCGACGCCGGGGACGCCGCGCACGTCGACCTCCGAGATGTCCTCGGGGAACCCGGCGATCGCCTTGGCCGCCTTCTGGTAGCTCCGCACCCGGAAGGCGTCGCCACCGCTCAGCGCGAACAGCTCCGCGTATTCCTGCAGCGCCGCCGCCGCCTCCTCATTTGCCCGCATGCCCCTACCTTAGGATCTCCGACCGACAGGATCTCCGGCCGGCGATCCCGGGGCTCAGAACTTGACCTCCCGCGGCCGGTACGGCTCGGCCAGGAAGGCCAGCTCCTTGTCCGACAGCTCCACCCCGACGGCCGCCACGGCGTCGTCCACGTGCCCGTCCTTGGTGGCCCCGACGATCGGCGCGGTGACGCCGGGCTGGTGCAGCAGCCAGGCCAGGGCGATCTGGGCCGGCGGCAGCTCCCGCTCGGCGGCGAGCTGGGCGACCCGGTCGAGGATGCGCCGGTCGTTGTCGGGGTCGTACAGGAAGTCGATGCGCGCGTCGGAGCCGGTCCTGGCGGTCGCCGAGGCCGCCGGGCCGGCCGCGCCCGCCCTGGCCAGCACGCCGCGCGCGAGCGGGCTCCACGGGATCACGCCCACGCCCTGGTCGGCGCAGAGGGGCAGCATCTCGCGCTCCTCCTCGCGGTAGAGCAGGTTGTAGTGGTTCTGCATCGAGACGAACCGCGTCCAGCCGTTGGCCTCGGCGACGTGCTGGGCCTTGGCGAACTGCCAGGCCCACATCGTGGACGCGCCGATGTAGCGGGCCCGGCCCGACCTGACCACCTCGTGCAGCGCCTCCATGGTCTCCTCGATGGGCGTCTCGTCGTCCCACCGGTGGATCTGGTACAGGTCCACGTAATCGGTGCCGAGCCGGGCGAGCGAGGCGTCGACGGCCGCGAGGATGTGCTTGCGCGACAGGCCGCCGTCGTTGGCGCCCCTGCCCATCGGGAAATAGACCTTGGTGGCCAGCACGTAGTCCTCGCGGCGGGGGAAGATCCGGCGCAGCACGGCGCCGGTGACGACCTCGCTCTGGCCGCGGCTGTAGATGTCGGCGGTGTCGAAGAACGTCACGCCCGCGTCGGCGGCCCGCCGGATGATCGGCTCGGCCTGCTCCTCCGGCAACGCCCATTCCTGACGGGCCGGATCGCCGTAGCTCATCATCCCCAAACAGATGCGAGAAACTTTCATACCCGTGGTGCCAAGTCGCATGTAATCCATACCGACACCCTATGACTGATATGAACTGCCTAACCCCTTGTGGGGTGGGAAGTCAGCGTGTCCGGAAGCGGCCTCGGTCTTTACATAAGGTCGCGGTGTCAGGTCGATTAGAGGAACGAGGGAGCGGTGAGCGCACTCGCCACGCGTACTGTCCCGTCACGTCAACCGCACACCGGGGGTGAGGTGGACGCCACACACCGTGGCCCGGCGCCTCGATTACGTTCCAAGGCGCGCGTCCTGGCCTCGCCCGGCTGGGCCGGCGGGCTCGGCCTGGTGGCCGGGGGCGTCGGGCTGGTGATCCCGGTGCAGGCCGGGCTGGCCGGTGCGGGGCTGGTGGTCGAGGGGTCGGTGGCGCTGGCCGTCCTGCTCACGCTGCACGTCAGGTTCGTGCTGGAGGAGCCCGCGCGCCGCGCCGGATCGTGGTGGCTGGTGGCCGTCCAGGCGTGGCTCACGTACGTGCCGCTCGCGGTGCTCGGGCCGGCCTGGACGCCGGTGTGCGGGCTGCTGGCCGGCGCGCTGCTCGTGGTCGCGTCCCGGATCAGGTCGGTGGTGCTGGTGGCGCTGGCGCTGTCGTGCGGGCCGGTGCTGCTGGCCGCGCCGGGCTCCTGGCAGGTGGAGCCGGTGTGGGCGCTGGTCACCCCGCTGATCGGCGTCGTGGAGTTCGCGCTGCTGAGCCTGCTGGCCCGGGTGCGCCGGCTGTCGGGGGCCCGTACCGACGTCATGCGCCAGGCCGTGACGCTGGAGCGCCGCCGCTTCACCCGCGACCTGCACGACCTGGTCGGGCACCGGCTGACCGTCCTGACGCTGAAGGCGCAGCTCATCCAGCGCCTGGTGGCCGAGGGCGACGAGAAGGCCCGGCAGGAGGTGGGCGAGACGCTCGAGCTGCTGCGCGACCTGTCGGCCGACGTCCGGGCCGTCGCGCACGGCCGCCTGCGCAGCTCCTCGCTGGCGGCCGAGCTGGGCTCGGCGCGGGCGCTGCTGGAGTCGGCGCGGGTGCGCTGCCAGATCAGGGTGGCCTGCCGTGACCTGCACCCCGACGTGGAGGAGGCGCTCACGCACGCGCTGCGCGAGGGGGTGACGAACGTGCTGCGGCACGCCGAGGCCGGGCAGTGCTGGATCCAGCTCATGGAACGCGACAATGTGGTCCGCCTGTCCATCAGGAACGACGGCGTACGCCCGCCGCGCCGGCCGGGAGACGCCGGTCAGGGCCTGCTCAACCTGGCCGAACGCGTCTCGGCGCTGGGCGGCTGGCTGGAGGCGTCCACCTCGCGCAGCGGGGAATTCTCGTTCAGCGTTTATGCCCCGCGCAGATAATTACCTTTTGTGAAAAACGCATCAAAGCACATTCCATAGCCATATATGGCGCATGTTGCGTGTTACTAGTCCGGCCCGGCGCGGGTGCGGCAGGCTCTAACCACACCGCCTCGGAGGGCCGCGCCAAATGGACAAGTACGAGCTCTACTGCCTTGTGGACCAGTGTTTCTACGACACTCCCGACCACAGCACGGCGGCGGACGTCGACTTCGCCCAGCTGCGCCGGCCCGTCCCCGACGGCTGGGCCCACGACCTCAGCGACACCTGGGCGTACTACATGCCCACCGGCGAGGCGCCCCTGCCGACCCAGGGCTGGAAGATCCACGTGTCGGCCCGCGTCGAGGACGCCGAGAAGGTCGTCGACACCGTGTGGGACTACTGCGTGCCCCGCGGGGTCGCCTTCAAGTTCCTGCGCGGCCCGGCGGTGCTGGTCATGGTCAACTCCAAGGCCGCCTCCCGGGCCTCCAGCGGCAAGCTGGTCACCATCTACCCCCGGGACGAGGGGCAGCTCGAACTCGTGCTCAAGGAGCTCGACGAGCTGCTGCGCGGCGTCGAGGGGCCGTACATCCTGAGCGACCTGCGCTACGGCGACGGGCCGATGTTCGTCCGGTACGGCGGGTTCGCCGAGCGGCACTGCCTGTCCCCGTCCGGGGAGCGGGTGCTGGCCGTCGAGGACGGCGACGGCAAGCTGATCCCCGACGTGCGCGGCGCGACCTTCTCGGTGCCGCCCTGGACGACGCTGCCCGAGTTCCTCGAACCCCACCTGGCCGCGCGCAACGCGGTGACCATGGAGGGGCTGCCGTACCGGATCGAGAGCGTGCTGCACTTCTCCAACGGCGGCGGCGTCTACCTGGCCCGCGACACCCGCACCGACGAACGGGTGGTGCTCAAGGAGGCCAGGCCGCACGCCGGCCTCGACGTGGCCGGCCGGGACGCGGTCGCCAGGCTCGAACACGAGCGCGACATGCTGCGCCGCCTGGCCGGCCTGCCCGCCGCCCCCGAGCTGCGCGACTACTTCAGCATCGGCGGCCACCACTTCCTCGTCCAGGAGTTCGTGGACGGCACCCCGCTCCAGCGGCGGCTGGTGCGCCGCTTCCCGCTGACCCGCGCCACCTGCGACGAGCAGGATCTCGCCGACTACACCGCCTGGGCCACCACGACCCTGCACAGCGTCGAGGAGGCCGTCGAGTCGCTGCACGGACGCGGTGTCGTCTTCGGCGACCTGCACCCCGACAACATCCTGCTCACCCAGGACGGCCGGGTCGTGCTCATCGACTACGAGGTCGCCACCCTGGCCGCGGACCGGGCCAGGGCCGCGCTGGCCCATCCCGCCTTCGCCGCCCCGCGCGACCGCCACGGCGTCGAGGTCGACCGGTACGCGCTGGCCTGCCTGCGCTTCGCCCTGTTCGCCCCGCAGTGCACGATCATGCTGCCGATCCACCGGCCGAAGATCGTCCATCTCGCGCGGATCGTCAAGGAGACCTTCCCCGTCCCCGGTGCCTTCATGGACGCCGCCGCCGCGACCATCGCGGGTGACCAGGCCGTGGAGACCCCCGTGCCGATGCCGGGGACGGCCACCTGGGCCGAGCTGCGGGAGGCGATGTGCCGGGCCATCCAGGCCGCCGCGACCCCCGAGCGCGACGACCGCCTCTTCCCCGGCGACGTCGCCCAGTTCAAGCCCGGCGGCGGCCTCAACGTGGCGACCGGCGCGGCCGGCGTGCTGCTCGCCCTGTCGGCCACCGGCCTCGGGCCCTTCCCGGAGTACGAGACCTGGCTGCGCGAGCGCGCCCTGCGCCCCGCCCCCGGCTCCGGCATCGGCCTGTACGACGGCCTGCACGGCATCGCCCACGTCCTCGACCGGCTCGGGCACCGCCAGGACGCGCTCGACGTCGTCGACATCGCCCTGCGCGAGCAGTGGGAACGCATGGAGACGGCCCTGCACTCCGGATTGTCCGGCATCGGCCTGAACCTCCTGCGCCTCGGCCGGACCGAGCCCGCCCTGACCGGGCACGCCATGCGCGCGGTGGACATCTGCGCCGACCGCCTCGGCGGCCCCGAGGACGTGCCCGAGATCAGCGGCGGCGACAACCCCAGAGCCGGCCTCATGTACGGCTCGTCCGGCTCCGCCCTGCTCTTCCTGCACGCCTACGAGCACACCGGCGACCGGGCGCTGCTCGACCTGGCCGAGATCGCGCTCAGGCAGGACCTGCGGCGCTGCCGGGCCTCGGAGGACGGCTCGCTCCAGGTGAACCAGGGCTGGCGGATGCTGCCCTACCTGGACGAGGGCTCCGTGGGCATCGCCATGGTGCTCCGACGCTATCTCGCGCACCGCGACGACGACGAACTCGCCGCCGAGCTGGACCGGCTCAAGCTGGTCGCCCGCTCCGGGTTCTTCGTCCAGCCGGGGCTGTTCACCGGCCGCGCGGGCATCATCGCGGCGCTCGCCGGAGATCCGGTGGCCCGCGAGCTGATCAAGGGGTTGACCTGGCACGCCATCCCGTACGGCGGCGGCCTGGCCTTCCCCGGCGACGGGCTGTTGCGCCTGTCCATGGATTTCGCGACCGGTACGGCCGGCGTGCTGTTCGCCCTCGGGGCGGTGCTGGGAGACCAGCCGGCACGCCTGCCGTTCCTGGAGGCCGCACCAGAGCGGCCTGCGCATGATCAACCGCGGAAGGAGGTGTAGAACATGGTTCTTCTCGACCTGCAGGGTCTGGAGGCTCCCGCGGCCAGCGACGTGGCCAGCGGCGGCAGCTCGCTCACTGCTCTCACGTGTCACTCGGGTCACCCGAGCAACCTCAGTGTCGCTCTCTGCCACTGATAGCTGACAGGGTCCCCGCGCCGTTTCGTGGTGGCGCGGGGACCTCTCGAGTCCGAAGGAGGCCGGCAGGTGGGACCGGGAGACCGCCTGGTGACGGACGCCGTACGGCGCTGCGGCCCGTGGCCCGCCGTGCTGGCGCTCACCGCCGTCGCCGGCGCGGCCGGTGAGCTGGCCGTCCCGTTCCTCGTCGGCCGCACGCTCGACCTGCTCCTCGCCCGCTCGCCGGCGGCCGTCACCGCCCTGGCGCTGTGCGCGGGCGTGGTCGCCGTGGTGGTGCTCTGCGAGAGCCTCGGCGGCTGGGCCAGAGGGGCGAGCAGCGCGTACGCGGCCGCCCGGCTGCGGCTCGGCGTGCTGCGGCACGTGCTCGGCGTCGGCCGGGCCGCCACCCGCCGCTTCCCCGAGGGCGACCTCGTCACCCGGGCCGGGCTGAACGCCGAGGAGGCCGGACGCGCCCCCGAGACGGTCACCGGCGCCCTGGCCCTGCTGGTGCCGACCGTCGGCGCCCTGGTCGCGCTCACCCTCATCGATCCGCTGCTGACCCTCACCCTCGCCGCCGGCATCGTCCTCATCGTGTTCGTCCTGCGCGCCTTCCTGCGCGCCACGACCGTCATCTCCGGCGGCTACCAGGAGGTCCAGGGCGAGATCGCGGCCCGCCTCGTGGACGCCCTCGACGGCGCCCGCACCATCGCCGCCGCCGGGACCGCCGGCCAGGAGGCCCGGCGCGTGCTGGCGCCCCTGCCCCGGCTGCGCGAGCACGGCATGGCCCTGTGGCGTGCGAACGCCTCCGCCGGGGTCCGGTCGGGGCTGATGATCCCGCTGCTGGAGGTCGCCGTGCTGGCCGCCGGGGGGTTCATGCTGGCCGCCGGGCGGCTCACCGTCGGCGACCTGTACGCCGCCGCCCGCTACGCCGCCCTCGGGGCCGCGCTCAGCACCTCGCTCGGTTACGTCGGCGGCCTGGCCAGGGCGCGGGCCGCCGCCGCCCGCGTCGCCGACGTCCTCACCCTGCCCCCGGTCCGCCACGGATCGCGCGCGCTGCCGCCCGGCCCCGGCACGGTCGAGTTCCGCGACGTCGCCGCGGACGGGCTCACCGTGGGCGACCTGACGATCCCCGGCGGCACGGTCACCGCCGTCGTGGGACGGTCGGGCTCCGGCAAGTCCCTGCTGGCCGCGCTCGCCGGCCGCCTGGCCGACCCCGCGCGCGGGGACGTGCTGCTCGACGGCGTCCCGCTGCGGGAGCTGACCCGCGACGGCCTGCGCTCGGCCATCGGCTACGCCTTCGAGCGGCCGGTGCTGGTCGGCGACACCGTCGGCGAGGCGATCGGCGCCGTCCCCGGCTCCCAGGAGGGACGTGAGGCCACCCTGGCGGCGCGCGCCGACGGGTTCGTCCGCCGGCTGCCCGCCGGTTACGACACGCCGCTGGCCGAGACGCCCATGTCCGGCGGCGAACGGCAGCGGCTCGGCCTGGCCAGGGCGTTCGCCCGCGGGGATCGGCTGCTGGTGCTCGACGACGCCACCTCCAGCCTGGACACCGTCACCGAACGCGAGGTCAGCCGGGCGCTCACCGGCGACCCCCGGGGCCGCACCCGCCTGATCACCGCCCACCGCCTGGCCACCGCCGCCCGCGCCGACCAGGTCGTCTGGCTGGAGGAGGGCCGGGTGCGCGCCGCCGGCCCGCACGAGGTGCTGTGGCGCGACCCCGCCTACCGGGCCGTCTTCCAGGAGGCCCGCCCATGACCCCCGGCTCCGGCGTCCCCGCGGTCCCCGGCGCGGCGGCCGGGTTCCGGCGGGCGCTCGTCCGCGACCCGCGGCGGCTGGTCGCCATCCTGCTCTGGTCGGTGCTGGAGGCCGCGCCCGCCTTCCTGGTCGGGCACGCCGTCGCCCGCGCCATCGAGGACGGCTTCGCCCGCGCCCGGCCGCTGACCGGGCTGGCCTGGCTGGCGGCGCTCGGCGTGGCGTGGCTGGTCTCGGCCGTCGGCGCCCGCCAGGTGGTGCTGGCCGTGGCCGCCGTGGCCGAGCCGTTCCGCGACGACCTCCTGACGCGGGTGGTGCAGGGAGCGCTGCGCCGCCCGCTCGACGAGCGGCCCGACAGCGCGGCCACCGCGCGGGCCGGGCTCCAGGTCGAGCTGGCCAGGGACGCCTTCGCCGCCGTGGTCACGACGGTCAGGGGGTTCGCGTTCACGCTGGTCAGCGTGGTGCTGGGGCTGCTGACGCTGGCGCCGGGCACGCTCGTGCTGGTGCTGCCGCCGTTCGCGGCCGGGCTGGCGTTCTTCCTGGCCTCGCTGCCCGCGCTGGCCCGGCGGCAGCGCGCGTTCCTGCTGGCCGACGAGGAGCTGGCCCGGTCGATGACCGCGACGGCCGCCGGGCTGCGCGACATCGAGGCGTGCGGCCTGCAGGACCGCGAGGACGCGCGGCTGGCCCGCCAGGTCGGCGAGCAGCGCGACGCCGCGCGCGCCCTGGCCAGGGTGACCGCGGTGCGCACCGCCGCGCTGGCCGTCGGCGGCTGGCTGCCCGTCGTCCTGCTGCTCGCCGGCACGCCCTGGCTGCTCGACGGCGGCGCCCGGCCCGGCGTGATCGTCGGCGCGCTGGCCTACGTCACCCAGTCGCTGGCCCCCGCGCTCGGCGGGCTCGTCCAGGGGCTCGGGGTGAGCGGCGTGCGGCTCGTGGCCACGCTGCGCCGCATCGCCGCCGCCGCGCCGCCGCAGCCGCCGTCCCCGCCCAAGGTCCGTCCGTCCGGCGGCGGCGTCACGCTGCGGTCGGTCACCTTCGCCTACGGCCCGCACTCGGCGCCGGTCCTGGACCGCCTCGACCTCACCGTCCCCGAGGGCGACCACCTGGCCGTCGTCGGCCCGAGCGGCGCGGGCAAGTCGACGCTCGCCGCCCTGCTCAGCGGCATCCTGCGGCCCGGCGAGGGGGAGGTGCTGATCGGCGGCGTGCCCGCCGACCGCGCCGACCCCGCCGCCCGCGTGCTCATCCCCCAGGAGGCGTACGTCTTCCGCGGCACGCTGCGCGACAACCTCGCCTACCTCGCGCCCGGGTCCGGCCGCCTGGACGAGGCCGTGGCCGCCCTGGGCGCCACCGAGCTGGTCGAGAGCCTGGGCGGGTACGACGCCACGCTGGACCCGGCGGCGCTGTCGGCCGGGCAGCGCCAGCTCCTCGCCCTCGTCCGCGCCCACCTGACCCAGGCCCCGCTGATCATCCTGGACGAGGCCACCTGTCACCTCGATCCCGCCGCCGAAGCCCTGGCCGAGAACGCCTTCGCGGCCAGAGGCGGCACGCTCGTCGTGGTCGCGCACCGCCTCACCTCCGCGCTGCGCGCCCGCCGCGTCCTGCTCATGGACGGACCCCGGATCACGATCGGCACGCACGACGAGCTGATCCGGGTCTCGCCCCTGTACGCCGACCTGGCCGGCCACTGGCAACCGGAGCCCGTGTCATGACATTTGCAGACGAATACCCGCCCGCCGAACGTCAACCGGTCACCGACCGCCTCCACGGGCGCGACATCCCCGACCCGTACCGCTGGCTGGAGGACCCCCTCGACCCGCGGACCGGGGAATGGCTGGCCGCGCAGGACCGGCTGTGGCGGGAGGCCGCCGCGCGCCTGCCCGACCGCGAGCGCTTCCTGACCCGGCTCACCGAGCTGAGCGTCACGGGCCTGGTCACCCCGCCCGTGTGGCGCGGCGGCCGGCGCTTCCACCTGCGGCAGACCGGCTGCCAGGAGCACCCGGTCCTGTACTGCGACGACCGGCCCTTCCTGAACCCGGCCGACCGCGACCCCACCGGCCTGACCACCCTGGACGACTGGCAGCCCGACCCGCAGGGCCGCCTGGTCGCCTACCAGCTCTCGCGCAGCGGCGACGAGAAGGCCGACCTGTACGTCGAGGACGTCGACACCGGCAAGCTCGTGGACGGCCCCATCGGCGGCTGCCGCTACTCCCCGGTCGCCTGGCTGCCCGGCGGCGAGGGCTTCTACTACGTGCGCTTCCACGAGGGCGTGCACCTGCACCGGCTCGGCGTCCCCGACGACGTCCCCGTCCTGACCGGCGGGCCGGTCTCCTACGGCGTGCAGCTCAGCGCGGACGGCCGCTGGCTGACGATCTCCGCGGGCGGCACGGCCGGCAACTCGCTCTGGCTGGCGGACCTGGCCGGCGGCGACCCGGCCCGGCCGCAGCTGCGGGTCGTCCAGGAGGGGGCGCACGTCCGCACGGCGGGCGCGGTGGCCTCCGACGGCCGCCTGTACCTGCTCACCGACCGCAACGCCCCCCGGCGCCGGCTGTGCGTGGCCGACCCGGCCGAGCCCGAGGTGTGGCGCGAGCTGGTCCCCGAGGACCCCCGGGCGGTGCTCGGCGCGTTCACCCTGCTGGACGGCGACCGCCTGCTGGTCTCCAGGACCCGCCACGCGGTCGGCGAGATCGCCGTGCACGACGCCAGGACGGGGGAGCGGCTGGGCGAGGTGCCCCTGCCCGGCAGCGGCTCGATCGCCTCGCTCAGCTCCCGCCCCGAGGGCGGCCACGAGGCCTGGTTCACCTACACCGACGCCGTCACCCCCGCCGAGATCTGGCGCTACGACGCCCGCACCGGCGCCGCCACCCTGTGGGCCGCCCCGCCCGGCCGCGTCGCGCTGCCCGACGTGCAGAGCCACCACGTCGAGTACACCTCGGCCGACGGCACCCCCGTGCGCATGGTCGTGGTCGCGCTCTCCTCCGGCTCCGGCCCCCGCCCGGCGATACTCAACGGCTACGGCGGCTTCGGCATCCCCCTCATGCCCGGCTACGCGGCCGACTCGCTGGCCTGGGTGGAGTCGGGCGGCGTGCTGGCCATCGCGAACCTGCGCGGCGGCGGCGAGGAGGGCGAGTCCTGGCACCGCGACGGCATGCTGGAACGCAAGCAGAACGTCTTCGACGACTTCGTCGCCGCGGCCGAGAAACTGATCGCCGACGGCTGGACGACCCCGCAGCAGCTCGGCATCTGGGGCGAGTCGAACGGCGGCCTGCTCGTCGGCGCGGCCCTCACCCAGCGCCCCGACCTGTTCGCCGCCGCCGTCTGCTCGGCCGGGCTGCTGGACATGGCCCGCTACCACCTCAGCGGCCTCGGCCCGTCCTGGACCGGCGAGTACGGCGACCCCGCCGACCCCGACCACCTGGCCTGGCTGATGGCGTACTCGCCCTACCACCACGTCCGGCCGGGCGCCGGCTACCCGGCGACGCTGTTCACCGTCTCGGCCGCCGACACCCGGGTGGACCCGATGCACGCCCGCAAGATGTGCGCGGCCATGCAGTGGGCCCAGCGGGGCCAGGGGGCTCAGGGAGCCCAGCGGGCCGGTTCCCGTCCCGTCCTGCTGCGTCACGAGCGCGACGTCGGCCACGGTGCCCGCGCCGTCAGCCGGTCCATCGCGCTCGCCGCCGACGTCCTGGCCTTCCTGGCCGCCCACACCCGTCCCTGAGCGGGCGGGCGGTGACAACGGAGGGAGGTCAGATCCAGCCGGACTCGCGGGCGATGCGGATGGCGTCGATGCGGCTGCGCGCGCCGAGCTTGGCCGTCGTCCGGCACAGGTAGTTCCGGACCGTTCCCTCGGCCAGGAACAGCGACGCGGCGATCTCGCCGATGGAGGCGCCGTCGGCCGCCGCGCCGATCACGTCCAGCTCGCGGGGGGTGAGCGGCGGCTCCGGCGGGCGCATGGCCGCGATGGCCAGCTCCGAGTCGATGACCCGCTCGCCGTCGGCGACCCGGCGGATGGCGTCGGCCAGCCGCTCCGGCGGCGCGTCCTTGGCCATGAACCCCCGTACGTGCACCTCCAGCGCCTGCTTCAGCAGCCCGGGGGTGCCGACGCCGGTCAGGATCAGCACGCCGCAGTCGGGCAGCTTGTCGTGCAGCTCGCCGGCGGCGGCGAGCCCGTCCATGCCCGGCAGGGCGATGTCGAGCACCGCCACGTCCGGACGGCACGACTGGGCGGCGGCCAGGATGCGGTCGCCCCGCTCGACTTCGGCGACGACCTCGATGTCCTCCTCATAGGCCAGCAGCGCCACGAGCGCCCCTCGTACCAGGTTCATGTCCTCAGCGAGCAACGTTCGAATCACCATGGGGTCCTTGCGGTCGACCAGGCTTGCAACGTCCTGCGGGCCACTCAATCCTGACGTAAAGCCCGCACTGTGGAAAGTCCTCCTAAGTGACGGTAAAGCCGCCGCCGCACAAGTGGACGCTCATTTTGGGGAATGCTCATGGCCATGAAGCCTCGAGTGAAGCCCCTGCCTCCTGCGGAATGGGACGACTTTCAGCAGGCGAACCCCCAGAACGTGTTCACGACGCTGGGCCGGCACCCCGCGCTCTACGAAGGCTGGCTGCGCTTCGGCGGCGCGCTGCTCAACGGCGCACTGCCGGCCCGCGACCGCGAGCTGGCCATCCTGCGCACCGCCTTCCACAGCGGCAGCGCCTACGAATGGGCCCACCACGCCCGCATCGCCCGCGAGGTCGGCCTGACCGACGTGGAGATCGAGTCGGTCCGCCAGCTCGACGCCCTCTGGCCGGTCGAGGACCGCCTGGTGTTACAGGTGGCCGACGACCTCCACTACGCGGGCGACCTCACCGACGCCACCTGGGCGGCCCTGTGCGACCGCTACGACGAGGTGTGCAGGATCGAGCTGGTCGTCCTCGTCGCGCACTACGCCATGCTGGCGCTGGTGCTCAGGACGTTCGGCGTGCAACTGGAGGAATGAGCTCTCGCCCGCCCGTACGCGCCCCGGCTCTCACCCGCCCGTACGCGCCCCGGCTCTCACGCGCCCGCCCGCGGCAGGATCATCGTCACGCCCGGGACCGAGCCGATCGAGGCCAGCGCCTTGCCCGCGTCGGCCAGGCCGATCGTCCGGGTGACGAGCTGGTCGGGGTGCAGGATCCCGGCCCTGATCAGCTCCAGCATGGGCGGGTAGGCGTGCGCGGCCATGCCGTGGCTGCCGAGCAGCCGCAGCTCGTGGCCGATCACGCGGTCCATCGGCACCGGCGTCGCGCCGCCCGGCAGCAGGCCGACCTGGACGTGCCGCCCCCGCCTGCGCAGGCTCTCGACCGAGGCCGCGCACGTGCGGGGGCTGCCCAGCGCGTCGAGCGAGACGTGCGCGCCGCCCCTGGTCAGCTCCCTGACCTGGGCCGCCGCGTCGCCGGCCGAGCCGTTGACGAAGTGCGTGGCCCCGGCCAGCTCGGCCAGTTCCAGCGCGTCGCCGCTGATGTCCACGGCCACCACCCGCGCCCCGGACGCCGCCGCGATCATCACCGCCGACAGCCCGACCCCGCCGCAGCCGTGCACCGCCACCCACTCGCCCGGACGCACCTCGCCCACCTGGACGACCGCCCGGAAGGCGGTGGCGAAGCGGCAGCCGAGCCCGGCGGCGGTGGCGTAGGCCATCTCCTCGGGGATCGGGACGAGGTTGACGTCGGCGTGGTCGACGGCCACGTACTCGGCGAAGGAGCCCCAGTGGGTGAAGCCCGGCTGGGTCTGCCGCTCGCACACCTGCTGCTCGCCCGTCGCGCAGGCCGCGCAGGCGCCGCAGGCGCAGACGAACGGCACGGTGACCCGCGCCCCCGGCAGCCAGCCGCGCACGTCGGGGCCCACGGCCTCGATCACGCCCGCCAGCTCGTGGCCGGGCACGTGGGGGAAGACCTTGATGTCGGGGTCGTGCCCCTGCCAGCCGTGCCAGTCGGAGCGGCACAACCCGGTCGCCTCGACCCGGATCACCGCCCCGCCGGGCGCGGGGGTGGGATCGGGCAGCTCGCGCAGGTCGAGCTCCCCACCGAAGACGTCAAAGGCAACCGCTCGCATCTCATGAGCTTAGAGTGAGTCGCCGCAGGTCGCGCAAGACCCGGTGGGAGGGCGAGCCGGGTTCGGTGGTGTAGAGCACCAGCCGCAGGTCGTCGCGGTCGGGCACCGCGAGCACCTGGCAGATGGCGCGGCCACGCGCAGGTCGGCGACCGAGGCGCGGGCGAAGCGGCTCTTCTTCTCCTCGTCGGACAGGTGCTCGGCGATGCCGGGCGACCTGAACACCCAGCGGATCACGTTGCGCCCGTCGGGCGGCAGGGAGTCCAGGTCGCCCATGAGCATGTTGGCGAGCGGGTTCCAGGCGCGCAGGTCGTAGCGGGCGTCCAGGACGTAGGCGGGGACGTCCTCCAGGAAGGCCAGCAGGTGCAGGATGCCCGCGGGCACGTCCTCCCTGATCCGGGGCGTCTCCAGCACCTGGCCGGCCAGCCGGAACAGGTGGGCGCGCTCGTCCTGGTCCAGCATGAGCGCCCGGCCGAGCGCGCCGAGCACCTGCCGCGACGGGTGCGGGCCCCGGCCCTGCTCCAGCCGGATGTAGTAGTCGATCGACATCCCGGCGAGCTGGGCCACCTCCTGGCGGCGCAGGCCGGGCGTGCGGCGCCGCCCGCCGCCGGGCAGGCCCACCTCGGACGGGGTGACGCGGGCGCGCGAAGGTGGTACCGCCGATCCCAGCTTCCGCGGGTCTCTCCCGTCCCCCCTCCGGCCCGGGAGAAAGTCGGGCCATGACGACGACTGCCCTGATCACGGGCGCCAACAAGGGGATCGGCCACGAGATCGCGCGGCTGCTGACGGACGGGGGATCACCGCGATCGTGGGGGCCCGCGACGAGGGGCGCCGGCGGGCCGCCGGCGGGCCGCCGCCGGGCGGCTGGGCCTGCTGTACGTGCGGATCGACGTGACGGACGAGGAGAGCGTGGCCGCCGCCGCCAAGTGGATCGAGGCCGAGTACGGCTCGCTCGACATCCTGGTCAACAACGCGGGCGTCGCCGGCGGGCTGGACGGGGGCCTCCTGAGCGCCGTCACCGCGCGGGAGCCGCGGGAGGTCTACGAGACGAACGTGTTCGGCGTGGTCACCGTGACCAACGCCATGCTGCCGCTGCTGCGCAGGTCGCCGGCCGGCCGGATCGTGAACATGTCCAGCGAGCTGGGCTCGATCAGCCTGGCCCGCACCCCGGACAGCCCGTTCTGGGACCTCAACTTCGCCGCCTACGCCCACACCGGCTTCCGCACCGCCGAGCAGGGCGCGGCCATCGCCGTACGGCTGGCCACCCTGGACGCCGACGGCCCGACCGGCGCCTACCTGGAGGACGGCGGGCCGATCGGCTGGTGAGGTGTGGACACTTGCGTACTGGACAGAAGGGGGCGATGGGACGAGATCTGGACAAAGAGCGGTTCTCCGAGGCGGAGTACGCGCGCTTCGGAGAACGCATCCGGCAGCAGCTCGGCACTCTTCGCGAGCTGCTCGAAACCCCTGGCTTCGGCCAGGGGCCGGCCACCATCGGGGCCGAGCTGGAGCTGTTCCTCATCGACGAGCAAGGACGGCCGCTGCCGCGCAACGACGAGGTGCGGGACAAGCTCGGCGACCCGCGCGTCGTGCTCGAACTGGGCCGCTTCAACATCGAGGTCAACCTCACCCCGATGCCGCTGGCCGGCGCGCCCTTCGAGCGCATGGGGGCCGAGATCCAGGAGACGGTGACCAAGGTGGACGCCGCCGTCGAGGACGGCGGCGCCCTGCCGATCGGCATCCTGCCGACGCTGGCCGCCGAGGACTTCACCATCGGCGCGATGAGCGACCAGAACCGCTACCGGGCCATGAGCAGGGGCATCAGGCGGCTGCGGCTGGAGCCGTTCCTCGTCAAGATCGAGGATCTGGAGCTGTCGGTGGAGGACGTGATCCTCGAAAGCGCCAACACCTCCTGGCAGGTGCACATCCGCACGCCGCCCGACCGCTTCGCCCGGCTGTTCAACGCCGCCCAGCTCGCCATCGGGCCGGTGCTGGCCGCGTGCGGCAACTCGCCGTTCTTCCTGGGCAGGCAGTTGTGGGCCGAGACGCGGATCGCGCTGATGGAGGAGGCGGCCGACGACCGCGACGTGGAGCGGCGCGGGCGCAGGGACGGGCGGGTCACGTTCGGCTCGGACTGGGTGCGGGAGGGCGCGCACGAGCTGTTCGAGCGGTACGTCCAGGACTACGAGCCGATCGTGCCCGACCTGTCCGACGACGCCGAGCCGCACGAGGTGCCCGAGCTGCGGCTGCACCAGGGCACGATCTGGCAGTGGAACCGGCCCGTCTACGACCCGGCCGACGGCGGCCACCTGCGAGTCGAGATGCGCGCGCTGCCCGCCGGGCCCTCGTGCGCGGACATGACCGCGAACACCGCGTTCCTGCTGGGGCTGACGTTGTCGCAGGCCGAGCGGGACCTGACCGGCTACCGGTTCGCCGAGGCGTACCAGAACTTCTACCGCGCCGCCCAGGACGGGCTGGAGGCCAAGCTGACCTGGCCGGGGCTGGACGGCGAGTTCGAGGCCGCCGACCTGGTGCTCAGGCTGCTGCCCGAGGCGCGGGCCGCGCTGCTGGCGGCCGGGGTGACCCCGCACGACGCCGATACCGCGCTGGACGTCATCGCCCAGCGCACCCGGCTGCGGCGCACCGGCGCGGTCTGGCAGCGCGAGGCGCTGGCGCGCTTCGGCGGCGACCGGGAACGGCTCGTGCGCCGCTACCGCGAGCTGGCCCTGTCGGGCCTGCCGGTGCACCTGTGGGACTGAACGCCAACAAATGCCGCCGCGCGTCCGTCAAACTACTCCGAGAGACGGACGGAGTGAGGCAGATATGGCGGCGACGGGGATGGTACCGGCCGACAAGGCGCCCTACGCGTTAACGCGGGCCACGGGGACGCTGGCCGCGGGGGCGGCGAAGCTGGCCGGGGAGATCGGCGCGACCGGGGTCGAGGCGCTGCTGGCCCACGCCAACAGGACCGCCGTCCACAAGGGCGCGACGGCGGCGCTGGGCTCCATGCGGCCCCGTCCGGCGGACTGGTACGCCTTCGACGCGAAGGACCAGGACACGGTCGACTGGTACCCGCAGGGCGTGACCTGCGGCGAGGAGTCCGGCGCCATCGGCGTGCCGGTGCTGCTGGTGAGCTGGTACTTCAAGCCGGCGGCGGGCGAGCGGGGGATCAGGGTGTCGTTCCTGAGCCCCCGGACGCTGAAGTACCAGCACGCGCTGCTGGTCGAGGCCAGGCCCGACGGCTCGTACGGGCCGATCGACGTGCACGCGGGCGGCCTGGCCTGCCACGGCGACCTGCTCTACGTCGCCGACACCTACAACGGCCTGCGCGTCTTCGACCTGGGCAACCTGCTCGACCTGCGCACCGCCCAGAGCGACCTGGGCGACCCCGCGCGCATCGGGCGCTCCGGCGGCAGGTTCCACGCCTTCGGCTACCGCTACCTGCTCCCGCAGACCGACTGCTGGAAGCTGGCCCGCGGCGGGCCGCACTTCTCGTTCCTGTCGGTCGACCGCAGTGGCGGCACGCCCGCGCTGGTGTCGGGCGAGTACCGGGAGAACGACCCCGGCGGGTGGGTCGCCCGCTGGAACCTGCCGCTGACCGACGGCACGCCCAAGGACGCCTTCGTCATGGGCCACCCCAAGATCCAGGGCGCGGTCTCGTGGGGCGGCAAGTGGTACCTGAGCCAGGCGGCCGACGCCGTCACCAACGGCAGGCTGCTCGTCCACAGCGGCGACAAGCTGCTGACCAGGCCGTACCCGATCGGGCCTGAGGACCTGACGGTGCGCGGCGGCAAGGTGTGGAGCGTCACCGAGTTCAGGAACAAGCGCATCGTCTTCGGCGTCGAGCTCTGATTCAGGAGGGCTCTGATTCAGGAGGGCTCAGCTTCAGGAGGGCTCAGCTTCAGGAGGGCTCAGCCCTCCATGTGCGCGCGCAGGACCTCGCGGTAGCGGCGGTCGAAGGCGTCGTAGCGGGCCCGCAGGGCGGCTCCCGGCCAGCCGGCGGGCAGCAGCTCGGCGGGCAGCAGCGGGTCGGCCAGGAGGTGGCGCAGCACGGCGGCCGAGACCAGGAAGCCCTCGGCGAGCCCGTCGGCCCGGTCGAGCGCCCGCTCCAGGCGGCCCGCCTCGGCCGCCCAGCCGTCGAGGTCCCACAGCAGCGGGGTGGGGTCGCCGTGCGGGCGGCCGTCGATCAAAGTGCACTGCGCGGTGACGGTCTCGGGCCACTCACGCACCAGGTTGGCCGGACGCAGCCAGGTGCCCTCGCGCAGCTCGCCCATGCGCAGCGCGGACATCGTGTGCCGGAACGCGGCGCGGTCGGCCGGGGCGCGCCGCTCGGCGGTGACCACCGCCACCTCCCACGTGCCGTCCCACGGCCTGGTGTGCGGGTCGCGGCTCTCGTCCTGCCGGGCCTGGCGCTCGACGAGCCGCTCGGACAGCGTGTAGCGGCCGCCCTGCTGGGTCAGGTCGCCGGCCGCCACCATGCGCGACAGCGCCACCCGGACCGTGCCCTCGGCGATGCCGAACAGCGCGCCGATGCGCACGAGGTGGCGGGCGGGCAGGCGGGGCGGGTGGCTGCCGAGCAGCGCGCTCAGCACCGCCGACCGGGCGCTGAGTGAGGTGTTACGGTCTTCCATCGCGTGTTGATTATATGTAACACTCGCGAGTATGGGCCGGTATCTCATCGAACCTTTCGACCACAGCGACCGCTACGCCACCGAGCGCTACCAGGGAGCGGCCGGGCGCAACTGGTGGACCTGCGACCCCACGCTGCGCCTGCTCATGCGGCGCCACCTCGGCGACGGCTTCGCCTGGGCCGAGCCGCACCTCGAACGGCTCGGCGCGCTGATGGGCGGCCTGGTCGCCGAATGCGCCGAGGAGACCGACCGCAACCCGCCCCGCCTGGAGAAGTACGACAAGTGGGGCAGGGACGTCAGCCGGGTCGTCATGCCGCCGTCCTTCCAGACCGCCCGCGCGGCGCTCATGGCGGACAACTTCACCTCGCCGTCCTTCGCGGAGGAGGCGCGGGCGAACGGGGCGGACCCGTCGGCGCTGGCGGCGGCCTGGACGTACCTGCTCGACCAGGCCGACATCGGGATGGGCTGCGCGCTCGGCACCGGCGGGGACATGGTGGTCTCGCTGGCCGAGAAGTACGCGCCGCCGGACGTGCGCGACCGGGTCCGGGAGATCTTCGCCGACGGCTACTACTCCGGCGAGGCCGCTCAGATGTTCACCGAACGCACCGGCGGCTCCGACCTGGCCGCCCTGGAGGCGTGGGCCGAGCCCGACGGGGAGGCGTGGCGGCTGACCGGGTTCAAGTGGTTCGCCTCCAACGCCAACGGCTCGGCGTTCGTGGTGCTCGCCCGCACGCCCGACGGGTCCGTGGCGCCGTTCCTGGCGCTGTGGGAGCGGCGCGACGGCTCGCGCAACGCGGTGCGCATCCGCCGGCTGAAGGACAAGCTGGGCACCCGCTCGGTCGCCTCGGCCGAGGTCGAGTTCACCGGGGCCGAGGCGTTCCTGCTGGCCGGCCAGGGCTCCGGCTCCGGGCTCGGGACGATGATGAAGCTCACCAACGCCTCCCGGCTGGGCGTGGCCATGATGGGCGTCGGCGTGGCCAGGCGGGCCCTGGTCGAGTCGATCTGCTACGCCCGCTCCCGCGAGGCGTTCGGCCGCCCGCTCATCGAGCAGCCCCTGATGCGCCGCAAGCTGGCCGAGCTGATCGTCGAGGTCGAGGCCGCCCAGGCGATGGTGTTCGACGGCCTGGTCGGCCCCCGGCTGCGGCTCGGGCCCGCGCTGATCAAGCTGCGCGCCGCCCGGCTCGGCCTGACGGCGGCCAGCGACGCGATCGAGGTGCACGGCGGCAACGGCTACATCGAGCAGTGGCCGGTGGCCAGGCTGCTGCGCGACGCCCAGGTCAACCCGATCTGGGAGGGCGGCGACAACATCCTGTGCCTGGACGTGCGCCGCGCCGTGCTCCGCGAGGAGGCCCACGTGCCGTTCCTGGCCCGGCTGCGCGCCCTGGCCACCTCCGACCTGGTGAACGCCCGCATCGACGACCTGTCCAAGGCCGTCGCCGCCTGGCACGGGCTCGACCCGGCGCTCGCCGAGGAACGCCTCTATCCGCTGGCCCAGTTCATGGCCGACGTCTACGCCGCCGCCCTGCTGGAGGACCAGGCCGGCTGGGGCCTCGACGACGGGCGCAAGGCCCTGGTCGCCCGCCTGTACGCCGAGGCGCACCTGGCCGAGCGCGGCCCGCTGCGCGGCATCGACGCCCCGGCCGCCGACCACTTCGACGCGTTGCTGGCCGGGGCCCTGGCCTGAGGGTACGCTCGGCAGGTTTCCCCGAGGCGAAGCCGCACGTCCCCCGGAGGAGGGTCGCATGACCGTACGCGTCGAGCGCGAGGGGCCCGTCACCACCGTCGTCATCAGCAGGCCGGAGGCGCGCAACGCGGTGGACAGGAAGACCGCCGACGCGCTCACGGACGCCTTCGCCGGCTTCGAGCGCTCCGACGCGGACGTGGCGGTGTTGTGGGGCGAGGGCGGCACGTTCTGCGCCGGGGCCGACCTCAAGGCGCTGGACAACCACGTCGGCGAGGACGGCGACGGCCCCATGGGGCCCACCAGGATGCGCCTGTCCAAGCCGGTGATCGCGGCCGTCGCCGGGCACGCCGTGGCCGGCGGGCTGGAGCTCGCCCTCTGGTGCGACCTGCGGGTGGCCGAGGAGGACGCGGTGTTCGGCGTCTTCTGCCGCCGCTGGGGCGTGCCGCTGATCGACGGCGGCACGGTGCGGCTGCCCCGGCTCGTCGGCGCCTCCCGCGCCATGGACATGATCCTCACCGGCCGCGCGGTGAGCGCCCCGGAGGCCCGTGACATGGGCCTGGTCAACCGCCTGGTGCCCACCGGCACGGCCCGGCGGCACGCCGAGGAGCTGGCCGCGCGGATCGCCGCGTTCCCGCAGGCGTGCCTGCGCGGCGACCGCATGTCGCTGCTGGAGCAGCACGGCCTGCCCGAGGACGAGGCCATGCGCAACGAGCTGCGCCACGGCCTGGTCTCGCTGCCGGACGCGGCGGAGGGCGCCGCCAGGTTCGCCGCCGGCGCGGGCCGCCACGGCGACTCCGCCTGACCGGGCGTCGTCGGGAGGGGCCGGCTAACCGGGGGTCCGGTCGGCGGCGTCGATGGCGCGCTGGTAGCGGCTCGTCAGCGTGCGCAGGGCGGCCACCAGCTCCGGCGAGCCCTCGACGGTGAAGTCCGCGCCCAGCAGGCCCAGGTGGAGGGCGAGCATCTCCGGGTGGTCCGAGCCCGGCTCGAACACGCACCGGTCCTCGCCCAGCGGCTGCACGTCCACCGGGATCGGCAGCCGGTCGCGCACGTGCGAGGCGGGCGCGTGCACGATGACCCGCGCGCGGTAGCGCCAGGTCGCCTCGCCGGCTCCGCGGGCCACCCGCGCCGTGATCTCGTGGTCGGGCGGCAGCTCGCGGGGTTTGAAGCGCGGTCCCGACGGCGTCCGCGGGTCGATCCGGTCGACCCGGAAGGTGCGCCAGTCGTCCCGGTCGACGTCCCAGGCCACCAGGTACCAGCGCCGCCGGTCGTGCACCAGGCGGTACGGCTCCACCGAGCGCCTGGTGGCCGCCCCGGAATGCGCCCGATAGTCGAACCGCAGCCGCTCATGGTCGCGGCACGCGCTCGCGATCACGGTCAGCACGTCGGGATCCACCTGCGAGCCGCGCGACGGCATCGGCAGCGCGGACGCCTGGAAGGCGCTCACCCGGTGACGCAGCCGCGCGGGCAGCACCTGCTGCAGCTTGGCCAGCGCCCGCATCGAGGTCTCCTCGATCCCCGCGATCGACCCGCTCGCGGCGGTGCGCAGGCCGATCGCGACCGCCACCGCCTCGTCGTCGTCCAGCAGCAGCGGCGGCAGGACGCCGTCCGAGCCGAGCCGGTAGCCGCCGGCCACGCCCGGCCGCGCGTCGACCGGGTAGCCGAGGGCGCGCAACCGGCCGACGTCGTTGCGGACCGTGCGGGTGGTGACGCCGAGCCGGGCGGCCAGCTCGGCGCTCGTCCAGTCGCGCCTGGCCTGGAACAGGGACAGCAGGCGCAGCAGCCGCGCCGAGGTCTCCAGCATTCTTCGATCCTGCCGACAATCTAGGAACGAACCTTTCCGCGAATGTTCCTAGTGTTCCCGGCGTGAGCGCAAGAGCACTCACGCCGCTGACAAGGAGAAGCGCCGTGCGCGACGACATCCAGCCCTTCCGCGTCGAGATCCTCCAGGCCGACGTCGATCACCTGCGCGACCGGCTCGCCCACGCCCGCTGGCCCGGCGAGCTGCCCGGCGTGGAATGGACCCGCGGCGTGCCGCTCGGCCACCTGAAGGAGCTGGCCGGCTACTGGCGGACGCAGTACGACTGGCGCGCCCAGGAGGCCCGGCTCAACCGGTACCCGCAGTTCACCACCGAGATCGACGGCCAGCGCGTGCACTTCCTGCACGTCAGGTCCGACCGGCCGGACGCCACGCCGCTGCTGATCACCCACGGCTACCCGAGCTCCGTCGCCGAGTTCCTGCACCTGATCGAGCCGCTGGTCGACCCGGCGGAGGGCCCGGCGTTCCACGTCGTCGCGCCGTCGCTGCCCGGCTACGCCTTCTCCACCCCGCTGGGCGGGACCGGCTGGACGATGGGCCGCACCGCACGCGCCTGGGCCGAGCTGATGGGCCGCCTCGGCTACCGGCGGTACGGCGTGCACGGCGGCGACGTCGGCGCGGGCGTGTCCGGCCTGCTCGCCGGCCTCGACGGCGAGCACGTCGTCGGCGTGCACGTGGTGACCGACCCGTTCACCGCCGCGAGCGTCGCCACCTTCATGCCGGGGAGCGCCGACCGGCTCGACGCCGACGACCCGGTCGACAAGCTGATCCTGAGCCGGATGGACGCCTTCCGGAAGGAGGGCTCCGGCTACCTGGCGATCCAGAACAGCCGCCCGCAGACCATCGGCTACGGCCTGGCCGACTCGCCGCTGCTGCAGCTCGCCTGGATCGCCGAGAAGGTCCACGAGTGGACCGACCTGCCGGTCGACCGCGACCAGCTGCTCACCACGGTCAGCCTGTACTGGTTCACCGGCTCCGGCGCCTCGGCCGCGCACACCCTGTACGAGCAGGCCCACTCCGCCGACTGGGGCGCGCCGCCCGCCGTGCCGCAGGGGTTCGCGGTCTTCGGCGCCGACGAGACGGTGCGCAGGCTGGTGCCCGCGCCGGCCGGCGCCCACTGGAGCGAGTTCGAGCGCGGCAGGCACTTCCCCGCGATGGAGGCCCCCGCCCTGCTGGCGGCCGACCTGCGGGCCTTCTTCGGGCCGCTGCGATGAGCGACGTGCTGAGCCGGCGTCGCCTCAACCGGGCCACGCTGGCCCGCCAGTACCTGCTGGAACGCGCGCCGGGCCGGGCGATCGACGCGATCGAGCACCTGGGCGGCATGCAGTCCCAGGCGCCGCTGGCCCCGTACGTGGGGCTGTGGACCCGGCTGCGGGGCTTCGAGCCGGGTGAGCTGTCGGCGCTGACCGAGCGGCGCCAGGTGGTGCGGCTGCACCTGATGCGCAACACCGTGCACCTCGTCAGCGCGCGCGACTGCCTGGGCTGGCGCGCGCTGTTCCACCCGCTGCACGCCGCCGGCTTCCGCGCCCACTTCCGCGCGCACTTCCCTCACGGCCTCGGCGACGCGGACCGCGAGGCGCTGCTCGAACAGGCCGGGCGGCTGCTGGCGGAGCGGCCGCGCACCCGCGGCGAGCTCGGCAGGCTGCTCGCGCGGAGCCGGCCGGGCGCCGACCCGAGCGCGCTGGCCCACGCGGTCACGCATCACCTCGCGCTGTGCCAGGTGCCGCCGCGGGGCGTCTGGGGCGGCGCCGGCCCCGCCGCGTGGACGCCCGTGGAGAGCTGGCTCGGCGCGCCGCTGCGCCCGGTCCCGGTGGACGCGCTCGTGCTGCGCTACCTCGGCGCGTTCGGCCCGGCGAGCGTCGCGGACGTCCAGCTGTGGTCCGGGCTGACCCGCCTGCGCGAGGTGGTGGAGCGGCTGCCCCTGCGGGTGTTCCGCGGGGAGGAGCGGCAGGTGCTGTACGACCTGCCCGACGCGCCCCGCCCGGCCGAGGACGTGCCCGCTCCGCCCAGATTCCTCCCCGAATACGACAATCTGCTGCTGTCACACAAGGACCGCACCCGGGTGATCCCCGGCAACCGCCCCGTCCCGCTCCCCCCGGGCAACGGCGCGACCACCGGCACCTTCCTGGTCGACGGCATGTGGCAGGGCACCTGGCGGATCCGGGACCGGACACTGCGCGTCCGGCCGTTCACCCCCCTGCGCCGCACGGATCGCGACGCCCTGCTGACCGAGGCCGCCCGGTTGTGCGCCTTCCTCGATCCCCGGGCGACGTACGACCTGGTCCTCGACGAACCGTAGGCCCGTCAGCCGAGCACCGGGAAGTTGGACCTGATGACGCTCAGCGGGTCGCGGGCCCGCTTGAGGTCGCGCAGCCGGGCCAGCGTCTCGGGCGAGAACGCCGCCGCCGCCTGCTCCCCGCCGTGCAGCATCGTGAACGGACGCCGCCCCGTGCTGAACGGCACCAGCGACTTGCCGAGCCGCTCCATCCGCTCCGACACCTCCGGCGACGGCAGGCCCAGCGCGTGCACCAGGTACGGCTCCGCCAGCCGCTCCACCGCGCCCCCGCCCGCGACCGGCCTGGCCACGGCCCCGCCCAGGTGCCGGACCTGCACCGCCAGCAGCGGCTCGATCGGCTCGCCGGCCAGCACGCCGGCGACCTCGTCGTCCAGCCTGGTCAGCAGCTCGGTGTGGCCCACGCCAGGGCTCGGGTCGACCGGCTCGTCGCAGATCGAGGCCAGCTCGGCCACCGGCAGCCGCCGCCTGGTGTCGGCGATCGCCCCGCCCACCGCCTCGAACGGCCGCAGCAGCGTCCCGGGGTCGGCCCCGAGGTAGGTGCAGTCGGCCATGACGAAGCCGGGGGCGCCGGGCGGCGTCAGGAGCTGGAACCACACCGACAGCTCCTCCGGCGCGCCGGCGGTGACCTCGCGGAAGGCCGCCATGACCTGCTCGGCGCGGTCGGCCGGCCAGATGATCCGGCCGCCGTACAGGACGGGCGCGGGGTGCAGGTCGAACTCCAGCGCCGTCACGATCGCGAAGTCGCCGCCGCCGCCGCGCAGGGCCCAGAACAGCTCGGGGTCGCGCTCGGCGGTCACCCTGACCCGGCCGCCGTCGGCGTCCACGGCCTCGACGGCGCGCACGCTGTCGGCGGCGAAGCCGTACTTGCGGCTGAACCAGCTCAGGCCGCCGCCCAGGGTGTAACCGGTCACGCTCACCACCGGCGAGCTGCCCGCCAGGCCGGTCAGCCCGAGCGGGCTCGCGGCCGCCAGCACCTCGCCCCACTTCACGCCCGCGCCGACGCGCGCCACGCCGTCGCGGATCTCCACCCCGCCCAGCCGGCCGGTACGCAGCAGGATCGTCCCCTCGGTGTCGCCCGACGCGCCGTGGCCGCTCGGCTGCGCGGTGACCGCCAGGCCGTGCAGGCGGGCGTAGCCGATCACCGCGGCCACGTCGTCGGCGTCGGCCGCCTCGACCACCGCGCGCACCGGCTGGTCCACCGCCACGTTCCAGGGCCGTCGCGCCTGGTCGAAGCCGTCGTCGCCGGGGAGCAGCACCGGGCCGGCCGTCATGTTCCTCAGTTCGTTCATGTGATCGATGATGTGTCAGCCCACTTGCGTGGGAATTGGGGTTGACTTGAGGTCTGTGGACTTCCGACTTTTCGGGCCGCTTGAGGTCGACGACGCCGACGGCGTCCGTCTCGACCCCGGCACCCGCAAGCAGCGCGCGGTGCTGGCCATGCTGGCGCTGGAACCGGGCCGCGTCGTGCCGCTCGACCGGCTGATCGACGAGCTGTGGGCGGGCGAGGCTCCGGCCAGGGCCACCGCCACGCTCCAGGCGTACGTGTCGCACCTGCGGCGGGTGCTCGAACCCGGACGCAGGCCGCGCACGCCGCCCCGGGTGCTGCTCACCCGCGAGCCCGGCTACCTGCTGGACATCGCGCCCGGCCAGACGGACGTCGCCCGCTTCGCCTCCTGGACGGCCGACGGCGCCCGGCTGGTGCGGCAGGGACGGCACCGCGAGGCGGCGCGGGTGCTCGACCGGGCGCTCGCCCTGTGGCGCGGCGAGCCGCTGGCCGAGTTCCCCGGTCTCGCGCCCGAGGTGCCGGCCCGGCTGGAACGGCTGCGGCTGGCGGCCGAGGAGGACCGGCTGGAGGCGCGGCTGGAGCTGGGCGAGGCCACCGTGCCCGACCTGGAGGCGCTGGCCGAGGCGCATCCGTACCGGGAGCGGGCGTGGCGGCTGCTGGTGCTCGGCCTCTACCGGGCGGGCCGGCAGGCCGACGCGCTGGCCGCCCTGCGCCGGGTGCGCGGCCTGCTGGCCGGACGGCTGGGCATCGAGCCGGGACCCGAGCTCAGACGTCTGGAACAGGCCGTCTTCGACCAGTCCCCGGCCCTGGACGCCCCCGGCGCGACGACCGCCCGCCCGGCGGCGGCGGACCGGGGAACGGACAATGACGCGGCGCCCCCGCCTGCGGCGGGCCGGGCCGCGGGGGAGCGGCTGGTGGGCCGGGAGGCGGAGCTGCGGACCCTGGAGGAGCTGCTGGGCGCCGCGCGGGCCGGGCGGGGCGGGCTGGCGCTGGTCACCGGCGAGCCCGGCATCGGCAAGACCAGCCTGGCCAGGGCCGCCGCCGACCTGGCCGCCGCCCGCGGGTTCCGGGTGGAGTGGGGCAGGTGCCTGGACGACGCCACGGCCCCGGCGTTCTGGCCGTGGACGCGCGCCGGCATGATCCCGCCGTCGCCGCACGCCGAGCTGTTCGACCTCTACGACGCCGTGCTCGACTCGCTGCGCGGCGGCCCGCTGCTGCTGGTGCTGGAGGACCTGCACTGGGCCGACGCCTCCTCGCTGAAGCTGCTCGGCCACGTCGCCGGCGAGCTGGCGGGCACGTCCGCCCTGGTGCTGGCCACCCTCAGGCCCGAGCCGGACGGCCACCCGGCCCAGCTCCGCGAGACCCTGGCCGCCCTGTCCAGGGAGGGCCGCAGGCTGCCGCTCGCGCCCTTCGACGCCGACGGGGTGCGCGACTTCCTGCGCCTGCGCGAGGTGAGCGCCGACGCGGAAGAGCTGCTCGACCGCTCCGGCGGCAACCCGTTCTACCTCACCGAGCTGCTGCGGCTGCCCGAACGCGAACGCCATCTCGTGCCGCCTGGCGCCCGCGACGTGATCGACCGCAGGCTCGCCAGGCTGCCCGCACCGACGCTGGACCTGCTCAGGGCCGCCGCCGTCGCGGGCCGCGAGGTCGAGGTGGACCTGCTGGCCGCGCTCGCCGAGCAGCCGGTCGAGGACGTCATGACCGGCCTGGAGCCGGCCCTGGCCGCCGGGCTGCTGACCGAGGCCGGCGGCTACCGCTTCTCGCACGCCCTCGTCCGCCAGGCCCTGGACGCCGGCCTGACCACGCTCGCCCGCGCCCGGCTGCACCTGCGCGCCGGCCTGCACCTGGAGAGCGTGCCCGGCGCCGACCCGGCGCTGCTGGCCGGGCACTTCGCCGCGGCGGCCAGGCTGGGCGGCGCGCCCAAGGCCGTCACGCACGCCTGCCGGGCCGCCGCCCAGGCCGCCGCCCGGCACGGCTACCAGGAGGCCGTCGAGCTGTGGGAGCTGGCGCTCGCCCACCTCCCGCCCGGCGACTCGCCGCGGCGCTGCCGGCTGCTCACCGAGCTGGGCCGGGCCCGCCGCAGCCTGGGCGACGCCGCCGGCGCCCACCGCGACCTGGACGAGGCCGTCGCCCAGGCCCAGCGGCTCGGCGACCGGGACGCGCTGGTGGCCGCCGTCTCGGTGTTCGGCGGGTTGTCGGTGTGGAACTGGCGGCCGTACGGCGTCGTGGACGAGACGATGGTCGCGGTGCTGGAGGACCTGCTCGCCGGCGGCCCGGACCCGGCGTCCAGGGCGGCGCTGCTCGGCACGCTCGGCATCGAGCTGCACTACGGCCCGCGCCGCGCGGAGGGCGAGCGGCTGGCGCTGGAGGCCGTCGAGCTGGCCCGCGGCCTGGACGACCCGATGCTGCTGGCCAGGGCGCTGAACAACTACCTGATCGCCGGGTTCGTCCCGGGCCGCAACGACGTGCGGCGCAGGGCGGCCGAGGAGATGCTGGCCGTGCCCGGCCTGCCCAGGGAGGCCCGGCTGGTCGGGCGCGTCCTGCGCATGTCGTGCCTGCTGCGCGCCGGCGACCTGGCCGAGTGGGCCAGGGACCTGGACCGCTGCGAGCAGCTCCTGCACGAGGTGGCCCGGCCCGAGCTGGAGGCCATGGTCCGCGTCTCCCAGACCGCCGCGCACACCCTGCACGCCCGCTGGGACGAGGCCGAGGCCCTGCTCGGCCGCTTCCCCGGCTTGGCGTTCGGCGGCAGCCTGTGGGGGATCGAGGCGCGCCGCCTGGCCACCCTCTACACCTGCAGGCGCGGCCGGGGCCGGGGCGCGGAGCTGCTGGAGGAGCTGGTGGCGGTGGGGGAGCGGCCGCTGATGAGCCCGGTGCGCCCGCTGGCCGTGCTCGCCGCGCTGGAGGCCGGGCGGCCGGAGCTGGCCCGGGAGCTGATCGGCCGGTGGGGGGTGGAGCTGCGCGAGGACTGGGCCGCGGACTTCCTGCACCCCGTCTGGGGGCTGGTGGCCGCCCGCCTCGGCACGCCCGACCCCGCCGAGCTGTACGAACGGCTGCTGCCCAGCGCCGGGCAGCTCATCGTCATGGGCATGGGCAGCGCCGCCTGGGGCTCTGTGCACGACGTGCTGGCCGAGCTGGCCCTGCGGCTCGGCCGCGGACGGCAGGCGCGCGAGCACAACCAGGCCGCCGTCGAGCTGCACCGGCGGCTCGGGCTGACCTACTGGGAGGCGCGCAGCCGGGGGTGGCGTCCCGGCTGACTGTCGGACCCGCCGCGTATCGTGATCTCATGCCTGACATCGAGGTCGCGGGCCGTTCCGTCCGCGTCACCAGCCCCGACAAGGTGGTCTTCCCGCGGTCCGGCCACACCAAGCTCGACCTGATCCGGTTCTACCAGGCGGTCGGCGAGGCGGCGCTGCGCGGCGTGCACGGGCGGCCGATGGTGCTCAAGCGGTTCGTCCACGGCATCGAGCAGGAGGCGTTCTTCCAGAAGCGCGCGCCGGCCAAGCGGCCCGACTGGATCGAGGTGGCCGAGCTGCGCTACCGGTCCGGGCTGAGCGCCGAAGAGGTGGTCTGCACCGATCTGGCGCAGTTGCTCTGGGTGGTCAACCTCGGGTGCGTCGACCTCAACCCCCATCCGGTCCGCGCCGACGACCTGGCCAGGCCCGACGAGCTGCGCATCGACCTCGACCCCGTCCCGGGCGTCGAATGGGCCGACGTGCTGGCGACGGCGCAGGTGGCGCGCGAGGTGCTGGCCGACCACGGGCTGGTCGCCTGGCCCAAGACGTCCGGGTCGCGGGGCTTCCATGTCTACGCCCGCATCGACCGGCGGTGGTCGTTCGCCCAGGTGCGCAAGGCGGCCGAGACCGTGGCGCGCGAGGTCGAGCGGCGGGCCCCCGACCTGGCGACCAGCCGGTGGTGGAAGGAGGAGCGCCACGGCGTGTTCGTCGACTTCAACCAGAACGCCTACGACCGCACGGTGGCCTCGGCGTACTCGGTGCGGGCGGTGCCCGACGCCCGCGTGTCCACCCCGCTGAGCTGGGAGGAGGTGCCCGGCTGCCGGCCAGAGGAGTTCACCGTCGACAGCGTGCCGAAGCGGCTGGCCGAGCTCGGCGACCCGTGGGAGGACATGGATCTCCACCCCGGCTCGCTCGACGGCCTGCTGGAGCTGGCCGAGGAGCTCGGGCCCGCGCCCAAGCCGCCCAAGGGCAGCGGGCGCAGGCAGCAGACCATGCCGGTCATCGAGATCGCCAGGGCCCAGCACAAGGAGGAGGCCCTTGCCGGGCTCGACCGCTGGAAGGCCCGCCACCCCGGGGTCGCGGCCCTGCTGGAGCCCGCCGACGTGCTGGTCGACGGCATGCGCGGGCGCAGCAGCGTGTGGTACCGGATCCGGGTCAACCTCCAGCACGTGCCGGAGGGCGAGCGGCCGGCGCAGGAGCCGCTGGAGGTCGACTACGACCCCTGGCACGGCGTGGGCGGCCCCCCAGCGGGCGGCCCCTCAGCGGGCGGCCCCTCAGCGGGCGGCTCCTGACCGGTCCGGCCGGGGCCCGGGCCGCGGCCGGTTGCCGGCGCAGGCGGGTCAGCGGCCGGAGACGAGGTTGCCGAGGCGGGCGTAGAGCGAGGTGCCGGTGCCGCGGTCGTTCTCGTGGCGGTCGGCGGCCCGGAACAGCGTGTAGATGAGCTGCACGCCCGCCCACCGCAGCGGCTCCGGCTCCCACTGCCGCACCTGCCGGCCCACCCACGGCAGCGCCGTCAGCTCGGTGTCCCGCCGCAGCACCAGGTCGCGCAGCGTGCGCCCGGCCAGGTTCGTGGTGGTGACGCCGCTGCCGACGTACCCGCCGGCCCAGCCCAGCCCGCTCGCGTGGTCGAGGTGCACGGTCGAGCACCAGTCGCGCGGCACGCCGAGCACCCCGCACCACGAGTGCTGCACCCGCGCGTCGGCCGCCGCAGGGAAGAGCTTCACCAGCATCCGCCACAGCAGCGCCACCGTCCGCGCCTGGGTGGCCCCCCTGCGGTCGGTACGCGACCCGAACCGGTACGGCACCCCCCGCCCGCCGATCGCGATCCGGTCGTCGGCCGTGCGCTGGGCGTAGACGTAGGCGTGGGCCTGGTCGCCGAGCAGCTCGTGCCCGGCCCAGCCGATGTGCTTCCACACCTCGGCCGGCAGCGGCTCGGTGACGATCATGGAGCTGTTCATCGGCAGCCACTGCCGGTGCTGCCCGGCCAGCGACGCGGTGAAGCCCTCGGTGGCGCGGATGACGTAGTCGGCCGAGACGATGCCGAGCGGCGTGTGCGCGGTCGCCTTGCCGCCGCCCACGCGCGGCCGGATCTCGGTCACCGTCGTGCCCTCGAAGACGTCCACGCCCAGCGCGGCCACGGCCGAGGCCAGCCCGACGGCGAGCTTGGCCGGCTGCACGCGGGCGCAGTGCGGCGAGTACGCGGCCTCCAGCGTGCCCGCCACCTGGAGGCGTTCGCGCTGCTCGTCGCGGTCCATCAGGCGCATGTCGTCCTCGCCGTAGCCCCAGGAGCGCAGGTCGGCGACCTCCTCGCGCAGCCGCCGCCGCTGGGCCGGGTTGGTCGCCACGTGCACGAGGCCGCCCTTGTGCACGTCGGCGTCGATGCCCTCGGCGCGGGTGACGTCGATGACCTCGTCCACCGCGCGGAACATGGCGTGCTGGAGGTCGATCATGGCCTGCCGGCCGCGGGCCTGGGCGTGCCGCTCGCGGGAGCCGGCGAACTCGGCCGACAGCCAGCCGCCGTTGCGCCCGGAGGCGCCGAACCCGGCGAACTCCTTCTCCAGGATCGCGATCCGCAGGTCGGGCTGGGCCTTCTTCAGGTAGTACGCCGTCCACAGGCCGGTGTAGCCGCCGCCGACGATCGCCACGTCGTACTCGCGGGAGCCGGGCAGCGAGGGCCGCCTGGCGGGCAGGCCGATCTGCCGGTACCAGAACGAGACGCCCCCGTTGGCGTAGTCGTCGGTGAGCGGGATGCCTGTCATGACTGTTCTGCCTCCACGGCTGCTGCTTCCCCCGATGCCTCCCCGTTGGACGGGGTCGGCGGGCTGATCACCCAGAGCACCTCGGCGGTCTCGTCGCCGTCGTTGACCACCCGGTGCGGGACCGACGTGCGGTACTCCACGCTGTCGCCGGGCCCCAGCGGGTGCGCGGCGGCGGACCCGGCGGGGCCCAGCCAGAGCGTGAGGCTGCCGCGCAGCACGAGGAAGATCTCCTGCGAGTCGCCGTGCGTGTACGGCTCGTCGCCGGTGGAGGCGCCGGGGTCGAACTCGCCGGCGTACATCTCCACCGTGCGCAGCGGGCGCTGGGAGATCAGGAACTTGCGGGTGCCCGGCGCGGTGGCCAGCTCGGGACGCTCGGCGCGGCGCACCACGCGGTGGGCGGGCTCGTCGTCCTCGTTGAACAGGTCGGCCACGGTGATGCCGAGCGCGGAGGCGATCCTGCGCAGCATGCCGATGCTCGCGCTGGTCTGACCGCGTTCGAGCTGGCTGATGAAGCTGGGGCTCGCCTTGGCCTCGCCGGCCAGGGCGCGCACGGTCATGCCGCGCATGCCTCGGTAGACCCGGATGCGGGTGCCCAGGTCCGTCATCGAACCTCTCGATCGGTCAGGCTGAACAAGTTGTTCAGTGACGGTACCGACGGCGGAGAAAGCCCAGCAAGAGGGGGGTGCCTAACGAAACGGTAACCGGTCCCGGCCGCGGGGCCGGCGCGGGTCGGCTGTGGGGCCGCCGCGGGTCAGCGGCGGGTCGGCTGTGGAACGGCCCGGGTCGGCCGCGGGTCAGCCGCGGGTCGGCCGCTGGTAGCCCTCGTCGCCGCCGTAGACGCGCACCGACGGGTCCCGCTCGGGCTGCGTGGCCGGGCTGGTGGGCGAGGCGGTGTGCTCCTCGGCGAAATCGTCCGAGGGCACGGGCGGCGGCGGGAACAGGTAGTCGTGCCAGGTGATCCGGCCCTTGGGGTCGGCCTCGGTGGTGAACGCGCCCGCGCGCTGCGCGGCGGCCAGCCTGCCCGGGATGCGCACCGGCAGGCACAGGCGGCGCAGGCGGCGGGCCTCCAGCCAGGTCCTGGTCAGCTCCTCGGTGCCGAGGACCTGCGGGCCGCCGTACTCCAGGACGGCGCAGGCCGGGCCGCCGGCCAGCAGCGCGGCCAGGCGGCCGGCGACGTCGTCCACGTGCACCGGCTGCCACAGCAGCGAGCGGTCCACCGGCAGCACGGGCAGCGCCGCCAGGTCGCGCAGCAGCCGGTCCACCGACTGGTGGAACGGGGTGGCGCGGACGACCGTCCAGGCCATGCCGCTCTCCCTGACCAGCCGTTCGGCCTCCAGCTTGTGCCGGTGGCCGGGCGCGCGGTCCGCGCCGGCGATCGAGGGCAGCAGCACGTGCGCGGCCCCGGCCGCGCGGGCCGCCGCGGTCAGCGTGCGGGTGCCGGCCAGGTCCACCTGGGCGCGGCCCTGCCGGCCGCCGGTGGCCAGGTGCGCGACGGCCTCGACCTGCCGGACGGCCTCGGCGACGCCCTTGCCCGAGGCCAGATCGCCCCACACCCACTCCACGCCGCCGCGGTCCTCGTGCCGGGTACGGCTGAGCGCCCGTACCCGATGTCCCGCCTTGAGCAGGACGGGCACCAGGGCCCTGCCGAGGGTGCCGGTGGCTCCTGTGACCAGAATGCGCATGCCGGGTCCATACCCGCGAATCCCCAGAGATGACAATGATTTTCGTGACGAGGTCTGTGGACGGCGGTGCGGGGTAGAGCCGCAGATATGGCTCGTATCGCATCCGAATCCCTGATCGAACGGCTCGCCGAGTGGGGCGTGGACACCGTCTTCGGCCTGCCCGGCGACGGCATCAACGGCATCATGGAGGGGCTGCGCCGTCATCGTGACCGGGTGCGGTTCGTGCTGGTGCACCACGAGGAGGCCGCCGCCTTCATGGCCACCGGCTACGCCAAGGCCACGGGACGGATCGGCGTGTGCCTGGCCACCTCCGGCCCCGGCGGCATCCACCTGCTCAACGGCCTCTACGACGCCAAGCTGGACCACGTCCCCGTGCTGGCGATCACCGGCATGCAGGAGACCGCCGTGCTCGGCACCGGCTACCAGCAGGAAGTGCACCTCGACAAGCTGTTCGCCGACGTGGCCGAGTACAACATGATGATCACCAACCCGGCCCAGCTCCCCTCGCTGGTGGACCTGGCCGTCCGGACGGCCTACGCGCGGCGCGGCGTCGCCCATCTCACGCTGCCCAACGACATCCAGGTGGCCGAGGCGGGGGAGGACCCGTACCGGACGGTCGCGCCGGTGCGCGCGCCGGAGACCGCGCCGATCTACCTGCGGCCGCCGGGGCTGCCGCGCCGGGAGGACCTGGCGCGCGCCGCCGAGGTGCTCAACGCCGCCGAACGCCCGGCCATCCTGGCCGGGCAGGGCGCGCTGCACGCCCGGCAGGAGGTGCTGGCCGTGGCCGAGGCGCTGGGCGCGCCGGTGGTCAAGACGCTGCCCGGCAAGGCGGTCGTCCCGGACGACTCGCCGTACACGACGGGCGGGATCGGGCTGCTCGGCACCAGGCCGAGCGAGGAGCTGATGGACGAGGCCGACGTCCTGTTCATGATCGGCACGAACTTCCCCTACTCGAAGTTCCTCCCCGAGCCGGGCAAGGCGCGGGTGGTGCAGTTCGAGGCCGAGCCGACCAGGGCCGGGGCGCGGGTGCCGACCGACGTGCCCGTGGTGTGCGACGCCAAGGAGGGCCTGCGCGAGCTGCTGCCGCTGCTCACCCGGCGCGACGGCGACGGACACCTGGCCAAGTACCAGAAGCTCATGGCCAAATGGCGCGCCGACATGGACAGCCTGGAGAACCCCGACCGCGACCCGATCGCCCCCCAGTACGCCATGTCCGTCCTGGACGACCTGGCCGCCGACGACGCCATCCTGACCTGCGACAGCGGCACGATCGCCACCTGGGCCGCCCGCCACTGGACGATCCGCGGCGGGCGCGAGTTCTACCTGTCGGGCACGCTGGCCACGATGGCGCCCGGCCTGCCGTACGCCATCGCCATGCAGCACGCCTTCCCCGGCCGGCAGGTCATCGCCTACGTCGGCGACGGCGGGTTCGCGATGCTGATGGCCGAGTTCCTGACCGCCGCCCAGCACCGGCTGCCGGTCAAGGTCGTCATCAACAACAACAACTCGCTCGGCCAGATCCTGTGGGAGCAGATGGTCCTCGGCTACCCCGAGCACGGCGTGCGCTTCGCCCAGCCGGAGGCCGACTACTCGGTCTGGGCCAGGGCGTGCGGCGGGTTCGGCGCCAAGGTCACCAAGTCCGGGGACGTGGCCGCGGCGATCAGGCAGGCGCTCGCCCACGACGGCCCCGCCCTGGTGGACGTGGACGTCAACCCGAACGAGCCGCCGATGCCCGGCAAGGTCTCCTACGACCAGGCCAAGAGCTTCGCCCAGGCGTTCCTGAAGGGGCAGCCGCACAAGGCGGCCATCGCGACCACCCTGTTCAAGGACCGCATCCAGAGGTTCACCGACTGACCCCCTGAGCCGGCCGGTCAGGAGGTCCGGCAGGCGCGGGCGATCCGGGCGGCGGTCTCCAGGAGCGGGTCCACCAGCCGGGGCAGCTCGCGGGCGCGCCGCGAGGCCAGCACGATCCCGACGGCGGCCACCGCCCGCCCGTCCACGACGACGGGCGCGGCGGCCGAGCAGGAGCCGAGCGTCATCTCCTCGTGGGTCAGCGCGTAGCCCTGCGCCCGCACCGCCGCCAGCTCCCTGGCCAGCCGGCCCGGCTCGGTGACGGTGTGCGGCGTGGGCCGTTCGAGCGCGCGGGCCAGGTACGCCTGCACGAACCACTCCGGCTCGAAGGCCAGCAGCGCCTTGCCCACCCCGGTCGGGTGCATCGGCAGCCGCCCGCCCGTGCGCGAGACGATGGGCACGGCCCGCCTGCCGTACACCTTGTCCACGTACAGGACCTCCAGGCCGTCGCGGACGGCGAGGTGCACGTTCTCGCCGGTGGTGGCGAACAGCTCCTGGAGCCAGGGGTGCGCGCGGCCCTGGAGGCTGCCGGGCGCGAGCTGGCCGAGCTCCCACAGCCGCAGCCCCACCCGCAGCCGCCCGTCGGGGGAGCGGCTGAGCGCCTGCCACTCCTCCAGCTCGGCCACCAGCCGGTGGGCCGTGCTCAGCGGCACCCCGCTCCGCCTGGCCAGGTCGGTCAGCGTGAGCTGCGGATGGGCCGCGTCGAACGCCCCCAGGATGGCCAGCACCTTGGACGTCACCGTCTGCCCCGGACGCCGGGCTCCTCCGGACATGACCACACTCCTGCGCGAATCTTCCACTCAGTGGAAGAGGCTACTCGGCTCCCGGGGGCGGCAGGCAGCAGACTTCCCTCATGCGAACTCAGGTCGGGATCATCGGCGCGGGCCCCGCGGGCCTGCTGCTGTCTCATCTGCTCCACCTGCGCGGCATCTCCTCCGTGGTGCTGGAGAGGCGCAGCCGCGCCTACGTCGAGCGGCGGGTCCGCGCGGGCGTCCTGGAGCAGGGCACGGTCGACACGCTCGTCGAGGCGGGCGCCGGCGCGCGCCTGCTGCGCGAGGGCCTGCCCCACCACGGCATCGAGCTGCGGTACGGCGGCGCGGGCCACCGCATCGCCTTCGACAAGCTCGTCCCCGGCCGGGCGATCACCGTCTACGGGCAGCAGGAGGTCGTCAAGGACCTGATCGCGGCCCGGCTGGCGGCGGGCGGCGACCTGCGGTTCGAGGTCGAGGACGTCGAGGTGCACGCGCTGGAGTCCGAGCCGTACCTCACCTTCGGCGGCGAGCGGCTCGACTGCGACGTGATCGCCGGGTGCGACGGCTTCCACGGCGTCTCGCGGCCGAGCGTCCCGGACGGGGTCCTGGAGGTGTTCGAGCGGGAGTACCCGTTCGCCTGGCTCGGCGTGCTGGCGCGGGTGGCGCCGTCGTCGGAGGAGCTGATCTACGCCAGGACCGAGCGCGGCTTCGCGCTGCACAGCATGCGCTCGCCCACGGTCAGCCGCTTCTACCTCCAGGTCCCGGCCGACGCCGACGTGGCGCAGTGGCCGGACGAGCGCGTCTGGGCCGAGCTGAAGGCCCGCCTGGAGACCGTCCCGGGCTTCGAGCTGGCCACGGGCGAGATCATCGAGAAGGGCGTCACGCCGATGCGCTCCTTCGTCGCCGAGCCCATGCAGTACGGGCGGCTCTACCTGGCCGGGGACGCCGCCCACATCGTGCCGCCGACCGGCGCCAAGGGGCTGAACCTGGCCGTGGCCGACGTACGGGTGCTGACCGAGGCGCTGGCGGCCTTCTTCGAGCACGGCTCGACGGAGCTGCTCGACGGCTACTCGGCGGCCTGCCTGAAGCGGGTGTGGCGGGCGCAGCACTTCTCGTGGTGGATGACGACGCTGCTGCACACCTTCGACGAGGACGACGCGTACGGACGCCGGCTCCAGACCTCCTACCTGGACTACGTCACCTCCTCGGAGGCGGCGGCGACCACGCTGGCGGAGAACTACGTCGGCCTGCCCTTCGACTGACCGGCCCCCCTGGGGGGCTGACCTCGGGCGATGCCTTAAAGTTGGCGCGTGGTTTTCGAGGAGGGCTGGGCGCGTTCGCCCCTGCGGTGGTTGATGGACACGCTGGGCCATGCCCAGCTCGCCAGGATGGAGTCCGAGCCGGCGCTGGTCGCGGCCGTGGACCAGCACGCGGCGCTGCTGCGTGACGCGATCCCGCTGAGCCGCGAGACCCTCGGCGACTATCTGCTGGGCTTCCTCGACGAGCTGCGCCACCGTGGCTGGATCTTCAGCGGCGACCACGACGCGCCCGCGCTGCGGCTGACGGCGGTCTGCTGGCTCGCCCGCGAGCAGGGCTTCCTCGCCGAACCCGCCTGAGCCCGCGCCGGGCGTCCCCCGTGCGGGGTCCGCGTGCGGCGTCCCCCGTGCGGGGTCCGCGTGCGGCGTCCCCCGTGCGGGGTCCGCGTGCGGCGTCCCCCGTGCGGGGTCCGCGTGCGGGGTCCGCGTGACCGGGCGCTCGTCCCGGCCACACGGAGCTCAGCTCTCCGGCGGGATGTCCGCGCGGGTCGCCCCGCCGGTCGGGCCCGTGGTGGGACCGGTCGGGCCGGTCGTGCCGGGCGCGCCGGGTGTGGTGCGGGCCGGTTCGGCGGGCCGGGCCATCGAGCGGGCGTCCTCACGTCCCCGCTGGTAGGCCTCGGCGTGCGCCCTGGCCTGCGGCGCCTCCGCCTCGATCCGGCCGATCCAGCGCTCCCAGCGCTGCTGCATCGGGCGGACGAGCCCGCCGCCGAGGCCGATCGCTATGATCGCGCCGATCGTGGCGAGCACGGTGATGAGCACCGGGGTCGTGACGGTCGTGGCGACGCCGATCTGGTTGAGCGCGGCGATGATGCCCAGCGCCCAGATGAAGACGGCGGCCGCGATGCCGAGCCAGCGCCCGTAGGACAGCCCGCCGAGCGCGCCGTCGACGAGGTCGCGGACGGCCCGGGCGATGGCCCCGGCGATCACGATGATCACGATGGCGACCACGGCCTTGGGCAGCCAGCCCACCACCCCGTTGAGCAGCGCCGATATCGGGTTGGGCCCGAAGACGCTGAAGGCGATCTGCAGGGTGATCAGCAGGATCGCGTAGTAGACGAGCTTGGCGAGCAGCCCGCTGGCGTCGTACCGGCTGCTTTCGAGCCAGCGCTGCACGCCGCTGCGCTGTACCGCCCGTTCGAAGCCGACGCGGTCGAGGATCTTGTCCACGAGCTTCTGCAGCGCCTTCGCCACGATCCACCCGATGATCAGGATCACCAGGAACGCGACCAGCCTGGGCACGAACGTCGCGACCTGTCGCCAGGCGTCCGTCAGGCCTTGGCCAATATTGATGTCCACGGTTTCCTCCAGGACGAGGAGCCTATGGAGTCGCGGTACCCGGCTGAACTAGCACTATGCACGCATTGCTACCAAATTTTCGCACAGTGTTACATATGTACAAGTGTGCGCTGAGGTCAGCGGAGCCGGCGCAGGTCCATCTGGAAGTTCTGGTGCCAGGTCTGGCCGCCGTCCACGGTGGTCTCGCCGATCTCGTGCCAGGTGGCGGCGGTGAACGTCAGCGTGTAGCGGCTGGTGTAGGCGGGCGTCTGGAGGCTCCACTGGAAGGTGCCGTCGCCGACCACCGGCACCACCGTGGTGACGTAGCCGCGGGAGAACGCCTCCCAGCGGTACTGGCCGGTCGCCTCGGAGTAGTTGATCACCGCCAGGGCGCTGTCCACGATCGTGCGCGGGTCGGCCTTGTCGCGGCCCTGACCCTCGACCGAGATCACCAGGTCGCCCGCCTGCCGGCGCACCCGCTCGGTCTGCAGGAACTCCTGCCGGGCGCCGGAGGGCGTGACGGTCCAGCCCGTCCCGGCCCACGTGCCGATCATGAACGACAGCCGCCGCATGGCCTCCGCCTGCCCGGCCGCGGCCTGGTCGGGCGTCCGGGCGGCCGTCGCCGGGCCGGGGGAGAGCAGGGCCGCCAGTAAGGCGAGCGGCAGGAGCAGGCGGACCAGTGACTTCATCAAGGCGTCCTCGTCAGTGAGCGGCTGATGCCGAGCCGGGGGTGAGCGGTCAGGTAGAGGCCGGTGGCGGCGTCGTACAGGTCGTTGGCGTCCATGCGCATGGGGGCCAGGGTGCTGCCGGCGGGCGTGACGTTGCGCAGGGCGCGCAGCCCCGCGTCGTGGGCGGCGGTCACCAGTTCGCTCATCGGCGCGGTGCCGCCGGCGGTGGTGGCGTCGGTCAGGTCGGACAGCCCGGCGGTGATCGCGGCGAACGCGTGGTCGGACCCGCCGCCCCTGACCAGGTGCTGGGCCAGCCAGAAGTAGCTGGCCCGGCCGCGGTACTGCCGGTAGACCGAGGAGACCATGGTCAGCAGCCGCTGGTAGGCGTTGCGGTACAGGGACTCGTAGAAGCCCTGGGCCTCCTGTTCGCTCACCTCGCCGCGTTCGGTGGCGGTGATCGAGGCCGCGGACAGCAGGGCGCTGTACATGGCCAGGTGCACGCCGGTCGACAGCAGCGGGTCGAGGAAGCAGGCGGCGTCGCCGGCGATGTGGAAGCCGGGGCCGCAGAAGGAGTCGGCCACGTACGAGAAGTCCTGCTCGATGCGCACCGGGCCGGTGAACCTGCCGACCAGCCCCGCCACGGTCGGCGACTCGGCCACCACCGCGTGGAACATCTCCTCCGGCGACCGGTATCGGGGACGCCGCTCCAGGAAGCGCGCCTGGTGGGTGACGAAGCCGACGCTGAACACCTCGCCGCGCAGCGGGATCACCCAGTACCACCCTTCCGGTGCGGAGATCACGTTGATGCCGCCGCCCGGCGTGCCGGGCAGGAGCTCGCCGCCCTGGTAGTAGCCCCAGATCGCGACGTTCCTGAAGACGTCGTGCGGTCGTCGGTCACGGAAGTGCTGCGCCGACAGTACCCCGGCCCGTCCGGAGGCGTCGACCACGTGATCGAAGCGCTCCAGGCCGCGGTCCCACTCGGCGGCGCAGGCGCGGCCGTCCTCGAACAGCACGCGCCTGACCCTGGCCCGCTGGATCACCTCGACGCCCTGGGAGGCGGCGTGGTCCAGCAGCACCTGGTCGAAGTCGTCGCGGTCCACCTGCCAGGAGCGCACCTCGGGGCCGAAGGTGGCCGCCCAGTTCACCGTCCAGTCGCGCTCGGCGCCCCAGCGCAGCAGCAGGCCCTCCTTGACGGGATAGCCGCGCTCCTCGACCTTCTCGTGCGCCCCGGCGTAGTCGATGATCGTCCGGCAGGACGGCGAGACGGACTCGCCGATGTGGTAACGCGGAAAACGCTCGCGTTCCAGGAGCCGGACGTCCATTCCGTTGCGGGCCAGCAGCGTCGCGGCGATCGAGCCCGCCGGGCCGCCGCCGATCACTAATACCTTGGTCATCGCGAGCCCTTCCGATAATCGATACGTATTACGCAGTGACGGGCCCGGCGTGCGGGGCCCAATACGTAGGCCGATACGTATATTCCGGCGTTATTCTGGACCGCCGGCCCGGCCTGTTCGATGATGCGTCTGAGTTCCGTTCCGTCTTTCTTCAAGGAGCGCGCATGGGATTGAACCTCCGGCTGGTCGTTCCCCTGGTCTACGCCGCCGCGGTGGTCGTGGCCTTCCTGATCGGCAAGGCGGTCGGCTCGGTGGTCGTCATCGCCGGCGCCGTCCTCGTGGCCCTGTTCTTCGTGCTGTCCGGCCGGTCACGTCAGCGCGAATAGCGCCCCCCACGGGTCGCGCACGATCGTCGCCCGGGGATGCCCGGGGGCGGTCGTGGCGCCCAGCCGGGCCGCCGTCGCGGCGGTCGCGGCGCGGTCCGCGGTCGCGAAGAACGTCATCCACTGCGGCCGCGCCCCCGTCCCCTCGCGGACCTCGGGCGCGACGCCGAGCAGGTCCCGGTAGAAGGCGGTCCCTGACGACCACAGCTCGTGGGCGCACCACGTGCCCGGCTCGCCGGCCAGCACGATCCCGGCCGGCCGGTGCCCCTCCCAGAAGCCGACGGCCGCCCCCGCCGGGTCGGTCGCGAACAGCACGCGCCCGTCCTGCCCGGCCGCCATCGGGCCGAAGACGACGCCGCCGCCCAGCTCCTTCACCCGCACGGCCACGGCGTCCGCGTCCGGGGCCGCCAGGTAGGTGTTCCAGGAGGCGGGCAGGCCCGGCGGCACCCGGCCGAAACCGGCCACGACCTGGCCGCCCAGCTCGACGAAGGAGTAGCCGCCCTCGTCGCGGAAGGTCCAGCCGAACAGCTCCCCGTAGAAGGCCCGCGCGCCGGCCGGGTCGAGCGCCCCGTAGTCCACCCAGCACGGCTCGCCCGGCTCATAGTGCTCGTGAATCGGCACGCCCGGCCTCCTCGTCCGTCTCCAGGGCCGACAGCCGCAGGTGCGCGGCCAGGAGCGGCGCCACGACCCCGGGCCGCTCGATCAGGCACAGGTGCCCCGCCCCGGGGACGGTGACCGTACGGCACCGGGGGACCGACTCGGCCAGCAGCGCGGCGCCGGCCCGGAACGTCGGCATGTCCCGGTCGCCGACGACGACCAGCGTGCGCGCCCGGATGCCGCGCAGGTCGTCCACGGTGTGGACGTGCCTGCTCAGCCCGTGCATCGCGCCGTCGCGCAGCTCCCGCCACGAGTGCCCGGCCACGATCGCCCGCAGCCTGGCCCGCAGCTCGGGATGGTCCTCGGTGCCGCGGAAGATGTCCGGCGGCGAGGACATCCACAGGTCGGCGAGCTGCTCGCCGTCCGCGCCCAGCCGGGCCAGCCCGGCCAGCGCCCGGTAACGCTCGGCGGTGCCCGGCTCGGGAGGCGCGCCGGCGATGGTGGGGGAGCCGACGACCAGCCCGCGCACGTCGCCGGGGTGGTCCACGGCCAGTTGCAGGGCGATCATCGAGCCGATCGACTCGGCCACCACCAGCGTGGCCGACTCCGTCCTGGCCAGCCCGGCCAGCTCGGCCGCCAGCGCGGGCAGCGACGTGCCCGGCCGCAGCGGCCCGGACCGCCCGTGCCCCGGCAGGTCCACGCCGACGTGCCGCCAGCCGGGCAGCAGGTTCCACAGCGGCTCCCACACCGAGGAGTCCATCGTGTAGCCGTGGATCCACAGCACGGCCCGGCCCTCGCCGGTCGAGCGCACGTACAGGCTCATGAGGACGCTCCGGCGGAGGTCGAGGCGGGGGCGAAGCCCTGGCAGAAGCGGCGGAAGGCGATGACCGGGGTGTCGCCGGCGTCCAGCCGCTGCGGGGCGCCGGTGTCCAGGTGGTCCCAGACGACGCGGTCCTGGTCGAAGGCGTAGCGGGCGCCGTGGACGAGCGCGGGCAGCGAGTCCTGCCGGTCCGGGCGCACGCCGATGGCGACCCGTCCCACGCAGCCCGTCCCGTCCGGCACCGCGCCGGTGACGATCGTGTACGGCGCCGCCCGCGTGCCCAGCTCGGTCACCACGAGGTGCGGGCTGTAGGCGCGGGCCACGAACCGGGAGGCGAAGTCGAGCCGCCGCTCCCGCTCCCACGGCGGCGCCTTGGTGCGGAACTCGCCCTCGATGACCAGCTCGTCGTGCCCGCCCATGCTGACCCGCATGCCGCGCACCGACGGCACCAGGTGGACGGTGCTGAAGTGCTGGGCGTCGAAGGCGTTCTCGACGACGTACTCGGCCGGGACCGTCACCGGCTGGTGCACCGCCGCCACGATCACCAGGTCCTCGGCCGCCTGCTTGATCGCCTGCTCGAAGCCGCGGTCGTCGCCGGGGTCGCCGGACAGCCGGGCGAACAGCGCCGCCCCGGCCCGCAGCGTCCGCAGCTCGCCCACCGACCAGCGGCGGCCGGACCCGCCGAGCGAGACGCGCTTGCCGTGGAAGGGGCAGATCACGCAGTCGCCGTCCAGCTTGCCGCCGTAGGCCAGATGGGCGCCCCGGTGGGGGCAGGTGGCCTCGAACACCCGGATCCGCTCGCCGTCGCGCACGGCCATCAGGCGCGCGCCGCCCAGCCGCAGCGGGGTGATCCCCGGGCCGATCTCGTCGTCGAGGGCGAGCAGGAACCACCCGCCGTGCAGCTCCCCGTTACCGGCCGTCATCTCTCCAGCGCCCCAATCACCTCTGTGGCCGCGCGCTCCCCGCTGGCCATCGCCATGTGCGCCATGGGCGGGCCGGACAGGCCGACGGTGGCCTCCCCGGCGAAGAAGACCGTCCCGCCCAGCGGCTCGGCCCAGGCAGGGGAGGCCCACAACGTCCCCACGCCCGGGTAGGTGTACGCGCCGCCCGCCCACGGGTCGGCGCCCCAGTCGGACACCACCACCTCCGGGTTCAGCCCCCGCGTCCACGGCAGGGCGCGGGCCAGCAGCGCGGCCAGGCCGCCCGGCTCGGCCCACGCGCTCCTGGCCGCCGCGGCGGCCCGCCCCTTGGCCATCACCAGCACCTCGGGCCGCCCGGCGGTCGTGCTGACGAACCCCAGACGGCCGCCGGCGTCGAAGACCACGACGGACTCGGGGGCGGCCACGGGATAGGCGGCCAGCCCGCACCAGGCGTCGCCGGGCCGCAGCTCGTAGGCCGCGGCCTGCTTGCGCACGGGCAGGTCGTCCAGCACCAGCCGTCCTTCGGCGACCACCGGCGGCGGCACGGTCAGCACGGCGGCGGCGGCGCTCTCCGCATGCCCCGAGGCGGTCAGCGCCCGCACCCGGCCCGGCCTCCAGGACAGGCGCACGACCGCGTCGCCGAGCCGCACCCGCAGCCCCTCGGCCAGCCGCGCGGGCAGCCGGTCGAAGCCGCCGGGCAGCGCGAACTCGCCCCGCCCCGACCGGTCGGCCCGCCGCAGCGCGGCCAGCGCGGGCGCGCTCAGCGCCTCCGGCTCGGCCGCCCAGTTCTGCCTGAACCACTCCGCCGCCGGCTCCAGCGCCTGCGGGCACCGCGCGGTCTCCTCCTTCAGCCACGTCGCGACCGGGACGTCCCATGGGCTCGCCCCCGCCAGGCGGCGCAGCGGCTCCCGGGCCGCGCCCGACGTCAGCCGCTCCTCCAGCAGCGGCGGCGTGGGCCGCAGCGCGGTCAGCGGGCGCGGCCCGCCGGGCAGCAGCACCCGGGCCGCGCGCCGCGGCACCGGCACCGGCGCCTCCAGGCCGGGCAGCGCCGCGATCGGGTTGCGGTCGCCGTGGATCACCTGCGCGCCCAGCTCCAGCAGGGACGGCCGGTGGGTGCGGATCCGGCCGCCCACCCGCTCCCTGGCCTCCAGCACCGTGACCGCCAGCCCGGCGGCGGCCAGGCGCGCGGCCGCCGCCAGCCCGCTCACCCCGGCGCCGATCACGACGACGTCAAGCTCTGCCACCGGCACATCCTCTGTAGTAGTTTGTCCTCGGCCTGATCACGAGGAGACGCCATGACGGCACCCCGCACGCTGCCCGGCCACCTTGCGCACCCGTTCTCTCCTCGCGGGCGGCTCGACCCGTATCCGGCGTACCGCTGGCTGCGCGAGCACGATCCGGTGCACTTCGACGTCACCTCGCGCATGTGGCTGCTGACCGCGCACGCCGACTGCGCGCTCGCGCTGCGCGACCCGCGCTTCTCGGCCGCGCTCGGGCAGCGGGAGCGGGTCAGGGACGACGAGCTGCCGCCGTCGATGCTGACCACCGATCCCCCCGAGCACCAGCGCCTGCGCTCGCCCGGCGCCCTGCTGATGGGCCCGGCCGCGATCCGCGGCATCGCCGGCGACATCGAGGCCGGGATCGCCGCGGTGCTCGACGGGCTGGCCGGCCGGGCGGAGATCGAGGCCACCGCCGACCTCGGCGAGCCGCTGGCCACCGGCGTGCTGGCCAGGCTGTTCGGCCTGCCGGCCGCCGACGTGCCGGCCTTCGCCGGGCTGGCCGCCCGCGTGTCGGTCAACCTCGACCCGCTGGCCGGGCCGCAGGCCGCCGCGGCCGGGCGGGCCGCGATGGGCGAGCTCACCCGCTTCCTCGGCGAGCGCGCCGACGCCGCCGCGAAGGCCGCCGAAGCCGCCGCCGCCGGGAACGGGCCGGGCGGCTCGCCGTTCGGGCGGCTGGCCGCCGACGACCGGCTGACCAGGGCCGAGATGCTGGGCATCGCCGCGCTCACGGTCGTCGGCGGATGGAAGCCGCTGGCCGAGATGGTGGGCAACGCCCTGCACTGGCTGCTGCCGCGCGAAGAGGCCGCCGGCCTGATCAGGGACGGCGGCCCGCAGGCGGCCGAGCCGGCCGTCGACGAGCTGCTGCGGCTGGAGTCGCCGATCCCGTTCACCGCCCGGGTGACCACCGAGGCGGTCCCGCTGGACGGCGGCGTGATCCCGGCGGGGGCGCGGGTGCTGGCCCTGGTCGGGGCGGCCAACCGCGATCCGGCGGTGTTCGACCGGCCCGACGAGCTGCTGGTCACCCGGTCGCCCAACCCCCACCTGGCCTTCGGCGCCGGCACCCATCTCTGCCTGGGCGCGCCGCTGGTCAGGCAGGCCGGCGGGCTGCTGCTGAGCGGGCTGCTGGAGCGGTATCCCGGGCTGCGCCGCACGGGGAAGCCGCCCGCCTGGGCGCCGGGCCTGGTGCCCAGGAGGCTGACCGGCTTCACCCTCGCCATCTGAGCCCCTTCCCCGGTCAGCGGACGTTGGCGCCGCGCCAGCGGAAGGTCAGCAGGCTCAGCAGCAGCGCCGCCAGGCACCAGCCGCCCAGCACCGCGGCGGTCCTGCCCAGCTCCCAGGTGCCGGCGGGCTCCACCACCGCGAAGTCGGCCGGCAGGAACACCGAGCGCAGGCCCTGCGTCATCCACTTCAGCGGGAAGAACGCCGCCAGGCTCTGCATCCACGCCGGCAGCTCGCTGTAGGGGAAGAACACCCCGGAGATGAACTGCAGCACCAGGAACGGCAGCGTGACGATCGCCGCGGCCGAGCGGGCGTTCGGGATGATCGCGCTGAAGGCCACCGCCAGCAGCGAGCAGGACGTCGCCCCGAGCAGCAGCACCCAGGCGAAGGTCAGCCAGTGCCCGGCGTCCGGCGGCAGCGGCAGGCGGAACAGCGCGACGCCGACGCCGAGCAGGATCGCCGCCTCCAGCACCCCGGTCACCACCACCCGGACGATCTTGCCGACGAAGTACGCCGTCTTCGGCATCGGCGAGGAGGCCAGGCGGCGGATCATGCCGTTGTCCCGCTCGATCGCGATGTTGATGGCCAGGCCGTTGAAGCTGACGCTCATGATGCCGCAGGCGATGATCCCGGCCACGAACATCTGCTTGAAGTCGGTGTGCGTGCCGGGGACCGTGCCGGAGAAGATCGAGCCGAGCACCAGCAGCAGCACGATCGGCAGCAGCAGCGTGAAGAACAACGACTGCCGGTTGCGGAAGAACGACTTCAGCTCCACCGACGAACGGGCCGCCGACGCCCGCCACAGCCCCGACCCGCCGCCCGTCGCGCGCACGGGACGGCCCTGCTCGGCCACGATCGCGTTCGAGCTGGTCATGCCTGGGCCCCCTGGTTCTCGCGGATCAGCTTGAGGTAGACGTCCTCCAGCGTGGGCCGGTGGACGCGCAGGTCGGGCAGCTCGTCGGCGCCCGCGCGGGCGGCCCAGGGCAGCAGCGCGGCCAGGGCCCGCGTGGGCGTGTGGGTGAGCAGCGTGAGCGTGCCGCCGGGCACGCCGGGCGCGCAGGACGGGTCGAGCGCGGTGCCCGCGGGCAGGTCCGGCAGGTCGGCCGCGCTCAGCTCGGGGGTGAGGGTGAAGCTCACGGCGGCGGGCGTGTCGCGCCGTCCGCCCAGCTCGCTCACCGGCCCCGTCTCGACGATCCGGCCGGCCACGATCACGGCCGCGCGCTGCGCCAGCGCCTCCACCTCGTCGAGGTAGTGGGTGGTCAGCACGGTGGTCTTGCCCTGGTCGGCGAAGAAGCGGACCAGGTCCCACGCCTCCATCCGGGCCTCCGGGTCCAGCCCGGTGGTCGGCTCGTCGAGGAAGATCAGGTCGGGGTCGCCGACGACGCCGACGGCCACGTCCAGGCGGCGCAGCTGGCCGCCCGAGAGGGTCTGGGCCTGCTTGCGCTCCTTGGCGCCGAGGCCCACCATGTCGATCACCTGCGCCGCGGGCAGCGGCGCGGGGTAGAAGGCGGCGAAGTGCTCGACGACCTCGCGGACGGTCAGGTCCGCGTAGGCGCCCGTCGTCTGCGGCACGATGCCGAGCCGCGCCCGCCACTGCGGGGCGTCCTCGGCCGGGTCACGGCCGAGGACTCGCACGTCGCCGCCCGAACGCCTGCGCACGCCTTCGAGGATCTCGACCGTGGTCGTCTTGCCCGCGCCGTTGGGCCCGAGTAAGGCGAACACCTCTCCGGGACGAACGTCCAGGTCCACACCCTGCAGGATGAGAGCGGGACCGTACTGCTTGCGCAGCCCCCGTACGTGGATGGGGTTCGCCTGGTCGTCGGACATGATCTCCTCAACCTCCTCTTGGCGTGCGTGGCTCCCGGCGTCAGGTGCAGCAGCAGCAGGGGCAGCAGCAGCAGTTGACGTCGCCGGCCGCGATCGAGTCGAGGTCGCCCTCGCTCAGCTCGGCCATGTCGATCTGCGGCGTCTCGGGGATGTGGAACTCGAACGTCCCCGTCTCCAGCCCGCGCTCCCACAGCGAGACCTGCACGTCGAGGTTCGTGTCGTGGTGGCCGTCGGGAACGTTGCGCACGAGGGTGATCTGGGCGCCCGCGGGAACCTCGAGGCCGGCCTCGGCCAGCGCCTCGCGGGGGTTGCTGTCCAGCTTCGCCGAGAATTCCTCGCTCGACCACGCGGTGATCAGGACTCGCGTGTAGGCGTTGACGAATTCGGTCCGCTCTCTGGGGTTCAGGGCCATTGCGTCCTCCTGGAGCTTTTCCCCTTCGGCGCGGTGCGCCGTCTCGGAACGGAGTCTTACACAGCCGAATTCGGAGTGCCTAGACTTAATTTCCGGGGCCCTGGATTAAGTATTGAGAGCCCTCTGCTTAAAAGGTACTCTGCAAATACGCCGACCGGAACAATACGAAGCGATATACGTATTCGATGGCCGGAAATGCGTATCGAGAATATTCGTCTGCGTAAGCCATCGGGAGAACCCATGTCCGGGACGTACGTATCCCCCCGGGTGCCGCCGGGACCCGCCGGAACCCAGAGCCTGAGGGCCATGCGCGACGCTCCGCTGGAGTTCGTCACCGCCATGGCGGCCCTCGGCGACGTCACCCGCCACGACGCCGACGGCGAGCCGGTCTACATGCTCAACCGCCCCGACCTGGCCAGGCACGTGCTGAAGGAGAACGGCGCCGCCTACACCAAGGAACGCACGCCGGACGACGACATGCTCCGCCCCCTGCTCGGCAACGGCCTGCTGACCAGCGACGGCGCCGAGTGGGCGGCCCAGCGCAGAATGTGCGCGCCCGCGTTCCGGCCCGCCGAGGTGGGCCGGTTCGACCGGGTCATCGTGGAGGCGGCCGAGAACCTGGTGACGCACTGGGCCGGCGGCCGGCCCGTACGCGTCGACCACGACCTGACCTCGCTGACCCTCACCGTGATCGTGAAGGCCATGCTGGGCACCGACATCGGCGTCGCGGGCGAGGGCTTCGGCCGCGCCGTGGACGCGGTCAACCGCTTCATCGGCCACTACGTGCCCAGCGACGACCCCGACCCGGCCGACACGGCCGCCCGGCACGCCGGCTTCCTGCGCGCGCGGGCCTTCCTCGACCGGGTCACCCGGCTCATCATCGCCGCCCGCCGGGCCGGCGGCGCGGGCGACGACCTGCTCGGCGCGATGCTGGCCGAGGGGCACGCGATGTCCGACGCCGACCTGCGCGACCAGGTGCTGACCATCGTCATGGCCGGGCACGAGACCACCGCCAAGTCGCTGACCTGGACGCTCTACCTGCTCGACCGCAACCCGGAGGCGGCCGGAGCGGTGCACGCCGAGATCGACGAGGTGCTGGCCGGCCGCTCGCCCACGGCCGCCGACCTGCCCGGGCTGCGGCGCTGCCGGCAGGCCGTCCAGGAGGCCATGCGGCTCTACCCGCCGGTCTGGCTGATCTCCCGCCGCGGGACGGCCGACGACGTGCTGGACGGCTACGACGTACCGGCCGGGTCGCTGGTGTGCGTCAGCCCGTGGGTGCTGCACCGCGATCCGAGGTACTGGGAGCAGCCGGATGCGTACCGGCCGGAGAGGTTCGACCCCGACCGGGCCGCCCGGCTGCTCAGCCACCAGTACCTGCCCTTCGGCGGCGGCCCGCGCATCTGCGTCGGCCGGCACTTCGCGCTGGCGGAGGCCACGCTCGTGCTCGCGGTGATCCTGCGCGGGCTGCGCATGGAGCTGGTGCCGGGCTTCCCCGTCGAGCCGGAGGCGCTGGTCACGCTGCGGCCCCGGCACGGCCTGATGATGACCCCGAGGCCCCGGTGAGCGCCCCGGTGAATGCCCCGGTGGGTGCTCGGGTGGGTGCAGGCTCCTACGACGCCGCCAACACCACCTGGGGAGGCGTGGCGGGCGAGCTGGCCCGGCTGGAGGCCCAGGCGGCGCTCTCCTTCGAGGAGGAGCTGCGCATCATGCGCGACCTCGGCCTGACCGGCCAGGGCCCGCTGCTGGAGCTCGGCGCCGGGTCCGGCGCGGTCACCCGCAGATTGCGCGCCGCCGAGCCGGGGCTGCCGGTCATCGCGCTCGACGTGGACGCCGCGCTGCTGCGCAACGCGGGCGGCTGCGGCGCGCCGCTGGTCACCGCCGACGGCGCCCGGCTGCCGTTGCGTACCGGCAGCGTGGGCGGCGTACTGCTGCGGTACGTACTGCAGCACGTGGGCGATCCGGCGCCGATGCTGGCCGAGGCGCTGCGCGTGCTGCGTCCCGGCGGCCGGATCGTGGTCGTCGAGGTGGACAGCATGTTGTGGGGGCTGGCCGACCCGATGTACCCGGAGCTGGCCTCCGTCCACGCCACCATGGCGCAGGCCCAGCGCGGCGCCGGGGGCGACCGGCAGATCGGCAGGAAGCTCACCCGGCTGCTGCGCCGCGGCGGGTTCGCCGACGTGGTGCTGCGCCCGTTCGCCACCACCAACGACACCCACCCCACCGCGGCCTTCGCCCCGCACCTGGGGCCCGAACGCCTGGCGCCGCTCGTCGCCTCGGGCGCGCTGCCGATGGCGGGGCTGGCCCTGGCCGCCGACCGCTGGCGGCGCTTCCTGGCCGACCCGGACGCCTGGGTCATGCTGCTCGGCTTCGTCGTCGCCGGGACCGCACCGTACGGACCGGCTCAGCACCCATCGGAAGGAAGCACGTCATGAGTCCGTTCTGGAAGATCTTCATCGCGATCTTCAGCTACATCAGCGCGATCGTGGGCCTCGGGCTGGCCGTCGTGAACGCCAGCGAGAAGCCGCCCGCGACCTCGCTGGCCATCGTGTACGGCGCCGCCGGCCTGCTGTTCCTGGCCGTGGGCGTGCTGCTCAGCCGCAGAGCCCGCTACTGAGGGCGGCCCGGGGGCCCGGCCCGTCAGGAGGCCGGGTCGCAGGGGCGCACCTCGACGATGTCACCGGGCGCGTAGGGCATCTTGCGCGCCCACGACTCGGCCTCCTCGGCCGACTGGACCTCGATGACCCAGATGCCGCCGATCTGCTCCCGCCCGACCGCGTACGGCCCGTCGACGGCGGGCCCGTCGGGCCTGACCAGCTTGCCCTCCCTGGACCTGGTCAGCCCGGCGCCGTACTTGACCTTGACGCCGGCCATCGCCATCGCCCGGCCGAACTGGCGGTGCGCCTCGGCCATCCGCTCCCGCTCGCTCTCGCTGAAGGCGTCCCAGAGCATCTCGTCGCCGTGGATCAGCAGCACGAAGTCCATGAGTCGTCTACCTCCCTGTGGGTTCTGCCCCAAAGGCGTGGTGGGGCGCGGGCAGAGCCCCGGTTGGCACTATCGTGACATCCTTCCACGGTCGCAGCGCCGTAACTCGACCCGGTCGCCCGGCCCGGACGGCAGGCGCCCGGCCCACTCCAGCGCCGCCTCCTCCGACGGCAGGTCGAGGATCCACATGCCGCCCAGCTCCGGACGGCCGTCCTCGCGCGGCTCCCCCTTGGCCGCGTCCGGGCGGGCCAGCCGCGCGCCGAACAGCACCGTGACGCCGGCCTCCCGCAGCTCCCGCCCGAAGTCGAGGTAGGCGGCGAACAGCGCGGCCCGGTCCTGCTCCGGCAGCTCGGCCCAGGCCCGTTCCGGCCCGTGGATCAGCAGCGCGAACTCCATGACGGCTCCTCCCTTGCGCTCACATCTGCCGCCGCGCCAGCCGCGCGAACAGCCCCTGCTCCTCGGCGAGCAGCTCGTCGTAGGTGCCCTGCTGGACGATGCGCCCGCCGTCGAGCACCAGGATCTTGTCGGCGTCCCGGACCGTGGACAGCCGGTGCGCGATGACCACGCGGGTGGCGTTGAGCCGCCGGGTGCTCTCGGCGATGACGTTCTGGGCGGGGTTGTCCAGGGCGCTGGTCGCCTCGTCGAAGAAGACGATGCGGGGCCGCGAGACCAGCGCCCTGGCGATCATGATGCGCTGCCGCTGGCCGCCGGAGAGCGTGTTCGTGCCCTCCGACAGGACGGTGTGCATGCCCATCGGCATGGCCGTGATGTCGTCGGCGATGCCGGCCATCGCCGCCGCCTCCCAGGCGTCGTCGATGGTGTGGTTCGTGCTGCCGACGATGTTCTGCCTGATGTCGCCGGCCAGCAGCGCGCCGTTCTGCAGCACCACGCCGCACTGCCGGCGCACCGCGCCGAGGTCCAGCTCGCCCAGGTCCTGGCCGTCGTACAGGACGGAGCCGACGTCGGGCTGCTCGAAGCCGAGCAGCAGGCGCAGGATCGTGGACTTCCCGCTGCCGGTCGGGCCCACGATGGCGACGAACTCGCCGGGCTCGATCGACAGGTCGATGTCGGTGAGCACCGCGGGGCCGTCCTCGCCGTAGCGGAAGGACACGCGCGACAGGCTGACGCGGCCCGACAGGTCGCCGGGGTCGGCCTTGCCCGCGTGGTCCTCCGGCTCGGCCTCCAGCACCGGCGCCAGCTTCTCCAGCATCGGCACGACGCCCATGGCCGTGATGGCCGCCCCGGTGAACTGCAACACCGAGGCGATGAGCAGGCTGAACGCGGCGAAGAAGGCCAGGAACGCGCTGATCGGGAGCTGCCCGCGCAGCGGCCCGGCGGCCACGGCGAAGATCACGACCGAGCAGACCAGCGGGAACCCGGCGTTGAAGGTGGTCACCACGTTCTGCAGCCGCCGGGCCGCGGCCGAGGTGGTCCTGGTGGCCATGAAGTCGCGCGTCCACACGCCGAACGCCTGGTCCTCCGCGGCCGCCACGCGCAGCTTGGGCACCGCCGACAGGAGCTGGAACACCCGCGAGGACAGCCGCTGCTCCTGCTCGTACAGGCGGCGTTGCAGGCGCACCTCGAAGAACCCGGCGACCGCGCACACCAGCACGCCGGCCAGCACCAGCAGGGTCGCCAGCAGCGCCAGGCCGACGTCGTAGAAGTACACCAGCGCCAGGTTGGCCAGCCCGCCGAACAGCCCGAGCGTCGCCGTCGTCATCACGCCCGACAGCGTCTCCTGCGCCGCGCTCACGCCCAGCACGGTCGTGCCCAGCTCGCCGGTGGAGTACCGGCCGAAGAACGTGACGGGCAGCGACAGCAGCCGGGTCCACGCGCCCGCCTGCACCCGGGCCGACGACCGGCCCTCGATGCGCAGGGCCGCGACGTTCTGCACGATCGACAGCGCCCCCGCCACCAGAGCGCCGCCGATCACCAGCGCCGCGCCCTGCACGATGAGGTCGCGCTCGGCCCGCTGCACGAACGTCCCCAGCACCAGCCCGGTCATCGCGGGCACCAGCAGGCCGATGACCGCCACCAGCGTGCCCAGGGAGGCCAGCACCCACAGGTCGCGGCCGTTGCGGGCCAGGCCGAAGCGCAGCAGCCCGGCCACGGTCCGCACCTCGCGCGGCAGCGGCTGGTACAGCACCTCGGCCTTGCCGCTCAGCGTGGCGGCCACCGCCTTGGTGATCGGCGTGACCCGGCTGTGGCCCGGCTGGGCCACCACGTACCGCGAGCCGATCGGCAGCAGGGCGACCGGCGTCCCGTCGTCGGCCCGGTAGCCCACCATGGGCCCGATGTCGCGTTTCCACCAGCCGTCGTCCAGCCGGACCGAGCGCGTGCGCACCCCGGAGGCCAGCGCGACGGCCTGCAGCGGATCGGCCCCGCGGGCCTGGCCGGGCGGCGGCGCGGTCACCGTGAACCCGCCGTGCGAGGCGACCAGCCTGGCCGCGGCCAGCGCCGGCGGGTCGGCGGTGACGTCGGCCAGGCGCACCTTGGCCTCGGTGTCGCGGACCAGCGTGTCGAAGCCCCGGCGGGCCGCCCGCGTCGTGCCGGCCTCGCGCTCCTTGCGCCGCCGCAAGGCCTCCAGCTCCTGCGCCCGCCGCCGCTCGACCCGGCGGTCCACGGTGTAGAGGAACCGGATGGCGTGCTCGACCCAGCGGGCCCAGATCGTCTCGTCGGCCAGCAACTGCCAGGTCGAACGGGCGCGCAGCCGGGCGGGCGCGTCGGCGACCAGCCAGTCCCGCTCGGTCACCGCCAGCTCGGCGCCCGCGGTCAGCACGCCGGCCACCCCGTCGGGCATCTCGACCGCGCCCGCCTCGACGGTCATCCACCGCACGCCGTCCACCGACCGGGCAGCGCGCCCGGCGGGCAGCTCGGTCACCGCGTCGGGCAGCAGCGGGACGAACTCGCGCGGCGGCAGCGCGTCGCGCAGGGCGGTGGCCAGCGCGATCAGCCCCGCCTCCAGCCCGCGGACGAACTGCCGGACGGCCAGCCCGTACTCGGCGGTGGACATCGTGGCCGACCGGTTGGTGCCCGACAGCTCGCCCAGCCTGGCCAGCGGCAGCCGCGACACGCGGGTGCCGAGCACCGGACGGCCCACGATGCCGTGCCTGGGCCCCTTGGGCGAGCCCGGCAGCAGCGTGCCCTGCCGGACCCGGCACAGGTAGTGCCACCGGCCGACCGGACGGCCGCCCTCCAGCCGCACCGCGAACAGGTCGACCGCGCCCTCCTCCACCAGCAGCACCTCGCGCACGCCCGACAGCACGAACAGGTTCTCCGCCGAGTAGTCCACCGGCGTGGCGGCGTCGGTGAAGAACGGGGAGAAACCGGCCACCTTCAGCACTGCGTCATCCTCCGTGTCATCCGGCGTCGCCGTTCTTGCGGGAGCTTCTGAGCAGCTCGGCGTAGTGGCCGTCGAGCGCCAGCAGCTCGGCGTGCCTGCCGCGTTCGACCACCTCGCCGCGGTCGAGCACGATGATCTCGTCCGCGTCGCGCACGGTGGACAGCCGGTGCGCGATGATCAGGCAGCCGCAGCCGCGCCTGCGCAGGTTGTCGGCGATGGTCCGCTCGGTCTCCGGGTCAAGGGCGCTGGTCGCCTCGTCCAGGATCAGCAGCGTGGGCTGGATCGACAGGGCGCGCGCCAGCTCCAGCCGCTGCCGCTGGCCGCCGCTGAGGTTCCTGCCGCCCTCCAGCACCCGGCTGTTGAGGCCGCCGGGCCGGGCCGCGATCAGGTCGAACAGCGCCGCGTCGCGCAGCGCCGAGACCGCCACCTCGTCGGGCACGTCGTCGCTCCACAACGTCAGGTTGTCGCGCACGGTGCCCTCGAACAGGGTGATGTCCTGGTCCACGTAGGCGACGGAGGCGGCCACGACGGCCCGCGGCAGGTCGTCGCGCGGCCGGTCGTCCAGCAGCACCTGGCCGCCGGTCGGCGCGTACAGGCCGGCGGCCAGCTTGCCGGCGGTGGACTTGCCGCTGCCGGAGTTGCCGACGATCGCCACCCGGCGGCCCGGCACCACGGTGAACGACAGGTTCCTGATCACGGGGGCGGCGAGCGCGTTGTAGCCGAAGGTCACGTCGGCGAACTCCAGCCGCCCGTCCAGGCGGCCGCCGGGGTCGGCCTGCTCCCCGACGGCGGCGGCCCGCTCGAACGTCCTGGCCATCGGGTACTTCTCGACGTCGTACAGGCGGCAGATGTCGGCCGAGATGTCCTGCAACTGGCCGCCCAGGTTGGTGAGCTGGGTGACCGGCCTGGACAGGGCGTTGAGCAGCGTCTGGAAGGCCACCAGCATGCCGACGCTGATCACCCCGTCCACCACCCGCAGCCCGCCGATCAGCAGGATCAGCCCGCTGTTGATCCCGGCCAGCAGCGGCGGCACGACGGTCAGCGTCGCCGTGGCCACGCCCAGCCGCTGCTTGGCGGTGACCGCCTTGGCCAGGAACCCGGCCCAGCGCTGGAACGCCGTCGGCTCGGCGCCCGTCGCCTTGACGGTCTCCACGAGCTGCAGCGTGTTGAACGTGGTGGAGGTCAGGTTCCCCAGGTCGGCCCGCAGCGCCGCCACCGCGTCCGTCCGCGCCCGCGACACCTGGCGCAGCACCGCGATGTTCAGCAGCGCCATCGACACCCCGACCAGCCCGAGCAGCACGTCGTAGCGGATGAGCACGGCCGCGTAGAACAGCACCAGGACGAGGTTCACCAGCGTGACGGCCAGGTCCCGGGACAGGATCTCGGCCACGCCGTCGTTGGCCTGCACCCGCTTGGCCACCTCGGCCGGACGGCGCTGGAGGAAGAACTCCACCGGCAGCCGCAGCAGATGGCGGAAGAACCGGGCCGAGCTGACCAGGCCGAGCCGGATCTCCAGCCGCAGCAGGTAGTGCCGCTGCACCGAGGTCAGCACGAACACCACGACCGCGGTGACCCCCATCGCGAACAGCAGCGGCACCAGGTAGCCCGGGTCGCGCCCGGTCAGGATCCGGTCGATGAACACCCGGCTGAACGCCGGCCCGATGATGCCCGGTACGACCAGCAGCAGGCTGGCCAGCAGCACCAGCGGGAGCGCGCGGCCCGACGGCATCCGCCGCGCCAGCAGGGCCTGGCCGACCCGGGTGGGCCGGCCGCCGGGCCGGAAGTCCGGCCCGGGCTCGAACGTCAGGACCACGCCGGTGAAGCCGGAGTCGAAGTCGTCCCAGTCGATCATCCGGGGGCCGCCCGCCGGGTCGTTGACCGCGACGGCCTTCCTTCCGAACCGGCTGCGCACCCCCTCCAGGACCATGAAGTGCTGGAACGCCCAGAACACGATGGCCGGCTCGGTCAGCGTGCGCAGGTCGTCGGCCTCCATCTGGAAGCCCCTGGCGATCAGCCCGTAGCGGCGGGCGGCGGCCACCACGCTGGAGGCCTTGGCGCCGTCGCGGGAGACGCCGCAGGCCGAGCGGAGCTCCTCCAGCGGCACGAACTTGCCGTGGTAGCCGAGGATCATCGCCAGCGAGGCGGCCCCGCACTCCACGGCCTCCATCTGGATCACCGTCGGCGTGCGCCGCCGCCACCGCCACCGTCGCCGCCGTACGGGGGCCGCCGGGGGAGCGGGCGCGGCGGGCTCCCCGGGCCGCCCGGCGGCCTGGTCCGCATGCCCCTGCTCGGGGACGCCGGTGGTGGTCACACGTCCCTCCCGGGGGCGCTGGTCGTGGTCACGCATCCCTCCTTCGGCCGGGCGGCGGGGGCCTGCACGCGGCCCACCTCAGCGCCCGAGCAGCAGGTCGAACAGCGTCTGGCTGCCCAGCCCGATCGCGCCGCTGACGGAGACCTGCGACTGCAGGCCCACCGGCGGCCCCTTCCTGGTCGACCAGGCGTAACCGGACGGCGTGCCGGCATCGCGCACCAGGTCCACGATCACCAGCCTGGACGGCGTGCTGCGCAGGTAACCGCGTGCCGGGTCCTCGCCGCCCACCAGGTCGGCGGCCTGCTCGGTCATCACCGGATAGGCGCTGACCGACGCGACCCGGCCGCGCAGCAGCCCGTACGCGCCGGGCGGCGCCGAGGAGACCGCCAGATCGACCGGCTTGCCCGGCACCACGCCCATCGCCCGGTCGACCGGCACGAACAGCATCGCCACCAGCCGGTCGCCCGGCGCGTCCGTACGCTCGATGAGCAGCAGCTCCTCGCCCTCCCTGACCACGTGCCCCGGCACGGCGGAACCGGCGACCACCTGCCCGCTGAACGGGCTGCGCACCACCTGCTCCGTCCCGCCGTCGGCGGCGATGACCGCCACCGCCTGGCCCTCCCGCACCGCCTCGGCCGGCTGGACGAGCATCGAGCGCACCGTCCCGCCGTACGGGCTCTGCAGCCGCGCGGTGCCGCCGGGATGGGTCAGCAGCCCCACGGCGGGCACCGTGACCGGCAGCCGCCCGGCGAAGAACCACACCCCCGCGGCCACCACGATGATCAGCACCACGAACGTGGCGATCCACCCGCGCGGGGAGGCCAGCAGCGTCGGCGAGTCCAGCTCGTCGGGCTCCCGCATGCGCTGCAACGCCTTGAACCGGAACTTCATCACGCCGTCCCCTGGAAGCGGCCGCCGGGCCGCCGTCGTGCCGTCATGTGCCCATCACCGCCGGCTGCCGACGATCAGCTCGCCGACGCTGCCCTCGGTCAGGTAGTCCAGGCCGCTGGCCAGCGCGAAGTCGGCGGCGTCCCCGCCGCCCAGCGCGCACACGGCCAGGTCCATGGCCGTGCCGGCCAGGTAGAGCGTCTGGTAGAGCACGCCCACGTGCTTGAGGACCAGCGAGTAGCCGATCGTCTCGTACTTCCACATCACCCGGCCGAAGCGGGCGGTGACGGTCAGCACCACCTGCGGGTCGCCGGTGAGCTGGGCCGCCGACCTGGCCCGCTCGACCAGCGCCCGCACGGCGGGCGTGGGCGGCGAGACCAGCTCCAGGGCGTGCCCGGCGGTGTCGTAGTGCCACAGGCCCGGCTCGGCCCCCTGGCAGGACACGATCAGCGGATAGACCTCCAGCTCGTGGACCGAGCCGCCGGAGGGGTAGGGCCGGTCGGCCAGCTCCTGGCCGTCCGGCGAGGTGAACACGGCCCGCCGCCGCATCGTCCGGTAGAGCAGCTCGCCGAGCTGGGCCAGCGTGATGGGCGCGTCCGGGTCGTGCTCGCGCAGGGAGCGGCGGCGTTCCAGCGTGTCGGTCAGGCTGGGGTCGGTCTTGGCCAGCAGCTCCAGGTCGGGGCGGGGCAGCTCGATCCGCTCGCCGGTGAACGGCGGGGGGTCGGCGGGCACCGGGTCGAAGCGGGAGGTGAAGGCGTACGTGCCGCCGTACCGGCCGGTGTAGCGGGGGCCGCGGCTGTGGGCGTGCAGCCACAGGTCGCGCGGGTGCCACTGGGCCTGGGACAGGTCGTCGTCCTCGGGGCCGGTGGCGAGCACGCCCGCCGCCGCCAGGAACCGCAGCGCCTGCCCCTGTCCCGGAGCCTGCGCCGGGGTCGTCCAGGACGCCAGCGCGCCGAGCAGCCCGCAGGCGGCGGGCGACAGCTCGACCACCGCCGGGCTGCGCGGGGAGCGCACGGTCAGCACGCCGTCCCCGGCGGTGACGACGGCGAAGCGGGACAGCCTGATCGGCGTGTCGGCCGCCGGCGCGGGCGCGGGCTCCACGGCCCCGGCGCCGACCGGGCGCAGCCGGGCCCCCGCCGCGGCGTACTCCAGCAGACCGGCTCTGGACAGGCGGCGTACCAGCAGGTTCCAGCGCAGCAGCCCGGCCTCGCCCACCGTCGCCGCCAGGGCGGTCTCGCCCGCGTCGCCGCCGGCCAGGATCCGCAGGGCGGCCGCGGTCCCGGCGTCGAGCCCGCGCAGGCCGAGCGAGCCGGCCGGCGCGGAGATGCGCACCTCGCCGTCCGCCTCGGTCAGCTCCGCGTCCCGCCGCAGCCGCAGCTTGGTCTCGTCCATGGCCCGCTCCTCTCCGTCACCAGGGGCCCCGCGAACCGGTCAGAAGAAGACGCTGGTCGGGTTGAGCTCGTCCTCGGCGCGGGGTTCGGGGACCCAGCCGAGCGAGACCGGCACGTCGTACAGGCGGCCGGGGCCGAGCCGCCGCCAGAAGTGCCGCATGCCGGGCGCGATCACCCGGACCACGCTCAGCTCCAGGTCGGGGCGGCTCTGGTCGAGCGCGATGACCTCGATCCCGGCCGCGGCGGCCCTGGCCACGCAGGTCTGCACGTCACCGGCCAGGTCGCCGCCGTCCGAGCGGGCGTAGTCGGCCAGGGTGCGGGGACGCGCGGCGGGGTCGGGCACCAGCCACGGCTCCTCGGCCAGCTTGGTCTGCTTCCACCAGGCCAGCGTGGCGACGTCGTCGTCCAGGTAGAGCGTCTCGCCCCGCTCGTCGCGCCGCTCCACCGAGGGCAGGAACTGGTTGACCTCGGTCAGCGTCCTGATGGCGGCGATCCGCGGGTCGAGGTGCGAGCCGAACCCGACGATGACGTCCTCCACCGGGTGCCCCAGCCGGTGCGAGACCCCGACGAACGCCGGGATGCCGAGGTCGGTGGTGATGTCGAGCAGCCACAGGTCGCGGTCCATGCCGCGGTAGAACTCGCGCACGGTGTCGACGTACGGGTCGCGCAGCGAGTCCAGGTCGAAGGCCGGCCGACGGGCCCGGTTGTACCACCACAGGGCCACCGCGTCCCGCTCGACCAGCTCGCAGAAGCCCTGCAGGACGGCCTCCTCGATCGAGTTGCCCGAGGCGTTGCCGTTGGAGTCGCCCACGCAGTAGAAGTGGCGCTCCAGGTCGGGGTGGCCGTACCAGGCGTAGCCGGAGGGCACCAGCCGCTCCCGCTCCTCGGTCAGCGACCAGGCGGGCGACCAGTCGATCGGCAGGTCCGTACGGAACCGCTCGGGCACCAGGTGCAGCCGGTGCGCGGGGTCCTTGTTCCACTCCTCGCGGCCGGCGTACTGGGCGTCGGAGAAGTGCAGCAGCGACTCCGGATGGACGGCCACCGCCGGGTCGAGGTCGGCGTAGGCGGCCTCGGTGACCGGCTCCTCGCCGCGCCAGACCCCCGAGTAGCGCTCGATGGCCTCGCACAGCGCGCTCACCCTGGCCTGCACCTCGGTCCGGCCCTTGCCGCCGCTCTGCCCGCGCAGGTTGCGCCGCAGCAGGTCCATGTTGTCGCCGATCATGGCGAAGTTGTGGCCCGCGGTGAAGCTGTAGGTGACGCCGTTGTCCTGCTCGGCGAAGGTGTGCAGCCGGGTGACCGCGCCGATCAGCGGGCTGATGTGCTTCTCCAGCCGGGCGTACGTGCGCGCGGGCGGCTCGATGCGGTAGCCGCCGTCGGTGACGTGCCGGGCGCTGCGCGCCGACAGCGCGACCTTGGGGCTGCGCCCGCTGATCAGCGTGGGATCGCCGCAGGCCGGGCACTGCGGCAGCCGGACCAGGGTGTGCTCCATGACGCCGAGCGTGCGCAGGTCGACGGTGGTCATCCGGCCCTCCAGCCGCGAGGAGGCCGCCCCCGCGGCGATCCGCGCCAGCTCCACGGCCAGCAGCCCGCCCGCCACGGCCGGACCGGCGGGCGCCGACTCCCGCGCCGGGTGGAAGGGCGCCCCGCCGCCGCGCTTGCCCGCCAGGTACCGCTCGACCTGCCGGTTCCCGGCCAGCCGCTGCGCCAGGCAGGCCCAGCAGCCGGTGCGTCCCGGCTGGAGCACCGGGCCGACCCAGAGCGTGATCCCGCCCGGTTTCACCAGAACCCACGGGTGCCCGGCGGCCAGGCAGGCGGCGTTGAGCCGGTCGAGCGCCGGGTCGAGGTAGTCGCCGGCCACCACGACCGACATCGTCCCGCCGGGCTCGGCGGCCGCCTGCTCCACGCTTGTCGTACGCATACGTAATCCGTGCTCGCGCAGCACCGGGAGCAGCGGCTCGGCGTCGGCACCCGCGCACGTTACGACGGTGAATTCGGCGCGGGAGAGCGCGTCGTGGGCGTGGACCGGGTCAATTCCCTGCGCGTCCCAGAATGCGAGCGTGCTGTCCGGCCAATCGGGCCGGCCATTGGCGAGATGGCCGAATGCGGCGAATTTGCGAATGGCGATGAGCGTCTGCGGGAGCGGCACTTCGTCGCTCAGCGCGCTCGCGATCTCCGCGACGGTACGCCGTCCGTCCAGGTAGGGAAGGAGTTTCCCGGCCCCCGCCGACTGGACGAGGTAGTGCTGCCCCTCGGCCAGGAGAAAAACCTTCGACCCGTCGATCACCTGGGGTGTGAAGTGCGCCTTGAGACGTGGGCGGTCCATGACCCTCCCCGTATCGGGTCCATATCGGTTGATCGCAGAGTCGCACCGGGCCGGATCCGGTGTAAAGACGTAATTCCGGCGTACGCATTTCACCGGTACGACGGGGGAAAATACGTATTGGTCCGTCGGGAATGCGCATGCGCCCCGGCGTGGGCCGGCTGTTGAACCTGGTGCCAATAGTCCGGATTAGTCGGATTCGTGCGCCTAGGTATTGACAGCCCGCCCGGCTGAGGCGGCATGATCCTGGTGGACAGTTTCAGGGGGGCCAAACTGTGGGGAGTGGCGATGTCTTCGGGACAGCCGCTGCTACACCGTGACGTCGAGACCGCCGCGATGCGGGAGGCGCTGTCGAGGGTCCGTGCCGGCGGCCCCTCCGTCCTGCTGATCCAGGGGTCCCGGGGCATGGGCAAGACGACCTTGCTCAACGCCGCGCTGGCGGCCAGGGGCGAGGTGGGGGCGCTGCTGCTGATGGCCCGGGGCCACCCCACCGAGCGCGACCACCCGTTCGGCGTGGTCCGCCAGCTCTTCGAACCGCTCATGACCGCCGGGCGCGCGCCGCCGTCCGGCGGGAGCGCCGTCGTCGGCCCCGACCTCGGCGGCGGGCTCGACCGGGGCCATCCCGTCACCCCCGACCTGCTGCACGGCCTCTACCGGGCCACCCGGTCCTTCACCGGCGACCGGCCGCTGATCATCGCCGTCGACGACGTGCACCACACCGATCCGCAGTCCTCCCAGTGGTGCTCCTACATCGCCCGGCGGCTCGACGGCCTGCCCATCGCGATGGTCCTCACCACCGCCGACACCACCGCCGACTCCGGCGGCCCCGACGACCTGGTCAGGGACCTGGCGGCGCTGCCGTACACGCGGCTGCTGCGGCCCGCGCCCCTGTGCGCCCGCTGCGCCGCCCGGCTCATGGAGTCGGTGCTCGCCGGCGGGAAGGAGACCGGGAAGGAGACCGGGGACGAGAGCGGGGACGAGATCGGCGAGGAGGTCGCCGCCGCCTGCCACCGGCTCACCCAGGGCAACCCGCTGCTGCTGCGGGAGCTGGCCGGGCGGCTCGGCCGGTCCGGCGTGCGCCCGGTGACCGCCGAGCTGCCCCGCGTGCTGGAGATCGGCGCGCTGGCGCTGACCGAGACCGCGCTCGGCTGGTTGTCCGGCAGCGGCTCAGGCGTGGACGCAGCTGGCGTCGACCTGCTGCGCAGCCTGGCCATCGTCGCGCCCGAGGACGGCATGGAGGTCGCCTCCATGATCGCCGGACACGGCCAGGACACCGCCAGGGCGGCGGGGGAGACGCTGCGCCGCGCCGGGCTGGTCACCGGCACGCCGCCCGACCGCTTCGCCCATCCGCGCATCCAGCAGGCCGTGCTGGCCGGGATGGACCCGGGCGAGCGCGACCGGCTGCACCGGCGTACCGCGTCGCTGCTGTACCGGCTGGGCGCGCCGCTGAGACGCTCGGCCCGCCACCTGATGTCGGCCGGCCCGACCGGCGACCCGCTCACCGTCACCGTGCTGCGCGAGGCCGCCGGCGAGGCCGCCGCCAGGCACTCGTGGCAGGACGCCACCGGCTACCTGCACCGCGCGCTGGCCGAGACCGACGACCAGGACACCGTGCTGGAGGTCACCGCCGAGCTGGGCGCCGTGGAGAAGCACCGCGACCTGCCCGCCTGCCTGCGCCACCTGCGCACCGCCTACGGCCGGGTCAGGCTGGCCCCGCACGCCCTGATGTCGCTGGCGCCGTTCGCCGACATCCTGGTCACCGCGAACTCCGCCGAGGCCGCCGAGGTCTTCGCCGGCGCGGCCGAGAGCGCCGCCGCCGTCCCGCAGTTCGGCAGCGCGGACCTGCTGCTCGTGTTCGCCGCCCAGGCGCTGCTGTGGGGCCGCTCGGCCGGACGGCTCGGCCTGCGCCGGCTCGGCCGCTCCCTCGGCACGCTGGTCAGCCCGGCCGCCAGGGAGTTCCTCAGCGTGCTGGCCCTGGCCACCGGCGCGCGGGGCCGCAGCCTGCCGCGCACGCTCGCCCAGACCCGGCGCTGCCTCGACGGCCAGGGCCCGGTGCCGGCGGCCGCCGTGCTGCCGCTGGTGTGGGGCGACCGCCTCGACGAGGCCTCCTACTGGGCCGAACGCCTGGTCAGCGAGACCCAGGAGGCCGGCTCCGGCACCGGCCTGGCGCTGGCGCTGCTGACCAGGGCCGAGGTGCGCTACCAGCTCGGCAGCCTGGAGGCCGGGCTGGCCGACGCCGAGGCCGCCGTCGCCAGCGCGCGCGAGTGCCAGGCCGAGGGCTTCCACGTGGCCGCCGCCGCCTGCGCCGCCCGGGTGCTGGTGGAGTTCGGCGACCTGGAGGCCGCGGAGTCGGCGCTGAAGTCCGTCGCCCCGTACGGCGACTGGCACCCGATGATCTCCGGGCAGGCCCTCGACGCCCTGGGCCGCCTCCGGCTCGCGCAGGGCCGCCCGCGCGACGGCCTGCTGACCCTGCTGGAGTGCGGCCGCCGCCTGACCGTCGCCGGCATCACCAACCCCGCCTGCGTGCCCTGGGGCACGAACTCGATCCTGGCCTACGTCCTGTCCGGGGAGCGCTCGGCGGCCCGCATGGTGGCCGAACGGGAGCTGGAGCTGGCCCGCGCCTGGGGCGCGCCCACCGTCGTCGCCCGCGCGCTCAGCGCGGGCAGCCTCGCCCACGAGGGACGGGTCCGGCTCGACATGCTGCACGAGGCCGTCGCCCTGCTGGGCAACCGGGGCGCCCGGCTCGAACACGCCAGGGCCCTGCTGCGCCTCGGCATCGCCCAGCGCCAGGCCGGCGACGACGGCAAGGCCCACGAGACGCTGGCCCTGGCGCTGCGGCTGGCAGCCGACTGCGGCGCGGGCCGCCTGGCCGCCCTGGCCGACAAGCACCGCGCCGCCACCGCCCCGGCCCGCGTCGCCACGCTCACCCCCGGCCAGGACGACCACGTGCTGACCGTCGGCGAACGCCGGGTCACCGACCTGGTGCTGCGCGGGATGAGCAACCTGGAGGTGGCCACGACGCTGTCGATCAGCAAGCGCACCGTGGACACCCATCTGGCCCGCATCTACCGCAAGCTCGGCATCCACACCCGCGCCGAACTCGCCGTCATCCTCACCGGCCTGTCCGACGACGACCCGCCCTCCGCCGAACCCGTGCCCACCGGCCCCCACGAGTACCTGTAGCCCGGGTCAGGCCGTGCTCTTCGAAGCAGTCAACCAGCTCATCGCCTACGACGAACGCCAGCGCATGGTCCCCCGCGACCGTGGCCTGCTCGCCACGCTCGTCGACTCCGCCCGCGCCCGCGACCCCGCCGATCACAGCACGCTGCGCGCGCTCGGGGTCGGGCTGCTGGTTCTGGGCGAGTACGGCGACGCGATCCACTGCCTCAGCCGTGCGCTCGACCTGGCGGACACGACCGGCAGGCGGATCGCCGCGTCGCTCAACCTGGCCGACGCCCATCGGTACGCAGGCGACGCGGCAGCCTCGGAAACCCTCTGCCGCGCGATGCTCACCCTCGCGAGGAACGAAGCACCCGAGATGGTGTGCTTCCCGCTCCAGCATCTCGGCAAGACCCTTGCCGACCTGGGGCGCACGGAGGAGGCCCGCGAGGTGCTCCAGGAGGCCCTGGCCCTGCGCACGGCCGAAGGCGACCCCGAGCTGATCGCCCGCAGCCGGGCGGCCCTGCGATCGCTCGACGCCGCCGCCACCGGCGAAGACCCGGCCCCCTGATCCCCAACTGCCCCAGGGGCGGCCGGTAGACGCGCTCTCACCCGACCCGTTGATCACGACGTAGCGCAACTCACCCCTCCAGCCCGGCCACCGTCATCGCCTTGTGGACGGCGGTCGGGCGGGCTGGGTGGATGTCGGCGGTGGCCTCAATGCTGGATCAGGCCACCGACCGGGACGGGAGCGACGTGGCCGGTCGCCGGAAGGGTCCGTGCCAGGGCAAGGCCGATGTCGACGAGCGATGATCGGCGCAGCCCGGCGACGTCGGCGATCGGTGTCCACCTCGACTCCGCGATCTCGCCGTCCGGCTCCGGCCGGAGTTCGCCGCCGGTGATGCGGGCCTGGTAGAAGATGCCGACGTTCTGGTGCTCGGCACCGGCACGGGCGACGGTGGCGGGGATCACCCGTGAGTCCACGCCCAGCAGGCGTTCGACCACCGCGTCGCAACCGGTCTCCTCGGCGATCTCCCGGATCACCGCGTCGAACGGATCCTCCGCGTGCTCGACCCTGCCGCCGGGAAGAGTCCAGGCAGGCTCGCCTGTGGGTGGTACGTGACGAGCGAGCAACACCCGCTCGTCCTCGATGCACACCGCGTACGCCGCCAGCCGGAAACTCATCCGCACCTTCCTTGACGCACCGGCACTTCGCTGGCACGAACTTACTGATCATCGACGCCGGATGGCAATGATCAAGGTTGCGCCCGCCGCGACGTCGGCGATCAACCAGGCCCGTGCCGTTTCTGAGAGGATCTGGGAGATCCGTTCCGGCGCGCAGGAGCGATGGTGCCCTCGGCGGCGCTCGCCCTTGATCGCCGGGCGTGCTGACCGGCAGCGTGATCACGGAGGTGCGGGTGGCATGACACGGTCGTACGTACGCAACCGCCCGAAGAGCGACGTGACCGCGCCCGTGGTTCTGGTAGCTGTCGTGCTCGTCGTGATGGGCTTGGTGTGGGCCGCGCTGCACTTCGTCTTCGCCCCCCGCATATCGCGCATAGACCCGGCCATGCTGTCGGAGTTACGGGCCGTCGGCCGGGTGGTCGGCGAAGACACCGTCGTGGGGCACCAGTGGGAGAACAACTACATCGAATTGAGCGACCTCGTGATCTACCTCGATGAGAACGCGAAGGAGGACGTGGTCGCCGAGATCGAACATCGGCTGCAGCAGCATGGCTGGCACGCGACGCGAAGAGAGCCCTCCGAGATCCGGTTGGAATCGGCCAGGTGGCCGTCCGCCCTCGTGACGGTTGAGCGGCTCGAAGAGACACACCTGAGCAGCGAACTGCGCAAGCGGGTTACGAACACAGGACTGCCCATGAGCGACATGGCGTACATGGACGTCTGGCCGTGAGCCAGTGCCCCAGAACTGGAACGCCCATCCTCCACGGCGTCGGCGTTCGGATACACGACCCACTCCTCCTCGCTCGCTTGAAGGGCCTCAAAGGTGTGGCGACGTCCGCCTCTGTGGCGGTGTCCGCCGTGCCGAGCCGGGACGCGCGCGGGCTCAGGGCAGGCGAGGCCGTGTCTCCTCGGCGTTCCGTTCCGTTCGTGTCGGCCGCCGGGCCACCTCAGCCGCCACCGCCCCCGCCGCCGGGCGTGCCTCCGGTGACCGCCTGTGTCTCACGTCCGGTCAGCTCCTGCAGCGTCCCGCCGTCGGTGTTGCTGAGGATGACACCGACCCAGCCGGTGTACGGGTAGATGTTCCAGCTCGCGCCGACACCGGGGTTGGCGCCGGCGCGCCCGTGCACCCACTGACCGCCGACGATGCGGACCGGCATGTGGTAAGCCCCGAACGACTGCGGTCCGTGGGGGAGTTTGGCCGCGGTGAGCACCTCGGCGTAGGGCCGTTCCAGCACCGTGCCGTCGCTCAGGGCGTGCGCGAACCGGACGAGATCCGGCGCGGTGGCGAAGCCGCCGTCCCCTGGGACGTCGATGAAGCCGCGGCCCGGGTTCTTGCCCGGCGTGGACCGGTTCGAGCTGCTCTTGCCCAGATTGCGGACGGCGTCCACCACGCTGCCGTCCGCCAGCCGCATGTAAGGGTGCGCGAGGTGCGCGTCGGTGAGCCACTGCGGCCTGGTGCGGAACGCCGAGCCGGTCATGCCGCAGCGCCTGAAGATGTTCTCCTCGACGTAGTCCCAGTACGTCCTGCCGGTCACCGCCTCCACGATCAGCGCCGGGATGACGACGTCGGCCCCGGCGTGTTCGGTGGGAGTGCCGGGGGCGGCCACCAGCTTGGCCTTGCGGGCCCACTGCTCGTAGAACGCGTGCACCTCCTCCCGGCTCCGGAAGATGCGCTGCGGGTCCTCCTCGGGGGTGTTCAGCCCGGAGGCGCCCGAGAGCAGGTGGTGGATGGTCACCTGGTCGGCGACGTCCCTGGCGTAGCCCTTCAGGTGGGTGCCCACCGTGTCGGACAGCTTGACCTTGCCCTGCTGCACCAGTTGCAGGATGGCCACCGCGCCGAACGGCTTGCCCGCCGAACTGAGGCTGAACGCGATGCCCTCGTGGTTGCGGATCCCCTTCTCCCTGTCCGCCATGCCGTAGCTGCGGGACAGCACCGTCCGGCCCCGGTGCGACAACAGCACCACGCCGGAGAATCTGCCCTCCGCGGCCAGCTTCGCCACGTACCGGTCGTAGGCTCCGCCGGGACGGGCGTCCGGCGGGACACCGGTGCCGGTCGCGGCCGGACGGTGCTGTCGGTCACCGAGCCGATCTTCGGGCCGATCTTCGGGCCGATCTTCGGGTCGATCTTCGGGCCGGTCGCCGGGCCGGTCGCCGGGTCGCTCGCCGGACCTGCCGCCCACCAGCGGCGCGCCGGCCGCCACCGCGCCGGCAGCGGCCAACCCGCTCCACCCGAGCAGCCGCCGCCGGCCGATGCCACCCAGAGAATCCGAGTCCAAGATCACAGTCCTTTCCTGACGACGGAACCGACCGCCGCAAGGCTGGACGCGACCGCCGTCGGCAGCCGATCACCCACCAGGTGGCCGGTGCCTCCTACTGAAGACGGGGGACTGTTGCGGCGGCGTATGCGCATTTCGAAACGCCCGCGATATACCGATTCCCCCGGCGTCAAGGCACCGGCAAAGGGCGGGCTGTGCCGGCGAGGGCGGGCCCGCCTCGGACGCAGGGAGGTCCCAGTCGTCCGATGGGCGGCCTATCAGGGTGGCGCGTCTGAAGCGGCGGACAGGCCTTGCCCGGAAGGGCGGGGCTCGCTTTCGGCACGAAGTGGCACCAGTGGTTCGGCGTGTGTCCGCTGGGGGTGAGAATGTGGAGCCGCGGGCGGGCTGTGCCCACAAGGCGGGGCTCGGCCTCGGACACAGAGAAACCTCAGTGGTTCGACGGGCGGCCGTCTGGGGGCAAGCGTGTGGAGTTGCGGGCGCGTTTCGCCGCGGCGGGACCGGGCTCGGTCTCGGAAACAGAGAAGCCCCAGACGTTCGGCGTTGGCCGGTTGCTGGGGCTTGACCGCTGTCCGGACCGGGCCGAAACCCGGTCTGACTCCCGAAAAGCGTGGGTGGACGATACTGGGATTGAACCAGTGACCTCTTCCGTGTCAGGGAAGCGCTCTCCCGCTGAGCTAATCGTCCTTGTTGAGTTGTCACTCAGAGCGGAAGACGGGATTCGAACCCGCGACCCTCACCTTGGCAAGGTGATGCTCTACCACTGAGCCACTTCCGCATGGCGCACTTAACTTTACCGGACCCAGGAGAGTCCGTTGTACCACCGAGGTGGAGACGGGATTTGAACCCGTGTAGACGGCTTTGCAGGCCGCTGCCTCGCCTCTCGGCCACTCCACCAGGAGTTTGACTCCGAGCGGAAGACGGGATTCGAACCCGCGACCCTCACCTTGGCAAGGTGATGCTCTACCACTGAGCCACTTCCGCGTGAATCCCCCGCGAACTCGCGGGGCCACGGGAAAACCATATCGTCTTCGCGGAGTGCCCGTGCGCAGCCCGAGCCCAGTGGGGCGAAATTCAGCGGATGACGCGCACATCCTTGGCCTGGACGAACATGACACGATGCCCGAGCTGGATCTGGTGGTACCGGACGGACCCCGTGACCCGCACGTGCCTGGCCGGGTTGAAGGCGCCGGCCGAGTAGAAGGAGCCGGTGACCGTGCCGCCCAGCGAGTACGACTGTCCCGGCCCGATCCGGTACTGCAGCGGCGTCAGCGGCTGGACCCCGCCGCCGTGGTACGCCGACCGCTCCGGGTAGGCGCGGCCGTACACCTTGGTGCCCGCGGCCAGCGGCGTGACCAGCGGGCCCTTCGCCGGGACGGCCGTGGGGGCGGCGGACGGGTTGAAGAACCAGGCCCGCTGCCCCAGGTACCAGATCGCCGTCCAGTCGCCCTGCCGTCCGGCCACCGCGAACCGCTGCCCGGTGGAGGCGCGGGCGCTGTGGTCGTAGACGCTGTACGTGCTCGGCTTGCCGGGGTGCTTGCCCGCGTCGGTGACCAGCGGGGCGCTCTCGCTCGGCCGGGTGTGCAGCCACACGCTGGCCGCGCCGTGCTCCGGGCACCGGCGGCCGGGCTTGGTGCTGGCGCAGCCGGTGTAGTACGGCCGGTTGTCGTCGTAGGACGGCCGGATGATCACCGACGAGCCCGTCCCGTCGCCCTTGATCGGGTGGTTCATCAGCTCGAAGTAGTGGGCCCAGTCCCAGTAGGGGCCGGGGTCCTCGTGCATGCCGGCGACCGCCTGCGCCGTGGCGCCCGGCACGTTGTCGTGGCCGAGGATGTGGGCGCGGTCGAGCGGGATGCCGTACCGGCCGGCGAGGTAGCGCACCAGCCGGGCCGACGACCGGTACATCGCCTCGGTGTACCAGGAGCCCCTGGCCAGGTAGCCCTCGTGCTCGATGCCGATCGAGCGGGCGTTGAAGTCCCAGTTGCCGGCGTGCCAGGCGATGTCCTTCGTCGGGACGTGCTGGGCGACGTGCCCGTCCCGGGAGCGGATCGTGTAGTGCCAGCTCACGTACCTCGGGTTGCCGATCATCGACGGGATGCCCTGGTAGCCGCCCTCGGTGTCGTGGATGACGATGTAGTCGACCTGGCGGCGGCCCTCGACCCGGTCGTGGTTGCCGTAGCCGCGGTCCTTCTTCCTTCCGTACCTCTTGTACGCGGCCGGCATCCACTCGCACCTGAGGCTGCTCGGGCACTCGGCGGAGGAGTCGGCGGAGGAGTCGGCGGCGGTCAGCGGCTGCTCGTCCGCGGGCACGTCCCAGTCGGACTCGTCGGCCGACTCCGAGTCGTCGTCGCCCTCGGGCTCCATGTCGGAGAAGAAGAACGGGTCGTCGTCCTCGTCGGAGTCGTCGCCGGCCGCGCTCTTCGCCGGGGCCGCGGGCGGTCGCAGGCCGGGCACGGCGTCCAGGCGCACGTCGAAGCCGTCGTCCGTGCGCCGCGCGACGCCCTCGCGTATCACCGCGAACACCTCGTCGGCGAACGAGCGCGCGGCGAGCGGGTCGCGGGTGCCCGAGTAGCGGGCGACGGCCGCGTACCAGTCGGCCGGGTCGGGGCTGGGACGGCGCTGGTAGGAGGCGAGCAGGGCGGCGCCGCCCCTGATGTTGGCGCGCGGGTCCGCGCGCAGCGCCCGCGGCGCGACCCCGGCCAGCCGCCCGGCCACGGCGAGCGTCGCATCCGGCACAGCATCCGGCACCGCGGCCGCCGACGTGCCGCCCCCCGCCATCAACCGCGCCGCCGACCGGGCTGCCGACTGCGGCGATCGGGGGGCCGGCCGCATCGCCGATCGGGGCAGTGGGCGGCTGTCGTCGCCTCTGGCGTCGCCCGGCGCGAAGCCCTCCGCGACCGGGCCCGCCTGCCCGGCGGGCACGACGTCCACCAGGTGCATCGGGCCGTACCCGCCCGCCGTGCTGGGACGGCCGCCGTTGGCGTCCCACCGCGACTCCAGGTACGACACCCCGAGCAGCACGCTCACCGGCACCCCGAACTCCGCCGCGGCGGCCGCGAAGTCGGCCTGCCGCCCCTGCTCCCGGACGCCCGCGCCGACCGCGCCGACCGCGCCGCCCGTGACGCCCATGCCGCCCGGGACGGCGGGGCCGCCGACGACGGCGCACACACCGGCGGACAAGCTGCTGGCCAGGACGGCGGCAAGCCGAAGCTGCATGACATCTCCCCACGGAACGGCACTCCACGATCACCGTCCGTAACCATTCCCAGAAAGGGATGTGTCAGACGGGTCGGATGATACGGATGAGAATCGCGGGATCCGTCCCGCGACCCCCTCGACCGGCCGCAGGGGAGAAGTGGTAGCGCTATGGAGTTAAATCCTGCCCGATTCCGGGCAGGATGTTGGCGTGTCTCGCTCCAGATGCGTAATGTCCTCGTCTGTGTCCACGGCGCGGCATCCCTACGAAGACCTCATCGCCCATCTCACCCGGACGAGCGCGCTCGGCCCAGGAGAGGCGGCCCGCGTGGTCGCCGACGTGCTGTCGTACTTCTCCGAGCCGGTCGAGGAGTTCGTACGCCGCCGTCACGGCGAGCTCAAGGCCCGCGGCCTGACCAACGACGAGATCTTCCCCCGGATCGCCGCCGAGTTACCCGCACGCCGGGTAGCGGCACCAGAGCTGTCGCTGCGGCAGCTCCGCAGGATCGTCTACGGATAAAGAGGAGACCTCGATGTGCGGAATCGTGGCCTACGTGGGCCCCAAGGACGCGGCGCCCATCCTGCTGGAAGGGCTGCAGCGGCTTGAGTACCGGGGCTACGACTCCGCCGGGGTCGTGGTGTCGAACAAGGGACTCAAGGTACGCAAGGTCAAGGGCCGGGTCGCCGACCTGGCCAAGGTCGTGCCGGTGCGGTTCAAGGGCAACCACGGCATCGGCCACACCCGCTGGGCCACCCACGGCGTGCCCAGCGACGAGAACGCCCACCCGCACCTGTCGGCCGACCAGCGCATCGCCGTCGTGCACAACGGCATCATCGAGAACGCCGGCGAGCTGCGCGCCAAGCTGGAGGCCGACGGCGTCACGTTCCTGTCCGAGACCGACACCGAGGTCCTGGCCCACCTGATCGCCCGCGCCGCCGACGAGAACGACTCCCTGGAGGAGGCGGTCAGGAAGACGCTCAAGAACATCGTCGGCACGTACGGCATCGCGGTGATCGACGCCGAGCGGCCGGGCGAGGTGGTCGTGGCGCGCAACGGCAGCCCGATCGTGCTCGGCATCGGCGAGAAGGAGATGTTCGCCGCCTCCGACGTCGCCGCCCTGGTCCGCTACACCCGCCAGGTCGTGCACCTGGAGGACGGCGAGCTGGCCGTGCTCAAGGCCGACGGCTTCCACACCTTCGCCAGCGACGCCCGCGAGACCGCCAAGGAGCCGCTGACCGTCGACTGGGACGCCGGCCACTACGACACCGGCGGTTACGAGCACTACCTGCTCAAGGAGATCTCCGAGCAGCCCGAGACGATGACCCGCACGATGAGCGGCCGTCTCGACGAGCGCTTCCACGTCGCCCACCTCGGCGGCCTGAACATGGACGCCCGCGAGACGCGCTCGTTCCGCCGGGTGAAGATCATCGGCTGCGGGTCGGCGTACTACTCCGGGCAGATCGGCGCGCAGCTCATCGAGGAGCTGGCGCGCATCCCGGCCGACGCCGAGCCGGCCAGCGAGTTCCGCTACCGCAACCCCGTCGTGGACCCCGACACCCTCTACGTCGCGATCAGCCAGTCGGGCGAGACCTACGACACGCTGGCCGCCGTCCAGGAGCTCAAGCGCAAGGGCGGCCGGGTGATCGGCATCGTCAACGCCGTGGGCAGCGCCATCGCCCGCGAGGTCGACGGCGGCATCTACCTGCACGCCGGGCCCGAGGTGTCGGTCGCCTCGACCAAGGCGTTCACCTCGACCTCGGTCGCCTTCGCGCTGCTCGCGCTGCACCTGGGCCGGGTGCGCGACCTGTCGCCGGCCGACGGGCGGCGCATCGTGGAGGGACTGCGCCGGCTGCCCGGCCAGATCGAGGAGATCCTCGCCCAGGGCGACAAGATCGCCGAGCTGGCGCAGAAGTACGCCAAGCACCCGAGCATGATGTTCGTCGGCCGGGTCAGGGGCTACCCGGTGGCCCGCGAGGGCGCGCAGAAGCTCAAGGAGATCTCGTACGTGCACGCCGAGGCGTACCCGGCCAGCGAGCTCAAGCACGGCCCGCTCGCGCTGATCGGCCCGGACATGCCGACGGTCGCGATCGTCCCCGACGACGAGCTGCTGGACAAGAACCTCACCACGCTCGGCGAGATCCGCGCCCGCGGCGGCCAGGTGCTCATGGTCGGCCACCGCGAGCCCGACGCCAAGCTGGCCGACGACGTGATCGTGATCCCGAAGAACGAGATCGAGCTCGACCCGATGCTGCTGACGATCCCGCTCCAGCTGCTGGCCTACCACGCGGCGGTCGCCCTCGGCAGGGACGTGGACAAGCCTCGCAATCTCGCCAAGAGCGTGACTGTGGAATAAATTCAGCCACAATCCTCGCAGGGTAGTGTTATCCGGCTGCGCACCACATAAATTCATTACTGTGCGGCAGTTCGACCCCCACACTCCGAATCTCGCACGCATGTACGACTACATGCTCGGCGGGACGGACAACTTCGCGGTCGACCGCCTGGCGATCGACCAGCTCGCCGAGCTGGTCCCGGAGGCGGTCCCGCTGGCCCGCGCGAACCGGGCCTTCCTCCAGCGTGCCGTGCGCTACGTCGCCGCCGCGGGGATCACCCAGTTCATCGACCTGGGCAGCGGGCTGCCGACGCAGGGCAGCGTGCACGAGGTCGCACCGGCGGCCAGGGTCGTCTACGTCGACGACGACCCGGTCGTCGCCGCGCACGCCAGGGCCCTGCTCGCCGGGGCGGACCGGGCCGCCTTCCTCGAGGCCGACCTGCTCGACCACGAGGAGGTGCTGGCCCGCGCGGGCCGGTTCCTGGACCTGTCGCGGCCGGTCGCGATCGTGCTGGTGTCGATCCTGCACTTCCTGCCCGACGCGGCCGACCCGCAGGGCGCGGTGGCGGCGCTGCGCGAGGCGGTCGCGCCCGGCAGCCGTCTGGTGATCTCGCACGCCACCTCGATGGGACGCCTGTCGGAGGAGGAGAGCCCGCGCAGGGGCCGCCGTGGCTCGTCCGGCTCGGGCGGGGCCGACCGCAGCCCGGCCGAGATCCGCGCGTTCTTCGGCGGCTTCGCGCTCGACCCGCCCGGCCTGGTGCAGGCCGTGGACTGGCGGCCGGACCGGCCCAAGCTGGTGGGCGACTGGTCGCTGCCGTCGTCCCTGATGGCCGGGGTGGCCACGAAGCAGGACTGACGCCGGTAAAGGCCGAAATTTCGGTCAACCGTATCCCGATGTGTAACAGCGAGTGAACTGTCAATAACTTCAGGTAATGACGGTACTCGCGAAGGTCGGGGGAGGGCGGATGCGCCGTCGGCGGTTCTTGGCATGGACGCTGGGCGCGGCGGCGTGCGCGGCCGGATGCGGGACGGAGCACGTCGCCGGCGGCCCCGCCGGCGCGCGGGGCCGGTTCTCGATCGTCGCGGGCGGGGACCGCTGGGCCCGGGTCGGTGAGGCGTTCGCCGCCGCCGCGCGCGCCTCGGGCGTCGGCGCGTCGCCCACCGGCACCCGGATCACCGTGACCGGCCTGCCCGCCCTGGCGGCCTCCGAGCTGAACAACGGGCAGACGCTGCTCGACACCACCACCCCGCTGTCCAGGCTCACCGGCGACGTCGAGGTCGTCGTCGTGCCCGCCAACTCCAAGTTCGCCGACTTCGACGACTTCGGCGCCCACCTGCGGGCCGACCCGAGCGGGACGGTGCTGGCCGGCGGGCCGCAGGGCGAGCCCGACCACCTGCTGTTCGGCCTCATCGCCAAGGGGCTCGGCGCCGACACCAGGCAGATGGACTACACCGGCTACCCCAGCAGCCACGAGGCCGTCCCGGCGCTGCTCGGCGGCAAGGCGGCGGCCGCGGCGGGCCTGCTCGGCGACTGGCGCGCGGCCATCGACGGCGGCCGGGTCAGGGCCCTGGCCGTCTCCTGCGCCCGCCGGGTGCCGGGGCTCGACGTGCCGACCCTGCTGGAGTCGGGCGTACGGGTGGACTTCGCGGACTGGGCCGCGGCCGTCGGGCCCGAGGACATGCCGGAGGCCGGCAGGGAGTCGGCCGTGCGCATGTGCGACGAGGTGACCTCCTCGGCCTCGTGGCGGCGGGCGTGCCGGAAGGCGGGCTGGATCTCGATCCCGCTCAGCGGGGACGACTTCCGGCTCTGGCTGACCTCCGAGGTCGAGCGCACCCAGGCCGTGCTGCGCGATCTCGGGCTGCTGGCCAGCACGAGGGCCACGACGTGCTGGGGGAGTTGCGGCAACGGCCACTAGCGAAACGGTGTGTCCGTGCGTATGGAGCGGCGCTTGAGGGCAATGTGACCTTGAAGCGACGTTCTACAACATAGGGGGCGCGAAGCGTGCAGTCGCCGGCAGCATGGCCGATCCTCGTCATCTCGGTGGTCGGAGCGGTGCTCCTGGTGGAGGTGGTCCGCCGGGTGCTGATCCGGGTCGGACGAAAATGGGCTCTGGCCCGCCACCTGGTCGAGCACTGCACGTGGCCGGCGTTCTGCGTGGCCGCCACGGTGGCCTGCAACCTGGTCTTCGCCCCCGGCATCTTCGGCGACACGCCCGACGAGCGCGGCCTGGCCCAGTCGGTCGACCGCGTCATCGGCCTGGTCACCATCGGCACGGTGACCTGGCTGATCATCCAGGCGACGTACGCGCTGACGGACGTCGTGCTCGACCGGCTGGTGCTCGTCGAGGGCGAGCGCAACCGCCGGGCGCGGCGGATCAGGACGCAGATCGCGCTGGTGCGCCGCATCGCCGCCGCCGTCATCATCGTGATCGCGCTCGGCGCCATGCTGTTCTCCTTCCCGCAGGTGCGGGCGCTCGGCGCCGGGCTGCTGGCCTCGGCCGGCATCGCCGGCGCCATCGTCGGCATCGCGGCCCAGCCGACCATCGGCAACATGCTGGCCGGGCTGCAACTGGCCTTCAGCGACGCGCTGCGGCTGGACGACGTGGTCGTGGTGGAGGAGGAGTGGGGCAGGATCGAGGAGCTCACGCTCACGTACGTGGTGCTGCGCCTGTGGGACGAGCGGCGGCTGGTGCTGCCCGTCTCCTACTTCACCCAGAACCCGTTCGAGAACTGGACCAGGCACGGCAGCCGGGTGCTCGCCGTGGTGTTCCTGCGGGTCGACTGGGCGGTGCCGGTGCCCAAACTGCGCGACGCCCTGTACGAGTTCCTCCAGGGCAACCCGCTGTGGGACCAGAAGGACTGGACGCTCCAGGTCACCGACGTGCTGCCCAACGGCCTGGTCGAGCTGCGCGCCCTGATGAGCGCCGCCGACTCGCCCTCCTCCTGGGACCTGAAGTGCGACGTCCGCGAATTCCTCGTCAATTTCGTCCGCGACAACTACCCGGACGCCCTTCCCCGGTTCCGCGTCGAGGCCCCGGAAACGCGCGCCGGGGTGGCCTGGACCAACGACCAGGATCGCGACCGGCGATAAATACGTGGCATTTCCGGCGGCCCCCGGTCTACCGTTGATCTCGTTGCTGAACGACATTCACGGAAACGACGAGAAAGGCGGCGGCCATGTGCGGACCCCGACCCTCCAGGCCGTCCGGCAACCGGCCTGAGCTGCGGCCAAGGCTTCCCCGGTGATTCCGCGGAGAATCGACCAGGAAAGCCGTCCCGGGCCTCCGCCGGGGCGGCTTCGTTGATTTCATGACCGAGTGTGGGGCAGTTTGGTCAGCCCGCCTGCCTTGGGAGCAGGAGCACCGCAGGTTCGAATCCTGCCACTCGGACGTACGGCCCTGAAAGAAAAGGGCCGTGGGCTTCGGCCTGGCCGACGGGAATGGCGCCCCCCGGCCGGACACGAGCCGCCGTCCCCGGGTCCGGCCTGCGCCGGGCCGGCCCGGGGCCCACCTTCCTCAGCCGCCCGGCGAGCCGGCCACCCGGAACAGCAGCTCCTCCCGGCCCGGCCGGCAGACGAGCTGCAGCCCGACCGGCAGGCCGTCCACCGAGCCGGCCGGCACGGTCAGCGCGGGCAGGCCGAGCACGTTCCACGGGCTGGTCAGGGCCAGCAGCGCGGCCCGGACGGCGACGGCCCGCCCGTCCAGCTCGGTCTGGCGCTGCTCCAGCGGCGGCGCGACGAGCGGCACGGCCGGCAGCGCCAGCACGTCGTGGTCGTCGAACAGCGAATCGGCCGCGGCGGCCAGCGCGGGCCGCTCGTCCAGGGCCTTGACGTAGGCCCAGGCGGGCAGGTCCATGGCCGCGCGCAGCCGGTCGAGCACCTCGGGGTCGAACAGCTCGGGCGCCCTGGCCATCCGGTCGGCGTGCACGGCGGACGCCTCCGCGCCCTGCACCGTCGCGTACGTCTCCCGCAGCTCCTCGGCCAGCTCCCCGGGCAGCCTGACCTCTCCCGGCCCCGCGCCCGCCGCCGCCCGTGCCGCCGCGTGCGCCGCCGCCACGACGCGCGGATCGCAGGGCGACAGGACGGCGGGGTCGAGCCACCCCACCCGCACCGGCGCCGCCTCACCGGCACCGCCACGGGCGGGCGGCGGCCCGCCGGTCGCGAGCTGCCGGTAGGCGATCAGGCAGTCCAGCGGGGCGGCGGCCAGCACGCCGACGTGGTCGAACGTCCGGGACAGCGGGAACACCCCGGCGGTCGGGATCGCGTCGTAGGCGGGCTTGAACCCGGCGATCCCGCACAGAGCGGCCGGGATGCGCACCGACCCGCCCGTGTCGGTGCCGATCGCCAGCGGCACCATGCCCGCCGCCACGGCCGCCGCGCTGCCGCCGCTCGACCCGCCGGACATGCGCCCGGGGTCGCGCGGGTTGCGCGAGGGGCCGTTGGCCGAGCGGTCGCCGGTGGGGCCGTACGCGAACTCGTGGGTCGTGGTCTTGCCGACGATCACCGCTCCGGCCTCGCGCAGCAGCCTCACGCAGGCGGCGTCGGACCCGGCGACGTGGCCGGCGAAGTGCCGCGACCCCATCGTGCAGGGCAGGCCCGCGACGTCGATGAGGTCCTTCACGGCGACCGGCACGCCGTGCAGCGGGCCGCGGTCGGCGCCCGCGGCCAGCTCCTGGTCCGCCCGCCGGGCGGCGGCCGCCGCGCCCACCGGGTCCACGGTGACGAAGGCGCCGAGCGCGGGATCCAGGGTGACGGCCGCGTCGAGCGCCAGCCGGGCCAGCTCGGCGGCGGTGGTCCGGCCGGCGCGCAGGTCACGGGCCAGGTCGGTGACGGAGCGGCCGGTGAAGGGGCCGGGCGGTGTGGGCGGCATGAGGTCCTCTCCGGACGGTTCACGGCGACCCCGCCGTGAACGGACGGGCGTGCGGAGCAGACTACGCGTCCCGGCCCGCAGGCCGGCGTTCCCGGGGCGTGGCGGGGCTTCCTGAGTGGCCGGAGAAGGCCGGACTTCGCCGGGGTGGCACCGGAAAGCGCCCAGTCCTTTCCTGGCGTGGCGTTACACGGCGGTACGGAGGTGATTACGTACAGTGATCAGCGATGTCACTTCGTGATCCAGGGGGAACCATGAAAGCCAACCTCATCGTGGCCGGCGGCTTCGCCGTCGCCGCGCTGTTCGGCATGGCGGGCACGGCCAGCGCCAACGTCCACCACGAGAAGTGCGACCTGAGCACGTCCGACGACTCGACCGCGCTCCGCATCACGCCGTGGGGCGTGTCCGCCGGACACCGTGACGCCGAAGCCTGTGAGCACCACAGGGACTACGGGCGTCCCTACGACGGCTACAACTGGGGTTACTGGGGCGGTCGCGGCTACTGGCCCGGCGCCTGGGCGTACGGCGGCATGGGCGCCGGCGTCGGCATCTGAGGTCGCATACCTGAGCCCGGGCCGCGCCGTGCGTGGCCCGGGATCCTGCGTTGCCGGGCGCCCGCGGCGCCCGGCCGTTCCCGCCCCCGCTGCCGTCCGGCCGAGCCCCGGACCGCCCGCCCACGCGATGAGCACACTCGCGTGCCGCCGGAGCCGATCCGGCCCGCCGCCGCCCGGCCCGCGGCCGGCCCCGGGCGGGGGACCGGCCCGCCCGGCCCCTAACGGTCGACGATCTCGTTCTTGCCGATGACCACGACCCCGCCGCGGGTCAGCGCGAAGCGGGTGCGGTCGTAGTCGAGGTCGAAGCCGATGCGCGCGCCGTCGGGGATCACCACGTTCTTGTCGATGATCGCCTTGCGCACGATCGCGCCCCGGCCCACCTTGACGTTCTCCATCAGCACGGAGTCCTCCACCAGCGAGTGCGAGTGGAGCACGACCTTCGGCGACAGGATCGAGCGCATCGCCATGCCGCCCGAGACGATCACGCCGGGGGAGACCAGCGAGTCGATCGCCCGGCCCACCCGGTCGCCGTCGTTGTGCACGAACTTGGCCGGGGGCAGCGGGTCGTGCCCGGTGAAGATCGGCCACTTGTCGTTGTACAGGTTGAAGATCGGGTGGGCGGAGATGAGGTCCATGTGGGCCTCGTAGTAGGCGTCGAGCGTGCCCACGTCGCGCCAGTAGCCGCGGTCGCGCTCGCTGGAGCCGGGCACGATGTTGTTCTTGAAGTCGTAGACGTCCGCGCCGCCGGACTTGACCAGCATCGGGATGATGTTGCCGCCCAGGTCGTGCTTGCTGGTCGGGTCGAGCGCGTCCTCGCGCAGCGCGTCGATCATGGCCTGGGTCTTGAAGACGTAGTTGCCCATCGAGGCGTAGACCTCGTCGGGGGAGTCGGCCAGGCCCACGGCGTCCTTCGGCTTCTCCCTGAAGGCCACGATGCGGCGGCCCTCGGGATCGGTCTCGATCACGCCGAACTGGTCGGCCAGCGACAGCGGCTGGCGGATCGCCGCCACCGTCACGTCCGCGCCCGAGTCCTCGTGCTGCTCGACCATCTGCCGCGGATCCATGCGGTAGATGTGGTCGGCGCCGAACACGATCACGTGCTCGGGCATCTCGTCGTAGATCAGGTTCAGGTTCTGGAACAGCGCGTCCGCAGAACCGGAGAACCAGCGCGGCCCGAGCCGCTGCTGGGCGGGCACGGGCGTCACGTAGTTGCCCAGCATCGCCGACAGCCGCCAGGTACGGGAGACGTGCCTGTCGAGGCTGTGGTTCTTGTACTGGGTCAACACCACGATCTTCAGGAAGCCGCCGTTCGCGAGGTTCGACAGCACGAAGTCGATCAGCCGATACATCCCCCCGAACGGCACCGCCGGTTTGGCCCGATCCGCCGTGAGCGGCATGAGCCTCTTGCCCTCTCCACCTGCCAGCACAACCGCAAGCACCCTCCGGGACCTCATGTCCAGGACGCTACCCGTAAATGGCCGATCTATCGACGAAACCGCGCACTGTGCTGTGCCGCCGTGTCCTGACTTATCCGCGTTGAGCAGGGGCCGGACTTACCGACATTGGGCTGTATCGATGTGTTCCCTATGCTTGCGACGGTTCACAAGTGCGGTGCCGGAGTTGATGGTCGGCGCAAAACATGCCGCTCCCTGGAGGGCGCCGGGCCCGGCGCGTCGTAAGGTCGTGGGCATGCGTGTTGATCTGCTCAGCAGGGAGTACCCGCCGGACGTCTACGGCGGCGCCGGGGTGCACATGGAGTACCTGGCCAGGGAGCTGCGCAAGCTGGCCGACGTCCGGGTGCGCTGCTTCGGAGCCGATCGCGAGGAGCCCGGCGTGTCGGCCTACCGGGTGCCCGGCGGCCTGGAGCGGGCCAACGCCGCCCTCCAGGTGCTCGGCGTCGACCTGGAGATGGCCGCCGCCTGCGAGGGCGCGGACGTCGTCCACTCCCATACCTGGTACGCCAACTTCGCCGGGCATGTCGCCAAGATGCTCCACGGCGTGCCGCACGTCGTCACCACCCACAGCCTGGAGCCGCTGCGCCCGTGGAAGGCCGAGCAGCTCGGCGGCGGCTACACGGTCTCGTCGTGGGCCGAGCGCACCGCGCTGGCCGCCGCCGACGCGGTGATCGCGGTCAGCGAGGGGATGCGCCGCGACGTGCTGGCCGCCTATCCCGAGATCCTGCCCGGCCGGGTCACCGTCATCCACAACGGCATCGACACCGCCCAGTACGCCCCCGACCCCGGCCTCGACGTGCTGAAGAAGCACGGCGTCGACCCCGACCGGCCCTACGTGATCTTCGTCGGCCGCATCACCCGGCAGAAGGGCCTGGTGCACCTCCTGCACGCCGCCCGCGCGTTCGACCCGGCGGCCCAGCTCGTCCTGTGCGCGGGCGCGCCGGACACCCCGGAGATCGCCGAGGAGGTGACCGGGCTGGTGCGGGGCCTCGACCGCGACGGCGTGCTGTGGATCTCGGAGATGCTGCCCAAGCCGGAGGTCATCCAGCTCCTCACGCACGCCTCGGTCTTCGTCTGCCCGTCGGTCTACGAGCCGATGGGCATCGTCAACCTGGAGGCGATGGCCTGCGAGACGCCGGTGGTGGCCACCGCGACCGGCGGCATCCCCGAGGTCGTCGCCGACGGCGAGACGGGCCTGCTGGTGCCGATCGACCAGGGCCCCGACGGCACCCCGCACGACCCCGAGGCGTTCGCCGCCGACCTGGCCGAGCGGGTCAACGCGCTGCTGGCCGACCCGGCGCGGGCGGCCGAGATGGGCCGTGCCGGGCGGGCCAGGGCCGTCGAGCACTTCTCCTGGGAGCGCATCGCCCGGCGCACCCTCGACCTCTACGCCTCGCTGCGCCGCGACTGAACGCATGAGCTGGGACCTGGAGACCCCCGAGGGCGGGCGCCTGGGCGTCAACGCGTGGAACTGGCGTCCGACCCTGGCCCTGCTGGAGGAGGCGCGGGTGCTCGACCCCGAGACCGCGTGCCTGCTCGGCTTCAACGGCTGCGTCGAGCTCACCGGCGCCGACGCGAGCCGCATCGCGGCCTTCCTCGACGACTACCTGGGCGGCCTGCCCGAGCACGGGCGGGTCCTTCTCGACGGCGAGGTGACCGAGGAGCCCGACGACCACCGCCTCCACCGCGACGACCCGGCGCTCAACTACTCGGCCACGGCCTCCTGGCTGCGCGCCCTGCGCGACTTCTGCCGGGCGGCCCCGGACGGCTTCACCTGCACCTAGGGGGGCGGTCCGGGGAGAGGGCGGCGGGTCAGCGGGCGCAGCGGGCGGGCCTGGAGGGGGGCGGCGGGTCAGCGGGTCAGCCAGAGGGCGGGCCTGGTCAGGTCGCCCTCGGGGCCGGTCCAGCCCGCCGCGTACACCTCGGTCGTGCCGGGGCGGCGGGCCAGGGCGGTCACCGTGCCGCGCACGGTCGTCGTCGTCCAGCGGCCGGCCGCGTGGTGGTGCAGCCGGGAGCGGGTCGAGTCGAGCACCCACAGGCCCCCACGGCCGTCGGGCTCGGCCTCGGTGAAGGCCGCGCCCTCCGGGCCCCAGCGGCACCGCCAGGCCGAGCCGTCCCAGTGCAGCGCCAGCGGGCGGCGGCGTTCCAGGGGCTCGCCCTGCTCGTCGTACTCGTCGGGCGGGAACCAGGACACGCCGCCGACCACCCACACGTCGTCCGGGCCGAGCACGGCCACGTCGCCGAGCTCCGTCCGGGCCGGCCGCGCGCCCTCGGGCGCGCCCGGCTCGGGCAGGTGCACCGCCTGCCAGGCGACGCCGTTCCAGCGGGCGGCGGGGTCGTGCGCGGTCGCGCCGACCGTCCACACGTCCGCGCCCTCGCCGCCGAGGGCCCGCGCCGGGGCGGGCAGCCGGTACGCGCGCCAGGCCGAGCCGTCCCAGCGCAGCGCGTCGCGCCCGGACACGGCCCACGGGCCGCTCGCGGCGGTGCCGTGCAGGCCGATGGCCGAGGCGCCCTCCTTGAGCGGTGTGGAGGCGCTCACGGCGCCGTCCGCGACGCCGGCGACCAGGCCGGGACGTTCGCCGTCGCCGGTCCCGAAGGCCCACGCCCGCTCGGCCGAGACCGCGCCGACCGCGGCGACCGTCATCCGGGACGGCAGCGCGTACGTGCGCCAGCGCGCGCCGTCCCACCGTTCCAGCCCGCCGGACGTCGTCTCCATCCCGGCGGACGTCTCGCGCTGGACGGAACGCACCGCCCACACCGCCCCGTCGGGGGCCACCGCGAGCCGGTCGAGCGTGCCGTGCCCGTCGCCCGCCGGGACCGTCCGCCACGGCGACCGGACGAGCTCGGCGCGCAGGTCGTCGCCGCCCGGCCGGGGGCAGCGGGCCTGGACCGTGAGGCTCACCGCCGGAGCGGACGGGACGTCCCGCCCGGGAGGCCCGGCGCAGGCCGGGAGCGCCAGCAGCACGCCGAGACCGGCCACGCGGGCACGTACGGAACGCCGCACCTCGCCCCCTTCGTGATCACCCGCAGATTACGCTCATCCTGCCCAGGAGGCCGCGCGTGACGCCGATCAGGTCTGCGAAATGTAGTGGAGAATGACGTTGTGCACGTGGTGGGCCTTGTTGTCGCCGCGGAAGTCCACCTCGTAGGTGTGCGTGCCGACGTGGATGGCGATGGCGCCGGAGGAGAAGAACCCGCCGGCCAGCGACTTGTTGCTCACGACGCTCACCGCCGAGATCTTGGCGTAGGGGATGCTGGTGATCGCGATCCGCTTGCCCACGAACGACTTGTCCTGCACGATCACCCGCCGGTCCGTGAGCCCCAGGAACCCGGTGCCCGCCCCGATCGCGTCGTAGACGGCGATGATCTGCTCGCCGGGGAGCAGGCCGCTCTCGATCTGCTTGAACTGCTCTTTACGGTCGTAGGGGATGTCAGCCATGCCCGGTCAACGAACGGGACGGGTTCCCGCGTTCCGCGCCGGGTTCAGGGCCCCGCCGGATGGGCGGACGGGTCGTGCGGGAGGTCCAGCAGGCAGCCGCACGTGCCGGGCGGCCGCGGCAGCCCGAACAGCGCGCGGACCTGGGCCGGAGCGGGTGGAGCGGGACGCGGCAGGCTTGTCAGGAGACGGCGGATCATGCTCTCCAGCGTCGCGGTGACGCCTGCGCCCGGTCCAACACCGAAAAATCGCGATTGACGCGCTTTTGTGGTTAATGTGGCGTCGTGGATCTGCACCCCCGGCTGCTGCGCGTCTTCGTCGCCGTCGCCGAGGAGCTGCACTTCGGGCGCGCCGCCGCCCGGCTCTTCCTGGCCCAGCAGGCGCTCAGCCGGGACGTGCGCACGCTGGAGACCCGGCTCGGGACGCCGCTGTTCGTCCGGTCCACCCGCCGGGTGGAGCTGACCTCCGCCGGAGCCCGGCTGCTGCCCGGGGCGCGGCGGCTGCTGGCGCTGCACGACGAGGTCGTCGCCGGCGTGCTCGGCGCCGATCGCCCGCTGCTCGTGGACGTCACCATGCACGGCCCCGACCTGCCTGAGCCGCTGGTCAGAGCCAGGGAACTGGCCCCGGGTGCCGAGATGCTGGCCCGTTTCCACGGCGGCCTGGCCGCGGGCGCGGCGGCGATGCTGGACGGACGGCTCGACGTGTCGTTCGGGCGCTTCGCCGGGCTGCCCGCGGACGTCCGCGCCCGGCTGGCCCAGGTCCCGGTGCGCCTGCAACCCCTGTCCGTGCTCCTGCCGGAGGACCACCCGCTGGCGGATCTGGACGCCGTGCCGCTCGCCGCGCTGGCCGCCTTCCCGCTGGACGTCATGGCCGGGAATGCCGGCACGCGGGAGTGGAGCGACCTGGGGGAGCGGCTGGCCGAGGCGTTCGGGCTGCGGCTGGCCCGGCCGCACGCCGCGCCCGAGGGGGCCGCGGAGATGGGGCACTACCTGCGCCGGCATCGCGAACCCGTGCTGGCCGGCGTGGGGATCGGCGGGATCCCGGGCGCGGTGAACAGGCCGCTGGCCGAGCCCGTGCCGCTTGGCCTGCAGAACCTGGTGCACCCCAAGGGCCTGCGGCACCCGGGCCTCGCCGCGCTCCTGGCCGCCGTCGCCGAGCTGGGACGGGCCCGCCACTGGCTGCGCCGCCCGCCCGGCTCCTGGCTCCCCGAGGCCGACGAGGCCCTGGTGGCCTGAGAACTAGGTGGTGCGTTCGAGCACGACCACCGGGATGCGGCGGTCGGTCTTCTCCTGGTACTCGTCGTACTGGGGCCAGGTGCGGGTCATCGTCCGCCACATCTCGGGCTTCTCCTCCTCCGAGGCGGTGCGGGCGCGGGCCTTGAACCTGTCGCCCTTGACCTGCACCTCGACGTCGGGATGGGCCAGCAGGTTCTTGTACCACTGGGGGTCGTCGGGGTCGCCGCCCTTGGACGCGACCACGAGGAAGTCGTCGCCGAACCGCTGGTAGATCAGCGGCGTGGTGTACGGCCTGCCGGAGTTACGCCCCTTGGTGGTCAGGAGCAGGACGGTGGTGTTGTTCCAGTCGTGCCCCTCCGCGCCGTCGGTGGCCTGATAGCGCTGCACGTGTTCCTTGCCATAGAGCATGCCTCTGGACTACCCCGCGCGGGGGTGTCCTCACCGTGCCGCGCCGACCAGGTCGGCGGCCCGCCGGCTGTCGAGCGGGAGGGCCGAGTCGGGGGTGCGCTCGCGCACGTCGCGGTCGCGGATCGCGAACACGGCCGGCGCCGCGCCCACGTCGCCGTAGCGCTCGGTCACCGCCGCGCCGATCGCCCGCCGCACGCCGGCCACCACCTCGCGGACGCCGGCCCCGGACGTGACGAGATGGCCGAGCATCCCGGCGAAGCGCAGCTCGTCGTCGGCGGCGGGCCGCTGCGCCGGCGGCACCGGCCGGTCGAGCCAGAACACCTTGCCGGACAGGACCGCCCCGGAGCCGCCCGGGCCGAGCACCCGCGCCGTGCGGGCCAGCAGCTCACCGAACTCGGCCAGGTCCGCGTGCGGCGGGAGGTCGGTGGTGACGAACAGGGGCACGATCAGCGAGTCAGGCATGCGGCTATCCCTCCGTGAGGAGGCTCATCGTAGGACGTGCCACCGACAATTCCGCGGCGCGCCACTCGCCGCCCACCGCCGGCGCCGCTCGCGGCCGCTCGTCGTCCACCGTCCGGGCCCGCTCGTCGCCGCTCGCGGCCGCTAGCGTTCGGTCCATTCGTCCTGGATCGCCGCGTGCACGATGGAGTCGCGCCAGCCGTGCGGGGTGTGCACGTGGTGCCGGATCCGTCCCTCCTCGACCATGCCGGCCGTCAGCATGGCGAGCTGGGCGGGCAGGTTGGCCGGCGACCTCGCGCCCCAGACGCGGTGCAGCCCGAGCTGCTTGAAGCCGAACGACAGCAGCAGCCGTACCAGGTCGGTGCCGATGCCGCGGCCCCACTGGTCGGGATGGAGGCCGAAGCCGATCTCGGCGCTGTGGGGCAGGTCGGCGTCGATCTTCAGGCGGGCCACGCCGATCACGTGCCGCCGGTCGGCGTCCACGACGGCCAGCACGTAGAGGCGGCGCGGCTCGGCGGCGGCCGCCTCCATGGCCTGGCCGACCAGGGCGGCGACCTCCTGCACGCTGCGCGGCGCGAACGGCATGTGCTGCGTGGCCGCCGGATCGCCGTAGACGGAGTGCAGCGGGACGACGTCGGCGTCGGTGAGGTCACGAAGTCCGATTCGCTCGCCGATGACCATCACGCGCCGCATGCGCAGAAGGTAACGCGCCTGTAGCGATCTTTACAAGGGTGTCAAGTCGCCAGCTGACTGCCGTAAGCCCGCGCGACAAGTTCGGCGACGGCGCTGTGCGCGCCGAGCGGCTCGGCGTGACCGGCCTCGACGGACGCGGCGGCGCGCTCGACGATCTCGGCGGGGGCCTCGTGACCGATCAGGCAGGGCGCGATGGCCAGCCGCTCGGCCCCGGCGGCGCGCAGGCGCCGGGCGGCGACGTCCACGCCGGGCTCGCTGTCCAGCGAGGCGGCGACGACCGGCAGCGTGAGCCTGGAGGCCAGCAGCACGGCGGTGGCCTGGACGGCGTGCACCGCGCGCTCGCCGCCCACCGTGCCGAGGATGACGGCGTCGACGGGGCTGGAGACGTTGAGCAGGCGGACCCGGTCGGCCCTGGCCAGGCCGCGCTCGGCCAGCCTGATGTGCAGGGCCTCGGCGAGCAGCGGGTGGGGGCCGAGCGCCTCGGTGGCGACCGCGCCGGAGCCGGCCGCCGCGATGGCCTTGCCGATCTCGGCCATGACGACCGGGTCGTCCCAGGTGAGCAGGGGCACCACGACGGCGTCGCGGCCGGCGGGCAGCGAGTCTGCCAGGTCGGCGACGGCGGTCAGCCGCACCTCGATCTGCGGGTTGTCGACCCGCACCACGGCCGCGATCTCTTCGGCCACGCCGCCGGTGCCGCCGGGGGTGGCCAGCACGAGCATGGGCGCGTCCGGCGGCAGGGACGTGGGCACGGGGCGACGGTGCCGGCCGCCGCCGGGCCGGGGGGAACGTTCACGTACAGGCAGGCTCACAGGCGCGCAGTTTATGCCTATTCGCGGGTGGTTGTTCTGTGAATCGGGAGCGATTCCGTCACAACGGGAAGGCTGTGATCGAGATCACATCGTGACCGCCGCCGCCGTTGACGGACACCCCCTTCAGAGGCAACTCTGAGGCCACTAGAAACGCGTTCTAGAGCGACCGTCACACACCGTCCCCGGAGGATGGGAATGAAGCCGTTCTATGTCCGCGAGCTGAGCGTGTACCCGGTCGGTCGCCGGCGGATCTTCCTGCTGGCGATAGCCGTGCTGGCGAGCCTGGTGGCCAACTTCGAGACGACCCTCGCCACGATCCTGCCGCTGCTGATGAAGGACCTGGGCATGTCGCTCACGGTCTACGGCCTGCTCGCCGCGGGATCGGTGCTGATCGGCGGCCTGTCGGCGGGCGTCGGCGGCATCCTGTCCGACCGCTGGGGACGCGTCACGCTCCTGGTCCCCACCCTCACCGTCACGGCGGCCTGCAACTTCCTGCTCGCCACCGTGGACACCGTGGCCGGCCTGTTCTGGGTGCGCTGCCTGATGCTGTTCATCGAGGGCGCCGGGATCACCATCACCGCCTCGCTCGTCCGCGACTTCTCGCCGCGCCTCGGCCGCGCCCAGGCGTTCGCGTTCTGGACGTGGGGGCCGGTCGGGGCGTCCTTCCTGGCCTCGTTCATCGCCGGGTTCACGCTGCCAATGTTCGACAACGCCTGGCAGTCGCAGGCGATCATCATGGGCGTCGTGTCGCTGGCCATGTGCGCGGTCATCGTCTGGAAGATCGCCGAGCCGTCGGCGGCGCTGCGGGCCCAGGTGCTCGACGCCGAGGAGGCCGTCGCGGCGGAGGAGAAGATCGACGCCGGACGGGTGCGCGAGCTGTTCCGCCATCCCCACCTGTGGGCCCACGTCCTGGGCAACACCGGCTGGCAGGTGCTCTACTGGACGTTCGCGATCTTCGGGCAGACGATCCTCGTGGAGGCGTTCGGCCTGGAGCCCGCGGGGGCCAACCGGGTGGTGGCGCTCGGCATCGTGCTCAACGCGGTGGCCGTGGTCGTCGTCGGCCGGGTGTCGGACCGGCTGCGGCTGCGCAAGCCGTTCACGGCCGCCGGCACCGCGCTGACCGTCCTCACCCTGGCCTACTTCATCAGCATGGTCGGCCCCGGCGTCTCCCCGGGGCACGTCACCGCCGTCTACGCGCTGCTCTTCCTGTTCATGGGCGTCGCGTACGTGCCGTGGATGGCCAACTTCTCCGAGAACGCCGAGGACGTCGAGTCGCGCCTGCAGGGCTCGGCGCTGGGCATCTGGGGCATGGTCGTCCGGGTCATGATCGTGGTGCTGCTGGTCGTCTCGCCCATGGTGGTCTCCGCGGGCGGCTGGGGCACCTGGCTCGCCGTGGCGCTGGCCGGGCAGGTCGTGTTCCTGGCCTCGATGGCGGCGTTCAAGGGCGACTGGCGCAGGCGCCCGCGGGTCGCCGAGCCCGGGACCGCCGTCTGAGACGGTTGAGAGAGACGTCCGGGAAGGACTTCGAGCGGCGCGCGTGGGCGGCGGTGGCAGCCGCCGCCCACGCCTTCGCGGCGTTCCCGTCCTCCCCCGCGCTCAGGCGAAGGGACCCACCTGGCCGGGCAGCCGCCTGGCGGTGCCGCGCTCGCCGGCGGCGAGGTCCAGGTCGCGGGTTTCCGGGGCGATGGCCAAACCTACGGCGGTGACGGCCAGCGCGACAACCACGTACAGGGACACGGCGAGGGTGGTGCCGTACGCGTCGAAGAGCTTCAGCGCGATGATCGGGGCCGGCGCGCCGCCGACGATCCCGGCCACCTGGTAGCCCATGGACGCGCCGCTGTAGCGCAGGCGGGTGCTGAACAGCTCGGCGATGAAGGCGGCCTGCGGGCCGTACATGGCGGCGTGGGCGGCCAGCGCGACCACCGCCGCCAGCACGATCAGCGGGAACGACTTCGTGTCCAGCAGCGGGAAGAACGCGAACACCCACACGGCCGCCGCCAGCACGCCGGCGAAGTAGACCGGCCGCCGGCCCAGCCGGTCCGACAGCGCGCCGAACAGCGGGATCAGGCCGAGCTGCAGCACCGAGCCGATCAGCACCGCGTACAGCGCCACCGACCGCTCCAGCTTCAGCGGCCCGGTGAGGTAGACGATGATGTACGCGGTGAAGGTGTAGAAGGCCACGTCCACCCCGATGCGCGCGGTGAAGGCCGACAGCAGCGCCCGCGGGTGCGTGCGCAGCACCTCGACCAGCGGCATCCGGGCCGTGGCGCCGTGCCTCTCGACGCGGGAGAACAGCGGCGACTCGGCGACCCGCGTCCGCACCCACAGCCCGACGAGCACCAGCGCGCCCGACAGCAGGAACGGCACCCGCCATCCCCACGACTGGAAGGCCGCGTCCGGCAGGGCGAAGGACAGGATCGCGAGCAGGCCGGTGGCCAGCACGTACCCGGCGGGCACGCCGACCTGCGGCCAGCTCGCGTTGAAGCCGCGCCGCCTGCTGTCGCCGTGCTCCAGCGACATGATCACCGCGCCGCCCCACTCGCCGCCGAGCCCGAAGCCCTGGACGAAGCGGAGCACGGCCAGCAGGACGGGCGCGGCCACCCCCACGCTCGCGTAACCGGGCAGCACGCCGATGAGGAACGTCGACAGGCCCATCAGCAGCAGCGTCACGACCAGCACGGTCTTGCGGCCGGCCCGGTCGCCGAAGTGCCCGAACACCACGCCGCCGAGCGGCCTGGCGACGAACGCGACGGCGTTGGTGGTCAGGGCCGCCAGCGTCGCGTTGAGCGGGTCGAGCGAGGGGAAGAACAGCTTGCCGAAGATCAGCGTCGCGGCCGTGGTGTAGAGGAAGAAGTCGTACCACTCCAGGGACGTGCCGACGAGAGCGGCCAGGATCACCCGGCGGGTCTGGTTCGCGGAGCTTGACATCGAAGGCTCCCAGATGGTCGAGGGGATAGTTTCAACGTAAGGATTGTTGAACAATTCGACAAGAGGTTTGCTCCATGATTCCCTGGCGAACGTGGAAGACGTGGTCGCGGACCTCGCCCGGCACCGGTCGAGACTGAGCCGCAGCAGCACGGCCGAGCGCGTGGCCGACATCCTCCGCGACAGCATCATCGAGGGCGCCTTCCCGCCGGGTCAGCGGCTGTCGGAGGAGGCCATCTCCGAGGGGCTCGGCGTCTCGCGCAACACGCTGCGCGAGGCGTTCCGCCTGCTCGGCCACGAACGCCTGCTCGACCACCGGCTCAACCGCGGCGTCTTCGTCCGGCTCCCGTCCGTGGAGGACGTCTCCGACCTCTACACGATGCGGCGGGTGCTGGAAGGGGCGGCCGTCCGGCGCAAGGCGTCGCGGCAGGCGCTGGCGCTCATCGAGGAGGCCGTGCGCGACGCCGAGCGGGCCGCCGCCCAGGGCGACTGGCAGGGCGTCGGCACCGCCAACATCCGCTACCACCAGGCCCTGGTCGGCCTGCACGGCAGCCCCCGGCTCGACGAGGCCATGCGGCAGCTCCTGGCCGAGCTGCGCCTGGTCTTCCACGTGATGGACAACCCGCGCGCCTTCCACGAGCCGTTCATCGACCGCAACCGCGCGCTGCTGGCCCTGCTGGCGGCCGGCCGCGCCGAGGAGGCGGCGGCCTACCTCGACGACTACTTCGACGAGGCCGAACGCCTTCTCATCCACGCCTACCAGCCGAACGGGTAGCGTTTCCACATGGACCGGATCTTCACCCTGGACGAGGCGCGCGCCCTGCTGCCCGGCATCATCGCCGAGGCGCGGGAGATCGTCGCGGGCCGCGCCGACCTGGCCGAGATCGCCTTCGACCGGGAGGCCGCCGGCGGGTCGAGGCTCGGCGGGCTGCCCGAGATCAAGGCGATCGAGGCGCGCATCGAGGAGACGCTGACCCGGTGGAGCGAGCAGGGGATCGAGGTCAAGGGCGTCGCGCCGCTGCTGATCGACTTCCCCTCGGTGCTCGGCGGGGCGTCCGTGCGGCTGTGCTGGATCGAGGGGGAGCCCGAGCTCGCCTGGTACCACCGTACGGATCTGGGCTTCGCCGGGCGGCGCCCGCTGCCCTGAAGCGTGGCCTACATGTGACCAACTCGCCACCGTGCCCATGGGTCTAACCAGGTGAGCGAAAGGATCACCACTCATGAGGCTGTCATCAGCGGCCGCCGCGCTCCTCGCGCCGGCGGTCGCCGGCGGGCTGGGGCTTCCGGCCGCCGCCGCACCCGCGCGCACCGGGCCGCCGCCGCAGGCCCGCGCGGCCTGGGTCACCGCCTGCGAGCTGCCCGTCGAGGGCACGTCCCCCTGCGGCCCCTGGCACCTGCTCCTCCGTGACGGCCGCACCGTCACCGTCGGCGACTCCGCCGTCCGCGCCAGGGACCGCGCGACCTCCCTGTTCGCCCTCAGCGGCGACGGCCGGACCATCGTCTACCGGCGGGCCCGCGACCACCGCCTGGTCGTACGGGCGGCGGCCGGCGGCCCGGTCAGGGAGCTGCCCAGGTCCCTGCGGCCCGGCCCGGACGACGCCCTCCACCTGTCACCGGCCGGCGACCGGGTCCTCGTCGGCCGTCCGGGCCGCGTCGAGGTGCTCACCCTGGCCACCGGCAGGATCACCGGCCTGACCGTCAAGGGCGAACCGGCCGGCTTCAGCGGCGACGGGGACGAGGTGCTCACCACCCGCGACCTGAGCGACGGCACCGAATGGCTCTACTCCTACGGGCTCGACGGCCGCGCGCTGCGGAGCCCGGCCCCCCAGTTCGTCGCCAACGCCGTCACCCTCGCGCTGTCCCCCGACGGGCACACCGTCGCCGCGTTCAGCTCCGGCGGCTCCGGCCGGGGCGGCCCGCCCAGGATGCGCACGTACGACCTGGAGACCGCCCGGCTCTCCGACGGCGTGAACCTGCCCCTCACCGGCGACACCCCGCCCGACCACGCCCGCTGGACCCCTGACGGAAGGCTCGCCGCCTACTCCTACGACAGCAGCACCACGAAGTCGACGGTGGTACGGGTGCTCACCGTCGACCCCGCTTCCGGCCAGGCCCGCCGTAGCGACACCTACAAGGTGGGCCCCGACCCGCACACCATCGTGTTCCCGGGGGAGTGACCATCGTGAGAATCGTCCCTTTGCTGACCGCAGCCCTGCTCACCCTCACCGCCGTGCCGGCCGCCGCCCAGGCCGCGCCGCACCGCGACCACAGCCATCACCACAGTCGCGACAGCATCCGGTACGCCTCCGTCAAGGGCTGCCCGGGCAAGGACGGCACGTCCAGGCCCTGCGGGCAGTGGCGGCTGGTCATGCACGACGGCGGGCGCAGGACGCTGCCCGACGCCCAGGTCGTCGCGCTCGACGCCAGGCGCCGGTCCACCGTCACCTCGCCGGCGCCCATCGCGGTCAGCGGCGACGGGCAGCGCGTGGCCTACCTCACCAAGGCCGGGAGGCTGGCCGTGCGCGCGCTCGGCGGCCGTGTCACGCTGCTGCCCGAGGACGCGCTGCCGCGGGTCGCCCAGAACGAGGTGACGCTGCAGCTCTCCGGCGACGGCGCGCGGCTGGCCGTCGTCGTCCAGAGCGAGCGGCCCGCCGCCACGAAGATCTTCGACACCGCGACCGGCGCGCTGCTCGGCACCGTGCCCGCCGACGAGACCCTCCTCGGGTTCAGCGGCGACGGCGACGAGGTGCTGTCCTCGATCGAGTCCGACGACTCCGTCACCGACCTGGTCGTGCGCGACCAGACGGGCGAGCACCTCGTACGCGTCACGCCGCCGCAGGTCGTGGCCGCCAACGGCCCGCAGGCGCTGGCCGGCGACGGGCACACGGCGGCGGTCGTGATCCGCGGCCGGAAGACCGAACTGCTCACCTACGACCTCGCCACCGACGAGGTCACCGGCCGCAGGAAGATCAAACTGCCGGACGGCGAGCTCAGCATGATCGACTGGACCGGCGACACGCAGGTCACGCTGCACCTGGTGTCCGGCTCGTCCAGGATGACCATCGTCCAGGTGGACACCGGGACGGGCGCCGTACGGGTCAGGGACCGGTACACCGTCCTCAAGGACAGCTTCATCTTCGCCGCCTGCGGCGGCTGAGCCCCGGCACGGCGGGGCGCGCTCTGCGGCGGGGGCGCGGTCCGCGGTGCGGGATGGTCCGCGGCGGGGCAGGGGGGCCTCGCCGTGGATACGCTTGCCGCGTGGAGGTTCACTCGACCAGGGCGATGGCTGCCAGAGCCGTCGAGCTCTGCGTGGCGCTGCTGCACGAAGAGCCGACGCCCGCCTCGGTGACGGACGTCCTGCGCCGCCACGGCGAACATGGCGACCTGAGCCTCGACGACTCCGACGTGACCGCGATGCGCGCGGCGGCGGCCCGGCTGCGCGACGTGCTGGGCGCGCGCGACGCCGGGGAGGCGGCCGGCCTGCTCAACCGCCTGCTCGCCGACACCGCCCGGCCACCCCGGCTGACCAGCCACCGGGGCACGACGTCCTGGCACCTGCACGTCGACAGCGGCGACGACGCGCCGTGGGCCGAGTGGTTCCTGGCCTCGTCGGCGATGGCCCTGGCCGTGCTGGTCGCCGACCATCAGCGCGTTCCGGGCGGGTTGTGCGCGGCCGCGGGGTGCGGACGGCCGTACCTCGACCTGGGCGGCGGCAGCCCCCGCCGCTACTGCGGCACCCGCTGCGCCACCCGCGCCCGCGTCGCCGCCCACCGCGCCCGCCCCCACACAACCCCCTGACCCTCGCGCACGCCCGCCGGGTACGCCCACTTGGTACGGCCATCGCGCACGCCCGCTGGTTACGCCCACTTGGTACGGCCATCGCGCACGCCCATCGGGCCGACCCTGCACGGGCTCCGCGCGCTCGCCTCATGGCTGCCCGGGTGGGGCCGCCATCGCGTGCTGGGGCCTGCGCCTCCTGCTCACGCCTGCTGACTGCGGCGGCGGCGGAGGATGCAGACGGCCACGGCCTGTAAGGCCGCGCCGGTCAGCAGGGCGGCGGCGGCCGAGTGGGCGCTCAGTGGGCCCGCCAGCGCCGATCCGACGGCGAACGAGGTGATCTTGAGGCTGGCGCCGGTCGTGAACACCTGACTGCGCAGCTTGGCGGGGGCCTCGCGTTGCCGCACCGCGAACAGCGCCGTCAGCTGCGGCCCCTCGCCCACGCCCACCAGCCCCGCCGCGACCACCGCGATCCAGTACGCCGCCGCCGTCCCCACCAGGGCCGTTCCCGCCAGACCCGTCCCTGCCGACGTTGTTTGCGTCGGCGTCGTTCCCGCCGGGTCCCGTGCCAGAGCTGTCCCCGCGGGGGCTGTTTCCGCAGGGGGTGTTTCCGCCGGGGCATTTGCCGTCACGGCCGTCTCTGCAAGGGCCGTCCCTGCTACGGCCGTTCCGGTCGTGGCTGTTGCTGCCATGGCGGCCAACGCCATGCCCGCGCCGACCAGCGCGGTGGACCAGGCCAGGGTTGTGTCCCACGCAGGCGTCCGGTTCCGGCGACGGGGGCCGCCGCGCCAGGCCAGGAGTCCGTTCGCGGCCAGGCCGGCCGCCGCCGTGACGGCCAGCAGCAGCGTGCCGCGGCTGCTGTCGCCCGTGAGCTCCAGCCCCAGCACCGGCGCCGACACCACGAACATGCCCGCCCCGGCGCACGAGACCATCGACCCGACGGTGGCCCGTCCCAGCACCCGGTTCCCGAGCACCGCCCGAACCCCGGCCGCCATCTCCCGCGCAACCGCTCCCGCAGCCCGTACCGGCGAGGCGAAGCGGCCGAAGCGCCCCGGCTCGCCGATCTGCTCGTCTCCTGTGGGCAGGTCGTGGCCGATCGGCCGGTTGCGTGCGGGCCGGTCGCTCGTGGGGTGGGTCGGGGTGGGCAGGGGGTGGGGCTGGTTGTGGGTGGGTTTGTTGTGGGGGTGGCGGGTGGGGAGGGTCCAGGCTGTAGGGAGGGCGATGAGGAGGAGGGCTACGGAGATGAGGACCGCCGCCGTCCCGCCTGCCGCTGCCGCGATCACGCCGACCGCTGCCGGACCGGCCAGCCCCGCGATGTTGTACGTCATGGCGTCGAGCGCGGTGGCCCGTGCCAACCGTCCCTGATCGGGGCCGGAGACCAGGGGGAGTTGCCCCGTCCAGCCGCCGGTCAGGGCGGGCCCCGCTAGGCCGGTCACCACGGCCAGTGCCACCAGCGCCGGTCCGGGCACCCGTCCGACGCCTGCCGCAACCAGCAGCAGGCCGGACGCGTACCCGAGCAGGCAGCACGCCAGCAACCGGCCCGGACGGCGGGCGCGGTCCAGCAGGACGCCGAGCAGCGGCCCGCCGACGGCCGCCGAGACGGTCAGCCCGGCCAGCAGCGATGCCCCGAGCAGTGGAGAGCCGGTGGCAGCGAGCCCGGCTACCAGGAGGGCGGGTCCGGACATCTCGTCGCCGGTCCGGGCCGCGACCACACCGATCATGTAACGCCTCAACATCAGCAAGACGTTACAGGATCCGTGTTAAGAGCCGGCCAGGGCGGGGAAGGGGTCGGGTGATCGTCCCGCGCGGGTCCCGCGCCCGCCGACGGCGACCCGCCCGGCCTGTACGGACTGCGTACCGCACAGGCCGGGCACTTTCCCGCCCGCCAAGCTGGCCAGCCGGCGTCCGGAGCCGGGCACCTTCCCGCACCCCGAGCCGCGCCAACCCGCACCCCGAGCCGCGCCAACCCGCACCCCGAGCCGCGCCAGCCCGCATCCCAAGTCGGTCAGCCGCCCGAGTCGAATGTGTGTTTGAACAATGGCGTAGACTCGATCTCATGAAAGCCGCGTTCCAAGCATCTCTGCTGGGTCTCGACGAGGAGCTCGGCGTCGGGCGGCTGGGCGCCACGGTCCGCCGGACGTACCTCGATCACGGAGCCTGGATCGACCTGCGGCCCGGCTGGCTGACGGGGGCCGACACGCTGTTCGCGCGGCTGGCCGAGACGGTGCCGTGGCGTGCCGAGCGCCGCCGGATGTACGACCGGGTCCTCGACGTCCCGCGCCTGCTCAAGTTCTACGACGAGGGCGAGACGCTGCCCGACCCCGTCCTCGACCAGGCCAGAGCGGCGCTCGACGCCCACTACGGCGACGAGCTGGGCGAGCCCTTCCGCACCGCGGGCCTGTGCTTCTACCGCGACGGCCGCGACAGCGTGGCCTGGCACGGCGACACCGTCGGGCGGGGCAGCAGCGAGGACACCATGGTCGCGATCGTCTCGGTGGGCAGCCCGCGTCCGCTCCTGCTGCGCCCGCGCGGCGGCGGCCCCTCGATCCGCCGCGACCTCGGGCACGGCGACCTCATCGTCATGGGCGGAAGCTGCCAGCGGACGTGGGAGCACGCCATCCCCAAGACCGCCCGGCCCGCGGGGCCGCGCATCAGCATCCAGTTCAGGCCGCGCGGCGTCCGCTGACCCGCCGCGCCCGCCGCGCCCGCGTTCCCGCCATGCCCGCCATGCACGGCAGGCCCCGCAGGCCCGCCGTGCCCCTTGCGTCCCCTGTGCGGCGCGAGCTAGCGGAGGCGGAGACGGGCTATGCGGCCCTGCTCGCCGGAGGCCCAGCAGGACAGGTCCGGGGTGCACGAGACCGTGTCGAACGAGCCGCCGTCGAAGGTCTCCCAGCGGGCCCCGCCGGAGTACGTCACGTCGCTGCCCGTGGGCCCGACGGCGATGGCCGCGAACGGCAGGTGCGGCAGCCACGTCACCCCCGACCGGTACGCGGGCGGCGGGGTCGTGGCGGTGCGCCAGGTGGCGCCGCCGTCCCTGGTGACCGCGGCGGCGTTCGGGGAGGGGAGGCCGGGCTGGTAGTCGCCGCCGACCGCGATCCCGCGGTGCCGGTCGCGGAAGGCCAGCGCGAAGACGCCCTTCGCCGGGTCGGCGGCCGGGATCGGGGTGTCGGAGACGGTCCACGTACGCCCGCGGTCGGCCGAACGGAACACGCGTGACCGCTCGCCGCCGCCGGTGGCGATCCAGGCGTCGCGTCCGCCCGCGGTCACCAGGCACTGGCCGCTCGCCGCGAAACCGGCCTCGCCGGGCAGCGCGTCCGGCATGCCGGTGGACGGGAGCACCTGCCAGCTACGGCCGCCGTCCTCGGTGGCCAGGAGGCGGAACCTGCCGCCCACCGGGTCGCTCATGGCCAGGCCGTGGCGGCGGTCGAAGAAGGCCATGCAGTCGTAGAAGGCGGTCGGCTCGTCGTTCCTGAAGGACTCGGTCCAGGTGCGGCCGCCGTCCTCGGTGCGGTAGACGCGGCCGTCCGTGCCCGTGCCGATCGACAGGACGAGGGCGTGGCGGGCGTCGAACGCCTCCACGTCGCGGAACTGGAGGGACTCGGCGCCGGGCGGGGAGACGTTCTGCCAGGTGCGGCCGCCGTCCACGGTGCGCAGGACGGTTCCGCCGGTGCCGGCGGCCCACACGACGTCCCTGCTCACGGGCGCGAGGCCGCGGAAGCGGGCGGTCACGCCGGTCTCCTTCAGCTCCCAGCCGAGGCCCGCGCCGGGGCCGCCGGGGCCGCCGGGGGTGGCGGCGTGGGCGGGGAGCGGGGCGGCGAGCACGAGCGCCGCGGACAGCACGCTCATCGCGATGCGAACGTTCATGCCGGGCAAACTAACCCAAGAGATCACGAGCGTCCATCATGCGGACATGCCAGGCGACCCAGGAGACGCCGCCTGTCATGTGGCGGGGGGACGGGGAGGGATCTGAAGGCAGTGCGGGTGGGGGAGGGGCCGCGCGGTGGTGCGGTGGGACGGCGTCAGGCGGCGGTGCGGGCGGGGGCCCAGGAGAGGAGGGCCTGGGCGGTGTCGAAGCGGCGGCTGGAGACCGACTCGCCCAGAATCACGCCCACCAGCCGCTGCCCGTCCCGCTCACCGGCGAAGGCCAGGCTGTATCCCGCCGCGCGGGTGAACCCCGTCTTCAACCCGATCACCCCGGGCTCGGCGAGCAGGCGGTTGGTGTTGCGCCAGCCGTACGCGCCGTGCTCCCCGGTCGCGGCGACCTCGTGGTACCGGGTCCCGGCCACGCCTTCGATCAGCGGCACCTGGAGGGCCTTGGCGGCCAGCACCGCCTGGTCGCGGGCGGTGGACCAGCCGTCGCCCGCCGGCGTGGGCAGCCCGTCGGCGTTGACGTACCGGGTGTCGTTCATGCCGAGCGAGCGGGCGGTGGCGTTCATCTTGTCGACGAACCCCGGAACGCCGGGCCCGTACGTACGGGCCAGCGCGTGAGCGGCGTCGGCGCCCGAGGGCAGCATGAGCGCGTAGAGCAGCTCACCCACCGGCAGCCGGTCGCCGGGCCGCAGGTCGGCGGTGGTGCCGCCGCCGTCCTCGGCGTACCGCGCGTCCTGGGGGGCGATCTCCACCATGTCCGTGGGCTTGGCCGACTGCAGGACGACGTACGCCGTCATGGTCTTGGTGAGGCTGGCGATCGGCATGCGGGTGTCGGCGGCCTTGCCGAACAGGGCGGCGCCGGACCGGGCGTCCATCAGGTAGGCGGCCCGGCCGTACACGGCGGGGGCCCCGGCGTCGGCGGCGGAGGCGGCGAGGAGGGAGGGGGCCGCGGCGGACGGGGTAGCGGCGGACGGGGGCGCGGTCTGCGCGTACGCGGGCACGCCCAGCCCCGTGACCAGGGCGAAGGCGCCTGCGAACGCGGTGAGTCGAGCTTTCCGGTTACGCATGCATCCCAGGCTGCCGCCCGGTTTGGCGTGCGTTTGACGATTTGAGGCAAAATCTGTGACCGAATCGTTAGAAACCCCGCCGGGGCCGGAGGATCCACCAGGTAGATCTTTCCGTGCCGCGCCCCTCAGCGGCCCGTCCAGAGGTTGTCCGCCACCCGTTGCCCCCGCGTCAGCCCGGAGAACAGCTCCTCCCACATCGGCATCACGACCTCCGGCCCGTACGCCCGCGACGTCGCCGCCGCCGCCTCGCCCATCCGCACCCGCAGCTCCCGGTCGCCGATCACCCGGATCAGCGCCGCGGCCAGCGCGTCCACGTCCCTGGGCGGCACCAGGACGCCGTCCACGCCGTCGGTCAGCACGTCCCGCGGCCCGGTCGGGCAGTCGAAGGCGACCACGGGCAGCGCGTGCGTCATGGCCTCGATCATCACCATGGGCAGGCCCTCGAAGCGGGAGCTGAGCGCGTACACCGACGCCTCGGCCAGCTCCTTCTCCAGCCGCTCGGTACGGCCGGGCAGCGTCACGTGCTCGGCCAGCCCGTGCCGGGCGATCAGCCCGGCGAGCTGGCTGCGGCGCGGCCCGGTGCCGAAGACGCGCAGCCGCCACTCCGGATGCACCCGCACGACCTGCGCGAACGCCTCGATGAGCAGGTCGAACCCCTTCTGTGGCACCAGCCGCCCGGCCGCCACCACCACCGGATTCACCTGCCGGGAGCGTTCCTGCTCCACCCGGTGGACGGCGTTCGGGATCACCACCACCGGCGTGTCCGGCAGCAGGCGCTGGTATTCGAGCTTGTTGGTCCGGGTCAGCACGGTGACCGCGGCGAACCTGCCGTAGTGGCGGGCGATCTCCCTGCGGATCGTGTCGGGGTAGGCCGACAGGTTCATGTGCTCCTGCGCGATCCTGACGACGTCGGCGGGCGTGCGGCGGGCGGAGATCAGGTTCAGCGCGGGCCTGGTCGTCACCAGGACGCCGCCGGACAGGCCGGAGACGTAGTCCATCGCGGCGCGTTCCACCCGCTCGGTGAAGTAGTCGGCGGCGAACTCGCCGCGCGGCACGATCTTGCCGCGGATCCGCCGCCACGCCTTGCGGCCGACGGAGTCGGGCTGCCTGCCCCCGCGCTGGTCCACCAGCGTGGTGACGGTGACGCGGGGGTCGATCGCGAACTGCGGGGTATCGCGCCGCCGCACCAGGCTGACCAGCTCGACGTCGTGCCCGGCCGCGGTCATCGCGTTCGCCTGGTTGACCACCGTGCGGATCGTGCCGCCCATGCCGTAGGCGTGCAGCATCAGGTAGCGGATCTTCACGCGAGGTACCCCCAGGTCCGGGCGATGGGCTTGAGGGGTTCGGGGATCTGGTCGGGGGCGGGCAGCTCGCGGGCGGGCTGGACGGTCCCCGTCCTGATCTTGTCCCGCCAGTCGCCGAGCCCCTTCTCCAGCACCTGCTGCCGGCCGTAGGAGAGCATCCGCGGCTCCCACTCCAGGCCCAGGAACGCGCAGATCTCGCGGGTGACGCGCTCGGGCTCGGCGCTCAGCTCCTCGTACCTGACGGTCAGCCCCGGCAGCGCGGCCCTGGCCTTCTGCACGGCCTTCATGTACCGCAGGGCGTCGAGGGCGGCCTCCTCGGGGGTGCGCCGGTCCGGGCTGGCCTCGTGCCAGGACGTGGCGATGGAGGCGGGGTGGCGCAGCAGGAAGACGAAGCGGGCGTCCGGCCAGCAGGCGGCGATGCGCTGGTGGGCGAAGGCGTTGGCGGGGGTCTTGTCCACGACGTACCGCTTGCCGCTGCGGACCAGCTCGCGGTGCAGCACCCGGTCCCACAGCAGATGTTCCAGGTCGGCCTGGTTGTGCCCGAGCGCGGCCATCGCCTTGGCCGCCAGCGGAGTGCCGAACTGCACCCGCAGCCGGCGTACGTGCAGCTCGTGGGGGGCGTGCAGGTCCGGGTGGGCGTTGAGGATCGCGCGCAGGAGCGTGGAGCCGGACCGTACGGGGGACAGGAGGAAGACGGGGGATTCGAGCAGCCGGTCGGTTAGCGGATCCGCGGGCGGTCTGATCTCGGGAGCGGGCGGGGGAGAGGGCGCGTTCCCGACTCGCTCGATCTGGAATCCGGTGAACCTGACCAGCGCCTTGTTGACGTGCCGCTGCCAGTTCATGGCGAGGCAGACTACCTACCGTTCCTGGCAGTTACCTGGCAGCGTCAGGCCGTCGACCAGGCATGCCGCGGGTTCGCGGGGGCCGTTGGCGGCCGCCGCACGGTCGCGCGGGACGGCCCCGGGCCTGTTAGCGTTACCGCTGACAGGAGGTGAGCGGCGGTGAAAGCGAAGGGCGACAGGCCGGCGGTGCTCATGGACGTGGCCGTGCTCGCCGGCGTCTCGGCCATGACCGTCTCGCGCGTGCTCAACGCGCCCGACCGGGTCCGCGCGGAGACCAGGGCCCGCGTCATGGCCGCGGTGCGCGAGCTCGACTACCGGCCCAACCAGGCCGCCCGCCAGCTCGTCACCGGCAGGTCCGGGGTGCTCGGCGTGGTCAGCATCGACACCACCCTCTACGGCCCGGCCTCCACGCTCTACTGCATCGAGCAGGCGGCCAGGCGGGCCGGCTACAACGTCAGCATCGCCAGCCTGCCCTCGCTCAGCCGCAGGTCGATGGAGGAGGGCGTGCAGCGGCTGCGCGCCCAGGCGGTCGACGGCGTGATCATCGTGGCGCCGCACGAATCGGCCGCCGACGGCCTGCGCCACCTGCCGCCGGAGATGCCGGTGGTGGCCGTCGACGCCGGCGACGACATCCCGGTGCCGGTGGCCAAGGTCGACCAGCAGGCGGGCGCCCGGCGGGTCACCCGCCACCTGCTCAGCCTGGGCCACGAGACGGTCTGGCACGTCGCCGGCCCGGCCGACTGGCTCGACGCCAACGGCCGCATCGAGGGCTGGCGCGGCGTGCTGGAGGCGGCCGGCCGGGAGGTGCCCGAGGTGCTGCGCGGCGACTGGAGCGCCCGCTCGGGCTACCAGCTCGGCCGCCGCCTCTGCGAGAACCCCGACGTCACCGCCGTGTTCGTGGCCAACGACCAGATGGCGCTCGGCGTGCTGCGCGCGCTGCGCGAGGCCGGTCGCCGGGTGCCCGAGGACGTCAGCGTGGCCGGGTTCGACGACATCCCCGAGTCGGCCTACTTCTGGCCGCCGCTGACCACCGTGCGCCAGGATTTCGGCGAGGTCGGCAGGCACGCCTTCCACCTGCTGCTCGACTTCATGGCCGGGCACGAGCCCGAGCCGCGGCGGCTGGTCGAGCCCGAGCTGGTGGTCAGGGAGAGCACGGGAGCCAGGCCGTCCCGGGCATGATCGGCGTGATCGGCGGGCAGGTGTAGGGCCGTCGCGGAGGTGATCGGCTGGATGATGCTGCTCGAACGTTTCGACGCCTGGGACAAACGGGCCTTCGACCGGGTCGCGCGCTCCGACCTGCCCGTGCTCGACGCCCTGCTGCCGCATCTGTCGTCGGCGGCCGACAACTCGGTCCTGTGGGGGCTGGTGGCGGGGCTGCTGATGATGACCGGGCGGCCACGACTGCAGCGGGCGGGCGTGCGCGGGCTGCTGGCGATCTCGCTGGCCAGCCCGCTGACCAGCATGGTCGTCAAGCAGGCGATCCGCAGGCCGCGCCCGATCACGGACCTCATCCCGGTGATCCGGCGCCGCCGGGTGCCGGCGTCCTCGTCGCTGCCGTCGGGGCACAGCGCGTCCGCGGTCGCCTTCGCGGTGGCGGTCGCCAGGGACGCGCCGCTGCCGGTGGCCACCTCGGTCACGCTGCTCGCGGCCGCGGTGGCCGCCTCCCGCGTGTACGTGGGCGCCCACTACCCGGGCGACGTGCTGGCCGGGATCGCCGTCGGGGCGGCGGCGGGCTGGAGCGCCCCGGGCTGCGGACGCTGGCTGCGCCGCGCCCTGGCCGCGTACGCCGCGCCGCGGGAGGTCAGGCGGGGCCGCTGCTGGCCCGGACGATCAGCGTCGAGCGCAGCAACTGCAGGGAGTTGACCGGCGGGCGGCCCTCGTCCAGGGAGCGCAGCAGCAGCTCGATGGCCTGCCTGGTCATCTCCCTGCTCGGGACGGCGACCGTGGTGAGGGCGGGGTGCGTCACCCGTACCTCGTCGATGTCGTCGTGGCCGACCACCGACAGGTCGCCGGGCACCGAGCGCCCGCCCAGCCGGGCCGCCTCCAGCGCGCCCAGCGCGAGGATGTCGTGGGTGCAGAACACCGCGGTCACGCCGGGGTCGGCGGTCAGGGCCGCGGTGGCGGCGGTGAAGCCGCCCATCGCCGTCGGCTCCGGCGCGGTGAAGACGGCCGCGGCGGGCACGTCGAGGCCGTCGCGGGCGAACGCGCGCCGGAACCCCCGCACGCGCAGCGCGTGCGGCGCGCTGCTCAGCACCGCGACCCGCTCGTGGCCCAGCTCGCGCAGATGCCGCCCGGCCAGGTATCCGGCCTGCTCGTAGTCGATCGTGACGACGGGCAGGGTGTCGGGCACCTCGCTCTCCCACGCGCACAGCGCCACGGGGAAGCGCGCGTCGGCCAGGAGCGGCAGGTGCTCGGTGAGGCCGTTGTCGCCGGCGATCAGCAGGGCGTCGACCGAGCGGCTGGTCAGGCCGGTGATGTGCCGGCGGGCCCGCTCGCCGTCGAGGCGGGTGGTGCACAGCAGCAGGTGGTAGCCGTGCTCCTCCAGGACGTTCTCCGCCTCCTCGACCACGGCCGAGTAGAACGAGCTGGCCACCGTCGGCACGAACAGGCCGACGGTCATGGTGGTGCCGGTGGCCAGGGAGCGGGCGACCAGGTTGGGGGTGTAGCCGAGCTCGGCGATGGCCGCGCGCACCCTGGCCTCGGTCTCGGGGCGGACGCGTACGCGGCCGGTGACCACGTTGGAGACCGTCTGCTTGGTGACCCCGGCCCGCTCGGCCACGTCCTGCATCGTGACCACGCGGCCTCCAAGGGGGGTTTGACCGGTCCAATGACGTCGCCCCGAAACGTAGCCGCCGGGCGAGGATCTCGTCAACCATCGTGCGCATTACGTGCCGTTTGACCGGACAAGAGAGCAAGAACGGAAAATCGGGCTTGTTTGAGCGGTCAAATCTGGCATATGGTCCGGCCACGCGGTTCCGGCTCTGGTTCCCCCCAGGGCCCGCCAGATGTGGCGGGCCCGACAGAAAGGAGCACCCGTGTCCCCCCATCGCAACGTGCTCGCCGCCGCCGCCGCGGCCCTGACGCTGGTCCTGGGCGGCTCCCTGACCGCCCCGGCCGCCTCGGCCGCACCGCCCGACGCCACCTACACGATCACCGTCGGCTCCACCGGCCGCTACGCCCACCCCACCGACACCCCGGCGGCCACCTACATCGACAAGGACGGCACCTTCTACTTCCAGCAGTCGGCCGCCCTCTACGGCGCCAACGACCCCCGCTACTGGGACTTCTTCACCGGCGCGAACTTCGAGACCGCCACCCGCTCGGCCGCGATCAGCGACGCCGTCAACCCGGCCAACTCCGCCGACCGCAACAACGACACGACCTGGCGCTGCGACAACAGCCCGACCGGCGTCGAGGCGACCCCCGCCGGCGCGGGCTCGGGGTACGCCCACAAGAACTACTGCGACCTGGTCGGCGTCTGGGTGGACCCCGACACCGGCGACTGGTACGGCCTGGTGCACAACGAGTTCACCCCCCAGCCCTTCGGCGACGGCCTGCACTACGACTCGCTCGACTACGCCGTCTCCCGCAACCAGGGCCGGGTGTGGACCATCCTCGGCCACGCGATCACCTCGCCGTACAGCACGAAGCGCAACGACGCCGCGGCCTTCCCCAACCAGACCTACGACTACGGCGACGGCGACCCGCGCCTGTTCGCCGACCCGGTCTCGGGCTACTTCTACGTCTACTACGGCTCGCGGATCATCCCGAAGGGCGGCGTGGGCGGCGGCAACGGCGGCCTGGCGCACGTGGCGCGGGCGCCGATGTCGGCCAAGATGGCGACCGGCTCGTGGACCAAGTGGTACGACGGCTCCTGGTCGCAGCCCGGCGTGGGCGGCAAGGAGAGCAACATGGTGCCGGTCACCGCCGCCAACCCCCGGGGCTACACGCCCGTGGGCGGCGACTACGACCCCGCCAACACCGGCACGGTCGACCAGCAGATCGCCGCCGGGGAGCTGCCGCCGAAGTCCGACCTGTTCATCATGAACATCGCCTACGACGCCCACCTCGGCCTCTACCTCGGCGAGCCGGAGGTCGTCTCCGGCCGCCGGCCGCAGCGTCTCTACGTCACCGACGACCTGGCGACCCAGCGGTGGCGCCTGATCGGCGACACCGGGAGCTACGTCTCCGGCTCCTGGTACCGCTGGTTCCTCGACGACGTCAGCAGGACCGGCTCGGCCGTCGTCGGCAGGACGTTCCGCTCGTACTGCTCGATCGAGTGCGCGACCTCCAGCGGCGAGTACGCCAACCTCACCGTCACCTCCACCGCGCCCGCCCCCGCCCCTGCGGACCCGGCCAGGACCTACCGGATCGGCACCGGGGCGGGCCGCGTCCTGGCCCAGGTCTCCGGCGGCCCGGCGACCACCTCCGCCGCCGCCCCGACCGGCTCGCCCCTGGAGAGCTGGACGTTCACCTCCAACGGCGACGGCTCCTACCGCATCGCCAACGCCTCGACCGGCGGGCTGCTCGGCGTGGACGCGGCCACGACGGCCGGCCGCGCCTGGGGGGCCAAGCCGGTCGTCACCGCGCCCGGCGCGGGCGGGCCCACCGCGGGCCAGCAGTGGTTCGCAGTGCCGGCGGGGAGCGGCCACCGGCTGGTCAACCGCTACAGCGGCCTCGCGCTCGCCCTGACGGCGGAGGCGTCCCGACCGGCCGAGACCACCCCCGTACGCCACTGGAGCGACACCTCCGGCGGGACGGTCGGCGGTCGCCGCACGGCCGCCGAGCAGACCCTGACGCTGACCGACACCGGCGCCTCGGGCGGCGACCTGAGCGGCACCCACACCCTGACCGCCGCCGGCAAGGCCCTGGACGACCCCGACCACTCCACCACCCCGGGCACCCCGCTGATCACCTGGACCCCCAACTCCGGCGCCAACCAGCGCTGGGTCCTCACCCGCCAGCCGGACGGCTCCTACCAGCTCGCCAACGGCCTGTCCAAGCTCTGCGCGGACGTCAGCGGCGGCTCGACCGCCGCCGGCGCCAAGGTGATCCAGTGGACGTGCACCGGCGCCGCGAACCAGCGCTGGCAGGTCACCCCCGCCCCCGCGGGCGGCTACCGGATCGCCTCGCAGAAGAGCGGGCTGCTGCTCACCACGGCCTCCACCGCCGACGGCGCGCTCGTCACCCAGCAGGCCGACACCGGCTCGGCGCTGCAGCGCTGGACCGTCGGCTGACCATCCTCCGGCGGGGCCCCGTCCGGGCCCCGCCGGGCCACCCCCCGAATCTCACAGGACAGGCGGTGCCGCTCGATGAGCTCATCCCGATCCCTCCCCCTCCGCCGGACGTTCGCCGGGCTGGCCGCCGGCGCGCTGGCCCTCGGCCTGGTCACCGCCTGCGGCGGCGGCGCCCAGGACGCGGCCGGCCAGGAGCTCGTCTACTGGTCGATGTGGAAGCAGGGCGAACCCCAGCAGGTGGCCCTGGCGGCCGCGATCACCCGCTTCACCCGGGCCACCGGCGTCAAGGTCAAGGTCGAGTGGGCCGGCCGCGACGTGGTCAAGCAGAAGCTGCCCGCCGCGCTCACCACGTCGAAGGTGCCGGACGTGGTCGACCAGTCCGACGACACGATCCGGCCGTTCATGGTGACCCCGGGCGTGGCCCGGGGACTGGCCAGGGTGTACGAGGCCGACGTGCCCGGCGAGACGGGCAAGAAGGTCAAGGACGTCATCCCGGCCAAATACTCGCAGAGCCCGGCGTTGCGGCTGCCGGACGGCCAGCCGTACATGGTGCCCTACAGCGTGGCCGGCATCGGCCTGTTCTACGACGCCGCCACCCTCACCGAGGCGCCGCCGAAGGACTGGACCGCGTTCCTGGCGCTGCTCGGCAGGCTCAAGGACGGCGGCCGGACGGCCCCGCTCACCGCCGACGGCGAACAGTACTGGTCCGACTCGTACTGGATGAACTACTACCTCTACCGGACGATCGGCGCGGACGGCCTCAAGGCCATCGCCGAGGACCGCACCGGGCAGTCGTGGAAGAAGCCCGAGGTGCTGGCCGCCGCCCGGCAGATCGAGCGGTTCGCCAAGGAGGGCTACCTGCTCAAGGGGTACGACGCCAGCAAATACCCCGAGCAGCAGAAGAACTGGGCCCAGGGCCGGGCCGCGTTCATGATCATGGGTTCCTGGCTGCCCGGCGAGGTCGGCTCGTACGCCAGGGCCGGGTTCAGGCCCGCCTCCATGCCCTTCCCCGAGGTCGGCGGCCCGGCCAAGGGCGAGGAGGTCGTGCAGTTCGGCTTCGCGATGCCCGCCAAGGCCAGGAACGTCGAGGCCGGCGAGCGGTTCATCGCCTACCTGACGACCAAGGAGTTCGCCGACGACCTGGCCAGGACGGCCTCCGTGCTCTCGCCGCGGGCCGACGCGTTCGTGCCCGAGGCGCTGGCCGGGGTGAAGCGGCAGCTCGACAGCGTGCCCGAGACCTTCCCGTTCGCGGCCGGGCTCAGCGTGCCGGGCTGGACCGACAAGGTCTACTACCCGGCGGTGGGCGAGCTGTTCAACGGCAGGCTCACCGCGCAGGGGTTCGTGGACAAGATCAGCGCGGTCCAGGCCGGTTTCTGGAAGAACCAGGGCAGCTGATGGCGGCCGAACCCGGGATGCGGCCCGGACCTGCCGTACGGGCCCGGCAGCGGGCCTTCGTCCCCATGGTCGGGCCGGCCCTGGCGCTGCTGGCCGTCTTCGTCCTCGGCCCGGCCTGCTACGCGGTGTGGATCAGCCTCCAGCAGACCGCCGGGTACGGCGACTCGCGCTTCGTCGGCCTGCGCAACTACGCCCGCCTGCTGGGCGACCCGGTCTTCCGCACCGCGCTGCTCAACACCCTGAAGCTGCTGGTCGTCGGCGGCGGCGTGACGTTCGCCGCCGGGTTCGCGCTCACGATGGTGCTCAGGGAGATGCGCGGGCGGCTGGTCGCGCGCAACGTCCTGTTCTTCCCCAACATCGTCAGCGCGCTGGTGCCGGCCATCGTGGCGGGTTTCCTGTTCAACCCCGACGGGCTGGTCAACACCGTGCTGAGGAGCGTGTTCGGGGTGAGCGACCCGCCCAAGTGGCTGGCCGTGGACAACACGTTCACGCTCATCATGATCGTGGCGATCTGGGCGGCCGTCGGGTACTACACCACGATCATCATGGCCGCCGTCGACCGCATCCCCGCCTCCTTCTACGAGGACTGCGCGCTGCTCGGGGCCACGTCCTGGCAGCGGCTGCGGCACGTCACGATCCCGCTGACCTGGGACGTGCTCAGCGTCTGCGCGCTGCTGTGGACCATCAGCTCGATCAAGGTGTTCGAGCTGGTGCTGGTGTTCGGCGGCGGCACCGCGGGCACGCCGCCGAGCAGCACCTGGACCGTCGCCCTCTACAGCTACGCGGCCACGTACGGCGGCTCCGGCTCGCCGCCCGAGCTGGGGATGACCGCCGCCAGCGCGCTGTTCAGCCTGCTGATCGCGGCGGCCGTGGTGCTCCTGCTGCGGCGGGCGCTCGACCGTGAAGCCGTCCGGTTCTGAAAGGGGGCCGACCATGAGACCGACGAGGCTCGCGCCCGTGAGGGCGCCCTTGAAGGCAGCCGTCTGGGCGGTCGTCGCCGCCGACGTGGCGCTGCTGGCGTGGGTGCTGAGCACGTCGCTGAAGAGCACCCGCGACGTGTTCGACCATCCCTGGCGGCTGCCGATCCCGCCGACGCTGGACAACTACCTGACCGCGCTGGAGGTCGGGAACTTCGGCCGGGCAGCGGTCAACAGCGCGGTCGTGGGCGTGCTGTCGTCGGTGCTGGCCGTGGCGGTCGCCGCGCCGGCCGCGTACGCGCTGACCCGGACCGCGAACCGCGCGGGACGGCCGCTGACGCTGCTGTTCGCGCTCGGGACCGGCGTGCCCACGCAGGTCGTCCTGCTGCCGATCTTCCTCATGCTGAGCAGCCTGGAGCTCACCTCCACCCTGACCGGCCTCACCCTGGCCTACGTCGGCACGGCCATGCCGTTCACCGTCTTCCTGCTGACCGGCTTCTTCCGGTCGCTGCCCGGCGAGCTGGAGGAGGCCGCCGCGCTGGACGGCGCCGGGGTGTGGCGGACGTTCCTGCGCATCGTGGTGCCGGTCGCCCGGCCGGGGCTGGTCACCGTGTTCGTGCTGCAGCTCATCGTCTCCTGGAACGAGACCATGCTCGCCCTGGTGCTGATGCAGGACGACGAGAAGGAGACGCTGCCGGTGGCGCTGATCGGCTTCGCCCAGCAGCAGCAGTACACCGGCACCAACTGGGGCGGTATGTTCGCCGGCGTCTGCGTGGTCGTGCTGCCCATGGTGGTCCTGTTCGCCTGGGTGGGACGCCGCGTCACCGAAGGCATCACCTTGGGGATGGGGAAATGACGACGACCGTCCGCCGCACCACGATCACTCTGCCGGTCGCCCTGCCCGGCCCGGACAACCCGCTGCCGCCCCTCGCCGCGGCCGCCGGGCCCGCGGCCACGGTCGCCGGCGCGCCGCCCGACATGGCCTTCCAGCTCTCCTACGGCAGGCTCGCCTCCGTGCTGCCCTGCCGCGTCCAGGACGGCTACGACCGGGCGCGCCGGCCCCGCCGGGTCGAGGCGATCCAGCTCGCCAACGACCGGCTGACCGCGACCGTGCTGCCCGGCTGGGGCGGACGGCTGTACTCGCTGGTCCACCGCGACCACGGCGAGCTGCTCTACCGGAACCCGGTGCTGCAACCGGCGAACTTCGGGCTGACCGGCGCCTGGTTCTCCGGCGGCGTGGAATGGAACTCCGGCTCGACCGGGCACACCACGCTGACCTGCCGCCCGGTGTTCGCCGGGGAGGCCGAGGGGCCCGACGGCACGCCGATGCTGCGGGTGTGGGAGTGGGAACGCACCCGGGACCTGCCGTACCAGGTCGACTTCTGGCTGCCGCGCGGGTCGGACTTCCTGTACGTGGGCGTGCGCATGCGCAACCCGCACGCGCACGAGGTGCCGGCGTACTGGTGGTCGAACATCGCCGTCCCCGAGACCGGGCGGACGCGCGTGCTCGCCCCGGCCGGCACGGCCTGGCACTTCGGCTACGCCGGGCGGCTCGAACAGGTCCCGATCCCGGTCTGGGACGGCCTGGACCGCAGCTACCCGGCCCGCGCCGGCCACGCCGCCGACTACTTCTTCGAGCTCGGCGACCGCCGTCCGTGGATCGCCGCGCTCGACGGCTCCGGCGCGGGCCTCGTGCACACCTCCACCCGGTCGCTGCGCGGGCGCAAGCTCTTCCTGTGGGGACGCGGGCCGGGCGGGCGCCGCTGGCAGGACTGGCTCACCGAGCCCGGCACCGGCGGCTACCTGGAGATCCAGGCGGGGCTGGCCCGTACCCAGCTCGAACACGTGCCGCTGCCCGGCGGGGGCGAGTTCTCCTGGCTGGAGGCGTACGGGCCGCTGCGCGCCGGCCCCGCGGCCGTGCACGGCGCGGACTGGACGGCGGCGGTGCGGGCGGCCGAGGAGGAGCTGGCGGCCCGGCTGCCGGCCGAGGAGGTTTCGGCCGCCTGGCGCAAGTGGCGGCCGCACGCCGACCAGGAGCCCGTCCGGATCCTGGCGGAGGGGTCCGGCTGGGGGGCCCTTGAGGTGTCGCGCGCCGGCGTCGCCACGCCCGGCACCCCGTTCCCCGGCTCCACCCTCGGCCCCGACCAGTCGCCCTGGCTGACCCTCCTCGCCACCGGCGCCTTCCCCCCTCCTGAGCCCTCTTCCGGCGCGGATCCCGGGCACAGCCTGGTGTCCGGGCCGTGGCGGCGGCTGCTGGAGGGGGCGCCGGAGACCTGGGTGACGGCCTACCACCTGGGCGTGGCCGCCTGGCACGCGGGGGACCGCGAGGGGGCCGTACGCGCGTGGCGGCGCTCCGCCGAGCTGCGCCCGAACCCCTGGGCAACCCGCTGCCTGGCCCACACCACCACAGACCCGGACGAGCGGGCCGACCTGTATCTCGCAGCCCTCGGCCAGGCGGCACACCCGCTCCGGAAGCCCCTGGCGGCGGAGGCCGCCGTCGCGCTGCTGGAGGCCGGCCGGGCCGCCGAGTGCCTGGCCGTCCTGGACACGCTGCCCGAGACCGGCAGGGCCGTCCTGCTCCGCGCCCGCGCCCTGCTCGCCGCCGGGGACCGGGACGGCGCCCGCGCGCTGTTCGACGCCGGCTTCGACGTCGAGGACCTGCGGGAGGGTGAGGCCGTCCTGCACGAGACGTGGTCGCGCCTGACCGCCGACCCGCTGCCCGGACGCTACGACTTCCGCATGCACCCGGACGACGCCTGACCCCTCAGGCGCGGCCGGGCGCCCCGGGAGGGGCGCTCACTCGCCGGTGTCGGTGGTCACCGCGTCGGAGTCGGGCGCCTTGATGGACACCTTGGCGCCCCACCCGGTGAAGCGGCTGTCGATGGTGATCGTGCCGCCCTCGAACTGGTTGGTGTCGAAGATCCCCGTGGCCGCGTACGACGACCGCACCCGGCTCACCAGCCCGGCGGAGTTCAGCGTGAGCGTGTACGAGACCTTCGTGTCGTCGTGCATGCGCAGCGGGATCGAGGCCCCGAACCAGCGCGACGCCTTCTCCAGCTCCTTGAAGGTGATCTTCCCGGTGAGCGTGCTCCCGCGCAGCCGGCCCTTCCTGACCAGCGCCGCCAGCGTGGTCGGCTCGGCGGGGTTGATCACCTGCCCGTGGAAGCCGCTGCCGCCGCCGAGCAGGGCCTTGCTCTTGAGCCACGACTTGCCCTCCGGCATGCGGTCGGCCCACATGCCGCCGGAGGTGTAGCTGACGTTGCCGATGCTGATCGTGCGCTCGCGGGGCCGGCCCACGGGGGTGGCGGTGATGTCGGAGGCGGCCACTCCCTTGGCGTTGAACTGGAAGGTGCCCTTGCGGCTCTGGATCTTGCCCTTGTTCGGGCCCGAGAGCATGGTCGTCTCGGTGAACCGCACGCCGTGCCCGGCGGCGAGCTTGGCCTTGAGGGCGCGTACGGGGTCCTTGGGGGCCGCCTGGGCGGGCGCGGTCGCGGTCAGCACGCAGGCGCAGGCCGCCAGGGCGGTGATCATCGTCTTCTTCACGAGCCGAGATCCTGCCGCAGGATGATCACGACGAGAGCACGGACCTCCTGGGCCCCTCGGCGGTCAGCCCAGCAGCGGGAAGCGGTCGTCGGCCGACGGGACCCGTCCGGTGGCCTCCAGCACGTACGTGGTCAGATCCAGCTGGGACGGGCGGTCCACGCCGAGCAGCCCGTCGAGCGTCTCGCCCGCCAGTTCCAGCGCCTCCCGGGCGGGCGGCCGCGCGGCCCGCAGGTCGAGGTGGTGGACGGCGGCCTCGGTCGCCAGCGTGGCCAGGAAGTCGGGCACGGCGATCACGTGGCCCTGCGTGGCGACGTGCCCCGCCGGGTCGGCCGCGAGCGCCGCCCGCACGGCGGCCGGGGCGGTGTCCTCCCACACCCGCAGCACCCCGGAGGGCCGGGTGAAGGCGGAGGCGGACCTGCGCACCCACCAGGCGTGGGCGTCCGCGCCGCCCCCGGCGCCCTCGGAGGCGTCCGGGACGGGCTGGAAGGAGCTCCAGTAGGTGACGTGGTCGACGTCGGGCGGCCCGTCGGCGGGGGTGGCGAACGCGACGAGGGCTCGCTGGGCGTCGCACAGCACGTGAAACAGCAGATCCACCCCCGCCCAACCGGCACACCGGGTGGGGTTCAGCAGATCGGTCTCCTGCACCGCAGCCGTGAACTCCCGATAGGCGGCGTCGAGGGCGGTACGCGCACGTTCGATGTCCATGACCACGATTCTTCTCCCGCCCATGGCGACCATCCCTCCGGCCCGGCGCACACCCCCGCCGCTGTGGGAGGCGGGCCCGCCACTCCGCGCACGTCAGCCACCCGGCCCGTGGCGTCGCCGACGGCCCGGCGTCGGCCGTCCGGACGGAGCCCGACACCGTGAGGGCGGCAGGCTGGATCTTGAGTGGGCCGGCACCGCACGCTCGGGGGGCGGGCCTGTCCGCGTGCCGGACCGGTGTTCGGGGCCTGGACAGCAGAAAGGCCAGCCCTGTCGTTCCGGGCTGGCCTTGGAGTGTGGTGGACGATACTGGGATTGAACCAGTGACCTCTTCCGTGTCAGGGAAGCGCTCTCCCGCTGAGCTAATCGTCCTTGGAGGTGGAGACGGGATTTGAACCCGTGTGGACGGCTTTGCAGGCCGCTGCCTCGCCTCTCGGCCACTCCACCGAGTCGAACCACTCCGAGCGGAAGACGGGATTCGAACCCGCGACCCTCACCTTGGCAAGGTGATGCTCTACCACTGAGCCACTTCCGCGCTGTTGCGTGCCTAACTCTAGCGCCTTTTCCGACCAGATGCTTCCCGCTACTTGCGGAGCCGGCGGGCGACGCCGCGTTCGGTGGCCGGCAGGCTCAGGAAGATCTCCAGGATCCGGGTGAGCCGGTGGACCTCGATGCGGTGGAAGGCCGGGCCCTCGGAGCGGGCCAGCAGCAGGGTCAGGGCGAGCGGCGGGAGCGGGGCGTGGATGGCGTGCACGCCGCCGTCGAGCGTGAGGGCCGCCGGGCGCGGCGGGGCCGGGCTGGGGACGGTCAGGCCCTGCGGGGCGCGCCAGCTCGCGTAGACCACGCCGTGGTCGGCGGCGGTGGCGGCCCAGTCGGCGCTGAACAGCACCGGCAGCGAGTCGACGAGCGTGGTCAGCGCGCGGTCGCCGGCCGTGGTGATGTACTTGAGTATCTCCAGCTCGGGGTAGGTGCCGGCGGTCTCGCGGGTGGTCCAGATGCCCTCCACCCGGACGTCGTCGACGCTCTCCAGGCTCTTGACCAGCACCTCCCGCGGGGTGCTCTCGGGGCAGAAGACGGTGATGTCGTCGACCGCCGAGCCGGCCCCCCGGTCGAGGACGGTGACCTGGGTGATGTCGGCCCCCGCCGTGCCCAGGGCCTTGGTGACCTGGGCCAGAGACCCCGGACGGTCGGGCAGCGCCACGCGCACGCGAAGAAGCATCGATCCCTCCCTGGTGATGCCGTCCACAGCCTATAGGCGAATACCGCTTCCGGCCTGAGCTGCGCTACAACTGACGGAGTGAAGATTGGGCCGATTGGGGCATGGCCGCCCGTGGTGCTGGCGCCCATGGCGGGCATCACGAACGCGCCGTTCCGGGTGCTGTGCCGGGAGCAGGGCGCCGGGCTGTTCGTGTGCGAGATGATCACCACGCGGGCGCTGGTCGAGCGCAATCCCAAGACGCTCCGGATGATCAGGTTCGCCGAGTCGGAGCGGCCCAGGAGCCTGCAGCTCTACGGCGTCGACCCCGACATCGTCGGGCGGGCGGTCAGGATGATCGCCGAGGAGGACCTCGCCGATCACGTCGATCTCAACTTCGGCTGCCCGGTGCCCAAGGTGACCAGGCGCGGGGGCGGGTCGGCGCTGCCGTACAAGAGGAACTTGCTGCGGCGGATCCTGCGGGCGGCGGTGGCGAACGCGGGGGCGCTGCCGGTGACGATGAAGATGCGCAAGGGCATCGACGACGACCACCTGACCTACCTCGACGCCGGCCGCATCGCGGCCGAGGAGGGCGTCGCGGCGATCGCCCTGCACGCGCGCACGGCGAAGCAGCACTACGGCGGCGTGGCCGACTGGGCGGCGATCGCGCGCCTGAAGGAGGCCGTGCCGGAGATCCCGGTGCTGGGCAACGGCGACATCTGGTCGGCCGACGACGCGTTGCGCATGGTGGCGGCCACCGGCTGCGACGGCGTCGTGGTCGGGCGCGGCTGCCTCGGGCGTCCGTGGCTGTTCAAGGACCTGGAGAACGCGTTCAACGGCAGCCCCGAGCGGGTCAGGCCGACGCTCGGCGAGGTGGCCGGGACGATGGAGCGCCACGCGGCCGGCCTCACCGAGTGCTTCGACACCGAGCGGTACGCGATCGCGGACTTCCGCAAGCACGTCGGGTGGTACCTCAAGGGGTTCGAGGTCGGCAGCGCCCTGCGGCGGGAGCTGGCCACGGCCGAGTCGCTCGACGGGCTCCGGGAGGGGCTGGCCAAGCTCGACCACGACCAGCCGTGGCCGCCGAACACCGACACGCCCCGGGGCAAGTCGGGCGAGCGTCAGAAGGTGCAACTGCCTGACGGCTGGCTCGACGACCCGTGGGACTGCGTGGTCCCGGACGAGGCGGAGTCGGACGTCTCCGGCGGCTGACCGGCCGCGATCAGTGGGGGCCGGTGGCCTCGGTGCCGCAGGGGCCGCCGCCGGCCGACGGCTCCAGCAGCACGCGCTCGCCGTCCATCGTCAGCGTCTCGTACCAGGACGAGATGCGCTCGGCCGAGCGGCCGGTGTAGTGGCAGATGAAGCTGCGCCTGAACCGGTCGGCCGTGCTGTTCGGCTCCGACCCGTGCACCAGGCTGCCGTTGAAGAAGAGCACGTCGCCGGGCTGCATGTCCACGGGCACCCGCGCCAGGCCCGGGGGCGGCGGGACGTACTCGCGGGTGAAGGACAGGTCCTGGTCGGCCTCCTCCGGGCAGAACAGGTCCATCAGATGGGTGCCGGGGACGACCTCCAGGCCGCCGTTGGCCCGGTCGACGCGGTCGAGCGCCACCCAGGCGGCCACGCACGTGCCCGGCTCGACGCGCAGGTAGAAGTTGTCCTGGTGCAGCGCCTGCCCGCGGGCGCCCGGCGGCTTGAAGTAGAACATGCTCTGGGCTGCTATCGGCTCCTCGCCCAGCAGCTCGCGCAGGATCGCGGCGAAGCGGGCGTCGAGCAGGTAGCGCAGCGCGACCTCGTTCACCTGGTGGGGATGCATGATCCGGGGAAAGTCGCGCAGGACGTCGTAGGGCGCGCCCGGCTCCTGCGGGACGGGCGAGAAATGCCCGGGTATCGGGCCGGCGGCGTGCAGGGCCATGAACTCCTCGCGCAGCTCGGCCACCTCCTCGGGAGCCAGCAGCGCGGGGACGAGCACGTACCCCCGGTCGTGGAAGTCGTTCAGCCTCATGCCCTTCACCGTAGGGACCCGGCCCGTGGGACGGTATGACCGTGACCGCTGAGAACCTGTCTGTTCCTGCTGCCGAGCTGATGATCGTCGGCCACTACGACAAGCCGGCCGGGTACGGCACCCGCCGCCCCCACGGCTCGCCGAGCTGGCTGCTGCTGTGGACCCAGGCGGGGGAGGGGCGCATCGAGCAGGCGGGGGCGGCGTTCACCGTGCGGGAGGGGGACCTGGCGGTGCTCGGGCCCGGCTCGGCGCAGCGTTACCGGGTCGCGCCGGGGGCGGGGAGATGGCGGTTCTGGTGGGTGCACTTCCAGCCGCGCCCGTCCTGGACGGCCTGGCTCGCGCCGTACGCCCTGGCCACCGGCTGCCACCTGGTGGAGGGCGTGCCCGCCGGGGTGCGCGACCGCGTCGGCCGGGCCTTCGACCGCGCCCTCCAGGACGCCCGCTGGATCCCCGGCCACACCGCCCCCGCCGCGCCGCCCGCGCCGGCGGTCGTCCTGTCGAGCGCCGCCAGGGAGCTGGTGCTCGGGGCGGTGGAGGAGGTGCTGGTGCTGGCCACGGCCTCGGCGGGGGCCGCCGCCTCCGTCGCCTCCGGGGCCGAGCGCGGGGACGAGCGGGTGCGGCGGGTGCTCGACCTCATCGCCGGCGAGCCCGGGGCCCAGCACTCGGTCGCCTCGCTGGCCCGCGCGGTGGCGCTGTCGCCGTCCAGGTTCGCGCACCTGTTCGCGGCCGAGACCGGCCAGACCCCGATGGGCGCCGTGCGCAGGGCGCGGGTGCGGCACGCCGCGAGCCTGCTGGAGGTGACCGACCTGGACGTCGGCCAGGTGGCCGCCGCCTCGGGGTTCGTCAGCCCGTTCCACTTCAGCCGCGCCTTCAGGCGCGAGTACGGCCTCCCGCCCCGCGACTACCGCGCCCGCCTGCGCCGCCCCTGACCCCCGCCGGCCCCCCGGCCCGGCTCACACCTCGACCGGGCCGCCGCTGCGCCAGTAGACGTTGCCCTCCCTGGACAGCAGCCCCTCGTCCACCAGGTAGCGGCGCAGCGCCGCGAAGTCGTCGTGGAAGGCCCGCAGCGCCACGTTGACGTCGGTCTCGGGGTAGCGCACGCCCGGCTCGAACACCCGGGAGATGTACCGCAGCACGACCAGCCGCTTGTCGCGGCGCATGCCCATGGTGGTCAGCCGGCCGTCGACCAGGAACGTGCGCAGCACCCGCTCCTCGGCGCTCAGCTCGGCGGGGGGCTCGGCCCGCTCCCGCAGCAGCTCGCGGAAGCGCTCCGGCCGCGCCCGCCACTTGCCGTCGTCGTCGCGTTCGGCCAGACCGCCGCTGGCCAGGCGGTCGAGCGCCTTGGGGGGCAGATCGCCGGTGTCACCGAGCACCAGGGACGCGAGTGCGCGCAGGGTGTCGTCCTGGCAGAGCAGCCCGAGCACGCGTCTGAGGTCTTCGTCGCTCACCCCTACCATTTTGTCCCATGATCGCAGCACTGTTCGTCGCCGTCGGCCTGGCCATCCCGGGCAACTTCCTGCTGTACGAGAAGGCCGCCGCCAAGAAGGACCCCAACCCCGAGCACAGCTGGACGGTGTCGGGCAAGAAGAACGCCCAGCTCGTCGTGAACCCCTGCCAGAAGGCCGGGCTGGGCCAGGCCGGCCGCACGGCGGCCAGGACGATCGTCTACACCTCGGTGCCCGACTACTCCAAGTCCGAGCAGGTGATCCTCTACTCCTCGCCGGAGGCGGCCGGCAAGGCGGTCGGCGACCTCAGGGCGGCCGTACGGGCCTGCGGCACCAAGGCGTACCGGTACGCCGCGGCCAAGATCGCGCTCGGCGACGAGGGCCTGCTGGTCACCGGCCAGGCCTACGACCACGGCAAGCCGGCCGTCGGCGGCGAGCGGGCCGTCGTGACCCGCCGCGCCAACGCCCTGATCGTCTACACGGCCGGCGGCGAGTGGGGCAAGCCCGCCAAGGCCGACTTCAGCCGGCAGCGCAAGGACGCGGGCGCGATGCTCGCCAAGATCTGCACGCTGGCGGAGTGCTGAATGTCTCGATCTTGAGACGTCGCCATGACCGGACGCCGAACTTCGCCGTCCGACAATGAAGCGACAAGCCGGTGCCGGAACGCCCTTGCCAGTCCGTTCCGGCACACGGCTTGTTCTCTTTCCGCAGCCGCTCAGAGCCGGTTGAGGCCGAGGACGTGCAGCACGGCCCGGCCCTCCTCGTCGGAGGCGGTCAGGTCGACCTGGGCGTCGATGCCCCAGTCGCCGTCGCCGGCCGGGTCCTTGATCGTCTGGCGCACCCGCCACAGGCCGCTCTCCTCCTCGATCCGCAGCAGCGCGGGCCCGCGCGCGTCGGCGTCGGTGAAGATCTCCTCGTGGTCGGCGTAGTACGCGTCGAGCGCCGCGCCCCAGTCGACGTCGGGGGCCAGCTCCTCCAGCTCGTCCTCCTTCTCGATGGCGCACAGCTCGACCAGCCGGAACATGGCGTTGCGCACCAGCACCCGGAAGGCCCGCGGGTTGGCCGTGACCGGCCGCACCTTGGTCTCCAGCTGCTGCTGGCGCTCCAGCGCCTCCTCGGGGTTGGTCAGCTTCTCCCACTCGTCGATCAGCGAGGAGTCGACCTGCCGGACCAGCTCGCCCAGCCACTCGATGAGATCGACCAGGTCCTCGGTCTTCAGGTGCTCGGGGACCGTGCGCGACAGCGTGCGGTAGGCGTCGGCCAGGTAGCGCAGCACCGTGCCCTCGGAGCGGGCCAGCTCGTAGAACTGGATGTACTCGCCGAACGTCATCGCGCGCTCGAACATGTCGCGCACCACCGACTTCGGGCTGACCGTGTAGTCGCCGACCCACGGGTGGCCGCGCCGGTAGGTCTCGTACGCCCCGAGCAGCAGGTCGTCGAGCGGCATCGGGTACATGACCTCGGCGAGCGCCTCCATGCGCTCCTCGTACTCCATGCCGTCGGCCTTCATCTGGGCGACCGCCTCGCCGCGCGCCTTCTTCAGCTGCGCCGACAGGATCTGGCGGGGGTCGTCGAGGATGGACTCGACGATCGAGACCATGTCGAGGGCGTACGAGGGCGACTCGCGGTCGAGCAGGTCGAAGGCGGCCAGCGCGAACGTGGACAGCGCCTGGTTGAGCGCGAAGTCCTCCTGCAGCTCGATCGTCAGCCGGGCTCGCCGGCCCTGCTCGTCGGGCTCGGCGAACTGCTCGACGATGCCGCCGGCCAGCAGCGACCGGTAGATGGCGATGGCCTGGCTGATGTGCCGCCGCTGCCATTTGCGGTCTTCGTGGTTGTCGGTGAGCAGGTGTCGCATCGCCTGGAAGCAGTCGCCCGGCCGGTTGATCACGGCCAGCAGCATCGCGTTGCTCACCTTGAAGCGGGAGTTGAGCGGCTCGGGCTCGGCCTGCTGCAACTTCTCGAACGTCTCCTCGCTCCAGCCGACGAACCCCTCCGGCGGCTTCTTGCGCGCGTAGCCGCGCCGCCGCTTGGGATCGTCGCCGATCTTGGCCAGCGCCTTGGCGTTCTCGATGTCGTGCTCGGGGGCCTGGCAGGCGACGTAGCCGATGGTGTCGAACCCGGCGCGGCCGGCCCGCCCGGCGATCTGGTGGAACTCGCGGGCGCGCAACCGGCGGACCTTGTTGCCGTCGTACTTGGACAGGGCGGTGAACAGGACCGTGCGGATGGGCACGTTGACGCCGACGCCGAGCGTGTCGGTGCCGCAGATGACCTTCAGCAGCCCGGCCTGGGCCAGCCGCTCCACCAGCCGCCGGTATTTGGGCAGCATGCCGGCGTGGTGGACGCCGATGCCGTGCTTGACCAGCCGCGACAGCGCCCGGCCGAACCGGGTGGTGAACCGGAAGCCGCCGATCATCGCGGCGATGGCCTCCTTCTCGGCCTTGGTCGCCATGTTGATCGACATCAGCGCCTGGGCCCGCTCCATGGCCGCGGCCTGCGTGAAGTGCACGACGTAGACGGGGGCCTGCCCGGTGGTGAGCATCTCCTCCAGCGTCTCGTGCAGCGGCGTCATCCGGTAGGAGTACACCAGCGGCACCGGCCGCTCGGCGTGCTTGACCACCGCCGTGGGCCGCCCGGTGCGCCTGGTCAGGTCGCGCTCGAACATCGACACGTCGCCGAGCGTGGCCGACATCAGCACGAACTGCACGTTGGGCAGCTCCAGCAGCGGCACCTGCCAGGCCCACCCGCGGTCGGGCTCGGCGTAGAAGTGGAACTCGTCCATCACGACCTGGCCGATGTCGGCCGCCGCGCCGTCGCGCAGCGCCACGTTGGCCAGGATCTCGGCCGTGCAGCAGATGATGGGCGCGCCCGGGTTGACGCTGGCGTCGCCGGTCATCATGCCGACGTTGGCGGTGCCGAAGACGGCGCACAGGTCGAAGAACTTCTCCGACACCAGCGCCTTGATCGGCGCGGTGTAGAACGTGCGGACGTCTCTGGTCAGCGCGGCGAAGTGGGCCCCGGCGGCGACCAGCGACTTGCCCGAGCCCGTCGGCGTGGCGAGGATCAGGTTGCTGCCGGAGACGACCTCGATGAGGGCCTCCTCCTGGGCGGGATAGAGCGTGAGCCCCCGTTCGGCGTTCCAGGCGACGAACGCGTCGAATATGACGTCGGGGTCGGCGTCGATGTCTTCCGGCAGGCGGTCAACGAGAAGGCTCACGTATCTATCCTGCCGAAGTTTGCCGGGTGGTCGAACCCGCCGCCCCTACCGGAGGTCGAGTTGCAGCAGCACGGTGTCGATCCAGCGGCCGTGCTTGAACCCCACGTTGCTCAGCCGTCCCGCCTCCTGGAACCCGAAGGCGGCGTGCAGCCGCAGCGAGGCGGGGTCGCCGCCGTCGGCGATCACCGCGATCAGCGAACGGGCGTCGGTCGCCGACGCCCGCCGGATCAGCTCGCCCAGCAGCAGCCGGCCGAACCCGCGGCCGGTGGCGCCGGGCGCCAGGTAGATCGAGTCCTCCAGGCTGTGCCGGTAGGCGGGCTTGGGCCGGTACTGGCTGAGGTAGGCGTGGCCGGTGACCGCGCCGTCGTCCTCGGCCACCAGGAACGGCAGCCCCGCCGCCGCGAGCGCCGCCGCCTTGGCCCGCCACTCGCCGGCCCCCGGCGGCGTCTCGTCGAACGTGGCCACGCCGCCGGTCACGTAGTGGGCGTAGATGGCGGTCACGGCGGGCACGTCGGCCTCGGTCAGTTCGCGGATCGTCGTCATGCCGCCCGATTGTGGCCGGGACGCGTTTCGCCGATGTTACGCGCGGGCCTTCGGCGCGGTCAGCAGCAGGCCGCCGAGCACCGCGAGCACCGCCAGGAACGGCCCGCCGCCCGGCACGAAGCCGCCCACGGTCAGCGTCAGGATCCCGGCCCCGACCAGCCCCGCGGCCACCAGCATGACCCCGCGGCCGGCGGTCCCGTACGGCAGCGACGGCGGCGTCTCGAACCTCGCGAACGCCCGCACCAGCCCCCACATGACCAGGCACAGCATCCCGAACCACACCGGCCACCCGGCGAACCAGAACAGGCTGCCCGGCTCCGGCGTCTCCACGCCCAGCAGGACCACGACCACGCCGGTCACGGCGAACAGCGCGGGCATGTGCCACAGGTAGACCGTCATGATCCGCGGGCCGGCCCAGTCCAGGACGCCGCGCAGGGGCAGCCGGACCAGCCAGGGGCGCAGCAGCACGGCCAGGCCGATCTGGCCGACGCCGACGGCCATGATGGCCAGCGTGGGCGGGGCCATGTTGGACACCTCGGCGCCGGGCAGGCCGATCATGCTGCCGGGGTAGGGGCCGAACCCGACCAGCAGCGCCGCCACGCCGAACCCGCCGGCCGCCAGCAACGCGGGCAGCCGCACCCGGCCCTCGGCGTAGAAGAAGCCGATCTGGTGGACGGCCAGCCACACGAAGACGATGTTCACGTAACCGGCCGCCTCCAGGCCGGTCGAGAAGCGCACGACGTCCGTCATGACCGCCCCGGCCGCCAGCGCGACGGGGACCAGCACGCCGAACCTGCGGTGCAGGCGCAGCGCGTACGGCGTGACCGTGACCGCGACCAGGTACACGGCCAGGAACCACAGCAACTGCCCGGTCAGCTTGGCGCCCACCGCCAGCGGCTGCTCCGGCACCCCCAGCGTGAGCAGCACGTGGGGCAGCGGGATCCACACCGCCGCCAGCGGCAGCAACGGCCAGGCCAGCCTGCGCAAGCGCGCGGCCAGCCACTCCTGGTCGCTCTTGGCCGACCGGCCGCGGCTGATCGCGTTGGCCGCCCCGCCGGCGAAGAACACCAGCGGCATGACCTGGCTGAGCCACGTCACCACCCACACCCCCGGCGTGGACAGCGCGTTGCCCGTGGTCAGCCGGCCGCCCTCGTAGGACAGGACGGGGATCGTCCAGTGCTGGAGCACGATGAGCGCCATGCCGAGCACGCGCAGCAGGTCGATGAACGGGTCCCTGGCCGTCGCGCGCGGCGCCCGTACCGGCGCGGGACGATCGAGCAGGACGGTCATGGGGGAGCCTCGTTTCGAGCGGGAGAGCGGATGACTCAAGGCTTCCGTCCCGGACGCGCGGGCACATTGCCGCGGACCTCCGTCTTCAGGTCAAGATCACACCACCAAGGGGGGTAGGGCCAGCCCTACCCCCGGACGCCTGCTCACCGGCTCGTACCGCTGCGCCGGGGGACTTAGCCTTCATGGCATGCGCTCCCTGATGAGGCGTGTCCTTCTCGACACCCGCTACACGCTGGTCGGTTTCCCGACGGCCGTCATCGGCTTCGTCACCATGGTCGCCGGTTTCGCCGCGGGCGTGGGCACCGCGGTCGTGTGGATCGGCGTGCCGCTGCTGGCCGGCACGCTCCTGGTCGCGAGGGGCTTCGCCGACGCCGAGCGCGGCTGGCTCTCCGACGTGCTCAAGCGCCCGCCGGTGCGGCCGCGCTACCGTCCGGCGCCCGAGGGGGCGGGCCGCTTCCGCCGCGTCGTCAACCCGCTGACCAACGGCCAGTCGTGGCTCGACCTGCTGCACGGCATCCTGAACTTCCCGTTCGCCGTCCTGGCGTTCGTGCTGACCGTGGTGTTCTGGGCGATCCCGATCCTCGGGCTGACCTACCCGCTCTACGGCCTGATCACCTCGCGCATCCCCGGCAACGCGGAGCTGCCCGAGCTGCTCGGGCTGGGCTCCGGCTACCTGGTGAACACGATCTTCTACGTCTCGCTCGGCCTGGTCTTCACCTTCGTCATGCCGTTCATGGTGCGCGGGGCCGCGCTGGTCAGGGCCGGGCTCGGCCGGGCGCTGCTGACCGGCGTCGCCGAGTTGCAGGAGCGCATCGACGACCTGGCCGAGGGCCGGGCGGCGGCCGTGTCGGCCGAGGCCAACGCGCTGCGCAAGCTGGAGCGCGACATCCACGACGGCCCGCAGCAGCGCCTGGTCTCCCTGGCCATGGAGCTGTCCAGGGCGCAGCGGCAGCTCGCCAAGGACCCCGAGGCCGCCTCGGCCACCATCAGCTCGGCGATCAGCGCCACCCGCGAGACGCTCGACGAGCTGCGGGCCCTGTCGCGCGGCATCGCGCCGCCCATCCTGTCCGACCGCGGCCTCGCGCCCGCGCTGGCCGCCCTCGCCGGCCGCTGCACCGTGCCGGTCGACCTCGACGTGCAGATCGTGGGCCGCTTCCAGGCGGCGACCGAGAACGCGATCTACTTCGTCTGCGCGGAGACCCTGACCAACGTGGCCAAACACAGCCGCGCGACCATCTGCACGGTCCAGCTCCTCCGCATCGGTGACGTCCTCATGCTCACGATCGGGGATGATGGTGTCGGCGGCGCACACGTCGCCAAGGGACACGGCCTGGCCGGTCTGGCCGACCGGCTCCGGGCCGTCGACGGGGAGCTCACCGTCAGGTCGCCGGACGGCGGGCCGACGGTGATCGTGGCGGAGGTGCCGTGCGCGTAGTCGTGGCCGATGACGCGGTCCTGATCAGGGAGGGCCTGGTCAGGCTGCTGGAGGAGTTCGGCTGCGAGGTGGTCGCCACCGTGGGGGACGGCGACGCCCTCGTGGAGGCGATCGTCGAGCACAGGCCCGACGTGTCGGTGGTCGACGTGCGCATGCCGCCGTCGTTCACCGACGAGGGGCTGCGGGCGGCGGTCGAGGCCCGGCGCCGGGTGTCCGGCGCCCCGGTGCTCATCCTGTCGCAGTACGTCGAGGTCTCCTACGCCGACGACCTGCTCGCCGACGCCCGTGGCGCGGTGGGCTACCTGCTGAAGGACCGGGTCGTCGACGTCGACGAGTTCCTGGAGGGCCTGCGGCGGGTGGCGGCGGGAGGCACCGTCTTCGATCCGCAGGTGGTGTCCCAGTTGATGGTCCGCAGACGCAAGGACGACCCGCTGGCGCAGCTCACGCCGCGCGAGCGCGAGGTGCTCGGGCTGATGGCCGAGGGCAAGTCCAACCCGGCCATCGGGCGGCAGCTCGTCATCAGCGACGGCGCCGTGGAGAAGCACATCAGGAGCATCTTCAACAAGCTGGGCCTCTACGCCGACGACAGCGACCAGCATCGCCGCGTGCTCGCCGTGCTGGCCTACCTGCGGTCCTGACCTCCCCTGAGGCCGACATCCCTGAGATCGACCGCCTGAGGTTGACCCCTCGGCCGGGCCCGCCGTGGAGCGTGCGCCGCTCTCCGGCCCCTCCTGGCCCTACGAGGGGTCGCCGGCCGGGGGGGGGCGCGGGGGGGGCCCCCCCCGCGGCGGGGGGGGGGCCCCGCGCCGCCCCGACGGGGGTTCTCGGCGAGGCCCGCCACCCCCCTCACCGCCGGGGGGTTGGGCGGGCCGCCGGGGGCGCGGGCCCCCCTCCCCGCCCCCCCGGGCCCCCCGGGGGGGGGGCGGGCGGGCCGGCGCGCGGGGGCGCGCGCCCCCGGCCGCCCGGTCCTAGCCGAGCGCGTCGACCAGCTTCTTGCGCTGCTGGGCGCCCAGGCCGCCGAGACGGCGCTTCTCGTCGACGCCGGCCTCCTCCATCAGCGCGGTGGCCTTGGCCGGGCCGACGCCCTTGACGGCGCGCAGGGCCTGGGACACCTTGATCTTCTTGGCGATGTCGTCGTCGCGCTCCAGGAGCTGGGCGAAGGTCAGCTCGCCCGCCTTGACCTTGGCGAGCAGAGCCGTGCGGGCCGCGCGGGCCTCGGCCGCCTTCGCCAGAGCCGCCTGACGCTGCTCGGGGGTGAGAGTGGGAAGTGCCATCTCGTTCTCTCCTCGGGGAGTTGGGTTCGGGAAACTGTTTCCCGTGGTGCAGTGGCTAATCATGGCGGATACCAGCGGTTCGTGTTGCGGAAAGCGCCCGCTCAACGAGTCCGCCACACCAGGGCGGCCGCTTCGGCGCACGCCACGTCCTGGCTGATCGTGCCGCCGCTGACCCCCACGCCGCCGGCCACCCGTTCCCCTTCGCCGTTGTCCGCCCAGAGGGGGATGCCACCCCCGAGACAGACGAATCGCTCACCCGTCAGACCGAAGAGCTCCCCGCCCGGCGCCACCAGCCGAGCGAGGTCCGCGGTGGCCGTGCGAAGGGCCACCGCGGTGTACGCCTTGCCCGGCGCGAGCACCGGCCCGGCGATCTCCGCACCCGCCATACGCTGGAAAGACACCAGATGTCCGCCCGCGTCCACGACCGCCACCGAGACCAGCGCGCCCTCCCGGACGGCCTGCTTCAGAGCGGCCTCGGTCATGCGGAGCGCGAGTTCGAGATCCACGCGTTCCCACCCCCGTCGATGATCTTGAGCGCGCCGGGCCCTTCCATCCGTACAGCGCCGGGGGAGGGGGGCGCAAGATCGCCTGGTCGGGCTCGTGCCGCCGGAAGTTATTGCAAGATTTTCCTCTTCAGGGTGGAATGCGTCACATTTCGTGATCCGGGCGTGTCGGCGCCCTGGTCGGGGCCCCTTTCGCGCCATCTCTCCAGCCCTTCGGGGGTCAGGAAGGCGTCGAACACCGACTCCATGGCCCCCAGCAGGGCGGCCCGCCAGCCCAGCGCGGCGGCCTCGATCCGGGGCGGGCGTTCCCGCCTGATGGCCATCAGCGCGGGCCGGCAGGAGTCCGTCAGGGCCTCGCCCGCGCGCTCCAGCAGCGCGACGCCGTGCCCGGAGAGCGTGACGACCTCGGGGTCGTGCGCGTTGACCAGGGCGGCGATGCCCCGGCCGAGCGCGCGGGCCCCGGCCTCGACCGCCTCCGGGCTGCCGGCCAGCACCTCCTCCGCCTGCGCGCGGCCCCGTCCGCCGCCGTGGGCCAGGCCCGCGTGGCGCAGCAGCGCGTTCGCGCCCACCTCCTGGCCCCAGCAGCCGGTCGCGCCGCACGCGCACGGCCGGTCGCCGCCGCCCAGTGGCATGTGGCCGAACTCGGCGCCGGGGCCGCTCGCGCCGTCCAGCGGCCGCCCGTCCACGACGAGGACGCCGCCGAGGTCGAAGTCCACGTGCAGGTGCAGGCCCACCCGGACGCCGCGCAGCCGTCCGCGCCGGGCCTCGGCCAGGGCGGCCAGGCCCGTGTCGTTGCCCACCAGGACCGGGCCGGGGCCGGCCGGCCGCCACGCCAGGCCCAGCAGCCGGGGCACGTCCACCGAGCGCCAGCCCAGGTGGGCGATGTCCACCAGCCCGTCGTGCCGGACCGGGCCGGCCAGGGCCACGCCGAGGCCGACCACCCGGCGCGACAGGTGGTCGGCCACCGCCTGGCCGAGCGAGGCCAGGGCGCCCTCCGGGGTGCCGTCGTGCGGCTGGACCTCCAGCACGCTCACCCGTCCGCCCAGCTCGCACGCCGCCAGTTCCCAGACGTCCTCGCGCACGTCGGCGGCCAGGGCCAGCGGGCCGAGCGGGTGGGGGCCGGGCACCTGGGTGGGCCGTCCCCTGGTATGCCCGGCCGCGGGCTCCTCGTGCAGCAGGGCGTCCTCGGCCAGGCCGGCGACCAGCACCGACGCCGTGCCCCTGGCCAGGTTGAGATCGCGGGTGAGCTGCGACCTGGTACGGGTCGCCGCGCAGTCGTGCACCGCGCGCAGCAGGCGGACCCGGTTGTGCGCGCGCAGTTCGCCGCTCGTCGTAGCACTTTTCACAACCCACAGCTTATGCTCTAGGCGTGAACAAAAGCCTCATTGATGCCAGACGGGCACGTGTCGGAGTCTTCGGCCTCTTCTCTCTCAGCGGATTCGTGATGGGCCTGTGGGCGGCCGGCCTGCCCTCGTTGAACGACCGCCTCGGACTCGGCGCCGCCAGGCTGGGCACCGTCCTGTTGCTGATCTCCGGCGGCGCGCTGGTGTCGATGCTGGTGGCCGGGCGGCTGGTGGACAGGTGGTCGAGCCGGCGGGTGTCCTGGATCGGCGGGCCGCTGTCGGCCGTGCTGCTCCTCGGGCCCGCGCTGGCCCCCTCCTACGGGCCGCTGATGGCGCTCGCGCTGGCGTTCGGGATGGGGCTGGGGGTGGTCGAGGTCGCCATCAACGCCCACTCCGTCGAGGTCGAGCGGGTCTACGGGCGGCCCGTCATCTCGGCCTTCCACGGCACGTGGAGCCTGGGCGGGGCGGCCGGTGGCGTGCTGACGTCCCTGGCGCTGCGGGCGTCGGTCGACCCGCAGGCCTTGCTGGTGGCGGGGGCGGTCGTCGTCCCGTTCCTGTACCTGCTGGCCTGCCGCCTGCTGCTGCCCGACGCCGCCCGGCAGGCCGGCGAGGAGGCCGGCGGCGAGGGCGGCGGCACGCTGAAGTGGGCGCTGATCGCGCTGCTCGGGGTGGCGGCCTTCGCCGGGCACCTGAGCGAGGGCGCGGCCATCGACTGGGCCGCCCTGCACGCCCGCTGGGTGCTGCACACCGACCCGGCCGACGCGCCGCTGGCCTACACGATCTTCTCGGTCGCGATGACGACCGTCCGCCTGCTCGGCGACCCGATCAGGGCCAGGCTGGGGTCGGTGCGCACGATCCAGCTCGCCGGCGGCTTCGCCACCCTCGGGTACGTCCTGGTGCTCGCCGCCCCGGCGCTCGGCGGGCCGCTGCGCGTGGTGTGCGCGTGGACCGGCTGGGCGCTGGCGGGCGTGGGGCTGGCCACGGTCGTGCCGGTGCTGTTCAGCGCGGTCGGCGCGGCGGGCGGCCCGGTGGGGCGCGCCCTGGCCATGGTGACGGCCTTCGGCTACAGCGGGCTGCTGCTCGGCCCGGCGGTCCTCGGGTACGTGGCCGAGGCCACGGAGTCGCTGCCGGTCGCCCTGATCATCCCGGCCGTCCTGGCCGCCGTCGTCGCGCTCAGCGGCGCTCCGGGGATCCGCCTGCTCACCCGGCAGTCGCCGCCCGCCCCCGTGCCCGCCGAACGTCCCGCGTAGCCGCCGGGCGTTCCGTGCGGCCGGGGCGCGCAGGCGGCCCGCGGACCCCCGGGAGCCGTCCGCGGCCTGAGGTGTCCTGACGCGCCCGCTTCCCCGAGTCCGGGGGAGCGGGCGCTCCCTTTTCCCGCGTATGCCCGCTGACCTGGCGTTATGGGATCGTGACTTGACCCTGAAGTGAGGGCCCGGTTTCATGTGCGAAACACGGTAAACGTTTACAGACACTTTCCCGTAAACGTTTACGTTCTTGGAAGGACAGCCTTGGCCGACGGACCCACGATCACCACGATCGCCGAGCGCGCCGGTGTCTCGATCGCCTCCGTCTCGCGGGTCCTCAACGGCCTGCCGACCAGGCAGGAGACCGTGCGCAAGGTGATGGCCGCCGCCGACGAGCTGGGCTACGTGCGCAACGCCGTGGCCAGGTCGCTCAAGTCCCGGCGCACCCACCAGGTCGCCTTCGCCATGGCCGACGTCGGCAACCCCGCCTACCTGGCGATGCTGCGCCAGATCCAGCCCGTGCTCAAGGCGGCCGGCTACCGGCTCGTCCTGCACTCGACCGACGCCGTCGTGGCCGACGAGATCGACGTGCTGCACAGCCTGGGCGAGCGGTACGTGGACGGGCTGATCATGAGCCCACTCCGGGTCACCGACGCCCACCTGGAGATGCTGGCCTCGGCCAGGGCGCCCGTCGTGATCATCGGCACGGTGCCGGAGGGCACGCCGGTGGACAACGTACGGGCCGACTCGCGCACCGGCGTCAAGCTCGCCGTCGACCACCTGCACGCGCTCGGCCGCCGGCGCATCGCGCTGGTCAACGGCCCGCCCGACACCTGGCCCGGCGCCTCGCGCGGCGCGGCCTACCGCGAGGCGCTGGAGCAGCTCGGCCTGCCCTACGACGAGGACCTGGTCCAGATCGGCGACTTCTACCGCGCGCAAGGGGGCCGCGCGGTGGCCGAGCTGCTGGACCGGGCGCCCGACGTCGACGCGCTGATGTGCGCCAACGACCTGATCGCGCTCGGCGCCCTCGACGTGCTGCGCGCCGCCGGCCGCCGGGTGCCCGAGGACGTGGCCGTGGTCGGCATGGACGACACCGACCTGGCCGCCGCGTCCTGGCCGTCGCTGTCGAGCGTCTCGCTCGGCTCGGCCGAACGCGGCAAGGCCGCCGCCGAGCTGCTGCTCGACCGGCTGAACGGCGACGACGCCGCGCCGCGCGTGATCACCGTTCCGCCGCGCCTGGTGGTGCGGGCCTCGACGGCGGGCGAGACCTACGGACATGAGGGAGGCAGGACGTGACCGCGACCGTGACCACGGCGGCACCGCCCCGGCGCCCGCCTTCCCGGCGGCGTCCCAAGTCGCGCGGGAACCGCGAGATGTGGCTGCTCATGCTGCCCGCGCTGGTGCCCGTCGCGCTGTTCAGCGTCGGCCCGCTCCTGTACGGCATCGGCCTGGCCTTCACCGACGCCCGCAACACGCGCGTCCACGAGACCAGCTTCGTCGGCCTGGAGAACTTCGGCCGGCTGCTCACCGACGACGACTTCTGGGCCTCCTTCCGGATCGGCGCGATCTGGTCGGTCTCGGTGACCGTGCTGCAGTTCCTGGCCGCGCTCGGCCTGGCCGTGCTGCTCAACCAGAACCTGCGCTTCAGGACCCTGGCCCGGGTGCTCGCGGTGGTGCCGTGGGCGATGCCGCCGGTGGTCATCGGCCTGATGTGGAAGCTCGTCTACCACCCCGACGCGGGCATCCTGAACAGCCTGCTCGGCACGCACGTCAACTGGCTGGCCGACTTCTCGCTCGCGCTGCCCGCGATCATCGTGGTGGGCGTCTGGACCGGCATGCCGCAGACCACCGTGGTCCTGCTCGCCGGGCTCCAGGGCATCCCGAGGGAGCTGTACGAGGCCGGCGAGGTCGACGGCGCGGGCCGCTGGCGGCGGTTCTGGAGCATCACGCTCCCGCAGCTGCGGCCGGTGATCGTGTCGATCACCTCGCTCGACTTCGTGTGGAACATCAACCAGTTCGGCCTGGTCTACGTGCTCACCCAGGGCGGGCCCGGCGGCCAGACCCGGCTGCCGATGCTGTTCGCCTACGAGGAGGCGTTCCGCTACCGGATGGCCGGTTACGCCTCGATGCTCGGCCTGGCCATGGCGATCGTCGTGCTCGCGGTGCTCGGCCTGTACCTGTGGCGCCAGATGAGGGAGACCCGATGAGACGCGCCCCGCAGTACCTCGCGCTGGTCGCCTACATCGTCTTCCTGGCCTTCCCGCTGTTCTGGCTGCTGTCGACGGCGCTGAAGACGCCCCAGGAGATGGCCCTGGCCGACCCGACGTGGATCCCGCGCGAGCCGACCCTGTCCAACTTCTCCGACGCCTTCGGCGAGCAGGACCTGATCGGCGCGGCCGGCCGCAGCCTGGTCGTGGCGCTGTTCAGCAGCGTGATCACCGTGCTGATCTCGCTGCCGGCCTCGTACGCCATGGCCCGCTACCGCAGCCTGCTCAACAAGGTCGCGATCGGGTGGGTGCTGGTCAGCCAGGTCTTCCCGTTCATCCTGATCATCATCCCGCTCTTCATGATCCTGCGGGATCTGGAGCTGGTGAACACCCTGCCGGGGCTCGTCGTCGTGCACGTGACGTTCACGCTGCCGTTCGCGCTGTGGATGCTCCAGGGCTACGTGCGGGCCGTGCCGCGCGAGCTGGAGGAGGCCGCGGCCGTCGACGGCGCGACGCGGCTGCGCTCGATCGCCAGCGTGGTGGCGCCGCTGCTCGCGCCCGGCGTGGTGGCCACGCTGCTGTTCTCTTTCATCTCGTCGTGGAACGAGTTCCTGTTCGCGCTCGTGATCCTCCAGGACCCCGACGTGATGACACTCCCGCTCACGCTGGTGCGGTTCACCGGCCCCGAGGGGGTGGCCAGGCTCGGCCCGCTGGCCGCGGCGTCGCTCATGGCGACGATCCCGAGCCTGATCTTCTTCGCAATCATTCAGCGGCGACTGAAGTCCGGCCTGATGGCCGGCGCCGTGAAGGGCTAGTAGGAGGCTCATATGCGAATCAAGTCCGCACTGGCGGCGGCGGCCGTCCTCACGTTCGCCGCCGCGTGTGGCGGCAGCGGAGGAGGGGGCGGTGGAGAGGCCGCCTCGTCCGGCGAGCCGGTGAAGCTCAACTTCCTCAGCCTGGCCTGGCAGAAGGAGTCCGTCGCGGCCAACAAGCAGATCGTCGACGAGTGGAACAAGGCCAACCCCAAGACCCAGGTCACCTACGTGCAGGGCAGCTGGGACAACGTCAACGACCAGCTCGTCACCCAGTTCGCCGGCGGCACCGCGCCCGACGTGATCCACAACGACTCGCCGGCGCTGGCCGGGTTCGCCTCCGACGGCTACCTGCTCGACCTGACGAGCAAGCTGCCCGCCGACCTCAAGGGCGACATCCCGCAGTCCGCCTGGGACACCGTCACCTTCAACGGCGGCAAGGGCGAGCAGGGCATCTACGGCGTGCCGTTCCTGCAGGAGTCGCAGGTCATCATCGCCAACAAGAAGCTCCTGGACGCCTCCAAGGTGCGCGTCCCCACCGCGGACAACCCGTGGACCTGGGACGAGTTCTCCGAGGCCGCCAAGAAGATGACCAAGGGCGGCACGTTCGGCGTGGCCTGGCCGATGAAGTCGCCGGTCAACAAGACGCTCAACCTGGCGCTCAACTTCGGCGGCACGTTCTTCCAGACCGCCGACGGCAAGACCACGGTCAAGGTCGGGCCGGAGGAGCGCGAGGTGCTCCAGCGCATCCACGACCAGCTCTACAAGGACAAGTCCGCCGACCCGGCCGCGCTCGGCCAGGGCACCGCCGACCCGCTGCCCGCCTTCTACAAGGGCAAGTTCGCGCTGCTGCCGGCCGGCGTCTACCTGCGCCAGCAGGTCGCCGAGCAGGCCCCGGACGACTTCGACTGGGTGACGCTGCCCGCGCCGAAGGGCACCAGCGCCCAGCAGGGCGCGGTCTCGCAGACGCTGTCGATCGCCCAGGACAGCAAGCACCCGGACGAGGCCATGAAGTTCATCTCGTTCTTCCTCAACGGCGCCAACCAGGCCAAGCTCGCCAAGGGCGACTGGCTGCTGCCGACCTCGCAGACGGCCGCCGCCGACCCGGCGATGACCACCCGGGACAACGGCTGGGACGTCGCCACCGCCTCCGCCAAGAACCTGGTCGTGGCCCCGTTCCTGAAGGTGAACGGCTTCGACGAGTGGAAGAGCAAGGTCGCCACGCCCGTCCTGCAGGAGTACTTCGCCAATAAGATCACCATCGACGACGCGGCCAAGCGGCTCGTCGAGGACGGCAACCAGGTCTTGGAGCGGTACCAGCAGTGACTCATCGCCTGAGGGCCCGGGGGTGTCTGCTCGGCCTGGCGGCCGGCGACGCCCTCGGCGCCCCCGCCGAGAACCTGTCGCCGTCGGAGATCCGGCGGCGGTGGGGCCGGCTCACCGAGATCGAGGGCGGCGGCACCGACGACACCGAGTACGCCATCTTCGCCGCCTCGCTGCTCGTCCGGCACGGGCACGCCCTGACCGCGGCCGACGTCGCGCGGGCGTACCGGCAGGAGATCATCCCGTCGGTGACCGGGCCGATGCGCGGCGCCGGCTTCTCCGAGCTGGGCACCATCGAAGCGCTCCGCCGGGGGCTGGAGCCGCCGCTGACCGGACGCGTCCACCAGCACGGCTGGTCCGACGGGCTGGCCATGCGGGCGGCGCCGTACGGGATCTTCTGCCCCGGCGACCCGGCCGAGGCCGCCCGCCTGATCGAGCAGGACGGGCTGGTCAGCGGGTCGGGCGAGGGCATACTCGGCGGCCGCGCGGTCGCCGGGGCCGTGGCCGCCGCCATGGCGGGCGGCACGCCCGCCGAGACCGTGGCGGCCGCGCTGTCGGTGGTCCCCGCCGACTCCTGGACGGCCCGCGCGATCGTCAGGGCCCGCGACGTGCTCGCCACGGGCGCGGACGACGAACTGGCCCTGATCGAGGCGCTGCACGAGGCCGTCGTGGTCCGGCACTACCCCTGGACCGACCTCGCGCCCGAGGCCGTCGCGCTGGCACTGGGCGCCGTCCTGGCGGGCGGCGGCGAGGTGGAGGCCACGGTGACGTTCGGGGTCAGCCTGGGCCGGGACGCCGACACGATCGGCGCCATCGCCGGCGCGATCGCCGGCGCCATCCAGGGAGAGCAGGGCGTGCCCGGACGATGGGCCGCCCGGATCGGCCCGGTGAGCGGAAAATGCCTGCCCGTCGTGGCCGGAAGACACGTGCTGGACGTCGCCGACGAACTGGCGGAAGGACTGTAGATCATCATGTCGGGGGACAGAATCAGGGGGGCCTTCATCGGGCTCGCCGTGGGCGACGCCGCCGGCTGGCCCGCGGCCAGGCACCGCGCCGCCCTGCACGCGCCCTGGAGCCGGCGCCTGCACCGCGAGCTGGACGCCTTCGCCGAGGAGCACCGGGTCACCACGCTGCCGGTGCCGTTCGCGCTCAACCAGCCGATCGCGCCGCTGGCCGTCGGGCCGTCCGACGACGCCGAATGGCTGGCATGGACGCTGCTGACGATCGACCGGCCGCGGGCCGCGGCGTTCCGGGAGCTGACCGGCGTCCGGGCGCGCATCTCGGTGGCCACCGCGCTGGACAACCTGGCCAGGGGCGTCGAGCCGCCGGCCTCCGGGCACGACAACCCCCACCACTTCGACGACGCCGCCGCCGTGCGGGCGGTCGCGTTCGGCGCCCTGAACCGGGACCCGACCGAGGACGCCCAGGTGACCAACGCCGGCGACGGCCTGCTCGGGGCCCAGGCCATGGCCGCCGCCGTGGCCGCGGCGGTCGCGTCGGGCTCGGTGGGACAGGCCGTGGAGGCGGCGCTCGCCGTCCTGCCCGGCGACACCGCCATCGGGCACAACGCCCGGGTGGCGCTGGCCGCGGCGCGGAAGGCGGGCGACCCGTTCGGCGCGGTGCCCGCGCTGGACGCCGCGCTGCTCGACCACGTCTACAGCTACGGCGTGGGCGCCGCCCAGACGGTGCCCGTCGCCTTGGCGCTGGCCGAGGCAGCGGGGGGCGACCTGGCCCGCGCCGTCCCGGCCGCCGCCTGCCTGCCGGCGCTCGCCGACTCGGCGCCCGCGCTGACCGGCGCGCTGGCGGGGGCCGCCGGCGGATACGGCGCGATCCCGGAGGGGTGGCTCGCGCCGGCCCGCACGCTGGCGGGCTGCTGCCTGCCGGAGCTGGCGGGCAAGGATCTGATCGAACTGACGAAGGGAATCGCATGACGCCGCTTGAGGACAGGGCCACTGGCTGCGTGGCGGGGGCGGCGGTCGGTGACGCGCTGGGCGGCGCCACCGAGGGCTGGACTCCCGAACAGATCGTGGAGCGGTACGGGGGCCGCGTCGAGGGCATCGTGCCGCCGTACAACGAGGACTGGCGCAACGCCCGGCCGATCGCGCCGTACCACAAGGGCGACGGGCACATCACCGACGACACCCTGATGACGCACGCCCTGATCCGCGTGTACGAGAAGGTCGGCGGCCACCTGGACGCGTACGCGATGGCCGACCACCTGGTGCCGGAGCTGATGGGCGAGCGGCGGTGGATCCCCGAGCTGGAGGCCGAGGCGCTGCCGCTGCAGCGGATCTTCCTGGCCGAGAAGTGGATCGTGGCCCGCCTGCACTACGGGCACGTCGACCCGCGCGAGGCCGGCGTCGGCAACATCGTCAACTGCGGCGCGGCCATGTACGTCGCGCCCGTCGGCATCGTCAACGCCGCCGACCCCGACGCCGCCTACGCCGAGGCCGTCGACCTGACCGGGGCCCACCAGTCCAGCTACGGACGCGAGGCCGCCGGCGTGATGGCCGCCGCCGTCGCCGAGGCCATGCGGCCGGGCGCCACGGTCGACTCCGTGGTCGCCGCCTGCCTGCGCCTGGCCAAGGACGGCACCCGCGCCGCCATCGAGGCGGTCTGCGAGGCCGCGGCCGGCGTCGGCCACTGGGACGGCTCCTTCGAGGTGCTGCGCGCGGCCGTACGGCCCTTCGACACGGTCGCCGACACCTACCGCGACCAGGGGCTCGGCGCGCGCCGGCCGAGCCGGGTGCACAGCATCGAGGAGCTGCCGCTGGCGCTGGGCTTCCTGGTCGCGGCCAAGGGCGACGTCCGCGACACCGTGCTGGGCGGCGTGAACTACGGCCGCGACGCCGACTCGATCGCCTCCATGGGCGGCGCGATCGCGGGCGCCCTCGGGGGGCTGTCCGCGGTGCCCGCGCAGTGGGTGGAGCAGGTGGGGGCGGCCAGCCGTACCGACCTGGTGGCGCCCGGCCTGGCCATCGCCGAGGTGGCGCGCCGGGTGCACGCCGGCGACGTGGCGCGGCGGCGCGCCAGCGAGGCCGCCTTCGCCGAGCTGGACGCCCGATGATCAGGCTCACCTGGGTCCAGCCGGAGGACCTGGTCGGCCACGAGCTGCGCCAGGCCGGCGAGGACGGCAGGGGCGACCTGCCGCAGGTGCGCGAGCTGGCCGGACGGTGGCACGCGGCGGGCGGCCACGACGCGCCGCCGCGCGCCGGCGCCTCCGAGGCCGCCGCGGCCCGCCTGCGCCCGCTGGCCGAGAGCCTGCTGGACGAGCTGGCCGCGATCCCCTCGCCGCTGGCCGAGCCCTCCGACCTGGACGCCATCGTCGCCGCCTGCCCCGACTGGCCCGCGGCCGGGAGCGCGGCCGGGACCGCGGCCGGGAGCGCGGCCGGGAGCGCGGCGAAGGCGGACCCGGCGCGGCTGCTGGGCGCCTGGGAGGGACGGGCGGCCGGCTGCGTGCTGGGCAAGCCGGTGGAGAAGATCCCGCGCGCGGGCATCAGGCAGATCGCCGAGGCCACCGGCAACTGGCCGATCACCGGCTGGTTCACCGCCGAGGGCCTGCCGGCCGAGATCGCGAGCAGGTGGCCGTGGAACCGGCGCAGCGCGGTCAACTCGCTGGCCGAGAACATCGACGGCATCCCCGAGGACGACGACCTCAACTACCCGCTGCTGGCGCTGTCCGTCCTGGAGCGCCACGGCCGCGGCTTCACCACCGAGGACGTCGCCAAGCTGTGGCTGGACGAGCTGCCGGCCGGCCGCACGTTCACCGCCGAGCGGGTCGCCTACCGCAACCTGCTCGACGGCTTCGAGCCGCCGGAGACGGCCACCCGCCGCAACCCGTTCCGCGAGTGGATCGGCGCCTTCATCAGGACGGACGTCTACGGCTGGGCCAACCCCGGCGACCCCGCCACGGCCGCCGAGCTGGCCTGGCGCGACGCCCGGCTGACCCACACCGCCAACGGGATCTACGGCGCGATGTTCGTCGCGGCCATGTGCGCCGCCTCGCTGGTCGCCGGCTCGGCGCGGGAGGCCGTCGAGGCGGGCCTGTCGGTCGTGCCGCGCGAGTCCCGCCTGCACGAGGCGGTCAGCCTGGCCGTCGCCGACGCCGCCCGCGAGCCGGACTTCGAGCGTGTCATCGACCTGCTGCACCAGCGGCATGGCACGCTGCACTGGGTGCACACGATCAACAACGCCGCGCTGGTGGCCGCCACGCTGATCCACGGCGCGGGCGACTTCACCGCCACGATCGCGGGCGCGGTCGCCGGCGGCTGGGACACCGACTCGGCAGGGGCCACGGCGGGGTCCGTGGCGGGCGCGCTGAACGGCGGCGTCCCCGACCGCTGGCTCATGCGCGACAGCCTGGCCAGCAGCCTGACCGGCTTCGACGGGGTGGGGCTCGGCGAGCTGGCGCGACGTACTCAGGAGATGATGGCCGCATGATCTCGGTTTTCGGCAGCGCCAACATGGACCTCGTCGCGTACGTATCCCAGGCCCCCAAACGGGGCGAGACGGTCACCGGTCACCGGTTCCGGACCGTGCCCGGCGGCAAGGGCGCCAACCAGGCCATCGCCGCGGCCCGGGCCGGCGCGCAGGTGGCCTTCCTCGGCGCGGTCGGCGACGACGCCTTCGGGGCCGAGATGCGCTCCACCCTGGCCGAGGCCGGCGTGGACGTCCGCGGCCTGCGCCAGGTGCCCGGCCCCAGCGGCATCGCGCACATCGTGGTCGACGACGCCGGCGGCAACTCGATCATCGTCGTGCCCGGCGCGAACGGCACCGTGACCGGGCCGTCCGGCGGCGACCTGGCCACGATCGCCGGGTCGCGGGCCCTGCTGCTCCAGCTCGAACTGCCCATGGCGGCCGTCGTGGCCGCCGCGGAGGCGGCCCGGGTCTCCGGGGTGCCCGCCGTCCTGACCCCGGCGCCCGCGCAGCCGCTGCCCGACGAGCTGCTCGACGCGGTCACCATGATCGTCCCGAACGAGCACGAGGCCGCCGACATCACCGGCCAGGCCGACCCCGACGCCGCCCTCGACGCGCTCCTCGAACGCGTCGAGGAGGCCGTCATCACGCTGGGCTCGCGGGGCGCGCTCTACGGCGCGCGCTCGGGCGAGCGGCTGCGGGTGCCGGCGATCGAGGTGAAGGCGGTGGACACCACGGCCGCCGGTGACACGTTCGTCGGCGCGCTGGCGGTCGCGCGGGCCGAAGGGCTGGCGCCGGCCGAGGCGCTGCGCTTCGCCTCGGTGGCGGCGGCGATCTCGGTGCAGCGGGCGGGGGCCAGCACGTCGATGCCGGTCAGGGCCGAGATCGAGGACGCGTTGCGGGAGCTGTCCTAGCCCGTCCCTTGACGTCCGGCCGGGCGTCAAGGGACGCCGTCACGGGCAGGTGGGGGCCATGAGCCGAAAGCCCGACGACCTGCCCGAGACGGTGGGAGGCGTGGACGGGGAGAGCGACGTGGTCGCCGAGCGGTCCGCCTCCGGATCGCCCAGGACCCGCCGCCCCCTGTCCGCGGACCCGCCGGACGAGCAGGAGGAGCCCGCCCCGGAGGAGCCGCCCGAGGAGGACGACGAGGGCGAGGACGTCATCCGCCCCGACGCCGGCCCCACCGCCTGACCCACCCGCCGTGCCCGGCCGTTCCGTCCGGGCCCACCGCCTGACTCGCCCGCCATGACTGGCCGTTCCGCCCGGGCCCCACCGCCTGCCCCACCCGCCGTGACCGGTCGTTCCGTCCGGCCCGCGCCCGCTCGGGCTGCCCGCCGCGACCGGTTGTCCCCTGTGGGGCATCAGGCGCCACGTTTCGTGTGCAGGCGGGCGAGGGTCTGCTCCAGCTCGGCCTGCAGCAGGTCGCTGGCCGCCGCCGCGTCGCCGTCGCGGACCGCCGCCACCAGCGCGGCGTGCGCGTCGTGCCCCGGGTTGCGGTCGTGCCCGCGCAGCTCCAGCAGCTCCACCATGTCGATCAGCCCCTCCCGCAACGCCGGCGCGAACTCGGCGAACAGGTCCGTGAGCACCGGGTTGCCCGCCGCCGCCACGACCGCCGCGTGCAGCGCGATGTCGGCGTCGACGAACGCGGCGTCGTCCTCGCCCGCCGCCCGCTCGCGGGCCTGGAGCGCGGCCTCCATCGCCGCGACGTCCTCGTCGGTACGCCGGGCCGCCGCCAGCCTGGCCGCCTGGGTCTCGACCATCATGCGGACCTCGTACACGTCGGTGATCGCGGCCCGGCGCAGCCGCGCCGGCCAGTCCTCGGCCGGTTCCGAGGCGATGACGAACACCCCCGAGCCCTGACGCGCCCGCACCAGCCCCGCCCCGGCCAGCGCCCGCAGCGCCTCGCGGACCGTGGACCGGCCCACCCCGAGCGTCTGGGCCAGCGCGTTCTCGCCGGGCAGACGGGTGCCGACCGGCCAGTGGCCTTCGGTGATCTGCTCGCGCAGGTGCTGGACGGCCTGGTCGACCAGAGGGCTGCGGCGGAGGGCGCCGAGCGGCATGCGTACCTCTCAGGTTGTCTGAGGACCTGTGTTGTGGTTAGTGTAGCCGCCATGTCGTCGTACGGTCTCCTTCTTCTCGGCCGCCGCGGCGGGGCCTGACCGGACCGGCACCCCGCCGCGGCGTGCGAGGTGCTGCCGGTCGTCCGACCGCCGAAGAAGGACCCGAAAAGTGTACGAATGGAACCGGCAGCGCCCCAGCGCGATGCCCAGTCACCGCTACCGGCCCGCCCACGAGCGGGTCGAGGTGCCCCTGACCGGCGAGCGCGCCTGGCCCTCGCGCCGCATCACCGCCGCCCCCCTGTGGGTGCCGGTCGACCTGCGCGACGGCAACCAGGCGCTGGCCGAGCCGATGGACCCGGCGCGCAAGCGCCGCCTGTTCGACCTCCAGGTGCGCATGGGCTTCAAGGAGATCGAGGTCGGCTACCCGTCGGCCAGCAGGCTCGACTTCGACTTCCTCCGGGAGCTGGCCGAGCCCGGCGCGGTGCCCGGCGACGTGACCGTGGTGGCCTTCACCGCCGCCCGGCAGGACCTGATCGAGCGCACCTTCGAGTCGATCCGCGGCCTGCCCGACGTGGTCGTGCACCTCTACACCGCGACAGCGCCCACCTGGCGGAACGTGGTGCTCGGCCACGACCGCGATGCCCTGCGCAAGCTCATCCTGGACGCGGCCGGCCAGGTCGCCCGCCTGGCCGACGGGCTCCCGGTGCGCTTCGAGTTCTCGCCCGAGGTGTTCAACCTCACCGAGCCCGACTACGTGCTGGAGATCTGCAACGACCTGACCGCCCTCTGGGACGCCTGCCCGGACCGCCCGGTGATCCACAACCTGCCCGCGACCGTCGAGATCTCCACCCCCAACGTGTACGCCGACCAGATCGAGTACATGCACCGCCACCTCGACCGCCGCGACTCGGTGATCCTGTCGGTGCACCCGCACAACGACCGCGGCACCGGCGTGGCCTGCGCCGAGCTGGCCGTGCTCGCCGGGGCGCAGCGGGTGGAGGGCTGCCTGTTCGGCAACGGCGAGCGCACCGGCAACGTCGACCTGGTGACCCTCGCGCTCAACCTGCACTCCCAGGGCGTCGACCCGATGATCGACTTCTCCGCCATCGACGAGGTCCGGCGGGTCGTCGAGCACTGCAACCGCCTGCCCGTGCCCGACCGCCACCCCTACGCCGGCGACCTGGTCTACACCGCCTTCTCCGGCACCCACCAGGACGCCATCGGCAAGGGCCTGGCCCACCACGCTGCGCGGGCCGCCGAGCTGGGCGTGCCGCCGGAGCTGGCGCCGTGGGAGGTGCCGTACCTGCCCATCGACCCGGCCGACGTGGGACGCGGCTACCAGGCGGTCATCCGGGTCAACAGCCAGTCGGGCAAGGGCGGCATCGCCTACCTGCTGGGCGCCCGCCACGGCCTCGACCTGCCACGCCGCCTGCAGATCGACTTCTCCGCGACGGTGCAGCGGGCCACGGACGACAGCGGCGAGGAGATCACCGCCGACGAGCTGTGGGCGCTGTTCCACGCCACCTACATCGCGCCCGGCGAGCGCTCCGGGTTCTCCTCCTGGCGCACGGCCGAGACCGCGCCGGGGACGCACGAGTTCGAGGGCGTGCTCGACTCGGGGCGGGTGCTGCGCGGCACCGGCAACGGGCCGCTGTCCGCGCTGACCGCCGCGCTGGCCGGGGACGGCGTCGAGGTCGACGTCCTGCACTACGCCGAGCACGCCGTGGACCCGGGGACGGGCAGCAGCGCCGTCGCGTACGTGGAGGCCCGGGTGGGCGGCGTGATCGGCTGGGGCGCCGGTCAGGACACCTCCGTGCTCACCGCGTCGGTACGGGCGGTGCTGGCCGCCGTCAACCGGCTCAGCACGTCAGGTACGTGACGCATTCGTCCCGGTACTGGAGGGTCCTCGACCGCAGGTGTCTCGGGTCGGCCAGCACGGCCCGGGAGACCGACGGCACGACGGAGTCGCGTACCGGGGCGAACAGCCGGGCCACGTCGGCGGGTGAGGCGCCCTGCGCGCCGAGCCCCGGAGCCAGGATCGGGCCGTTGAGGTCGGCCAGGGAGTGGTCGAGCGCGGGCAGCATGGCCCCCATGACCACTCCCACCGGCCCGAACGGCTCGTGGCCCGCGTTGGCCGCGGCGGCCCCGGCGATCACCAGGTCGGCCACCCGCTGCTGCAGCCCGGCCGCCGCCGGGTTGGAGGTGCGGGCCAGCACGAAGACGCCGGCGTCGTTGGCCACCGCCGAGGTGATCGCCACCTCCAGCGAGCCGAACCCCAGGTAGGGGCTGAGCGTCACCGCGTCGGCGGCCAGCGGGCTGCCCCGGTCGAGGTAGGCCTCGGCGTAGGCGGCCATCGTGGTGTCGACGTCGCCGCGCTTGACGTCGAGCAGCACCAGCGTGCCGGCCTCGCGCAGATCGGCGATGGTGCGTTCCAGGACGGCGACGCCGCGGCTGCCCCAGCGCTCGTAGAAGGCCGACTGCGGCTTGACCACGGCGGCCACGTCGCTGATCGTGTCGGCCACCGTGCGGCTGAAGCGCTCAAGGCCGCCCGGTGAGTCGTCGAGGCCCCAGGCGTCGAGCAACGCCGGGCTCGGATCGATGCCCACACAGAGCGGGCCGAATTTGTCCAGCCTGGCACGCAGGCGTGTGCCGAACGACTCGTTCATCTAGGCCCCCTTGCGACCCTAACGCACACTAACCCGCCGCCGCCGGAAGCCGGTACGCATCGGCCCCGGATGATATGGCTCGGGCCGCGGGTCTTCCGGAAGCGGGCGTCTGGGTAGATGATGCGGCATGTACGAGATCGCCCAGCGGGTGCTGGTGCTGGAGACCGTCCCGCCGCGCGAGGCGACCGTCACCGTCGGCATGCCGTACGAGGAGGCGGGGGAGTGGTCGTGCCCGTACCGGATCGACGGGCTGGCCGGGTGGGAGCACGAGCGCCGGGCGACCGGGCGCGACTCGCTGGAGGCGGTCGAGGTGGCGCTGGCCATGGTACGGGCGGCGCTGGCCGGCTCGCACGAGGCCAAGGAGGGCCTGCTCCGGCCGGACGACGCCCCGCCGGACCGGCAGCTCACCAGGACCGTGTACGTCAGCTGGGACAAGGAACAGGACATCGCCTATATCGCGATGAAGCACGAAATAGTGCCAGGTGAGGCGGTACGGCAGACCGTCTCGGAGGACGTCGTCCTCGACTACGGCGCCTCGGGCGACCTGCTCGGCCTGGAGCTCCTCAACGCCGCCACCCGCCTGCCCGCCGAGATGCGCCTTTGAAGGGACGCGTCTCGGCCGCTCAGCCCGTCAGCAGCCAGCGCCAGCGCGGCTGTTCCAGCACCGCGGTGACCACCGCCAGCACCGTGACCACCGCCGCCACGACCGCGTGCCAGGCCACCCACGCCGCCGCCACCGCCACCACGAGCTGGAGGGCGACCAGCCCGACGGTCACGAACCCTGGCACGGCGACCGGCACGCTCCGCTTGTCACCGGGCGTGGCGAACACCGTCGGCAGCCCGATCAGCACCACGACCGACGCCACGGCCTGCCACACCGACCCGGGAAGCAGCGCCCACGGCGCCGCGACCCAGGCGACCAGCTCCGACGCGAACCGGAAGACGGAGGCGACCCGGTCGTCCGGCCGCGGCCCGGACCGGGCGAAACGCCCCGAAACGGAAGACACGAGGGCACCCTACTCCCGGTCCCCTCCCGGCCGGCACCTACGGTAGGGGACGTGACCTCCGCCACCCCGCCCCGCATCGTGGCCACCGATCTCGACGGCACCCTCCTGACCTCCGCCGGCCTCGTCTCCCCGCGTACCCGGCGGGCCCTGGGCCTGGCCCGCTCCGCCGGAGCGGAGATCGTCTTCGTGACCGCCCGGCCGCCGCGCTCCATCCACGCCATCGCCGGGCAGGCGGGCCTGACCGGCCTGGCGATCTGCAGCAACGGCGCCCTCCTGTACGACCTGGCCGCCGCGCGGATCGTCACTAGCCGCACGATCGAGCCGCAGGCCGCCAGGAAGGTCGCCGACAGCCTGGCCGCGGCCCTGCCCGGGGCGGCCTTCGCCGTCGAGACCGGCACCGGCGTGCTCACCGAGTCCGGCTACACCAGGCGGGTCGAGCACGACGTGGCGCACTACCGGGAGGTGGCCTCGGCGTGCGAGGCGGGCGAGCCGATCGTCAAGCTGCTGGTGCTCTCGCCCGCGCACACCCTCGACGAGATGTCGGCCGCGGCGGCGGCGGCCGTGGGGGACCTGGCCGAGGTGACCCACTCCGGGGTGCCGGGGCTCCTGGAGGTCAGCGCCCTGGGCGTGACCAAGGCGGCCATGCTGGCCGAGCTGTGCCGGCGACGCGGGGTCGCGCCCGCCGAGGTGGTCGCGTTCGGCGACATGCCCAACGACCTGGCCGTGCTGGCCTTCGCCGGGGCCGGTTACGCGATGGCCAACGCGCACCCGCTGGTGCTGGCCACGGCCGGGCACCGCACGTCCTCCAACGACGAGGACGGCGTGGCCGAGGTCCTCGAACGCCTCTACGGCTGACCGTCCGGGGTGCTCGAACGTCTCTACGGCTGACCCGGCCGGGGTCCGGCGCCCGTCCGCCCCCGCGGGCGGGCGCCGGGGGTCTCAGGCGTCGTCGTCCGACACCCGGGACGTGCCCTCGCAGCCGGTGGGCGCGCCGCTCAGCACCGGCAGCAGGCCGCCGCAGGTGCTCACCGGGAGCGACACCGGCTCGACGATCTCGTCGTTGAAGACGACCACGTCGCCGATGAGCGGCCGCGGCCCCTGGGAAGGCGCCGGGGCCGAGGCGTACGCCGGAATCGCCGACGCCGCCCAGCCCATGCCGGCCAGCAGCCCCGCGCCGGCCGCCAGTGCGATCGCTAGGCGGCGGCGACCCGCTCCTGCGCGACGCCGCCGGGCTGCTGATCCCGGTGCGCCTGCTGGACGTGCCGCCCGCCCGCCATGATCCGATCCATCACGGCCAGCGCCAGCGCCGAGACCACGAAGGTGAGATGGATCAGTGTTTTCCATACGAGTTCCCTGTCGGTGATGGCCGGCCGGGCGGCGTTGATGAAGATCTGCAGGAGGTGCACCCCCGAGATCCCGATGATCGCCATGGCCAGCTTGACTTTGAGGACGTTTGCATTGACATGGGACAACCACTCCGGCTGATCGGGATGGCCGTCGATGCGCAGCCGTGAGACGAAGGTCTCGTAACCGCCGATGATGACCATGATCAGCAGGTTCGAGACCATCACGACGTCGACGAGCCCGAGGACGATCAGCATGATCGTGGTCTCCGGGGGGTTGCCGCCGAACCCGAGTTCGACCAGGTGGGCGAGTTCGACCATGAACCGCCACACGTAGACGACCTGGGCCACGATCAGCCCGAGGTAGAGCGGCGCCTGTATCCACCGGCTGAGGAACATGACGTAGCCGATGTGCTCCAGCGAGCTCCGCGGCCGGGGAGCGGAGTCGGACTCGGCCACGGTCAACTGTGGTGGCCTCACTACGACGTGAAGATGTTGACCCGGTCGACGATGGCCTGGACATTGATGTTCCCCGGATCGTTTCGGCCCCCTGACCCGAGGGCGATTGGGGGAACGGCGGCCGCCGCCGCCAGAGCGAGGACCGCTGCGCTGGTCAGGATTCGGAACTTCAATGGGGACTCCTCGACTGCTGCTGGTCGGGCACGGGGATTGCGCTGTCGGAGCTGCCGGAGGGGGGAGGGCCGGCGGCGGGGGTGCGGCGTGGCTCGCCGCACCGCCCGCGCGGCGGCCGGCCGGTCAGGGATGCAGGCAGCCCGCCGCGGGGATCTCGGTCGGCGCCTGGGGGGCCGCCGGGTCCACCAGGGCGGCCAGGCCCGCGGCGGCCTCGGCCGCGCACGGAACGGCGGTGGCGGGATCGACGACGGCGTACGCGGGCGCCGCGAGGAGAGCGGCGGCCAGGGTCGCGGTCAGCACGCCCCCGATGACGGCGGCGCGGCGTTGGACGTCAGGCATGAGTACCTCCTGGGGATGGTGGAAACAACCACCGACTTGCTACCCAGAGTAATTACTCAGTAACGCTGCGTTAAAGAATCCTCATGAAGCGGGGGAGTGCGAGCCCGTCCACCGGTCCTGGGCGTCCATGACGTCCTCGGCGTGGTCGTGGGCCCACACGCCGAACGCCTCGATCGGGCCGAGCAGGGAGCGGCCCAGGTCGGTCAGCTCGTACTCGACGCGGGGCGGGGCCTCGGCGTAGGCCCGGCGGGTGACCAGCCCGTTGAACTCCAGGCGGCGCAGCGTCTCCGTGAGCACCTTGGGGCTGATCCCGCCGATCTGCGCGCGCAGCTCCCCGGGACGGCACGGGCCGTGGCGCAGCGACCAGACGACGACCGCGTTCCAGGTGTTGGCGATCAGGTCGAAGGCCAGTCTGGCCTGGCAGTCGGCGAGGAACACGTAACGCCTCCGATAGGCACCGATCGGTGCGTGACGGGATTTCTAGAGTCCTTGTCCTAGTAAAGCCCTTTCGCGACACGGAGGACGACATGAAGATCGGGATCCTGGGCGCCGGCGGCATGGCCGACGCCCTCGGCACGCAGTGGATCAGGGCCGGGCACGAGGTGACGGTCAGCGGACGCGACCCCGAGCGCGCCCGTGCCCGCGCGGAGAGCATGAACGCCCAGGCCGGCCGCCCGGGAGCGCGGTGGGGGAGCTGGGCGGAGGCGGCCGCGTCCGGCGAGGTCGTGATGGCAGGCGTCCGGGAGGCGGGGCTGGGCGACGTGCTGGCCGCCGCCGGCCCGGCCCTGCGCGGCAAGCCGATCATCGACGTGACGAACGCCGCCGCCCCCGACAGGTACGACGTCACGCGTCCGATCGCCCGCCGGATCGCCGACCTCACGGGCGGGCACGTGGTGAAGGCGTTCAACCTGTGCCACGTGGACGTGTGGCGGATGACGCCGCCCGTGTTCGACGGACGGCCGCTGGCGGTGCCCCTGTGCGGCGACGACGCCCGCGCGCTCGACCTGGTCCGGGGCCTGGTCCGCGACCTGGGCTGCGTCCCGCTGGACGGCGGCGGCCTCGACCGGGCGGTCCAGCTTGAGGCGACGGCCGCGTTCGTGATCGGGCTCTGGTTCGGCGGCGCGGACGCCCAGGCGATCCTGCCCCCGCTGGCCTCCTCGGGGGCGCACGAACCGGCGTGAGCCCGCGCGGGCGTCCGGCGGGCATGCGGCGGGCGTACGACGCTGGGCGTAGCGAGGATGACGACGGGCGGCGGATGCCCGGCTCCGGCGGCGGCGCGATCCTGGGGGGCGTCCACCCGAGGTCGAAGGAGAGTCCAGTGGTCACCCAGGTCGTCAAGGGGAGCGGGTATCTGACCGCGTTCAAGGCCCTCGCCACGCTCAGCATGCTGTCGGTGCTGCTGCAGGCCGTCACGGCGGGGCAGCTCATGAGCGGGGCAGGCGCGGGCCTGCACGGGGCCGGGGCGGGCGCCGTCCACCTGCTCGGGCTGCTCCAGCTCGTCGCGGCCGTGCTGCTGTGGCGGCCGGGGGGCGGCGCGGGCTGGCCCGCGCTGGTCAGCCTGGGGGTGCTGCTGCTCGGGTTCCTGCAGTCGATGCTCGGCGGGTCGGGGGCGGTGGCCGCGCACGTGCCGCTGGGCATGACGATCTTCGGGCTCAGCGTGTGGCTCGTCGTCTGGGCCTGGCGGCGCTGACCCGCGCCGACCCGCGCCGACCCGCGCCGACCTTCCCGGCGGGATCGGCCCAGGGGGCGGTCAGGTCCCGCTGGGGTGCCGGGCCAGGTGGTCGGCCTGGCGCACCGGCTCGGGGAGGCGGTAGCGCGGCGTGAGCAGCAGGGTCTGGGACGTGGCGGTGTCCAGGCCGATGCGGTGGCCCTGGGAGACGTAGACCGGTTTGGTGTCCCGCCGCGTGCGCAGCGCCCTGCCCACCGTGACGCCCTCGTGGACGATCGGCGTCCAGTCCCCGCGCTCCCGGCCGGGCGGCTCGTGCTCGCCCACGAACGGCGTCTTGGCCACGCCGAGCGCGGGCAGGCCGGTCAGCACGCCGAGATGGCAGGCCAGGCCGAATCCGCGCGGGTGGGCCAGCCCGTGGCCGTCGCAGACCAGCAGGTCGGGGGTGACGGCGAGGCGTTCGAGCGCGTCCACCAGGGTGGGCAGCTCGCGGAAGGCGAACAGGCCGGGCACGTAGGGGAAGGCCGCCCTGCCGTGGGCCACCGCCCGCTCGACCGGTTCCAGCGTCGCCGCGTCCAGGACGACCACCGCCGCCGTCACCTCGTCGTCGCCGTGGTAGTGCACGTCGAGCCCGGCCACCAGGGGGAAGGCCGTGGGCCCGGCCAGCTCGACGCGGCCGCGCAGCCGGTCCTGGACGGCCTCGGCCTCGGCCGCGTCGGCCGGCCAGGGGTGAAGTCTGTCTACCCGCATTCCATCCACGTTAGAGCCATTCGTCCCACGCGCCGCCCACCGCCCGGCCCGCTGGTCTCGTACGCCCCCGGCCTGGAGATCGGCCTGTCCGCGGTTCACCCGGCCGCCGGGCGGTCAGGCGTTGACGATTTTGGCGAAGCGGGTCGCCACCTCGCGCCAGATCGGCGTGGAGACCGGCTCGTCGGCCACCGCGCCCGCGTAGACCTCCTCGGGGTCGAAGCCGTCGGGCGTCCACTCGCGCACGCGCGCGGGCAGCACCTCGGGATGGAACTGCACCCCCCACGCCCGCTCGCCCACCCGGAACGCCTGGTAGGGGCAGGCGCGCGTCTCGGCCAGCCACACCGCGCCGGCCGGCAGCCGGGTGACGGCGTCCTTGTGGTGCTCGATCGCGGGCACCACCGGCGGCAGGCCCTGGAACAGCGGGTCCTCGGCCGCCTCGGGCCGGATCGTGACCGGCAGGCTGCCGTTCTCCGGCTCGCCGGTGTCGCCGGTCACCTCGCCGCCGGCGACCTCGGCCAGCATCTGGCCGCCCAGGCAGATGCCGAACAGCGGCACGCCGTCCGCCAGCGCCTGGCCCACCAGCCGGCGGGCGCCGGCCAGCCACGGGGCCCGGTCGTCCTCGGAGGGCAGGTAGCCGCCGCCGAGCATGATCATGGCGTCGTGCCGGTCCAGCCGGTCGGGCAGCGGGGCGCCCTCGTGCGCGAGCACCACGTCGAGCCGCAGGCCGGCCTCCTCCAGCCAGTCGCCGAGCCGGCTCGGGCCGCCGCTCCTGCTGTTCTGCACGATCAGGACGTCACCCATCGATGGTCTCCACTCTCGGATGTCGGGGCTCAGGGCAGGTTCGCCGCGCGGGCGGTGTGGCGCAGCAGCAGCGCGGTCGTCACCGGGCCGACGCCGCCGGGCACCGGGGTCAGCGCGCCGGCCACCGCCGAGACCGCCGCGAAGTCGACGTCGCCGGTGAGCCCGCCGTCGTCGGTCGGGTTGGTGCCCACGTCGATCACCACCGCGCCCGGCGCGACGTGCGCGGCGCCGATCAGCCCGGCCCGGCCGACGGCGGCCACGAGCACCTCGGCCCCGGCGGTGACGGCGGCCAGGTCGCGGGTGCGCGAATGGCAGACGGTGACCGTGGCGTGCCGGTCGAGCAGCAGATGGGCCAGCGGCTTGCCGACCACGGTCGAGCGGCCGACGACCACCGCCCGCCGCCCTTCGAGTGGCACCTCGTAGTGGTCGAGCAGGGCCATGACGGCCGCCGCGGTGGCCGGCGGGAACGCGGGCAGCCCGGCGGCCAGGCGGCCGAGCGAGAGCGGGTTCGCGCCGTCGACGTCCTTGCGCGGGTCGATGGCGGCGGCCAGCTCCTGCGCCGAGGCCCCGGCGGGCAGCGGCGTCTGGAGCATGACCCCGTGGACGGCGTCGTCGGCGCTGAGCCCGGCCAGCGTCTCGTGGATCCGGCCGGGGTCGGCGCCGGGGCCGAGGTCGACGATGTCGCAGGCGACGCCGACGCCCGCGGCGGCCTTGGCGATCGAGCGGACGTACCACAGGCTGGCCTCGTCGGCCGTGGCCACCACGACGGCCAGCCTGGGCTGCGGCCCGGCGGCGGCCTCGGCCTGCGTCTGGGCCTTGATCGCGGTGGCCAGGTCGCGGCCGGTCAGCGTCCTCATCGGGCGATCTCCTCGCGTACTTCGGCGGTGATCCGGTCGGCCGTGGCGACGGCCGCCTCGACGCCCGCCAGGCGGGCCGTCAGCTCCTCGCGGGCCTGCTCGTCCTTGATGCCCCGCAGGTTGACCTCGACGTTCACCCGGGCGGTGGTGAGCGCGGCGCGGGCGGCCTCGGCCGCGGCGGCGACGTCGGTGACGACGTTGCGGTTGCCGATCGGCAGCAGCAGCTCGCACAGCTCGACCAGGCGCGTGGCGGCCGCCACCACCAGGGCAGGGGGCTCGGCCGCGCCGGCCAGGGCGCGGGCGATGGAGACGCTGCGCTCCTCGCCCTTGGGCAGGCGGTAGGCGTCGGAGACCGCGGTGAAGGCCGTCGCGTCCTCCTCGGCCAGCCGCAGCGCCCGCGTGCGGAGGGCGTCGGTCTCCTCGATCACCGCGGTGACGGTCCCGGCGTGTGCGGCGTACCGCTCGCCGGTGGTGTAGCGGGCCACCATGCCGAGCAGCGCCGCGGACTGGGCGGCGTGCAGGGCGGCGGTGGCCCCGCCGCCTGGGGCGGGCACCTTGTCGGCCAGCTCGGCCAGGAAGTCGACGATCTTCGAGTCGCGCATGGCCGCATTCTGCCAGGCTCGGCCGGGCTCACTCGCGGTGCATCGGCCTGGTGACGTCGTGCGGCATGCCCTGCGGCAGGTATGGCGAGCCCGACGCGCCGTAGTCGGAGGTGTAGGCCGACGGCCGCGCCGGGGACCGCCACCGCGACGGGAAGGCCGACACGACCAGCAGCGCGACGCCGAGGAACAGCATGACCCCCGTGTAGACGGTGGTCTGCAGGCCCGCCCCCAGGCTGCCGGTGACCAGCCCAGCGGGGATGACGCGGAAGCCGGCGCCCAGCTCCACCGCGGGCACCAGGCCGAGCGCGGTGTAGGCCAGGCCGCCGAGCAGCGAGGCGATCGGCGACAGGCGCGAGCCGGCCAGGAACGCCAGGCCGGCCCCGGCCGCCGCGATCACGGCCAGCCCGATCCAGGAGATCGTGAACCGCGTGGCCATGGTCAGGCCGAGCTCGCCGATGCCGTACATGAGGCAGGCGGCGATCAGCGGAGGAAGGAGCAGCCCCGCGACCACTCCCAGACCATGACGGGCACCGTTGGACATGATTAACCCCGTTTGTTCGGCTTGTGCGCCAACCTACCCTGATCGCCGGATCAGTGCTTGATCGTGTACTTGTCGCCGTACACCTTCCAGGTCAGCGGCGGCTTCAGGTCGAGGTTGCCCTTCCTGAGGAAGACGCGCTGCATGGTGTCGACCCGGGTGGTGTCGTCGTGGGCGTCCTCGGCCTTCATCGCCGCCTTCCTGGCGTCGAGGAACGCGTTGAGGTAGGCCACCTCGTCGCCGCCGCGGGCGGGGGAGGCGGCCTTGGCCAGCGCGGCCTTCCTGATGCCGCCGAAGCTCAGCTTGTCGGAGCCGGGGCCGTGCATGACCATGGCGTCGTAGTAGGCGAACTGGCCCAGCGCGCGCAGGCCGTCCTTCTTGGCCCGGCGGACGGCCGGGTCGAAGTAGACGCGGTCGCGCTCGTGGTCCTGGGCCCGCCGGAAGACGGGGTCGGCCGCGGCCTTCTTCCAGTCCTTGACGAACGGCCTGCCGAGGCCCTTGTGGCTGTCGGTGCCGTTGACCTTGCGCAGCGCGGGCAGGTACTTGGCCAGCACGTTCGCGGGCTTGCGCCTGGTGTAGAGCTCGACCAGCTCCAGCATGTCGCCGGTGCCGGAGCAGAAGCCGATGATGCCCGCGGTGTAGCCGCGCTCGTCCTTGATGTCCTCGATGTAGCCGTACTGGGCCTTCCAGTCCAGCGAGGAGTTCTCCGCGCTGGACACCAACTGCATGGCGATGTCCTTCTTGTGTGGATTGTTGAGGTCCGCGGGGGAAACGCAGGTCACGGCAAGGGACAGTGAGAGGCACATAGCGGTCAGCACCGCTGCAAACTAGCGCAGTGGGCGCAAAGCCGCGAGCTGCTCCGCGAACGGGACGACTTCCTCGTCCGCCTCGGCCCCGCCTTCTTTCCCGGCCGCGGCGGGGCGGGGAGCGCGGCCCGCCAGCAGGCCGGCCAGCTCGCCGGCGGCCCGGTCGATGCGCTCGCCGAGCCCGTCGGTGAAGGAGTCGCCGCCGCCGCCCCAGTCCTCCGAGGCGGCGTAGACGGCGGTCGGCACGACGACGGCCCGCAGGTAGGCGAACAGCGGGCGCAGCGCGTGCTCCAGCACGAGCGAGTGGCGGGCGGTGCCGCCCGTGGCGGCGATCAGCACGGGCGTGCCCGCCAGGGCCGTGTTGTCCAGGACGTCGAAGAACGACTTGAACAGCCCGCTGTAGGAGCCGCTGAAGGTCGGCGTGACCGCGATGAGCCCGTCGGCCTCCGTCACGGCCTCGACCACCTCGCGCAGCCGGGTGCCGGGGAAGCCGGTCACCAGGTTGTTGGCGATGTCCACGGCCAGGTCGCGCAGCTCGACCACGCGCACCTCGGCCGCGCCGTCCAGCCGCCGCCGGGTGGCCTCGGCCAGCCGGTCGGCGAGCAGGCGGGTGGAGGACGGCTGGGTCAGGCCGGCCGTGACGACGACGAGCTTCATGGGGGGATCTCCTTCCCTGGAGGGGTCAGACCTCGACGGCCTGGGACGTACGGGCCTGGAGCAGCGCGGCGTGCGACGGCGCGTCCGGGACGCCGGCCGGGCGGTCCTTGGCCATCTCCTTGCGCAGCACCGGCACGACCTCCTCGCCCAGGAGGTCGAGCTGCTCCAGCACGGTCTTCAGCGGCAGGCCGGCGTGGTCCATGAGGAACAGCTGGCGCTGGTAGTCGCCGAAGAACTCGCGGAACTCCAGCGTCCGGTCGATGACCTGCTGCGGGCTGCCCACGGTGAGCGGGGTCTCGGCGGTGAACTCCTCCAGCGACGGCCCGTGGCCGTACACGGGGGCGTTGTCGAAGTAGGGGCGGAACTCGCGGACCGCGTCCTGGGAGTTCTTGCGCATGAACACCTGGCCACCCAGGCCGACGATCGCCTGCTCGGGCGTGCCGTGCCCGTAGTGGGCGTAGCGGCGGCGGTAGAGGTTGATCAGGCGGATGAAGTGCTCCTTGGGCCAGAAGATGTTGTTGGCGAAGAAGCCGTCACCGTAGTAGGCGGCCTGCTCGGCGATCTCCGGGCTGCGGATCGAGCCGTGCCACACGAACGGCGGCACCCCGTCGAGCGGGCGCGGCGTGCTGGTGAACCCCTGCAACGGGGTGCGGAAGCGGCCCTCCCAGTCGACGACGTCCTCGCGCCAGAGCTGGTGCAGCAGCGCGTAGTTCTCCACGGCCAGCGGGATGCCCTGGCGGATGTCCTGCCCGAACCACGGGTAGACCGGCCCGGTGTTGCCACGGCCCAGCATGAGGTCCACCCGGCCGTCGGCCAGATGCTGGAGCATGGCGAAGTCCTCGGCGATCTTGACCGGGTCGTTGGTCGTGATCAACGTCGTGGCGGTGGACAGGATCAGCCGCTCGGTCCTGGCCGCGATGTAGCCGAGCATGGTGGTCGGCGAGGACGGCACGAACGGCGGGTTGTGGTGCTCGCCCGTCGCGAACACGTCGAGGCCGACCTCCTCGGCCTTGAGCGCGATCGCCACCATCGCCTTGATCCGCTCGTGCTCGGTCGGGGTCCTGCCGGTGGTGGGGTCGGTGGTCACGTCGCCCACGCTGAAGATTCCGAACTGCACTTTAGTCACCATCCATGACTGTTGAATCTTTGACAGGTACCGTAGCGTCCCGGTCTCCGCCGTTATTCCATCATCCCGGTCAGGCGCCCGCGCGGGCGCGGAAGGCCGCCGCCTTGGCGCGGTTGCCGCAGCCGCGCATGTCGCACCAGCGGCGGGTGCGGCGGTGGGAGAGATCGACGTACAGGCGGGTGCAGGGGTCGGCCTCGCACTCGCGGACCAGCTCCGCCTGCGGGCCGCCGAGCAGCTCGATCGCCGCGCGCGCCGTCGTGGACAGCGCGCCGGGCAGGCCGCCGCCGCGCCGCAGGCCGCGCTCTTCGAGCGCGACGCCGGCGGGCGGGCGCCGGGCGGTCTCGTTGAGCAGGTCGCGGTCGGCCCGGTCGTACGGGGCGCCCTCGCGGGCGGACGTGGCCAGCCGGTAGATCGCCTCGCGAAGCGCCGTCGCCCGTGCCAGGTCGTCGTCGCCGGTCTCGGGCGGCTCGTCGAGGAGCCCGGCGGCGACCGTCCAGCGGGCCAGGTCGGCGGGGGAGGTCAGCAGGTCGATGCGCGCGCCCCGGCGGTGGCCGATGGTGCCGGCGAGGTCGAGGCCGAGGTTGCCGCTGACGAAGGTGAAGTCCACGGCTCCCATAGTAACCGCGTTGACAAGTTACTTCCGGCGCTGCCAGGGTTGCTAACCACTGAATCCGGTTACTTGGGGGCATCAATGGCGACACTTGTCACCGTCCGCGGCGGGACGCGCCGGTTCGGCGCGCGGCACCGGTGGGTCGTGCTGTCCGTGGGCGTCGGCGCCCAGGCCAGCTTCTCGGCCATGTTCTCCGGCATCCCGCTGACCGCGGTCTCCATGCGCTCGGGCTACCACCTGTCGCTGGGCTCGCTCGGCCTGGTCCTGTCCTGCCTGGGGCTGGGCGTGGCCGCCTCCGACATCGCGTGGGGCATGCTCACCGACCGGTGGGGCGACCGCCGCGTGCTGCTCGCCGGGCTGACCGCCACGGGCGCGCTGCTGGCGGTGATGGCCGCCGCCGTCACGCCGGCCGAGCACGCCGGGGCGGCCCTGCTGGCGGCGTGCCTGCTGGCCGCCGGAGCGCTGGGCGGCAGCGTGAACGGCGCCTCCGGGCGGGCCGTCATGACCTGGTTCGCCGACGGCGAGCGCGGGCTGGCCATGAGCGTCCGCCAGACGGCCATCCCCGTCGGCGGCGCGGTCGGGGTCGCCCTGCTGCCCTGGCTCGCCGAGCGGTGCGGGTTCCGCGCCGTCTACGCCGTACCGGCGGTGTTCTGCCTGCTGGCGGCGGCGGCCACCTGGCGCTGGCTGCACGAGCCCGCTCCGGCCGCCGCTCCGGCCGCCGCCCCGGAGCCCGGCCCCTCCCCGCTGCGCCGCTGGGACGTGTGGCGGGTGGCGCTGGCCAGCGGGCTGCTCACCGTGCCGCAGTTCGCCGTGCTGTCCTTCACCGCGATCTTCCTGCACGACGTCAAGGGGGCCGGCGCCGGCCTGGCCGCCCTCACCGTGCTCCTCGCCCAGCTCGGCGGCGGCGCGGCGCGCATCTGGACCGGCCGGCGCACCGACCGCCGCGGCGGGCGGCGCACCTGGATCCGCGCCATCGGGACGCTGTCCGGGGTCGTGATGGCCGCCGCCGCGGTGTTCACCTCGGCGCCCACCCCGCTCACCGTCGCCGCCCTGGCGATCGGCGGCCTGCTGGCCAACTCCTGGCACGGCATCGCCTACACCGAGATCGCCGCCATGGCGGGCGCGGCCAGGGCGGGTACAGCGCTCGGCCTGGAGGGCACCGCCTGCTTCGCCTCGGGCTTCCTGACCCCGCTGCTCGTCCCGGTGGTGCTCGGCCTCGCCTCGTGGGAGGCGGTGTGGGGGCTGGCCGCGCTCGCCTCGCTGCTGGCCGTGCCGCTGATGCCGGGGGCCGGGCGGCCGGTGCCGCGGGCCGCCGTCACAGGGCGTTGATCGCCGCCGGGCCGAGGATCCGCTCGGGCGCGCCGCGCTCGGCCACGGTGATCATCGCCTGGCCGATGCGCTCGGTCGTCGTCACCTGCGCCGGGAACAGCCGCCGCAGCAGCGGGTAGAGCGGCGCGGCCACCACGTAGGCCAGCCGGTACCAGCGGGTGCGCGAGGTTACGCCGTGCATCGGCTGGATGTAGCCGGGGCGGAACATGTAGGCGTGGAACGGCAGCGCGAGCAGCGCGTTCTCCGTCGCGCCCTTCACCCTGGCCCACATCGCGCGGCCGTGCTCGTCGGTGCCGGCGCCGGAGACGTAGACGAAGGTCGAGGACGGGCTGAGCCGGGCCAGCGTGGTGCCGGCCGCCAGCGTGCAGTCGTAGGTGACGTGCCGGTACTCCCGCTCGCTCATGCCCGCCGAGGACACGCCGAGGCAGAAGAAGCACGCGTCGTAGCCGGACAGCTCGCCCTCGACGGCCGACAGGTCCGACAGGTCGGCGTGGATCAGCTCGCGCAGCTTGGGATGGACCGTCCCCGTGGGCGACCGGCCGACCGTGAGCACGGCGGTCACGCGCTCGTCGAGCAGGCACTCCCTGAGCACGCCGCGCCCGACCATGCCGGTCGCCCCGAAGATGATCACTCTCATGGTTCAGCCAGATCCCACCCGCCGCGCCGCCGCAGCACCCCCAGATAGTACGCCGCCGACACCACCGCGATCCCGGCGGTGACGTACAGGCTCGGCCGGCCGATCGCCGGGTCCAGCGCGTTGAGGTAGATCACGTACGCCAGCGCGGCCAGCGCCAGCACCGGCGCGAGCGGGAACCACGGCATCCGGTACGCCGCGTGGCCGGTCGTGCCGTTGCGCCGCCCGGCGATCGCGCCCAGGCACAGCGCCGCGTACACGGCCACGATCGAGGTGCCGGTCACCACCAGCAGGAAGCGCTCGTCGATGAAGCAGCAGGCCGCGCTGACCACGCCGGTCAGCACCGTGGCCACCCACGGCGAGCCGTACCGGGCGTGGATCGACGACAGCAGGCGGCTCACCGGCGCGGGCCAGGCGCGGTCCCGTCCGGTGCTGAACAACATGCGCGAGGTGATGAGGATGATGGCCAGCACGGCGTTGAGGATGGCCAGCGCGACGGCCAGGGAGATCACCGTGTTGGCCACGGACCCGGCGCGGGCGGTGACGAAGTACTGCATCATGTTCTCCGCGCCGAACAGGCCCTCCAGCGACGGCGCGCCCACCAGCACCGCCGTCACCGGCACCAGCTCGGCCGCCACGGTGACGCCCAGCGCCCACAGCACGGTCCGCGCGATGCTCCTGGGCGCGTCGTGCACCTCCTCGCCGAAGTAGACCGCCGAGCCGTACCCGTTGTAGGAGAAGATCGCCACCGCGGTCGCCGCGCCGATCAGCCCCAACGAGGCGGGCACCAGCGCGCCGCCGTCCCCGGCGACCACCGGATGGGTGATCAGCTCGACCGGCGAGCGCTGCGGATCGAACAGGCCGAGCGCCGCCACGACCACCAGCGCGATCATCTCGATGGCCAGGAACACACCGGTCACCCAGGCGTTCAGCTTGATGTCGAAGACCGCCACGACGGTGGTGAGCAGGCACGTCACGGCCGCCACCAGCGGCCCGTCCAGCCCCGGGAACACCACCGACAGGTACGCGCCCACGCCCAGCGCGATGACGGCGATGATGAGCAGCTGCGTGATGAGGATCAGCCCGAGCACCACGAAGCCGGGCAGCCGGCCGAGCGTCCGGGCGGTGATGGCGTACTCGCCGCCGGTGAGCGGGAACGCCGAGCCCAGCTCGGCGTAGACGAAGGCCATGAACACGCCCACGACGGCGCCGGCCAGGTAGCTGAGGATCGCGCCGCTGCCGGCCTGGGAGATCACGCCGGGGGCGATGATGAAGACCGAGGACGCGGGGGTGATGGCGGACAGGGTGAGGAGGAGGGTGCCGAGGAGCTTGAGTCCCCGGTGCAGGTGTGGATGGGCGGCCGTTGTTGCCACGACGCCTCCTTGGGGGGTTCCTTGAGCGAGTATCAAAGAACTATCTGGGGCGCTCGTCAAGGATGGCTTGCGTTTTTTGAAGCGCCTATGAAGAATCGCGGCCATGGCGCGACCCAGCCGGGCCCGGGAGAAGCGGGCCGAACTCGTCTCCGCCGCCCGCCGGGCGGTGCTCGAACGCGGCATCCTCGACCTGCGGCTGCGCGACGTCGCCGAGGTCGCCGGCATGTCGGCGGGGTCGGTGCTGTACTACTTCCCGAGCATGGCCGGGCTGCTGCAGGAGGTGCAGCGCGAGGCGGTCGACCGGTTCTGCGCGGCCCGCGAGGCCGCCGCCGCCCGCGAGCCCGACCTGCGCCGGCGCCTGGCCATCACCATCGGCAGCGGCCTGCCCGCCGGTCCGGGCGACGAGCTGTGCGTGCTGCTGTACGAGCTGGGGGCGCACGCCCGGCGCGACCCGGCGTACGCGGCCCAGCACATCAGGCTGTACGAGCGGCAGGTGGCGCTGTATGCCGCGATCCTGGAGGCGGGCTCGGCGACCGGCGTCTTCACGCTGACCCGGGACGCCATGACGATCGCCAGGAACCTGGTGGCGCTGGAGGACGGGCTGGGGCTGCACCTGGTGGACGCGGTGCGGCCGTTCGACACGGACACGGCCCGCGACCTCCTCCTGTCCTACGCCACGGACGCCACCCACTGCCCCCTGCCCGCCCCCTAGCGTGTGGGCCCGCGGGAGCGCCCTTCGTTCGTTCTCTCCCGCGAAGGGGGAGGGCGGCGGAGCCTGTGCGATCATCACCTCGTGACGTCCCGACTCGATCCCGGCACTCGCAAATATGGCGCCCTCGGCCTGACCGTGCTGTGCGCGGCGGCCCTCACGGGCTACGGACTGGTGGCCTGGAGCATCTGGCAGTTGGACTGGCTGTCCACCGAGCTCCTGGCCCAAGGCGGCGTCGCGGCCGCGGTGCTCCCCGGCGCCGGGCTCGCCCTCGGGTACGCGTTCACGGCACGGCGGCCCAGGGACGTACGGATCTTCGCGGGCGCGGCGGGCGCGGCGATCGGATCGGTGTGCCTGCTCCTGGGCGCCGTCGGCTACCTGTGGTTCTCGATGTCGGCGAACGTCTAGCGGCCCGCGGGAACATTCGTCCAATCCTCCGGCGCCGGACGGCCGCCACAGTGGCCCCATGACCAGTTCCCACGGCGACACCACCGAGAGCACGATCCTCACCCTGGACGACGGCGACCTCCACGTCTGCCAGGACGGCCCCCGCGACGCCCCCGCCCTCCTCCTCATCCACGGCTCGGCGTCCTCGGCCCGCTCCTGGGACGAGATGGTCCCCCTGCTCACGGGCTCCCATCGCGTCATCCGGATCGACCTGCTCGGCCACGGCCGCTCCGCCAAACCGGACGACCGCGGCTACACCACCCCCGACCAGGCGCGTCGGGTGGGCGAGGCGCTGGACCTGCTCGGCGTGCGGCAGGCCGTGGTCGCGGGCCACTCCAGCGGCGGCGCGGTCGCCACCGCCCTGGCCGAACAGCGTCCCGGCCTGGTGACGGCGCTCGTCCTCATCAACACCGGCCCCGACCTGGACGCCTTCATCGCCCCGGCGTCAGCCGCCTTCGCCCCCACGCAGTGGCCGCCGACCGACGAGCAGATCCGCCTGTTCGCGAGCCCGGGCTTCAGCCGTCCCGGCTACCGGCCCCCGGACGAGCTGCTGGACGAGGTCCGGTGCATGACCCTCCACACGCTCGCCGCGACCATGCAGGGCACCCGGGACTACCTGAGCGAGCGGCCGCTCCCTGACCGGCTGGCGCCCCTGGGCAAGCCGCTGCTGGTGATCTTCGGCGCGGACGACCGGCGGTGGCGGTCGTCGTCCGCGTCCGGTTACCGCGTCGTGCCGGGGGCCGAGATCGCGCTCCTGCCCGGCCTCGGCCACACCCCCATCCTGGAGGACCCCCACCAGACCGCCCGCACCCTCCTCCCCTTCACCACAACCCACCCCGACCAGCCCCACTGACCCAACCGGACGCGTGAAGCCACCCGGACGGGGGGCCGTTGAGCGGGGAAGCGGCCCGGCCGGGAAGCGGCCCGGCCGGGAAGCGGCCCGGCCGGGAAGCGGCCCGGCCGGGAAGCGGCCCGGCCGGGAAGCGGCCCGGCCAGGATGCGGCCCGGCCAGGATGCGGCCCGTTCAGGATGCGGCCCGTTCAAGGAGCCGCCCGGATAGGAGGCCGCCGGTCGGGAGGTGGCCCGGTCGGGGAGCCGCCCGGTCGGGATGCGGGTCGGTCGGAGCGGCCGGGGTAGCCTGCCTGGCCCGGGTGGCTGGGGGGTTACTGGGCTGTGCGCCAGCACTGCTCCTCCACCAGTTCCTGGCTGCGCCAGCCGTCGGAAGTGCGCAGCATGCGGTGGTGGTACCAGCCGCCGCCGTGCAGGAACCCCTTGGTGTCGGCCGCGGCCATGTCGCGGGTGGGGGCGAGGGTGTCGGTGAACGGGGCGCTGACCCGCGCCTCGTCCCCGGTGAGGACGATCCGCGCGGCCCCGATCAGGTGCAGGCGTCCGGGCCAGTGCGTCAGCACCTCGGCCAGCCAGCTCTTGACCTCCGCCGGCCCGCCCCTGATCCCGCCCGCGGACCGGTAGTCGATGACCGCCTCCGGGCTGAACACCTCGTCGAGCAGGTCCCACTCGCCGGAGTCGACGGCCCGCGAGTATCGGGCCAGCAGGTCGGTGATCTCCAGCCGGTCGGCGATCTCCTGAACGTCCATGCCCCTGATCGAACCAAACGCTTGCTACAGACGCCAGGCCCGGAAGGGCCGCGAAAAAGCATCAGCCAGGTCGGCGACCCCGCCGACCTGGCTGATGAGAGATGGTGGACGATACTGGGATTGAACCAGTGACCTCTTCCGTGTCAGGGAAGCGCTCTCCCGCTGAGCTAATCGTCCTTCGTAGAGGTGGCGACGGGATTTGAACCCGTGTGGACGGCTTTGCAGGCCGCTGCCTCGCCTCTCGGCCACGCCACCGAGCCGGAAGCTCCGAGCGGAAGACGGGATTCGAACCCGCGACCCTCACCTTGGCAAGGTGATGCTCTACCACTGAGCCACTTCCGCGTGCGCCCCGCTCGTGCCGGGCGACGAGAGAACTCTAGCGAATCCTCGCCGAGTCCCCAAACCGGACCGCTTCCGCGCAGGTCGTCCCGGGTGCGGCCCGGCCGCGTCCACCGCCCCGCAGCGGAACCCGCAGCGGAACCCGGAGCGGAACCCGGAGCGGAATCCGGGGCGGAACCCGGAGCGGAACCCCGGGCCAGGGGCGGGACCGCGGCGGGTGCCGCGGTCAGCGGCCCAGTTGCATGCCCGCCGGATGCGGCCCCTCCGTCTCCAGCCGGTACTCCCGGCCCGACACCGCCCGGTTGTCGTCGATGACCCGCTCCGACGGCGGCTTCTCCCCGCCCATGACCGCCTCCTGCATGCGCGTGAAGCGCTCGTGGGCCTCCTGGACGTACCCGGTGCCCAGCGTGGTGCAGTCGATCTGGGTGGCCAGCAGCTCCCGCAGGTACGCCTTGTTCGGCTCGAACGTCACCGGCGGCGGCAGCTCGGGAGCCAGCACCTGGTCGGGATCGCGCCCGTCGAACCGCTTGAACAGCTCGCAGGCCAGCCGCAGGTGCTCGATCTCCATGTTCAGGTGCAGCTCCCAGACGGCCTTCACCCTGGGGTCGGACTCGGTCTCCATGAACGAGTGGTAGAGGTAGCACTCGTTGTACTCGTGGTTGAGCAGCATCTCCCACCAGCTCTCGCCCGGGTCGACCAGCGACTCGTAGTGGGTGACGTGCTCCTCCTCCACCATGGCGATCTCCTGGTAGAGCTGCCGGGCGATCGGCTCCATGGCCAGCGGCCCGACGTTCATGTAGAAGTTCATGGTCTGCTGCTCGGCCGCCATGACGGTCAGGGCGTGCAGTTTCGACAGCGGCTCGGTGCGGTGCCGGTCGTACGGCTCGCGCACGTTGTCGACCGGGTCGCGGTGGTGCAGGTACGTCGGCCGCCCCGGCATGACCTCGGTGACCCCGTCCACGATCTTCTCGGCCTTGCGGTGCTCGATCATCTCGTAGAGGTTGGCGTACCGGTAGAGGTGGTCGAAGTCCTCCAGCACCCCGAACTGGTACGCCTGCGTCAGGTACGGGTCCGGCTCCATGCGCGCCACCCACGCCGTCAGGTCCACCGCGACCTGCTCGTAGGCGATGGTGGTCTCCAGCACGGACGCGACGCCGGGCAGCAGCCAGTTGACCGCCTTCTGCTGCTGCGCCTCGATGTGGCGCACCCGGGCGAGCTGCCGCTTCAGCTCCAGGTCGGTGCAGTGGCGGGCGAGCTGGTGGCTGAACAGGACCGCCTCGGTCTCGATGCCGTTCATCGTGATGATCCGGCAACGGGTGTACGGGTCGGCGTGGTCGGGATCGATGGGCGATGTGTTGAGCTCCCGCCAGTCGCGCAGCTGCTCGTCCAGCGGGATGCCCCGCTCCTGAAGTGGGTCGAAGGCCATGTCGCTGCGCCTACCCGCGGCCTGGTGGGGCAACCTCCGCGTTGCGTCGCCGAACGATCCGCGTTCGGTAAGGAGGCGCGTGCCCGTCCGGTGCCCGGGTAGGCCGCTGGACGTGGCTGAACACGATGTCATCGACGTGCTGATGGCCCAGCACGGCCAGATCAGGGACCTGTTCGACGAGGTGGAGCAGGCGCCGCCGGAGCGGGTGGAGGAGGCGTTCGAGCGGCTGATCCGCCTGCTGGCCGTGCACGAGACCGCCGAGGAGGAGATCGTCCACCCCTACGCGCGCAGGAAGGTGGACGGCGGCCCCGGCGTGGTGGCCGACCGGCTGGCCGAGGAGAACCGGGCCAAGCGGCTGCTCGTCGAGATCGACCGGGCGGGCGTGGACGACCCGGCGTTCTGGGAGAAGCTGGCCGAGCTGCGCACGGCGGTCACCATGCACGCCCGCAGCGAGGAGCGCTACGAGTTCGCCCAGCTCCGCCACAGCACCTCCGTCGTGGAACGCCGGGCCATGGCGGCGGCGGTGCGGGCGGCCGAGGCGGTCGGGCCGCTGCGGCCGCGTCCCGGGGTGGAGTCGGCGACGAAGAACGTGCTGATCGGCACGCCCCTCGCGCTGATGGACCGGGCCCGCGAGATCATCAGGAAGGCCCTGGGGAGCGGCTGACACTTCGTCCCCGGGCGAAATGTCCGTGCGTTAGCGTCGTGGGCATGGAGCACATCGCCCGCGACGCCGACATCGCGCCCGTCGCCGCGCTCATCGCCGACCCCACCAGGGCCGCCATGCTGACGGCGCTGCTCGGCGGCCGGGCCCTGGCCGCCGGCGAGCTGGCCAGGGTCGCCGGGGTGAGCGCCGCGACCGCCAGCGCCCATCTGGCCCGGCTGCTCGACGGAAGCCTGGTCGACGTCGTCCGGCAGGGCCGCCACCGCTACTACCGGCTGGCCGGGCACGAGATCGCCGAGGTGCTGGAGACCCTGGCCCGGGTGAGCGCCCGCCCGCCGGTGCGCTCCCTGCGGCAGTCCCGGCAGGCGCGCCTGCTGGAGGAGGCCCGCACCTGCTACGACCATCTGGCCGGACGCGCCGGCGTCGCCCTGCTCGACCGGCTCAGGGACGGCGGCTTCTACGACGGCCAGGACCTCACCCGCGACGGCGAACGGCTGCTGACGAGCATGGGCGTGGACGTCGAGGGCGCCCGCAGGACCAGGCGGCGCTTCGCCCCGGAATGCCTCGACTGGACCGAACGCCGGTCGCACCTCGGCGGAGCTCTGGGCGCCGCGATCACCGACGTCCTGCTGGAACGCGGCTGGTACCGGCGCGGCTCGGTGCCGCGCGCGGTGGTCCTCACCGACGAGGGCAGGGAGGGGCTGGCGGCGATCTTCCCGAGTAAGGAGCTAACATCGGGTACGCCGGTTACCTAAGCGAGAGAGACGATCATGCGCGACAACGGAGTCGTGAACGTCGGCCCCGAGCCTTTGAGCTTCGACGACGTCATCAAGGTGGCCCGCCACGGCGCCGCCGTGCAGCTCACCGACGACGCGGTGGCCGCCATGGCGGCCGCCCGCCAGCGGGTGGACGAACTTGCCGAGAGCCCCGTGCCCGCCTACGGCGTCTCCACCGGGTTCGGCGCCCTGGCCACCCGGCACATCGACCCCGCGCTGCGCGCCCAGCTCCAGCGCTCGCTGGTGCGCTCGCACGCGGCGGGCAGCGGCCCCGAGGTGGAGACCGAAGTGGTGCGCGCGCTCATGCTGCTGCGCCTGCACACCCTGGCCACCGGCCACACCGGCATCAGGCCGGGCACCGCCAAGACCCTGGCCGCGCTGCTCACCGCCGGCATCACGCCGGTCGTGCACGAGTACGGCAGCCTCGGCTGCTCCGGCGACCTCGCGCCGCTGGCCCACGTGGCGCTGACGCTGATGGGCGAGGGCGTCGTGCGCGACGCGGCCGGGGAGCTCCAGCCGGCCGGGGAGGCGCTCAAGCAGGCCGGCATCGAGCCGGTCGAGCTGGCCGCCAAGGAGGGCCTGGCCCTGATCAACGGCACCGACGGCATGCTCGGCATGCTCATCCTGGCCATCGCCGACCTCACCAAGTTGGTCAGGACCGCCGACATCAGCGCGGCGATGAGCGTCGAGGCGCTGCTCGGCACCGACCGCGTCTTCATGCCCGAGCTCCAGGCCCTGCGCCCGCACCCCGGCCTGGCCAGGTCCGCCGCCAACATGACCAAGGTCCTGGCCGGCTCCGGCGTCATGGCCAGCCACCGCGACCCGCAGGCGTGCACCCGCGTCCAGGACGCGTACTCGCTGCGCTGCGCCCCGCAGGTCGCCGGCGCCGCCCGTGACACGATCGCGCACGCCGCCACCGTGGCCGGCTGGGAGCTGGCCAGCGCCGTGGACAACCCGGCCGTGCTCGACGACGGCCGGGTGGAGTCCAACGGCAACTTCCACGGCGCGCCCGTGGGCTACGTGCTCGACTTCCTCGCCGTCGTGGCCGCCGACCTGGCCTCGATGTCCGAACGCCGCACCGACCGCTTCCTCGACGTGGCCCGCAACCACGGCCTGCCCGCCTTCCTGGCCGACGACCCCGGCGTCGACTCCGGCCACATGATCGCCCAGTACACGCAGGCCGCGATCGTCTCGGAGCTGAAGCGGCTGGCCGTGCCCGCCAGCGTCGACTCCATCCCCAGCTCGGCCATGCAGGAGGACCACGTCTCCATGGGCTGGTCGGCGGCGCGCAAGCTGCGCAGGTCGATCGACGGGCTGACGCGGGTGCTGGCCGTCGAGGTGCTCACCGCGGCCCGCGCGCTCGACCTGCGCGCCCCCCTGGAGCCCGCGCCGGCGACCGCGGCCGTGGTCAGGGCGCTGCGCGAGAACGTGCCCGCGCCGGGTCCCGACCGCTTCCTCGCGCCGGAGATCGAGTCCGCCGTGCGGCTGGTGACCGAGGGCGGCGTCGTGGCCGCGGCGGAGTCGGTCACCGGGCCGCTCGACTAGCCCGTCCCGCTCAGCGGGGGAGGGCGACGATCAGGTCCATCTCCATCACCAGCCCCGGCCGGAACAGCTTCGACACCTCGACGGTCGTGCTGGCCGGGGGAGTGCCGGTGACGTACCGGTTGCGCACGTCCCTGAGCTGGACGATGTCGTCCATGTCCGTCAGGTACGTGCGGATGAAGGCGACGTCCCGCCAGGTCGCGCCCTGGTCGGCCAGGATGCGCGTGGTGACCGCGAAGATGTGCTCGGCCTGGTCCTTCAGCGAGCCGGGGGCGACCACCCGCCCCTGCTCGTCGAAGGCGGCCTGGCCGGAGACGTAGAGCATGTCGCCGACCCGCACGGCGTGCGAGTACGCGCCGTTCGTGGCCGGGATCGTCGACAGGTTCAGCGGCACCGCCCGCGCGGCGGGGGCAGCGGGCGCGGTGTCGATGCCGGTGCCGGTGCCGGTGCCGGTGTAGGGGCCGCCGCCGACGTGCCCGGCCACCGCCGTCAGATCGCGCTCGCCCAGCCCGGCCGCCCGCGCCTCCTGCAGGCGCCGCCGGGCGGCCGTGGCCATCGACGCGCCCTCCCACGCCGCCAGCTCCAGGTCCTTGGCGGCCAGGCCGAGCGAGTAGCGGGTCTCGGCGGCGGGCGTGCGCAGCCGTTCGGCGACCTGGCCGAGCGGCGTGCCGGCCAGCACGTCGAGCAGCGCGTCCCGGTCCACGCCGTGCGCCGCCCCGTACGCCAGCGTCTCGGCGACCAGCACCTGCGCGGGCACGATCGCGCTCATGACGGCGACCTTCATCGCCGCGCCGGACCCCAGCGGCCCGGTCTCGCGCACGCCGCCGAAGACCGACAACACCTCGCGGCAGCCCGACACGTCACCACCGGCCAGCACCACCAGCGAGCCGTCGGCCGCCGGGCCCACGCTGCCCAGCACCGGCGCGTCCACCAGCGCCACCGACGCGGGCAGCAGCGCGCGCAGCTCGAGCACCGCCTCCGGGCCGATCGTGGACATCTCCACCACCGTCGCGCCGGGCCGCAGACCGGGCAGCGCGGCCGTCAGCACCTCGCGCACCGCCGCCGGATCGCTGAGCATGCTGATCACCAGCTCGGCGCCGTCCACCGCCTCAGCGACCGTCACACCGGCCCCACGCCGCCACGTCGTCACCTTGTGCCCGGCCTCCACGAGTCGCCGAGCCATGGGGACGCCCATGCGTCCCTGTCCGAGAAATGCAATCACGGGAACAGTCAACAGGGATGCGAGGTATTCCACCACCGACTAGATTGCATGGCAGCCATGCATGAGACGAATGCCTTCGACCTCCAAGCCCTCCGCCTCTTCGACGAGGTGGCCAGGAGCGGTTCCTTCACCGCCGCCGCCGAGCTGCTCGGCTACACCCAGTCCGCGGTCTCCCGGCGCATCGCCGCGCTGGAACGGTCCGGCGGCGGCCCCCTGTTCGAACGCCTGCCGCGCGGCGTGCGCCTGACCCCCGCCGGCACGGCCCTGCACCGGCACGCCGTCGCCGTGCTCGACCGGCTGGCCCGCGCCGGCGAGGAACTGGCCGCCATCCACGCCGGGCGCGGCGGCACGCTGCGCGTGGGCGCGTTCGCCACCGCCAACGTCGACCTCATGCCGTCCACGCTGAAGCGCTTCCTGGCCGCCCATCCCGGCGTCGAGCTGCGGATGACCGAGGCGCTGACCTCGCGGCTCATGGAACGCCTGCACGCCGGGGCGCTCGACGTGGCGGTGATCAGCGACTACCCGGCCGGGCTGCCCGCCGAGGACGCCCGGCTCGTCCGGCTCTGCCAGGACCGGCTGCTCGTCGCGCTGCCCGCCGGACACCCGCTGGCCGCCGAGCCCGACGTGGACCTGCGCGATCTGGCCGAGGAGAGCTGGATCGAGGCCGCGCCGCGCGGGCAGCCGACGCCGCTGGTGGCCGCGTGCGCCGCCGCCGGGTTCACGCCGCGCGGCGGGCTGCGGGTGGCCGAATGGTCGGGCAAGTTCGGGTTCGTCGCCGCCGGGTTCGGCGTGACGCTGGTGCCGGAGCTGGCCGCGCGGGCGGTGCCGCCGAACCTGGTGCTCAAGCCGCTGCGCGAGACCACCCCCGTCCGCACGGTGTACGCGGCCCTTCCCGAGGTTCCCCTGCCCTCGGCGCTGGAACTGGTCGAAATGCTGGGACAATGGGAGATGTGTACGACGGTTTCGCCCACTTAAACGGTCAGCTCGCCACCGGACTCCGCGACGTGACGACCGACCTCGCCGCCCTCGACGGCGAGGGCTGGTGGGCCGTCGTCGTCGACTACGAGGGCAAGGCGACCTGCGCCCGCTTCGACCGCGTGCGCCCGTCCGCGCTGCCCTCGCCCAGGAGCCCTTGGCACGGTCCACATCCGGGCCAGTGGCATACCTCGCTCGACCGGGCCGCCTACGAGCGCGGCGTGCGCGCGATCCGCGACCGCATCGAGCGGGGCGAGGTCTACCAGGCCAACCTCTGCCGCGTCCTGTCCGCTCCCGTCCCGCCCGGCGCCGACCCGCTGGCGCTGGCCGCGCGGCTGGCCGAGGGCAACCCGGCCCCGTACGCCGCCGTCGTCGACGTGCCCGGCCTGAGCGTGGTGTCGGCCTCGCCGGAGCTCTACCTGTCGCGCGAGGGCGACGTCGTGGAGTCCGGCCCCATCAAGGGCACCGGCGTCACCGCCGCCGACCTGCTGGAGAAGGACTACGCCGAGAACGTCATGATCGTCGACCTGGTCCGCAACGACCTGGGCCGGGTCGCGGCGGTCGGCTCGGTCGAGGTGCCCTCCCTGTGCGCGGTCGAGGAGCATCCGGGTCTCGTCCACCTCGTCTCCACCGTGCGGGCCAGGCTCGCGCCCGGAGCGGGCTGGCCGGAGCTGTTCGCCGCCACTTTCCCGCCCGGGTCTGTCACGGGCGCGCCCAAGTCGTCCGCTCTGCGCATCATCAATGAGCTCGAACCGGTCCCCCGGGGGCCCTACTGTGGTGCCGTGGGCTGGGTCGACGCCGACCGGGGCAGGGCGGCGCTGGCCGTGGGCATCAGAACATTCTGGATCTCAGCAGGCGAGATCCGCTTCGGCACCGGCGCGGGCATCACGTGGGGCAGCGACCCCGCGCGTGAATGGTCCGAGACCGAGCTGAAGGCGTCCAGGCTCATCTCACTGGCATCCTCAGGAGGAAACGCATGAACATCCCTGTCTGGGTCAACGGGGAACTGATCGACCCCGCGCAGGCCACCGTCTCCGTGTTCGACCACGGGCTCATGGTCGGCGACGGCGTCTTCGAGACGATCAAGATCGTCGACGGTGAGTCGTTCGCGCTCACCCGGCACCTCGACCGGCTCACCCTCTCGGCCCAGCGCATGGACCTGCCCGAGCCCGACGTCGAGGCCATCGCCGAAGGCGTCGGCAAGCTGCTGGCGGCCGCCCCCGCCTGGTCGCTCGGCCGCATCCGCATCACCTACACCAGCGGTCCGGGCCCGCTCGGCTCCGACCGGGGCAACCAGGGCACCACCTCGATCGTCATCATCGACGAGCAGAAGCCGTTCCCCGAGACCGCCAACGTGGCCGTCGTCCCCTGGCCGCGCAACGAGCGCGGCGCGCTGTCCGGCGTCAAGAGCACCTCCTACGGCGACAACGCCAAGGCCCTGCTGCACGCCAAGAACCAGGGCGCCGGGGAGGCGATCTTCGGCAACCTCGCGGGCGACCTGTGCGAGGGCACCGGCTCCAACATCTTCATCGTGCGCGACGGCCGCCTGATCACCCCCACGCTCGCCTCCGGCTGCCTGGCCGGCGTCACCCGCGCGCTGGTGCTCGAATGGTGCGGCGGCGAGGAGACCGACGTCCCGCTGCAGGCCCTGTACGAGGCCGAGGAGGCGTTCCTCACCTCCACCACCCGCGACATCCAGCCGATCAGGCTGGTCGACCGGACCGAGCTGCCCGCCGCGCCCGGCCCGATCACCGCCAAGGCCATGCGGATCTTCGCCGAGCGCGCCGCCGCCGACCTCAACCCCTGACCCGCCCTCGACAGGGCCCCGCCTCCGGGGCCCTGTCCCTTCATCCGTCAGTACGACTTCTGCGTCTGTACGTTGAAGTCGGCCATCTTCACCTGCTTGGCCGGATCCGTGATCGGGTCGTCGATGCGCAGCACGTCCAGGCCCTCGCGCATGTCGCTGGAGTAGATGTAGCCGTTGTAGTAGTAGGCCGACCACGAGCCGGCGATGCCGCCCTCCGGGTACCGGCGCCGCTCGAAGAAGCCGATCTCCTTCGGCGCGGCCGAGTCGGTGAAGTCCCAGATCGACACCCCGCCCTGGTACCACGACTGCACCATGACGTCCCGGCCCTTCACCGGGACCAGCGAGCCGTTGTGGGCCACGCAGTTCTCGTCCTTCTCCTGGTTCCGCGGGATCTTGAAGTAGCCGCGGCGCTCCAGCTTGCCGTTCACCAGGTCGTACACCGCGTCGGCGCCCTTGGTGCGCGGCGTGCCGGGGTCGCAGGTGGCCTGGCTGCCGCCGCCCAGCTCGTCGCCGAAGACGACCTTCGTCGCGTCGTTGTTGAACGTCGCCGAGTGCCAGATCTGGAAGTTCTCGGTGTCGCGGATCTGCTGGATCACCCGCGGCTTGACCGGGTCGGAGATGTCGAGCAGCACGCCGTCGCCGAAGCAGGCCGCCGCGGCGAGCTTCTTCTCCGGGTAGGCGGTGATGTCGTGGCAGCCCGCGAACATCTCGGTGTTCTGCTGCTGGGGGAAGATGTTCGGCTGCGCCACGACCTTGGCGGACCTGGGGTCGTCGAGCGGGATCTCCACGATCTGGATGTTCTGGTGCGGCGCCGGGCACGTCTGCGAGTCCGGCTCGGGGCCGGGGGAGGAGACGTAGACGTAGAGCTTGTCGTCCGCGGGCACCATGGTGTGCGTGTGGGAGCCGCAGTCCGTGCGCACCGCGCCGACGTAGCGGGGGCTCTTCTTGTCGCTGACGTCGAACAGGCGCAGGCCCTCCCAGGCGCGGGAGGTCTCGCCGGAGTCGCAGCCCTCGCCGTCGCGCGGCTCGTCGATCGACAGGATCAGCAGGTCGCCGTGCACGCTGACGTCGTTCTGCTGCGCCGGGCAGGACACCTGGCTCACCGTCTTCGGCTTGGCCGGGTCGCTGATGTCGTAGATCGTGAAACCGGCGAAGTTCCCGACGAACGCGTAATCGCCCTGGAAGGCCAGGTCGGTGTTGAAGTCGTCGTCCCCGGCGAACGGGCCGGAGCGCGGGACGTTCGCCACGTGCTTGACGTTGGCGCTGGTCAGCACCTTGCCCGTGCCTGACGCCGTGCCGGACGCCGTGCCCGACGCCGTGCCGCTCTCCTGCGCGGAGGCCGGCCCCGGATCACCGGCCGACGGCGGCTCCGCCGCGCACGCCGAGGCCAGCAACAACGCCGCGCACAGCACCGCTCCGCGCAACTTGGCGAAGATCAACACGCGTCCCCTTTAACTCTCGTGGCTCACTATGGAAGTTATGCCAGCACGTTGGTGGCCGCGTACGATCTCCATCACAGTTGTGATGACATTTGCGCTTTCGGCCTGTTCTCAGCCGCCCGTCCCGGACATCCCGGCCGTCGGGACGGACGCCCCCGTCCTGGTGCCCGCCAGCCCCGGAGCTCCCGCCCGGACGGCGACCCCCGGGGAACGCGTCGGCCCGAGCCCGGCCCCCACCCTCGCCGCCGACGTGCGCTTCGCCGAGGCGATGATCCCGCACCACCGGCAGGCGCTGGAGATGACCTCCCTGGTCGAGGCCCGTACGACCACCCCGGTCATCCGTGCGCTCGCCCGCTCGATCACCGCCGCCCAGACCCCCGAGATCAGGTCCATGACCGTCTGGCTCGCCGAACTCGGCCGCCAGGCCCCCGACGGCCACGACCACGGCGCGGCGGCCGGCTACGGCATGGCCACCGAACAGCAGCTGAACGCCCTGCGCGGGGCCAAGGGGGCCGCGTTCGACCGGCTCTTCCTGACCCTGATGACCAGGCACCACCAGGGGGCGGTGAAGATGGCGGGGGAGGAGCTGGCCGGCGGCCGCGACTACCGCATGCGCCTGCTGGCCAGGGACGTCTACTCCGGCCAGAGCATCGAGATCGAACGCATGCGCCAGGCCGCGACCACGCTCCCGTCCCTCCCGTCCTGACGCCGCACATGCCTAGGCCCCGGCGTCGGGGTGGACGCCGGGGCCTCGGGTGCGCTGGTTCAGGACGGCCAGAGCATGTTGGTGAGCTCGGCGTCCAGGTCCATGAAGTCGGTCTCGCGCCCCGCCGGCACCTTCTCGTACGTCCGGTGGAGGAACTCCGTGAGGGGGGCCAGCGGCACTTCGAAGAGCGCCTGCCCGAACGGCGAGGTGAGGCTGATGTGCAGGGTGCGCTCGCCATCGGCGCGTGCGGGCCACACCTGCACGTCGCCGTCGCCGACCCGCCGCACGATGCCTACGGTCAGCAGTTCACGAGCAAAGATCCACTCGACCGGCTCGTCGTTCCCTACGTGGAAGGCCATGCGGATGGCATACGGATCGTCGGCTGTGTAGCTCAGTCCGGCGAGCAGGGGGACGGTAGTACGGTCGGGGACCACTAGCCGAAGGCCAAGCTCGGCGGAGACGGTGGTGCTGTTCATCGTCAGCCAAACCTTTTCGTCGTAGGTCCCCTCTTCGGGGCTTTCACTGCTCTGACGGACTTCGTCCTGAGCTATGACGCGGAACGAAGAAACCTGTAGGAAAGATTCCGCCTCAAGGGCCTTCTGTAACGCACATCACAGCTGGACATTTAGGCATCTACCTGGCTAAACGGCATCAATCGGGTCGTATTTGCGAGGGTTTTGCTGTTGTAGAGCCTGCCCCGACGGGCTCGACCAAGAACGTTTCTACCGAAAAGATCGCGATCGGTGTCTTCCGGGACACGACGATGGTATGACACCGACCCACCACGCCGACGGGCAACCGCCGCCTTTCGCTCGAATCCCTCGCGCCCGGAGCTCCCGAAGATCGCCCCGCGACCGCTCCGTTTCGCCACCACCCCGAGAGTGCGGTATGGTTTTCCCCGTCAGCACCGCAAGGCGCCGACAGGGCGGGCGATTAGCTCAGCGGGAGAGCGCTTCGTTCACACCGAAGAGGTCACTGGTTCGATCCCAGTATCGCCCACCAGACAGGATAGCCCCCGGAAGAGATCATCTTCCGGGGATTTCTGCGTTCTGGGGGAGGGCGTGCGTTGTGCGTGCGTGATCGTTACGAGCGGCCCACGCACGGCGCACCGCGTCATGAGCCCCTGGCATCAGATGGGCGTAACGCTGCGTAGTGCGCGGGTCTTCGTGACCAAGCAGCATCTGTACTTCGTAAAGGGACACGCCCGCCTGCACCAACCATGACGCAGCAGTGTGCCGCATCACATGAGGCGACCACCTCGGGATCATGTGCGCCTTCACGTCACACGACCGCGGGCGGCAGCCCGGCTCCTCATGCCACGGAGAGTCCTGAGAAGCCCTGTGCCCGCACGTCCGCGCCCGAGCCACCCCCGCATACCAAACCCGCTCCCGGAAGTTGCCATCGTCGATCGGGCCGCCCTCCGGCGCAGGGAACATCAACCCCGGGCACGGGCCACAGCTCTCCTTGACCGTCCCGTCCTGGAGGATGGTCCGGCAGGTGCACTCGGCCGCCCACGCCGTCTCCGACACCAGCGGCGCCAGATGCTCCATCACCGTCGGCGGCACCGGCACCACCCGATTCGACATGCGCGACTTCGGGTACGGCCGCAGCCCATGCCGGGTCATCACATGCACGACCGCGATCTGCTGGCGGATCACATCCACCTGGTCGGCGTGCAACCCGAAAATCTCCCCCTGCCGCAACCCGACATCCATACCGAGCTCGACCAGCAGCCGGGCCAGCGACCCAGAGTGCGCCTCCACCGCGTCGTACAGCGCGTACGCCTGGCGACGCTCATAAAACTTGATCTCGCCCGGTTCGATCTTCGGGAGCGGCAGCTTCTCGAACGGGCTGTGATCAATCAGCGGTGGCCGCGCCTCCATCGCCATCTTGTACAGGGCGGTCATCACGAACGCGATGTCGTGGATCGTCCGCGGCGCCAGCAGCGGCGCCGGGCCGGCACTCTTCCTGCTGACGTTGGCCCGCCGTTTCGACCGCAGGCTCTTGGCCCAGGCGACCGCCTGCTCGCGGGTGACGGCGTTGAGCGGCCAATCACCCCACGCCGGCTCGCAGTGCGTCCGCCACAGCGACCCCTGCTTGTCCAAGGTGGGCAGCTCGCCGCCGCTCATCTCCAGGCATTTGGTGTACCAGTCGCGGATGGTGATTTCGCCGGCGCGCGGGTCGCGCTGCTCGCCGCGCGCGTACTTGGCTTCGAGGTCGGTGGCCCACGCCTTGACCACCGACTTGAGCCGGTTCGTGTTGGTGACGCGCTTGCCGTCCGGCTTGTAGACGGTGGCCTGCCACTTGCCGGACGGAAGCTGCCGGTAGGACGCCATCAGATGTCCTGGCCGAGGACGCGGTGAAGGGTCTGCTCCAACTTCGTTGCCATGTCCATTGTGATCATCGAGTCGGGGATGTGGATATCGAGCCCCTCGGTCGTCCATGTGAACGTCGCGCCGGGGGCCGCGTCGGCGAGGTGGCTGGCGGCGATCTCCATGTGGTCGCCCCATTCGCTGGCCGCGTGCCGCGTGGTGTGGGTGGCGGAGCGGCGGCGGCCGTCGGGGAGGCGGACGGTGGCCTGCCAGCGTCCGTTTTCCATGTGGCGGAGGTGTGCCATGGGGGGTGCTCCTTAGTCGCGGCCGAGCAGGTCAACTTTGAGGTCGCCGACGCCAACCTTCAGGTCGTCGAGGTCCACGTCGATATTCAGGTCGCCGACGCCAACGTTGGCTTCAAGGTCGTCCACGTCCACTTCCACGTCGGCGACGTTCTTGTCGCCCGCCTTGACCTTCACACCGACGTCCGGACTCGACTTCGTCGGCTTGGGCTCAGGCGCGGATGCAGGCGTCGGGTCGGGATTCGCCGCGGCGGGCGGGGTCGTCGACTTGGGGGCTGGTTGGGGCGCCTCCACTGTAGGGGAGGCGGTAGGCCGTGGTGGGCCGGTTGGCGATGTGTCCGCCGCGGGCGGGCGCCCCTCCGATGTGGGGGTGTGCGGCGCCGCTGTGCCATGCTCGACGGCGGGGACGTCCCCGGAGTCGTCGGCAGCTTGCCGTTCGGAGTCTGACGCCGGCGTGGGCCCCTCAGCCGCCGGTTCAAGGACCGGCGACGGGCCGGGCACCGGGGAGCCGGTTACCGGCTTCGGCTGGGTGGGTGTGGGCGGGTGGGAGGCGGCAGGGTCGGTCAGGGCGGGCGCGGCCTGGGGGATGGCGATTGCGTGCGACGGCGGGACCTGGTCGTGGATGGGGCTGCTGACGGTGAGGGTGGCCATGCCGAGTACGGCCACGGCGCTCATGCTGGCGGCGGTGGCCACTGTGCGGCGTGGCGTGTGCGCGATGCTGATCAGCAGCAGCGGGATCAGTTCGCGCCAGCCGCGCCGGAAAGGCTCCAGGGCCACCTCGATGGCGTCTTCGCGCTCTTGTCCACGCAGCGTCGCGTCCACATCGACGATCACCTTGCCGTTGGGATCGTCTGGCGGGTCGCGGCGAGCGACGGCGAGCGCATAGGCGGGGCTGACCTCCCGCACCTCGTACTCGTTGAGTTCGTGTCGGCCCATCAGTTGTCGTCCCCCCGGTAGTGGGCGGTGATGTTGCGATACGCCTCGTCGGGGTCGTCGAATCCGTCAGGCGGGGCGACGACGACAAGCTCGTGGGCGCCTGCGGTGATGGCGACGGCGTGCATGCGTCCGCACCGGACCGTCATGGAGTGCAGCACTTGGGGCGGCGGGGCGAGCGGACGCCCCAGCTCCTTCTCGTAGTTGCGCACCATGGATGTCAGGCAGCGGGTGAGTGTCCGCTCTGTCTGGAGTTCGCGGTCTTTCGTGGCGAGTTCGGCGACCAGCTGGGCGATGCGCCGGCGAGCGAAGATCGGATCGTTCAAGGGGTTCTGGTTTGTGGCTTCCAGTCCCGGTAAGGCTGCGCCGGCGTGGTCGTACGGTTCGTCGAGCTCCTCGTGATGGAGGGCCCTGCCCCCGAGGTGTGGACACCTTGAGTACCGGATGATGGAGATCCGGAGACAAGGAGTTCCACGTGGCGATGAAGTCGTATCCGCCGGA